>JANQGQ010000018.1 GCA_028277185.1 Woeseiaceae bacterium
GCTACGCTCGAAAAAACAAAAGGCCCACCGATCTCGGTAAGCCTTTGTTTTTACTGGCGCGCCCGGAGAGATTCGAACTCCCGACCGCCTGGTTCGTAGCCAGGTACTCTATCCAGCTGAGCTACGGGCGCTATGTCTGATGCCGGCGGGCTTTCACGGCTCGCTTATCGAGCCCTGCCGTGTCCCGGCGAGCCGCGCATTATAGGCAGTCACACCCGGTTTGGCTACGGCTCCACCGAACTCACAGTTCGACCCTCTTGATTTGACTCAGTCTAAACACAATCTTAGAATTTCAGTAATTCTTGAAATTCCGAGAACGCCATGAATGTGACCCCGCTCAAGCAGCGGTTCATCCTGCATTTCGGCGAAATGGGCAGCCGCTGGGGCATCAACCGGACCTTTGGGCAGATCTACGCCTTCCTGTATGTCTCTGAAAAACCTAAGAATGCGGACGATATCGTCCACGCGCTCGGCTTCTCCCGCTCGAACGTCAGCATGAGCCTCAAAGAGCTCCAGTCCTGGAACCTCGTCCGCTCCCAGCACCTGCCGGACGACCGACGTGAGTACTTCAGTGCCCCCGAGGACATCTGGGAGATCTTCCGGGTGCTCGTCGAAGAGCGCCGCAAGCGCGAGATCGACCCCACCCTGACGATGCTCCGCGACGCCCTGATGGAGGAGCCCGCCAGCGACGAAGACCGCTACGCCGCCCGCCGGATGGGCGAGATGCACGAACTCATCGAGCTTGCGACAGGCTGGATCAACGACGTGCGCGACCTGCCGCCCAAGACCGCCATCCAGCTCATGAAGCTCGGCGGCAGCGTCAGCAAACTTTTGAAGCCCGGCAAGCGGCGCGACAAGGCCGCCGAAACCGCGGACGCGTAAGGAGACCCGGCCATGCTCGATGCACTGATCCTCGCGAGAATCCAGTTCGCGGCCAACATCAGCTTCCACATCATCTTCCCGATGATCTCGATAGCGCTGACCTGGATGCTCCTGTACTTCAAATGGCAGTACAACCGCACAGGCGAAGACTACTGGATGAACATCTACCGCCTGTTCGTCAAAGTCTTCGCGCTGAGCTTCGCGCTCGGAGTCGTCAGCGGCATCACGATGAGCTTCCAGTTCGGCACGAACTGGCCCGGCTTCATGGAGACCGTCGGCAATATCGCCGGGCCGCTGCTCGCCTACGAGGTGCTCACGGCCTTTTTCCTCGAAGCCTCGTTCCTCGGCATCATGCTGTTCGGCTTCAACCGCGTCAGCAACCGCATCCATACGCTCGCGACCTTCCTCGTCGCCGTCGGCACCACGCTGTCGGCGTTCTGGATCCTCGCCCTCAACTCCTGGATGCACACGCCCGCCGGCTTCGAGATGATCGACGGCCAGGCGCACGCGACCGACTGGTTTGCGGTCGTCTTCAACCCGTCGTTCCCGTATCGCCTCGTCCATACGTTGCTTGCATCCGGCCTGACCGCAGCGTTTCTGATCGCCGGCCTCTCCGCCTATCGTTGGCTGCGCGGCGACCGCGAGAAATCGGTCATCGGCGGTATCCGCACGGGCGTCCGCCTCGCGGCGGTGCTGATTCCGCTGCAGATCCTCGCCGGCGATCTGCACGGCCTCAACACGCTCGAACACCAACCCGCCAAGGTCGCCGCGATGGAAGGTCTTTGGGAAACGCAGGAAGGCGCCCCGTTCGTGGTCTTCGGAATCCCGGACGAGGAAGCCCGAACCAATCACTTCGCGCTCGAGATTCCTAAGCTTGCATCGCTGATCCTGACCCACGAACTCGACGGCGAAGTCCTCGGCCTCAACGAATTCGAGGGCGAGCACCCGCCCGTCGGGATGGTGTTCTGGTCGTTCCGCATCATGGTCGGCGTCGGCCTGCTCATGCTCGTCATCTCCTGGGCCGCCGTCTGGATGCTCCGCAAGGGACGCGAGCCGTCCCCGCTCATGAGCAAGCTGCTCGTCGGCATGACCTTCTCCGGCTGGGTAGCGGTCCTCTCCGGCTGGTACACGACCGAGATCGGCCGGCAGCCCTTTCTCGTCAGCGGCGTCATGCGAACCGCCGAAGCCGTCGGACCGGTTCCGCCGGCAACCGTGCTCACCACGCTGATCGCCTGGCTCACGCTATACGCGGTTCTGATCAGCGCCTACGTCGCCGTGGTCTTCATGCTTGCGCGCAACGCCAGCGCGAAAGAGAAGCTCGAGACGGGCGTTAACGCTCACGGGCCGCGCGTCGCCCCCCTGATCGATCCGACCATCGAACCTGCGGGGGCGCCCGGCAATGCCTGAGCTGATCCCGGATCTTTCCGTGCCCGCCGGCTGGCTTCCGCTGGCCTTCATGATCGTCATGGGGCTGTCGATACTCGCCTACGTCATCCTCGACGGCTTCGATCTCGGCGTCGGACTCCTGCTACCGATGGCAAGCGACAGCGAGAAAGATCTCATGATCGCGTCCATCGGCCCGTTCTGGGACGCGAACGAGACCTGGCTCGTCATGGGTGTCGGCGTCCTGCTCGTCGCATTCCCGATGGCGCACGGGACCGTGCTCACGGCGCTCTACCTGCCGGTATCGCTAATGCTCATCGGCCTGACGCTGCGCGGCGTCGCGTTCGACTTCCGCGTCAAAGCACGCGACGAGCACAAGGAACGCTGGAACCGGGCCTTCTTCACGGGCTCCTTCATGGCAGCGTTCGCGCAGGGCTTCATGCTCGGCGAACTGATCCTTGGTTTCGAGATCTCGGTATTCGCCACGATCTTCTCCGCGTTCATCGGCCTCTGCCTCGCCTCGGGCTACGCATTGCTCGGCGCCTGCTGGCTGATCGCGAAGACCTCGGACCGCCTGCAGCGCAAGGCCATCGTCTGGGCGAAACAAAGCGTGCTGTTCACGGCAGTCGGCGTCGGCGCCGTGTCGCTTGCGACACCGCTCTTGAGCGAGCGCATCTTCGACAAGTGGTTCACGGTACAAAACCTGATCGGCGTCTGGCCGATCCCGCTGATTACCGTCGTGCTGTTCGTACTCCTGTGGCGGGCGCTGCGCCGCCTGCCGGTCCGGCTGGATCAGAACAACGAATACGGCATATGGATGCCCTTCTACTCGGCAGTCGGACTCTTCATGCTGGCGTTCCATGGCCTCGCCTACAGCCTCTTCCCGTGGCTGGTCGTCGACGAGCTGACGATCTGGGATGCTGCGGCCGCTCCGGAGTCGCTCATGGTGATCTTCGTCGGCGCCGTCATCGTCCTGCCGATGATCGTCGCTTATTCGATATTCGTCTATCGCGTGTTCGGCGGGAAGGCGACGCCCCTCGAGTATTACTGACGACCCGCTACCGCCGCTCTGCATCCAAACGGGCCTCGGGACGCATCCTTCCCCGGGAAGACATCTTTCGACTCGTCATACGGGGAATTGCCATGCGGTACCTATCACTTCTGCTGTTGGCCTTCGCGGCGCCTGCCGCGGCCGACCTGTTCGCGCTAACCGAAACCCGCGAGCTCACGTTGCCGACCGCCGGCCTCGGCATGCTGGAGATTCGCAACGATCACGGCTACATCGTCGTCGAGGGCGACCCCGACCGCACAGATATCGCGGTCAGCGCCGAGCTGTGGATTCCGGCACGCGACCGCTTGCGGGCGAAGAAGCTGATGTACGAGCACCTGAATCTCTCTCTCGTGGTCAGGGACGGGGCCGCCAGGCTCGAAGGCGACTTCGGCTCACTGCATCGGACATTCGGCCAGGGACCGCGCGTAAGCCTGACGGTGCACATGCCGGCCGACCTCGACCTCACGATCGTCGACGGTACCGGCTACATCGAAGTGAGTGACATCGAGGGCGCCGTATCGGTCGAAGACGGCTCCGGATCGATCACCCTGACGAACATCGGCGGTGCCGTGAGCATCGACGACGGCGCCGGATGGATCGACGTCGACCGCACCGGCTCGACCGTCGAAATCAAGGACCGGTCCGGGGGCATCTCGGTCTCGCGGGTAACGAGCGACGTGCTCGTCGACGACGGCTCGGGGCACATCGCCGTACGCGACATCGGCGGGGACCTGAACATTCTCGACGATGCGGGCGGACGGGTTTCCTTCTCGGGCATCGACGGCGTAATCAGGGACGACAGCTAACGATAGCCGGGACGGAGCCGCGAATAAAAAGGACCGGCGCACCCGGGGTAGAGAGCGCGCCGGCCAGGCTGGAACACTCGATAAGCCCTAAAACGGCCCGTTGACGAGCGTTGGAGACAACCAGAAAGCGGAGTAGACCTCGTCCTCGCGAATCCAGAACACCGTATCGTCATGGATGAACGAACGGTGCCTGACGCCCCACGGCGCCGCGTCGCCCAGGTCCGGCTCGATACGGCCCTGCGGGACCAGCGTCGCGAGACCCGGCGTGGCTTTGTCGTGAATCTCGAACAGGTTCAGCGTGCTCCGGTAAATGCCGCCGCCGTTCGTCGACTCGTAGAGGTCTGCGGGAATCAGAAACCGATCGACGCCGTTCACGTCGGACTGATACGTGAACGCGTGCCGGTTGTAGACGGCCTCGCTGTAAGAACCCGGGTCGCCGAGAATCACGCTGCCGCGGGACAGGGGCGACGCGATGTCGCTGACGTCGAAAAGCTCGATCTTGATCGCTCCGGTGGCGGCCGAACCGAGTCCCAGCAGAAGATCTTCGTTGACGGGATGCAGGAAATCCGAGAACCCGGTTACCGTCAGCTCGCCGGCGATGCGCGGATCGGTCGGGTCGCTCAGGTCGATCGCATAGAGCGGATCGATCTGCTCGAAGGTAACGGCGTACAGCCGGTCGCCGAGGAACCGCACGCCGTACAGCGCCTCGTTCGGCTTGCCGATCGGCTCGGGGCGCGCGGCATTCGGCAGGTCCGCGACGACGTCCAGCGCCGTACGTCCCTGCGCTTCGCGCAGGATGTACAACTTGTGATCGACGAAGTCCGCGTTGTTCGCGGTGTACTGGGTCGCCATCACGCGGAGATCGCCGTTGTACTCGCTCATCCGGAAATCGGCCTGCCCACCGCGCCAGACCTGCCCGTCGATGTCGCCGGAACCGCGGTACACGGCGCGTCGGTTCGACAGCTCAAACTTGTGGATGCGTGAGTCGACCGTCGACGGCGCAACGTAACCCACGACCTGCGGGAAGTAGATCGCAGTTTCCGAGACATAGGCGCCGTACACGTCGTCGTTGTAGCAGGTATTGGTGTACGCCTTCGGGTCGTCGACAGGCACGGCCGTGACGTTCGTGACGACCGGGTAGCCCGCTACGCGCTCGTCGTTCGTGATGTAACAGGATGTCGGGTCGACGAGATCCTCGGTGACGCCGTCGATCGTAATCGAGGGCAGCAGGTCGTCGAGCGACACCTCGGCGAGAATCGCTTCGTTCGTCGCAACGTCCGCGGCCGTCTGCGGGCTGTAGATCAGGCCCGGGATTCCGGGCGCATAGCGGCTGATGATGTAGACCGTATCGCCTATGCGCCGGCTCTCCACGAACACACCCTGAATGCTGACGTCTGTTTCGAGCACCGGTGCGGTCCTGTCGCTGACGTCGTACACCCTATAGCCCAGGTATTCCGGCGCCCAGATCTCGGGCCTCGTCCAACTCGATCCGAACGGGCCGTACACGGCTCCGGCGGTCAACGCGAACAGCGTGTCGCCCTCCACGTACATGCCCTGGATCGAGGTCTCTTCATCGAGTTCGATACGGCTGACGACAGCGGCGCTGGCGCCATCCGGGTCCGTGCTTAGAATCCGAATCGACGCCTCGGCCGGCTCTCCGGCGTTGACGGCATCGTCGGGCGCCGCCGCGAGAATGAAGCAGCAGTTGAGGTAGCGCCGCGGCGCGATGTACAGGTGCTCGCCGTCGTAGCGAACCGCATCGAACTCGTCGACGTTCGGCTCCTGCGTATAGGTCAGCGTGAAGCCGGATGCTCCCGCGTCGTTCGTGGCAAGCGCGAACGCTTCGCCCGGCGGCGCGGTGACCGTCGTGAAGCCGGACTTGATGGACGCTTCGAGTTCCCCGGCACTCGTCGCCAGACGGAGCGCGCCCTCGTCGGGCGGCGGAAAGGTCTCGAAACTCCATGAGCTGCCGTCGCAGCCGACGAGCGCGGCGCCGGCAAGGAGGCTCAGCAGGCCAAAAAGCGGTGTTCTCATGACTCGCCCTCCGAACGATGACAGCGGACAGGTTATGAGTCATCGACGAGGCAGTCTGTGGCGAATTTGCCCGACTCTGTGTAGAAGTGTCGCCGGCAGGCTGTACAATTTCCGACATTTTCGATACACGATCGCCGTCCGCCCCCCGGCGCGTGAGGCGAAACTTGCGCATTGTCGGGAAGTCCGCCGGGCGGACAGGTGTTGTCATGCGAAACCTTGCCGTAACCATATTCGTCTTGTTCCTGCCGCTGCTTGCAAAGGGTGCGGAATCGCCCTGGCGTCTGGGCATGGCGCTTGGCTACGGCGAACGCGGCAATCCACTAGTCGCATCCGACGACATACCGGTCGTCGTCGATCTCGACATCGCGTGGTTCGGGAAACGCTTCTTCTTCGACAATGGGGATCTCGGGTTCACGTTCCACGACGGTCGTCGCGTGACGGCCAGCCTGGTCGCACGCGCACGCAGCGACCAGGTGTTCTTCGGTCGCGCCAACTTCGAGTTCGTGAACATCTCCTTAGCGGGCGATGCCCTGGAGGACGACGCACCGCTGGAGCTGCCCGACCGCGATTTCGCCGGTGAACTCGGCTTCGAGGTGCTCGCCGACGGCCGCTGGGGCTTCCTCCAGATCAACGCCTTTCACGACGTGACCGGCGTCCACGACGGCTATGAGGTATCGCTGGACTACGGCATCGGGTTACGCAGCGGCCGCTGGTACTTCGAGCCCGGGTTCCGGCTGGCCTACAAGAGCGCCAAACTGAACGACTACTACTGGGGCATCCGCATCGACGAGTCGAATCCCGTCCTGCCCACGTACGAAGCCGGCGACGGCGTCAACACGGGCTTGAGGCTGAACGCTTCTTACCACTTCTCGAAGCGCTGGGCGTTTCGAATGGCTGTTGACTACGAGGAGCTGAACGACGAGATTGCCGCCAGCCCGGTCGTCGACCGCGACAACGTCGTTGGCTACTTTGCCGGAATCAGCATCGACTTCTAGAAACACCGACGAACACCATGCAACAAACCCTGTTCACACTAATCGCCGTACTGGCGTTCTGGCCTGCCGGCGCCGCCGAGCCGCCGTCGGCAAACCTGACGGTCAAGCCCGTACTGTGCATCGTCGACGAGCGGACACCGACCTGCGATCTGAGTTTCGTGATCGCCTGGCAGGCCCTGCAGCTCGGCTACTACTGTGTCCTGAACGACCACGATGTCGAGCCACTGCGCTGCTGGGCCGACAGCCAGTCAGGCAGGACGACCGACAGCCGCAAGCTGACCGAGTCCATCGAGTTCCGGCTCGAGGAGGGCGAGGCTGGTATGCTCGTTGCCACCGCCACGGTCGACGTGCTGCGTAAAGACAGCGACGACCGCCGTCGCCGCCGCCGAACGCGCTATGTGTGGGATGTGTTGTGAGCGCCGAATCCGTTGATATTCTGCTCGTCGAGGACGACGTCCGGCTGGCCAATCTGACCGCCGAGTACTTTCGCCAGAACGGCCTCGAGGTCGCGACCGAAGCGCGCGGCGACCGCGCCGTGTCGCGGTTTCGGGAAACGCGGCCGCGCGTCGTGTTGCTCGACCTGATGCTGCCCGGGGCGAACGGACTCGAACTCTGCCGCGAGCTCAGGCTCGTGTCGGACGTACCCATCCTGATTTTTACGGCGCGGGACTCCGACATCGATCAGGTCATCGGGCTGGAGGCCGGCGCCGACGACTACGTCGCGAAGCCCGTCGATCCCATGGTACTGCTGGCGCGAACGCGTGCGCTGCTGCGGCGTGTCGAGAATGCCATAGCGCCTCCGGACGGCGGCGGTGACCTCATTCTCGGGGGCCTGCGAATCAGCGAATCGTCGCAGCAGGTCTGGCTCGACGATGCGGAAGTCGACCTCACGACGCATGAGTTCGAGTTGTTGTGCCTGCTGGCCCGCCGGGCGGGCAGAGTCCTCTCGCGCCAGGAAATCTTTCACGAGATGCGCGGCATCGAGTACGACGGACTCGACCGCTCGATAGACGGCCGCGTGTCGAAGCTCCGCCGCAAGCTCAGGGATTCGGCGGACGCGCCCCGACGTATCAAGACGGTATGGGGCAAGGGCTACCTGCTCGTCCCGGACGCCTGGGGCGATTCTGCGTGAGCAAGCGCTGGCTCGGCGGTCACCGCCGGCTGCTGTTTCGCACCTACCTCCTGCTCGTCGCCGGCGTCATGGCCGTGGCCATCGTTCTCGAAATCGGCCTCGACTACATCCAGGGCACGGTCGAGCCGGAAATCGACCCGTGGGTAGACGCCACGCTCCGGCTCGTCGATGCGCGCCTGGCCGACGCGTCTGCCGACGAACAAGATCGCGTGGCGCGCGAACTCGGCGACGTCCTCGGCGTGCCGATACGGCTGCTCGGCAGCGACGACGTCTCGAATGACGCGCTGGTCGACAACCCTTCCGCGGCCTTCGTCGACGCTTCGGGTGACACGTTCTATCTGTACCGGTCCGCGTCGCTCGAAGAACTCATCTATCTTGGACCGGTAGCGCCCCCCGAGAACAGCGCCTTGCTGAAGCTGGTGTCGCCGGCGTTTTATCTCGGCGTGTTCGTACTCGTCGGCTTGTGGCTGCGCCCGCTCCTGCGTGACATCGACGTCATCAGCCGCGCCGCCACGCGCTTCTCGGCGGACTACCGTGAGCCCACACAGACGGCTGGCCGGACCAGCCAACTCACGGTACTCGCGGCGAACGTCGACACCATGTCGTCACGCTTGAGCGGACTGATACAAAACCAAAAGGAACTGATCGCCGCGCTGTCGCACGAGATGCGAACCCCGTTGGCGCGCATCCGCTTCGCGCTGGCGGTTGCCGGGAAGGACGCCGACGAAGAGCTGCGCGGGCGCATCGAGGCAGTGAACGCGGATGTCCAGGAAATCGACGATCTGATCGCAACGATGCTCGACTACGCCCGCCTCGATCACCCCGATCTAAGCATGAGCTGGCAGGCGGTCCCGACCGACGCTTTCGCGGACGCACTCGAAGAGCGCTACGCGAGTCACGGCAAGACGCTGTCGATCGAAAGCCGCGGCGCGCCGGCCGCCATCCAAATGGATCGACGCCTGATGACGCTTGCAATCAGCAATCTGTTGAGCAACGCGATGCGCTATGCCGCGGAGAAAGTCAGCCTGACATTCGAGGCTTCCGACGACGAGTTCGCCATTGCCGTCGAAGACGACGGCGCCGGAGTACCTGACGCCGACCGCGACACCGTGTTCAAGGCTTTCACCCGCCTGGATGACAGCCGCGCCCGCGAGACCGGGGGTTACGGTCTCGGCCTGGCTATCGTCGCCCGCATAGCAGCCCTGCACGGCGGGAGAGCCGGCGTGGACACGGCACCGACGCTCGGCGGTGCGAGATTCCGGATCGCCTGGCCGCGGGAATCGCGGCCGGTCTGACCGTTGCCGCTGAGCCCGCGCCGCTCAGAGAGAACACCGTACGGATCATGGACAAAATCGAAAGCCTGGCGCGACGAATTTCTTCCCGGGACTGAGAGTCTCAACCATGCACACGATTCGCAGCTTTAGAGAACACGACTGGCCGGGCCTCTGGGACCTGCTGCGCCCGGTGTTCGCCGCCGGCGACACGTATCCGTACTCACCCACAATCAGTGAAGACGAGGCGCGCCGCGAGTGGATAGACACGAAACGCGCCGCGTACGTCGCGGTCGATTCGTCGGAACGAGTGTTGGGCTCCTACTACATCAAGGACAACCAGCCGACGCTCGGCGCTCATGTCTGCAACTGCGGATACGCCGTGTCCGAGGCCGCACGAGGTCAGGGTCTCGGGACACGTATGTGCGAACACTCCCAGGCCGAGGCGCGACGTCTCGGGTATCGGTGCATGCAGTACAACCTCGTCGTAGCCACGAACACAGTGGCGATCAAAACGTGGGAAAACCAAGGTTTTGCAATCACGGGCACCCTGCCTGGCGCGTTTCGCCACCCGACGCTCGGCTACGTCGACGCGCTGATCATGTACAAGCAGCTGGAGACCTGAGTACGCTCCGGGCGCTTGACTCTACAGTCACGTCAGGCTTCAGACTCTGATCGCGGTACTGGCAAGAGGTATTCCGATGGGCGCAATACGAACCTACAAGGTAAAGGACGTCGCGAAGATCACGAGCGTCTCGGTCCGGACGCTGCACTACTACGACGAGATCAGGCTGCTTACTCCGAGCGGCCGCACGGCAGCGGGCTACCGGCTCTATAACGACGACGATCTGTTGCGGCTCCAGCAGGTGCTGATCGGCCGCTCCCTCGGAATGCCGCTGGAGGAAATACGCCAGTGGCTGGACGATCCGAACTTCGACTATGCAAAGAGCCTGAGGAAGCAACGCTCCCTGCTGATCGAGCGGCTTACCGAGACCAGCGACATGATCGCGGCGATCGACCGAACGCTCGAGGCTCTGTCGGACGCTCCGTACGACGTGGACTTCGAAACGATATTCGACGGTTTCCATCCGGGCGACTACGACGAAGAGGCCCAGGCCCGTTGGGGGGAGACCGCGGCATACGCGCAAAGCGCTCAGCGGACGAAGGATTACGGCGAGTCCGAGTGGACGGCCATAAAGGACGAACTGGACGACATCCTTTCGGAAGCCGCGGCGGCCATGAGCGCCGACACGCCCGCGGACAGCCGCCGGGCGCTGAACATCGCGGAACGCCATCGCCTGCACATCTGTCGCTGGTTCTACGATCTTCCTCCGCGCGCCCACGTCAACCTCGCTGGCATGTGGGAAAGCGACGATCGATTTCGACGCAACATCGACAAGCACGGCGAGGGACTCACCCGCTGGCTGGTTGCCGCCGTTCGCGCAGCGGACAGGGACGGGGCTGTTCGCTTCCCGTAGAGGCTGAGAGCCAGCGCGAGTTCCAGCGTGTCGCGGATCGAAATCCCGTCGCGGCCGCGATAAACCTCGTCGGGATCCATCCGCTCTACGCGCCACCTCGCTGAAGCCCCCCCAAGCTGCAGGCAGAAACCGTGAAACCTTGCTTCCGATAGAAGCGCAGGGCGCCCGTGTCGTCGTTGGTTGTGGAGACCGCGACAGACCGCGCGGCGCGACAAAAACACAAACTCGCTCACACAAACGCGACGGACGCAGGCACCAGAGCATAACTAGAATCTGCGGCGTTTATCGATTCAACGACACCGGGACTGGCGCGACCCAGTTTCTTACGTTGGGAGCCACAGATCATGAAAGTCTTGAGAAATGTCTTTATCGCACTTTCCTGGTACGCCGCGATTGTTTTCAGCGGCCCGGTTCTCGCATCGCCGCCTGCCGATCGTGTGGATTGCGCACTGGGCTGGTTCGATGCCAGCTTCGAAACGACGCGGTCCCTGAGTCCGGTCAACCCTCTAGAAACCACGCTCAGCGCACGCGGCGGTGACGGCGGCGCAATCGACTGCGCCGTACGAATCCACAACGGCCTGTACGCGTACGGCGAAGTCGGGAAAGCGGATGCGCGTCTCGACGTCTCACTGACGCTCGACGACGAAACGAGTGTGGGAACCTTCGACCTCGACGCCGAGTACCAGCGTATCGGGGTGGGCTACGTACATCCCATTGCCGATCAGCTCAGTCTGTACGGTCAAATCGGCTACCTGAAGAGCGACTACGAGTTCGAGCCGATCTTCGTGATCCTGGACTCGGGAGCCGCGCAGTTAGGTCCGGCTGAGCTCCGGAACGACAGCGACGGCCTCGACTTCGAGAGCGGCCTCACATGGACGGCTTCGGAGCGACTGGAAGTAGGCGGGTTTGCGCGATTCGCCGAGAAGAACAGCCTCACCTTCGGTGGGGCCGGCAACTCCGTCTTCGCGCTCGAGAATGAGGACGACTTCAGAGTCGGTGCGCGAATCAGATTCCAGCTGGCAAAGCCCGTTCACTTCGCCGCAGACGCCGAGTTCGGTGACTTAGATACGCTGTTTCTCGGGCTGGGCGTCCGCTTCTGATACGTCGGCGCCACACAAATACACAAACTCGATCACACAATCGCTACGGACTTCCGGCCGCGAGCGTTACTAGACTGCGCGCCAAACTTCGAACCTAATGACACAGGAGGTTGTCATGGCCTACAAACCCGGCCGACCCGGCCGCTTCTTTGGATTCCTTGCCGCGGTCACCGCGCTGTCGGCATGCGATTCAGGCAGCCTGGACCTGAACCTGTTTCAGCGCAGCGTAGCGGAGGCCGAACTGACAACGATCGTCGATACAGCCGAAGCAGACCCGTCGATACGCAATCTGACCGTTCTCGTCGACATTCCGGGACTCGGTTTCCGCTGGCAAGCCGCACGGGCGAACATCAACTCGCCTGGCGGGATTCCGATGCAGACGGACTCGGCGTTCCGGGTGGACGGCATTACCAAGATGTTCACGAGCGTACTCATCCTGCAGATGATCGAGAAGGGTTTTCTGACGCTGGATACACGTCTCGGGGATATCCTCACGGACAACAACATGCCGGCCGGCTTCACCCTGGAGATGCTGCATGGTTTCAACGGCGTGGATCGCGGTGACGACGTCACGATTCGGCAGCTGCTGAACCACTCCAGCGGATTCCGCGACTACTTTGTCGATACACCGACGAGCAGTCCGGCGGCGTTGTCGATTTCCCAACGGATTGTCGGTGACATACTGGGCACCCTGCCAAGTGGAATCCGCGACGTGCAGTGGGGCCCGCAGGAGCTGCTCCTGTACTTCATCGGCTCGCAGATGTCGGCAAACGCCTTATTCGCCCCCGGCGCAGACTTCCACTACGCCGACACGAACTATCTCGTTCTCGGGGTCGTAATCGAGGAAGTGACTCAGGACACTCTCGCGAACAACTACCTCAATTTCGTCTATGGAAATGCGCAAATGCCTCAGGCGTACCTGGAATGGTATGAACAGAGCCAGGCCGACGCGGTCAGTCACTTCTGGGAAATACCCACGGACACTCAGCCGGTGAACATCGATTTCGTCGCGGAGGCCGTCAACACGTCCACGGATTGGGGTGGCGGCGGCATCGTTACCACGGCCGCGGAGCTGGTCGGGTTCCTCCAAACGCTTTTCGCGGGCGACCAGTTCGCAGACGCCGACACACTTGACTCCATGCAGCAGACAATCCCGACCGGTCAGCCCGGTCTGAGCTACGGACTGGGGCTCGAACGCCGCGTCTTCCAGCTTTCCGGAAACACCGTGGAGGTTTACGGACACAGCGGACTGTGGGGTGTCGGCGCCTACTATATCCCCGAAACGGACACGAGCATCGTCTACGCCATGAACCAGGTAGAACTCGACACCGACTGGCTGCTCGAGATCATGGAGGCGCTCGACGAAGCGAGGTTGTTCGACTGAGTGCCAAAGTACTGCATCAAACTAACGACGAAGGGCCCCTTACGGGGCCCTTCATACTTGTGGCGAAGAGAGGGGCTTTCTGGGCTCGGGACATGGATATGTCCTAAGAGAACCACCCTCCACATCTGCACGATTCGCGCACGGGGAGATAATCCTTTCTCATACTACTAGAAGCCCATCGGGCTACTCCCCAAAAACTGCAGCTCTCGCTGGAAGCGGTCGCTAAACGGCTGCTGTACAGCGTATCTTTTTCACTAGCAGCAACCGTCCGGAAACCGTCGTTTAGAGTTACAGCGGAGTATTCGTCAGACAGCGTCTAGGGGAAACTCCCGGTGAATGGTTGCAACTACGTCTCCGAAAGTCTCTTTTATGTTGCCAGCTGAGAACCGGATTTGATCGATTCCAGATATGTTTGAGAAGACGTCGGTACCCTCTTCAACAAGAGCGATCGCACGTTTAAACCCGAGACGACCCTGAAAGAGGCCAGCCTCATGCACTACGTTTTGCCGCGCTCGTTTGCCGCCCTCCGGCATATCGTCCTCAGCGGTCATTACTAGCAATGCAAAAGAACTGTTTGCAAGCATTTCCTCCAGAATGTCGCGAACCGCATGACCTGCTCGCGCGCCAATCTCATACGCCTCTACTGGATAAGAGTGCTTCTCGTGGAGATGATCCTTTAAGTCTCGCCACATGGAGTCGTGGCCATGACCTATGAAAATGGTTGGCTTTGTCTGTGGAGCATGTAGCAGTTCCGGAAGTAGTGATTCCTGAAGATTTTGTTCGAATACGTCGAATACTGCTTCAACGTTGCTGCGTGCAGGTGCATCCACAAGGACTGTAGTAGACCGTTCCCAAGCATCCACGCTGAGCCAGAAATCGCCTACAAAAACAGAGAACGTAGCCCATCCGGATGACCGTCGGTAGTCCGAGAAGAACTCCTCTTGAGAGTCGTGTTGCCATTTGGCATCGTCAATTTCGACCGCAAGCGTTTGCGACTTGCGCGTGTTTTTTTCTGGTTGCGCCAAATCTTCCATTCGAGCAAGAGCTTGTCGAAGTACTTCGCCCGAAAAACGTGCGTTGGCAAACTCCTTCCTTTTTTGCACGGTGTACCCCTGAATTGAGAAAGGGGATCCGGAGGACCCCCTTTGTCTGTCATTGGCGGAGAGAGAGGGATTCGAACCCTCGATACGCTATTAACGTATACTCCCTTAGCAGGGGAGCGCTTTCGACCACTCAGCCATCTCTCCGGAACCTGTTGTCGTGCCGCCGCGGAATACGGCCCCACGGGATTGCGCACCCGGGTGCCGTTAGCGGGCTGCATAGGGTACTGATCGGGTTTCTTCAGGTAAAGTCCCGTCGTCCTATTGCTCGTCGTCGGGCTTGTCGCTGCCCTCGGCGGCTTTCTCGCTCTGAATCCGCTCGAAAATCTCTTCGCGGTGCACCGCCACGTCTTTGGGCGCATTGATGCCTATCCGCACCTGATTTCCTTTCACTCCCAAGACGGTGATCGTTACATCGCTCCCGATCATTACCGTCTCACCAGCGCGGCGCGTCAGAATCAGCATGACGTCCTACTCCTGCCTGGCGCGGGGCTTTCCATCCCCAGCTCATACGCGTGGTATCTCCAAACCGCTTGCGATACTAGCGTATTTTTAAACAATATGGGCAAAAAGTCGGGAAAAAACAGCGGCCTGCGGAGCCGCTGGCGCTGACTCAAGCCGGTTCCTGAAGCTGCGCGGCAACCCAGTTCGACACGGAGGCCAGCGCTTCGTCGAGCGCGGCCGGATCGCTGCCGCCCGCCTGCGCAAAGTCCGGGCGGCCGCCGCCCTTGCCGCCGACCTGCTCGGCGACCGGGCGAATCAGATCGCCGGCGCGAATCCGGTCGGTGTTGTTCTTCGTGACGCCCGCTGCGAGGCGAACCTTGCCATCCTCGACCGAGCCGACCACGACGACGCCGCTCACGAGCTTGTCCTTGAAGCGGTCCACGGCGTCGCGGAGGGTTTTTGCGTCGGCGCCGTCCATGCGGGTCGTCAGCACCTTGAGCCCGCCGATCTCCACCGCGGACTCGGTCGCATCACCGCCGGCGCCTCCCGTCAACAGCGCCTGCCGAGCCGCCGCCAGTTCTTTCTCCAGTTCCTTGTTGCGCCGTAGCAGTTGCCCGACCTTGTCGGCAGCCTGATCCGCCGGGGCCTTGAGTACGGCCGCCACTTCCTCGAGTGCCGACTGCTTCCGCTTCATGAACTCCAGCGCGCCCTCGCCGGTCACCGCTTCGATGCGGCGCACGCCCGCGGCAACGCCGCCTTCGGACGTGATCTTGAACAGGCCGATGTCGCCGGTGCGCTCGACGTGCGTTCCGCCGCACAGCTCGACGGAAAAATCGCCGAAGCGGAGGACTCTCACCTCGTCGTCGTACTTCTCGCCGAACAAAGCGATCGCGCCCGAAGCGACTGCATCGTCGTACTTCATCAGGCGCGTCTCTCCGGGACGGTTGGCGCGGATCTCGCGATTGACGAGCCGCTCGATCGCGTCGAGTTCCTCGGGGCTCACGGCCTCGTAGTGGGAGAAGTCGAAACGCAGGCGATCCTCGGCTACGAGCGAGCCCTTCTGTGTCACGTGCTCGCCCAGCACTTCCCGCAGCGCGGCGTGCATCAGATGCGTCGCGGAATGGTTCAGCCGGATCGCCTCGCGGCGCTCCGCGTCGACGATCGCGTCGAGCACATCGCCGACGAGGATCTCACCGCTCTCGACGAATCCGTAGTGCAGATTCGCACTGCCGCTCTTCTGTGTATCGGTAACGTTGACGAGCTTGCCGTCCGCCACGAGGATGCCCGTATCGCCGATCTGGCCGCCACTCTCGGCGTAGAACGGCGTCGATGACAGGACGATCGCGCCTTCCTCACCGGCGGCAAGCCTGTCGACAATCGCGCCGTCGCGAAACAGCGCGGTTACCGTACCCTGCCCGTCCGTACCTTCGTAGCCGAGAAACTTGCTTATCTCATAAGTCGTCGGCACGGCCTCGCCGACCGCGCCGAACTTGCTTGCGGCCCGCGCCCGGTCGCGCTGCGCTTCCATCGCCTGCTCGAAGGCGGCCTGATCGATATTTAATCCCCGCTCGCGCGCAATGTCCGCGGTCAGGTCGACGGGGAAGCCGTACGTATCGTACAGCCGGAAGACGACATCGCCGGCCAGGGTCGTGCCCTCCAGCTTCGCGATCGCCCCCTCGAGAATCTCCATGCCCTGGTGCAGCGTTTCCGCGAAGCGCCGCTCCTCTTTCTCAAGGACTTTTTCGACATGTCCGGCCGCGCTTGCAAGCTCGGGATAGGCCTCGCCCATCTCCGCGACGAGCGGCGCCACGAGCTTGTGAAAAAACAGTCCGTCGTAGCCGAGTTTCTTGCCATGCCGGATGGCCCGCCGTGCAATACGGCGCAGGACGTAACCCCGGCCTTCGTTGCCGGGCAGCACGCCGTCGACGATCAGGAACGCGCAGGCGCGGATGTGATCCGCGATCACGTTCAGGGAGCTCGAGCGCTCGTTGCCGACGCCGAGCGTTTCCGCGGCGGCGTCGATCAGTTTGCCGAACAGATCGATCTCGTAGTTGCTGTGCACGCCCTGCATGACGGCGGCGATGCGCTCGAGGCCCATGCCGGTGTCGACCGACGGTTTCGGCAGCGGCGCCAACGCGCCGTCGGCCGAGCGGTCGTACTGCATGAACACGAGGTTCCAGATCTCGACGTAACGATCGCCGTCTTCATCGGGCGATCCGGGCGGACCGCCGGCAACGTCGGGGCCGTGATCGTAGAAGATCTCGCTGCACGGCCCGCAAGGCCCCGTGTCGCCCATCGCCCAGAAGTTGTCCTTGTCGCCGAGGCGCGAGAACCGCTCCGGATCCACGCGCATTTCGTCGAGCCAGATTTTCGCCGCCTCGTCGTCGTCCTCGTAGACGGTCACCCAGAGCTTCTCCGGCGGAATGCCCATGACCTCGGTCAGAAACTCCCACGCGTACCGGATCGCCTCACGCTTGAAGTAGTCGCCGAAGCTGAAGTTGCCCAGCATCTCGAAGAATGTGTGATGCCGCGCCGTGTAGCCGACGTTCTCGAGATCGTTGTGCTTGCCGCCGGCGCGCACGCAGCGTTGCGAGGTCGCGGCACGATCGTAGCTGCGCCGGTCCTCGCCCAGAAAGACGTCCTTGAACTGCACCATCCCGGCATTCGTAAACAGCAGCGTCGGATCGTTGCCCGGGACGAGCGGCGAGCTGGCGACGATCTCGTGCCCGCGTTCCCGGAAGAAGCCCAAGAAAGCCTCGCGTATCTGATTGCTGGTCATGCGTTTCATCTGAACGATCTGGGTGCCCGGCCGGGCAATTAAAGTCTCGAAGCGAGAGTGTACGGGACTTGTGGGCGCGCAGACCATAGTACGGACGCTGCCGGGCGGCGCCCGTCGCGGACCGGCCCGACGGTTCCTACGGGTCGTCGGACGCGCCGTCGAATGCCGCCGCGATGTGCTCCGCCTCGAATCCCCGGTACTGCAGGAAGCGCATCTGCCGCGCCTTCTCCTTGAAATCCGCCGGCCGCCCGAGGCCGAACTTCTGCTCCCGAACCGAGCGCGCCAGCGTCTCCCAGTCCGTAGCTGCCGCCGCAAGCGCAGCGTCGACCGTGCCCGCGACGGCGCCACGCGCGCGAAGATCGGCCCGGATTCGGACCGGCCCTTTGCCCTGGCGTACTCGCGACTGGACGAAGGCCTCCACGTAGCGCTCGTCGCTCTGAAGACCATCGCGCGTGAGGCCGGCAATTGCCGCCTCGGCCGCGTCGCGGACGAATCCGGCCCTTTCGAGCTTTTGTCGGAGTTCGCCGGCCGAGTGCTCCCGCCGGGCCAGCAAATCCATCGCCTTTTTGCGCGCGGCCGACGGGTCCGCGTCCCGCGCTTCGTCCGCGGCCGCGTCCAGCTCGCGAATCTCGTCGTTCAGAGAGGTCGATGAACTCACGGCAGAACCTGGGGCCGGATCGATCGATCACCGATCGATCGCGGCCTTGTCCGGAGCGAGGAGATCAGGCTTCGCTCGCGACGGCCTCGTCGTCATCGGCGGCGACCGTGTCGGGCAGTAACCGCGCACGAATCTTGTGCTCGATCTCAGCGGCAATGTCCGGATTGGTCTTCAGGAACTCGCGCACGTTTTCCTTGCCCTGACCGATACGATCGTCGCCGTAGCTGTACCAGGACCCGGCCTTGTCGATCAGGCCGTGCTGGACGCCGATTTCGATGATCTCGCCCTCGCGCGAGATCCCTTCGCCGTAGAGAATCTCGAACTCCGCAAGCTTGAACGGCGGCGAGACCTTGTTCTTGACGACCTTGACGCGGGTCTGGTTGCCGATGACTTCGTCGGCCTTCTTGATGGCGCCGATCCGGCGGATGTCGAGCCGCACGGACGAGTAGAACTTGAGTGCGTTACCGCCGGTCGTGGTCTCGGGGCTACCGAACATGACGCCGATCTTCATGCGGATCTGGTTGATGAAAATCACCATCGCGTTGGAGCGCTTGATGTTCCCGGTGAGCTTCCTGAGCGCCTGCGACATGAGCCGTGCCTGCAGGCCGACGTGCGAGTCGCCCATTTCGCCCTCGATCTCCGCCTTCGGCGTCAGCGCCGCGACCGAGTCGACGACGATCACGTCGACGGCGCCCGACCGCACGAGCATATCCGTGATCTCGAGCGCCTGCTCGCCGGTATCGGGCTGCGAGACCAGGAGCTCGTCCACGTTGACCCCGAGCTTCTCGGCGTACTGCGGATCGAGCGCGTGCTCGGCGTCGACGAAAGCGGCCGTGCCGCCGATCTTCTGCGCTTCGGCGACGACCTGCAGGGTCAGCGTCGTCTTGCCGGACGATTCCGGCCCGTAGATCTCGACCACCCGGCCTTTCGGCAGGCCGCCGATGCCGAGCGCGACGTCGAGACCGATCGAGCCCGTCGACACGGCTTCGATGTCGCGGGCGGCGCTGCCGTCCCCGAGCCGCATGACCGAGCCTTTGCCGAACTGCTTTTCGATCTGTCCGAGGGCCTGAGAAAGAGCCTTTCTCCGATTGTCGTCCATGGTTGTTTTGCTACCCTGAGAAAGGGCCTTTTTCCGATTGTCGTCCATGGTTGTTCTGCTACCCGCGTCGTTACTGTGAATTTAACCAGTATTCTGCCATAAAGCCCCGTCCTTACAAGCCCTTGCGAGCACCGAAAACGGGGCAGAAACTCAAGAATTGGGTGAAAGCGACTGTTTTACCGGCATATACCGCACTTCACCGCGCTTGCGCACCGACTCCATGAGCTCATAGCCCGACCAGTCGACGGTCAGCGGCTGCGCGAGGCGCTCCGCCGTGAAGCTCCGCGCGTTCCGGACGACCGTCATGTGCGGCCGGTAGGCGCGGTCCTCGGGGATAATGCCGACGTCGAGCAGCGTCGCGTTGAGCCGTTCGACCAGCTCGCTGAGCTCCGCGGGCACGGCGGCCGGAACGAGACAGGCGATCCGGGGCCGCGCCCAGTACTCGAAGCGGTCGAAGCGCAGCCGGAACGGCTCTACGGCGATGCCCGCGGCCCGCTCCAACAGCGTCGGCACGAGCGCCGGCGAACAGCTCCCGAGGAACGCCAGCGTCACATGCCAGTTGCCCCGAAACTCCATTTTCCCCTCGACGTTCTTGGCGTGCGCCGTGATCACGTCGCGCATGCGCTCGCGCTGCCGCGGGTCGGGCCAGAGCGCGAAAAAAAGCCGCTTATCGCTCATTCTTATCGTTCACTCGCTTACCCGGGCGATGAGGCCGGACAGCGCCTTGACTACAGTCTGCCGCCGTACCGCCTCACGATCGCCGTCGAAGCGTTCCTGCAAGGTCTCGGTGCGCGGTCCCTCCTCGCTCATGCGGCTCCATGCTAACCAGACCGTGCCTACGGGCTTCTCTTCGGACCCACCGGTCGGGCCCGCAACGCCGCTGACCGCGACGGCGAGATCGGCTCCACTGATCCGGATCGCGCCGCCGGCCATCGAGCGCACGACGGCCTCGCTGACCGCGCCGTGCTCGGCCAGGACCGTACGCGGCACGTTCAGAAGCCGCATCTTCGCGTCGTTCGAGTAGCTCACGAGCCCGTAGCCGAAACAGGCGGAGCTGCCGCTCACCGACGTCACGGCCTGAGCGATCCAGCCGCCCGTGCAGGACTCGGCGGTCGCCAGCGTCAGGCGCCGCGCCTTGAGCTCCGTCACGAGCCGGGTCGCCAGGGTGTCGATCTCACTCATTCAATACCGCTTCGTAAACCTCTATGTGCCGCTCGACCATGGCGTCGACCGAAAACCCGGCCTGCATCCGGTCCTTGCCGGCGCGGCCGAAGCGCGCGCGCCGGCCGTCGTCCAGCATCAGGGCAGCGATGGCCGCCGTCAACGCGGCCACGTCGCCCGGCGGCACCAGTATGCCTGTTTCGCCGTCCACGACGGATTCCGCGAGACCGCCGGCGCGAAACCCGACGACCGGCACGGCAGCGGCGGCGGCCTTCAGCGTGACGATACCGAGCCCTTCCGAGAGCGCGGGGTGCACGAACAGGTCGAAGCAACCGAGCAGGCTGTCGAGGTCCTCCCGATACCCCGCGAACTGCACGATGTCCTCCAGTCCGAGCGCAGCCGCCTGCTCCCTTAGCTCCGCGTCGAGTTCGCCCTCGCCGAACACGACGACGCGAAACGCCCCCTGGGTGCTCCTGAGCGCCGCCGCGGCTTCGAGCAGATAGCGGTGACCCTTGCGGGCGATCAGCTGACCCGCCGCGGCAATCGCAAACTCCTGAGGCTGAATGCCGAATGCGGCGTCGAGCTCCTGGCGCGCGTAGTGCCGGTCGAACGGCAGAGCGTCGACCGCGGAGCGGATCACGACGATCCTGTCGTCTTCGACGCCGGCCTCGCGCAGTGCGACCGCTACCGCCTCGGAAATCGCGATCACGCGTTTGAACGGGCGGTAACGGATCGCCGCAAGCACGCGCATCTCGGTGTTGTCGACGCGCCGCGACACGACGGCCGGCACGTCGGCGAAGGACGCGGCGAGACCGCCGAGCACGTCGGCGCCGCGGCGACTGTGGCAGTGCACGATGTCGGGCTTCGAGTCCTTGATGAACTGGGTCAGCCGGTAGGCGAAGGGCAGGTCGATGTCCCCCGCGCAGAACAGCGTTCTGACCGGGATGCCGTGCTGTCGGGCCGCGTTGTCGGCCCCCGACCCGGGTGGACACACCAGCGTGCAGGCGTGGCCGCGGTCGATCAGCCCGCGCAGCAGATACACGACCTGCTGCGGGCCGCCAAGAAGTTGGCGCCCGGTTTCGACATGCAGTATTTTCATCCGACCGTAAGCCGACCGCCCTCTTCCCGCGACGCCGCCGCCGCGGCGTCATAATAGCCTGAAATCAGACCCACATGAGCGCCAAAGTTTCGCCCGCCCATACCCCGATGATGCGCCAGTATCTGGCGATCAAAGCCGACTATCCGGACATGCTGTTGTTCTATCGGATGGGCGACTTCTACGAGCTGTTCTACGCCGATGCGGAGCGGGCCGCGAAACTGCTCGACATCACGCTGACCGCACGCGGCAAGTCGGCCGGCAATCCGATCCCGATGGCCGGCGTGCCCTATCACGCGGTCGAAGGCTACCTCAGGAAACTCGTCGACCACGGCGAGTCGGTCGCGATCTGCGAGCAGGTCGGCGATCCCGCGACGAGCAAAGGCCCCGTCGAGCGCAAGGTGACGCGCGTCGTGACCCCGGGAACGCTGACCGACGAGGCATTGCTGTCCGAGCATCGGGACAATCTGGTTGCCGCGATTCACGCGGACGGGACGGCGGTCGGTCTTGCCTGGCTGGACCTGTCGGGCGGTCGCTTCCACGTCACGGAGGTCGCCGACCTCGCGGCGGCCGCGGCCGAACTGGAACGTCTGGGACCGGCGGAACTCGTGATCGACGAAGAGGGGCCGCACCCGGCGCTGGCGAGCGATCGCTATCGCCTTTGCAAGCGGCCGCCCTGGCACTTCGATTTCGACAGCGCCACCCGCCTCTTGTGCGCTCAGTTCGGCACCCGCGACCTCAAGGGTTTCGAGTGCGACGGCTTCCCGCGGGCCGTCGTGGCCGCCGGCGCGCTCCTGTCCTACGTCACCGATACACAGAAGACCGAGCTGCCGCACATCGACCGGCTGTCGGTCGAGCGGCATGACGACGCCCTGCTCATGGACGGACCGACGCGTCGCAACCTCGAGATCGACAGCTCGCTGGGCGGCAACGACGCGCACACGCTGGCCGGCGTCTTCGACCGCTGCCAGAGTGCCATGGGCAGTCGTCTCCTGCGGCGCTGGCTCAGACGTCCGCTCAGGCGCCACGACCTGCTCGCGCGCCGCTATCAGGCCATTGAGAGCTTCATTTCCGGGGCGGCAATCGACACGAGCGGCGATGCGATCAAAGGTGTCGGCGACGTCGAGCGCATCCTCGCCCGCGTCGCGCTCCGCAGCGCGCGGCCCCGCGACCTCAGGCAGCTTGCCGCGGCGCTCGGGCGTCTGCCCGCGCTCAAAGCACAGCTCGGCAAGCTGGACTCACCGCTGCTTGCCGAACTGGATGAGGCCATCGACAAACACCGCGACGAGTGCCGGTTGCTCGAGCGCGCGCTCGTCGACAACCCGCCGATGCTGATCCGCGACGGCGGCGTCATCGCCGACGGCTTCGACGACGCACTGGACGAACTCAGGGCGATTGCCGACAACGCCGATCAGTACCTGCTCGACCTCGAGCAGCGCGAGAAGGAGCGCACCGGCATCCCGACGCTCAAGCTCGGCTACAACCGGGTGCATGGCTACTACATCGAGATCAGCAAGGCGCAGGCCGCGAAAGCGCCCGACGACTACGTGCGCCGGCAGACGCTCAAGGGCGCGGAGCGCTATATCACGCCCGAGCTCAAGACCTTCGAAGACAAGGTGTTGTCGGCGCGCGAACGCGCGCTTGCAAGAGAGAAGGCGCTCTACGACGGCCTGATCGACAGCCTCCATGAGACGCTCGGCGCGCTGCGCCGTTCGGCCGACGCGGTTGCAACGGTCGACGTGCTGGTCTGTCTTGCCGAACGCGCGGTGGCGCTCGGGCTGGCGAAACCGCAGCTCACCGAGCGCAACGTAATCGACGTCGCCGGCGGCCGCCACCCGGTCGTCGAAGCCGTCATCGACGGCCCCTTCATCGCCAACGACGTCTCGCTGAACGACGCCCGCAAGCTGCTCGTGATCACGGGACCGAACATGGGCGGCAAGTCCACGTTCATGCGGCAGACAGCGCTGATCGTCATTCTCGCGCACATCGGCAGCTACGTGCCCGCCGAATCGCTGACGCTCGGGCCGGTCGACCGCATCTTCACCCGCATCGGCGCGTCGGACGACCTGGCCGGCGGCCGCTCGACCTTCATGGTGGAGATGACCGAGACCGCGACGATCCTCAACAACGCGACTGAAAAGAGCCTCGTTCTCATGGACGAGATCGGCCGCGGTACGAGCACGTTCGACGGCCTGTCGCTGGCCTGGGCCGCCGCCGTGCACATGGGCGAGCAGATTCGCGCCTACACGCTGTTCGCGACGCACTATTTCGAGCTGACCGCATTGGCCGGCGAACTGCGGGCCGCGGCGAACGTGCACCTCGACGCCACGGAGCACAAGGGCGAGCTGGTGTTCCTGCACGCCGTCCGCGAGGGGCCCGCGAATCAGAGCTACGGTCTGCAGGTCGCCGCGCTGGCGGGCGTCCCCCGTTCGGTCATCAGCCGCGCCCGGCACGTCCTGAGAGCGCTCGAAGCCCAGCAGACTTCCAGCCGGGAGACGCCCCAGGGCCAGCTCGCGCTCGACGTGCCGGCCGACGCCGCCGAACCCGAGCCGCGCAGCCCTGTTGTCGAAGCACTGGCCGCCATCGATCCCGACAGCCTCTCGCCGCGCGAAGCCCTGGAGGCGCTTTACGACCTGAAATCGCTCGAAGACCAGGACACGTCATGATCCGGAACCTCGCTTTCGTCTGTCTCGTTACTGTTCTCGCCGGCTGCGGCCGCCCCGATGGCGAAGCGGCACCGCCACCGCCCCCTCCCGCCATCAGCATCGACGACCTGGCCGCCGAATACCTCTACCTGGAACTCGCCATGGGCGAGATCGACAAGGCGCACGTCGATGCTTATTTCGGACCGGCATCCGTTCGCGAGAAGGCGCGAGAGGATGCGCCCGATCTCGCAGCCATCCGCGCCGCCGCCACGTCGCTCAGGGAAGAACTCGAAAGCCGTCTCGCGGCAGCGCAGGCACTGCAACGGCAACCCGGCGACTACGGCAGCTTGACGGACGGCACTTTCACCGCCCGGCTGCGTGGACTCATCGCGAGATTGCGCGCGCTCGACGTGCGCATCGCCATCAATCTCGGCGAGGCCCCGGCGTTCGACGACGAATCTAAGGCCTTGTTCATGGCCGCGGCGCCGGACTACGACGCGGCGCACTTCGAGGAGATCCTGGGCAGGATCGATGCACTGCTTCCCGGGGACGCGGACTTGAGCGTGCGCGTCAACGCGTTTCGCGAGCAGTTCGTGATCCCCGTGGACAGGCTGCCGGCGGTCTTCGACGAAGCGATGGCGGAGTGCCGGCGGCGCACGCTCGAGCA
Source organism: Woeseiaceae bacterium (assembly GCA_028277185.1). Classification (GTDB taxonomy): domain Bacteria; phylum Pseudomonadota; class Gammaproteobacteria; order Steroidobacterales; family Woeseiaceae; genus UBA1847. The sequence continues at coordinate 25,166 of JANQGQ010000018.1, forward strand.
CATCGAGCTGCCCGCGAACGAGTCGTTCACGATCGAGTACGTGACCGACAAACCCTGGTCCGGCTACAACTGGTACCAGGGCGGGTCGAAGAGCCTGATCCAGATCAACACCGAGTTGCCCATCTTCATCGAGCGGGCCGTCGACCTCGGCTGCCACGAAGGTTACCCGGGTCACCATACCTACAACGCGCTGCTCGAGAAAAACCTCGTCAACGAGGCCGGCTGGAGCGAGTTCTCGCTGTACCCGCTGTTCAGCCCGATGTCGCTGATCGCCGAGGGCACCGCCAACTACGGTATCGAGCTGGCGTTCCCGGGCGATGAGCGACTCGAGTACGAAACCGAGGTGCTGTTTCCGCTGGCGGGACTCGACGCGAAGCTGGCCGATACCTACTACGAACTGCTGGGTCTGCTCGCCGAGCTGAACTACGCCGGCAACGAGGCCGCGCGCGATTACCTGAACGGCGACATCGACGCGGACGCGGCCGCCGACTGGCTGGTGCGCTACGCGCTCAACTCACCGGAACGGGCGGCCCAGCGCGTACGCTTTGTCGATGCCTACCGCAGCTACGTGATCAACTACAACCTTGGCAAGGACATGGTCGCCGACTACATCGAACGCGGCGATGCCGACCACGCCGAGCGCTGGGCACGTTTCGAGGCGATGCTGTCGAGCCCTATCCTGCCGGACGCGCTGTAGGCCTTCTCTTCGTAGTGGTAGACTCCGCGGCATGCAGTCCCTCGTCACCAACGCAACGAGACTTCCCGCGCACGTCGTTGTCGGCAAACCGGCGGCGAAGCCTATTCTGACGAGGCACTGAACCCTTTTGACTCTCGGTTGCCTTGGCGGGCTCCGGGAGTGACCGATCGAGTTCCGCCAGACAAGGCCAGGAACCCGATCGCATGACCTCATCGAAACAAACCTCAAGCTCGAACGATTCGACGCTTCCGCTCGTCCTGATCGTCGTCGGAACGGTGGCCGGCCTCTCGGCGACCGATCTGGTCCTGCCCGCCATACCGATTCTCCCGAGCGTCGTCACCGGGACCGCCGAATCGGCGCAATGGGTTCTGGCCGGGTTCGCGCTGGGAACCGGCGTCGGCCTGCTCGTCTTCGGGGAACTGGGCAGCCGCTACCGCATCGTGGATCTTCTGATCGCTTCCTTGCTGGCGTTCGCCGTGCTGTCGCTGGCGGCAACGCAGGTCGGCTCGCTCGTCGAGCTTTCCGCTGTGAGGTTTTTCCAGGGTATCGCTGCGTCGGCGCCCGCCGTATACGCACCCGTCATGGTCAAAATCCTGTACGACGGTCCGCGGGCGATCGCCATGCTCGGGCGGATCGGCAGCATCGAATCCATTGCACCGGCGATCGCGCCGATCGCCGGCGTGGCGCTGCTCAGCGTCTGGGGATGGAAGGCGTCTTTCTACGCGCTTGCCGCGGTTGCGACTTCACTGGCCCTGGCATGGCTCGCACGCCCCGATTTCCGCAGACGCTTCGGCCGGCTCGAGTCCAGCGCGGACGGCTACATCGAACTCTTGCGGAACCGCCTCTTCCTTCGCTATGCGCTGAGTCAGGCGTGTACGCTGGGCGGTCTTCTGATCATCGTCTTCTCGGCGCCGAAGGTCATCGTTTCAGGCCTCGGCGGGAGCTTGTCCGACTTCATCGTAATGCAGGTGCTCGGTATCTCGTTCTTCGTGATCGCCGCCAACATGCCGGGCGTATTCACGCGCTGGTGGGGAGACGAGCGGACGATCCTCTACGGGTCCGCGCTTTCGGCCCTGGGATGCATCGGCATTCTCACCATGGCGAGTCTGAGCGTGGAGGCCATACCGTTGCTCTGGTTTCTCTTCGTACTCGTGAACCTCGGCCTCGGAATTCGGGGCCCGGCGGGCTTCTACAAAGCGCTCCTCGCTTCCGGAGAGAACGACTCGCGGGGCTCGGCGCTGGTCATACTGCTCATCATGCTCATCGCGGGCGGCGGCACGGCCGCGGTAGCTCCGCGTATCGAGGACGGTTTGCTCCCACTGGCAACAGTCGCCGCCCTTGTTTCCGCGGCATCGGTAGCGATACTCACACTTATGCGGAGGGACCGCGCGAAACTCGTCGATCGCGATACTATTCGGCGATGATCGAGCTACGCGCCATTCAGGCCGACATCACGACGCTCGAAGTCGACGCGATCGTCAACGCGGCGAACAGCTCCCTGCTCGGTGGCGGGGGAGTGGACGGCGCCATCCACCGGGCGGCGGGGCCGGAACTGCTGCAGGCGTGCCGGCTGCTGGGCGGCTGCAAGACCGGGGATGCAAAGCTCACGCGAGGCTACAAGCTGCCGGCGTCGTTCGTCATCCATGCCGTCGGGCCGGTCTGGAACGGCGGCACCATGGGTGAACCCGAACTACTTGCGTCCTGCTACAGGCGGTCGCTGGAGCTGGCGACCGCAGAACGCCTGACCGGCATTGCCTTTCCGGGCATCAGTACCGGTGTTTTCGGCTACCCGGTCGCCGGGGCGGCGGAGCTTGCGGTGGCGACGGTGCGGTCGTTCACGGCGAGCACGGAATCGACCCTGTCGCAGGTGATCTTCTGCTGCTTCTCGGCGGACGATCTGGCGGTCTACCGCCGTCTGCTGGACTGAGCGACTCGTGCGCATCCTTTTCGTATGCAGTGAAAACCGCCTGCGCAGCCCGACGGCAGCCGCGGTCTTCTCGGAGTACGAAGGGGTCGAAGCGATCAGTGCTGACACGAACGCCGGCTGCGAGCAGCCGGTCAGCGGCGATCTGATCGAATGGGCCGACGCCGTGCTTGTCATGGAACGTCCGCACCGGGACAAGATCGCGAGGAGGTTCCGCGACCTGCTCAAAGACAAGAAGCTCGCGGTGTTAGAGATACCGGACCGCTTCGAGTACATGGATCCGCTGTTGGTGAAGCTGCTGGAAGCGAGAGTTCCGCGCTACGTACGCATCCAGGCGCGACACGCGGGCACTCTGCTCCATGCACTCGACGACGGCGACGCCTGAAGGCGTATCCGGTAGCCGCGACCCGGGCCGCAAGCACTCAGCATTCGGGTACGGCGTTGCCGACGCTGCTAGTTGCCCGAGTCGGTCTTCTTGAACGGATTCGACCCGAATCGGAAGGACAAACCTAAAAACAGACCAGGCTCATAAGTTTCTTCTGTGAGCTGGTCGTCACTCAGGTTCTCGGTGATGACCTGATCGGGCTCATACCGGCCGTTTAGCCGATCGACTTTGCGCATGGCCACACCGGCATTCAGCATGATGTTATGGCCAAATCCCACCCCATAGCCGAGAAACGCCGTCGGGCTGTCGAAATCGAATCCGATGCCCGCCGTCACGCCACCAAAGTAACCATCCGAGTTCCAGGAGATCAGATTCATTAACCAGTTGGAGTGCGGCGCTTCACGTATGAACATGAAGTAGATCGATGGTGAAAACTCACTTCCGCTGCGATCCGCCTGCTCGGTTATCGTATAGGTTTGCGGATCCGTCGATGGGTTGGCTTGTGCGAAGAAGGACTCGTCATCGGATTCGATGTAGTTGACGCCGTATAGAGCGATCCATTTCCCCACGGTCTTGTCCGGGGTTTCGAAACGGATCTCAGGAAACTCTTTCGCTTTGATATCGCCTGTCTGGTCGCGGAAAATTCGGACTACCAGGTCCTGCGTCGCCGATACCGTGTACGTGCCGTCAACCCTCAACGTGGTCGCGGAGAGAAAGCCGCGTCGTATTACTTCGACCTCTTGCTCGCTACACCTTGCCCTGCTCAGTCGGGACGCGATTGTCTCGCCGATTCCCACGACTGCCTCTTCCGTCTTCGCGGACCTCAATTCGTTTTCCACCGCCTCTGCTTCGCTTGAGCAGGTAGATGGCTGAGCGGGCTGCTGAGCGAGCGCCGCCTGTTCCTCGCGACTAAGCGGGTCGATTATCGCGGGGCCATCGTGTTCTATCCGTCCTTCGATTCGATAATTGGCAGTCGGCACACGGTTTAGAACCACTATTTCATAGGTACCGGGTTCGATCGACCGCTTGGTCGTCAACCCTGTTCCCAGCGTGATCCGCTTTTGCTCAACTGTACCGTCGCGGGGCGCTGTTGAGGAGTCCGCCCGGGTGTCCGTCGTGCGGGGCGTTGGGGCGGAGACACAACCAGCGAACAAGAAGGACGCCAGGACCGGCATCCAGCACCGGTGGAAGATTCGCGCTTCGGGCATCGTTCTACTCCTTTCTTTTTTTGGAATCGGAATCACCCGTCGTTTTGGTCAGGGTGGCCGCCTGCACGCGGATCGCTCGCCAGCGTTCCTGCTCTCACCCGGCGCGCAAGTCACAATTGCAGGCGACTGAACACATCCGCCATACTACCCGACTATTGCCCACAATTGGTGGGCGGGCGCTTGTCCCCGAAGAGCCTGGAACGCGTCTCAGTCCGTCTCGCGCAGAAACTCCCCGCGCTTCAGGAAACTCCACGCCTGATCCGCGACGCGGCGCGAGAGGATCATGCCGCGGTGGCTGACCGGCATGACCAGGTGGTCCCTCGCACCGGCGAGCTCCGTTTCGGACACCGCGACGGTGCCGTCGCTCGGCCCGCCGAAGTCGGTGACGATCCGCCCGACGCCGAGCGGCACGTTGCCCGCGATGATCCCGACCTCGCGCTCCGCGCAGACGTGCGTTCCCCATTCGTTGGCCGACTCGTGCAGGACGCCGGCCGGCAGGGTCGAGCCCAGCAGGCCCTCGCCCCAGTCGGTCGCCTTCAGGAACTCGGCGGCGCGCGAACCGGTCAGCGGCGAGCCCAGACAGACCAGCCTTCCGGGCGGCGCGTCCGGATGGGTCGCGAGCATCCTGAGCGCCACGACCCCGCCGAGGCTATGCCCGACGAGATGCACGGCGTCGAGGCCCGAACGATCGATGAAACGCTTGAGCGCCCGGGCGTTGCTGTCCAGCGAGCCGCGAATGGACGGGTAGTTGAAGAACGAGACGCGCGCGCCGTACTCGCGCTCCAGCTGCCGGCGAATGACGAACATGCCGACACCGTGCGACCAGATCCCGTGTAACAGGACTACATTGCGGATGGCGCCGAGCGGATCGGCAGATTGTTCAGGGCGTCGCGATTCGTCCATGACCAGACGGTAGCGGCGGCCTGTGACGGTGGCAACCACTGAAACGCCGTGTGCTCATCGGCGGCCAGTCTGACGTCCCGGCGTTCGGCGAGCTCGTAGCGCCACTCGTACTCGACGTTTTCCCGGACGCCGGGCGCGTAATTGCCGAGCCAGCGCGGGTCGATCGTGAACTGCCGGCTCAGGCCCGGGGTATAGAGCCGGCCCTCGTCGGTGAGGCCCGTCTCTTCCTCGAGTTCCCGCCTCGCCGCGTCCTCCGGCATCTCCCCGTTCTCCAGACTACCCGTCACCGACTGCCAGAAGCGGAACGGCCGCCGACGTTCGATCAGCAGCACGTAGCCGTCGCGGCTATAGACCGCGACGAGAACCGATTCGGGGCGGCGCCAGGAGATAGCGGCCGTCAGCCGTCCGTGCGCGGGGCGCGGATGCGAATGCCGGTTTCCCTGAGCTGCTCGGCCGATACCTCGCCCGGCGCGTCGGTCAGCGGGTCGTGCGCCGACTGCGTCTTGGGAAATGCGATGACGTCGCGGATGCTGTCCACACCCGCCATCAGCATCACGATGCGGTCGAGTCCGAACGCGATGCCGCCGTGCGGCGGTGCGCCGTAGGTCAGCGCGCGCAGCAGGAAGCCGAACTTCTCTTCCGCCTCCTCCTTGCCGATCGAGAGCAGATCGAACACCGCGGCCTGCATGTCCTGGTCGTGGATACGGATCGAACCGCCACCGATCTCGGAACCGTTGAGCACCATGTCGTAGGCCCGGGACAGCGTGCCGCCGGGATCGCCTTTGAGCGCCTCGGCGTCGTCGACCGCGGGCGCGGTGAATGGATGGTGCAGCGCGGTCCAGCGTCCGGTCTTGTCGTCCTTCTCGAACATCGGAAAGTCGACGACCCAGAGCGGCGCCCAGCCCTCGGCCACGAGCCCGCGGTCCTCGCCGAGCTTCACGCGCAGAGCGCCGAGCGCGTCGTTGACGACGCGCGCCTTGTCGGCGCCGAAGAAAATCAGGTCGCCGTCAGCGGCGCCCGTGCGCTCGAGGATGCCGTCCACGGCAGCATCGGGCAAAAACTTGAGGATCGGCGACTGCAGGCCGTCACGGCCGGCCGCCGTGTCGTTCACCTTTATGTACGCAAGCCCCTTCGCGCCATAGCGGCCGACGAACGCCGTGTAGTCGTCGATCTCCTTGCGCGACAGCTCGCCGCCGCCGGGCAGGCAGAGCGCGGCCACGCGGCCTTCGGGATCGCTGGCCGGGCCCGCGAACACCTTGAATTCGACGTCGCCCATGAGATCGGCGACCTCAACGAGTTCGAGGTCGATACGCAGGTCCGGTTTGTCCGAGCCGAAGCGCCGCATCGCCTCGGCATACGCCATCCGCGGGAACGGCTCGGGCAGATCGACGTCGAGAACGGTCTTGAATACGTCGCGGATCAGCCCTTCCATCATCCCGGTGACGACGGCTTCGTCGACGAAGCTCATCTCGACGTCGAGCTGCGTGAACTCGGGCTGCCGGTCGGCCCGCAGATCCTCGTCGCGAAAGCAGCGCACGATCTGGTAGTAGCGGTCGAGACCCGACATCATCAGGAGCTGCTTGAAGATCTGCGGCGACTGCGGCAGCGCGAAGAACTTGCCCGGATGCGTGCGGCTCGGGACGATGTAGTCGCGCGCGCCCTCGGGCGTCGCCCGCGTCAGCATCGGCGTCTCGACGTCCACGAAGCCGTTGTCGTCCAGGTAGCCCCGCATCGCGCGCGTGACGGCGTGCCGGAGACGCAGGTTGCCGAGCATCTCCTCGCGGCGCAGATCCAGATAACGGTGCTTGAGGCGCAGCTCTTCGTTGACGTGCTCGTCGTGATGAAACGGCGGCGTCTCGGCCCGGTTGAGCACGGTGAGCTCGGTCGCCAGCAGCTCGACCTCGCCGGTCGCCATGTTCGGATTGACGGTGCCTTCCGGGCGCTCCCGCACCCGGCCCTTGACCGCAAGCACGTACTCGCTCCGAATCCGCTCGGCCTCGGCGAACATCTCCGGCCGGTCCGGATCGAACACGACCTGCAGGAGACCTTCGCGGTCGCGCAGATCCACGAAGATCACGCCCCCATGGTCGCGACGCCGGTGCACCCAGCCCGTGACGGCGACTTCCTGGCCGATCAGCGCCGCATCGACTTGTCCGCAGTAGTGGCTACGCATGAGATTGACGGCGGAACGCCGGGAGGGAAAAAGACGCGGAATGGTACGGGCTGGCCCCGGACAGCGCAAGGCAGGCGGCGCCTCGCCGGCGCGGTGTGTTTCAGTCGGGCGGGCGGCCGTCGCCTGCGCGTAGCCCGGCCGCCGTTTCCGGGTCCGGATTGCCCTCCCACGGCGGCACGACGACGCCGAGCGAGATGATCATCTTCAGCGCCTCGTCGACGTCCATGTCCAGCTCGATCACGTCCTTCTTCGGCACCAGGATGATGAAGCCGGAAGTGGGATTCGGCGTCGTCGGCACGAAACAGCCGACCACGTCCTCGCCGGTCCGGGCCTGAATCTCGCCCAGGTAAGTCGAGGTCTGGAAGGCCAGGCTGTAGATCCCGCGGCGCGGGTACTGGATCAGGAGCACGTTCTTGAACGCGTGACTCGAATCGGAGAACACGATCTCCGCGAAGTTCTTGGCTGCCGAGTAGATCGACCGGACGACCGGCACGCGGTCCATCAGCGATTCCCAGCCGCCGACGAACGCGCGGCCTATGAAGTTGGCGACGAAGATCCCCGTGAGCAGCACGACGGTCAGGATGAACAACACGCCGAAACCTGGGATGTGCACGGGTTCGTCCGCACCGAGCCAGTTCATCAGCAGGATGCTCGGCTGGTACTTGAGCGGCAGCAGCGCCAGGGTCTTGTCCATCTGCCGGACGGCGAAGCTGATCAGAAGAATCGTGATCCCGAGCGGAATCCAGATCAGCAGACCGGCAACGAGATAGCGGCGCAGGCCCTTCATGGCTTTCTATGCCGATTCCGACGAAGTCTTCGACGCCGTCCTCGTGGCCGCCGTGGCCGCGCCGTCTTTCTTGTCGCTCTTCTTCCCGTCTTTACCGTCGTCGGACTTCGGCTTGTCGTCGCTGGCAAGATTGCGCTTGTTCCCGGTCTTGAAGTCGGTCTCGTACCAGCCCGAACCCTTCAGCCGAAACCGTGGCGCCGACAGGAGCTTCTTGAGCTCGGGCGCGCCGCACGCCGGGCAATCGACGAGCGGCTCGTCGCTGATCTTCTGCAGCGCGTCGAGCTCGTGACCACAGCTCTGGCAGGCATAAGCGTAAATCGGCATCCGGTGTCTCCGTTGGGTCTTGCCGCCGGCCGCATGCGGCCGGCAGCGCATTATAGAAGCGTCCCGCCACCGGGCGATACGGCGAAACGGCCGGTTTGCGGACCGTTTCGCGGTTTTTCGCGCCTTGGGGCTTTGCTCAGACCCTTACGCGGCGTTTTCGAACGCGAGGCGGTCGTCGCTGACCCCCACGTCGATCGTGTCGCCGGGCTGAAACTTTCCGGACAGGATCTCGTTCGCCAGCGGGTTTTCCACCTGCTGTTGAATCGCGCGCTTCAGGGGCCTTGCACCGTACACCGGATCGAAGCCTGCTTCGGCCAGCTTGTCGCGGGCCGCGTCGGACAGACTGATGCGGATGTCGCGCTCGGCGAGCCGATCGTGCAGATAGCCGAGCTGGATGTCGACGATCTTGCGGATATGCTCGCGGCTCAGCGGGTGGAACACCACAACGTCGTCGATCCGATTGACGAACTCAGGCCGAAAATGGGTGCCGACGACCTCCATGATCGCGGTTTTCATCGCGTCGTAGTTGTCCTCGCCCGCCATCTCCTGAATCATCTGCGAACCGAGGTTCGACGTCATCACGACGACCGTGTTGCGAAAATCGACCGTGCGCCCCTGACCGTCGGTCAGCCGCCCGTCGTCGAGCACCTGCAGGAGCACGTTGAACACGTCCGGATGCGCCTTTTCGACCTCGTCGAGCAGGATTACCGAGTAGGGCCGGCGCCGGACCGCTTCGGTCAGATAGCCGCCTTCCTCGTAGCCTACGTAGCCCGGCGGCGCGCCGATCAGCCTCGCCACCGAGTGCTTCTCCATGAACTCCGACATGTCGATGCGCACCATCGCCTCGTCGGTGTCGAACAGGAAGTTCGCAAGCGCCTTGGTCAGCTCGGTCTTGCCGACGCCCGTGGGGCCTAAGAACAGGAACGAGCCGATCGGCCGGCGCGGATCCGAAAGGCCGGCGCGCGAGCGGCGAATCGCGTTGGCGACGGCCGTCACGGCCTCCGACTGCCCGACCACGCGCTCCTGTACGACGCTCTCCATCGCAAGCAGCTTTTCCTTCTCGCCCTCGAGCATCTTCGACACGGGAATCCCGGTCCACTTCGAGACGATCTCCGCGACTTCCTCGTCGGTCACGTTGTTACGCAGCAAGGTCGTTTCACGCCCTTCCGCTTCGGTCGCATCGGCGAGCTGTCGTTCCAGTTCCGGAATCCGGCCGTACTGCAGCTCCGACATGCGCGCGAGATCGTTCGCGCGGTGCGCTGTCTCCAGCTCGAGCCGCGCGCGTTCGAGCTCTTCCTTGATGTGGGCCGTGCCCTGCATCGCGGCCTTCTCGGCCTTCCAGACTTCCTCGAGATCCGCGAACTCGCGCTCGAGTTCGCCGAGCTGCGTTTCGAGATCGCCGAGACGCTTCTTCGACGCGTCGTCGGACTCCTTCTTGAGCGCCTCCCGCTCGATCTTGAGCTGGATGATGCGCCGCTCCAGGCGGTCCATCGCTTCGGGCTTCGAGTCGATCTCGATGCGAATGCGCGACGCGGCTTCGTCGACCAGGTCGATCGCCTTGTCGGGAAGCTGCCGGTCGCTGATGTAGCGGTGCGACAGCGTCGCCGCCGCGACGATCGCGGGGTCGGTGATCTCTACGCCGTGATGAACCTCGTAGCGCTCCTTGAGCCCGCGAAGGATCGCAATCGTGTCCTCGACGGTCGGCTCGTCGACGAGCACCTTCTGGAAGCGGCGCTCGAGCGCGGCATCCTTTTCGACGTACTTTCGATACTCGTCGAGCGTCGTGGCGCCGACGCAGTGCAGCTCGCCGCGCGCAAGCGCGGGCTTCAGCATATTGCCGGCATCCATCGAGCCCTCGGCCTTGCCGGCGCCGACCATCGTGTGCAGCTCGTCGATGAACAGGATGATCTGCCCTTCCTGCCTGGCGAGGTCGTTGAGCACCGCCTTGAGGCGTTCCTCGAACTCGCCGCGGAACTTCGCGCCGGCGATGAGCGCGCCCATGTCGAGCGACAGGATGCGCTTGCCGCGCAGGCCCTCGGGCACTTCGTTGTTGACGATGCGCTGGGCGAGGCCTTCGATGATCGCCGTCTTGCCGACGCCGGGCTCGCCGATCAGAACGGGGTTGTTCTTCGTGCGCCGCTGCAGGATCTGGATCGTGCGGCGGATCTCGTCGTCGCGGCCGATGATCGGATCCAGCTTGCCCTGCTCGGCCCGCTCGGTCAGGTCGATCGTGTACTTCTCGAGCGCTTCGCGGGTGTCCTCCGCATTGGGGTCGTTGACCTGCTGACCGCCGCGCAGGTCGTCGATGGCCTTCTCGACCGCGCCGCGGACGATGCCGGCCTGGTCGAAGACCGGTTTGAGTGGGGACGAGTCGTCCAGCGCTGCAAGGACGAACAGCTCGCTCGAGATGTACTGGTCCTTGCGCTGCTGCGCAAGCTTGTCGGTGATGTTGAAAAGCTTGCCGAGATCGTGGCCGAGATGCACGTCGCCCCCGGCGCCCTCGACGCGCGGCAGACGGTCGATCGCGTCGCCGAGCTGCGAGCGCAACAGATTGACGTTGCCCCCTGCCTTGGTCAGCAGACCGCGCACCGTCCCGCCCTGCTGATCGAGCAGCGCGACCATCAGATGCGCGGGCTCGATGAACTGATGGTCGAGACCGACGGCCAGCGACTGCGCATCTGCAAGCGCGAGCTGAAACTTGCTGGTCAGTTTGTCCATTCGCATGACTACACCTCGGTTCGGGCGGCGGTGCCCGCTCCCCAATTATCTGCTCCTGAGAATGGCGCCATAGCGGCGAAATTCAAGCGTTTAGGGCGGATTCCCGGTCATTCGGACGAATTGCAATGACGCTGGCCATGCGGCCGCAGCCGGGGTCGCGACGGTAGGAGAAAAAGCGCTCGGCGTCGCCATGCGTGCAGTAGCCGCCGCCGTACACTTCGCCGACGCCGGCCGCGTCGAGACGAAGCCGGGCGAGTGCGTAGAGATCCGCCTGCCAGCGCCCGCGGTCGTTCGCGAGGAACGCCGCCGCAGACTCCGGCCGCTCGGCGACAAATTGCTCCCTGACCTCGCCGCCGACTTCGAACGCGGGCTGCGATATCGCGGGGCCGAGCCACGCAAGCAGCTCGCCGTTCGGTACGGGCAGCGCATCGAGCGTAGCCTCGAGCACGCCGGCCAGAAGCCCCCGCCAGCCGGCGTGTGCCGCCGCAACGGCACCGCCGTCACGCGCCGCAAACAACACCGGCAGGCAGTCGGCCGTCAGCACCGCGCACACGACGCCGGGCTCGGTCGTGAAGGATGCATCCGCTTCCGCACCGGCGTCCCGGGCCGCGTCGACCACGGTCGCGCCGTGCACCTGGCGAAGCCAGGCCGGCTCGCCGGACAGCGCCAGTGCCGTCCGCAGGCGCCGGCGGTTCTCCGCGACGTTCTTCGGATCGTCGTCGACGTGGGCGGCGAGGTTCAGCGACCCACAAGCACCCGCGCTCACTCCGCCGGCTCGTGTCGTGGTCAACGCCACGACGTCAACGGGCCAGTCCGGGCGAACCCAGCTATCCATTGCGGAGCGCGTTCATGAGCCCGTCGAGATCGGCGGGCACGGGCGCCTCGGCCGTCACCCGCTTGCCGCTTACGGGATGATCGAATTCCAGGCGGCCCGCATGCAGGGCCTGGCGACGAAAACCGCGCAGCGCCCCGGCCACGGTATCGCTTGCGCCGCCGGGCACAGCGAGGCGGCCGCCGTACACCGGATCGCCGACCAGTGGATGGCGCCGATGCGCGAAATGCACGCGGATTTGATGCGTACGCCCGGTTTCGAGCCTGACGTCGACCGCCGTATGCGCGGCGAAGCGCTCCCGCACCGTGTAGTGCGTCACGGCGGACCGGCCGCCCTCACGGACCGCCATCCGCGTCCGGTCGACGGGATGCCGGTCGATGGGTGCATCGATGCGGCCCCCGCCCGTGAGCACGCCGTTGACGACCGCCAGATAGCGGCGTTCGATCGCATGCGCGGCCAGGGCGCGGGTCAGGGCCGTGTGCGCCGGAAGGGTCTTCGCGACCACCAAGAGGCCGGTCGTCAACTTGTCGATCCGATGCACGAGTCCGGCCCGCGGCAGCTCGGCAAGACCGGGGTCGTGGGCCAGCAGACCGTTCATCAGCGTTCGGCCCGCATTGCCGGCGCCCGGATGGACGACGAGGCCGGCGGGTTTGTCGATGATCAGTACGGCGGCGTCCTCGAACACGATGTCGAGGTCCATCGGTTCCGGCGCCGCGTCCACCACCGTCTCCGGTACGGCGTCGACCGCCACCTCTTCGCCCCCCGCCACGCGGTCCCGGGGACGCGGGCTTTGACCGTCGATACGAATCCGCCCGGCTTTGAGCCAGGCCGTGAGCCGGCTGCGGGAGTATTCCGGAAACATCCTGGCCAACGCCTGGTCCAAGCGGAGACCGGCCAGTTCGTCCGGAATGGTGTGCGTCGCGGTCGTCATCGATGGCGTGCATCGCTCGTGGATGAGGTCGAGTTTACCGGTATACTCGGGCGTTTCGCGCCATTTTCGCCACTGTTGCGTATCGATCATGTACTACCCCAATCCTCTGTCGCGACGCGCGGCCCGTAGTCGGACGACCGCCTGGCTACCCCTCTTCGCTGCAGCAGCTTGCCTGCTGGTCGCCGGCTGCGGCGGTAACGACGAACAGGCGGACACCGTCGTCTCGGACATCCTCGAAGCGTACGAACTCGCGCGCGAATCGGTGGAAAGGGGCAACTACCGGCGCGGCATCCAGATCTACGAAGCGATTCAGGCGCGCTACCCCTTTTCCGACCTGGCGCGAAAGATCCAGCTCGAACTCATGCACGCGTACTACAAAGCGAACATGCGCGAACTGACGATCGAAACCGCCGAAACCTTCATTCGCGAGAATCCTATACACCCGCGGGTCGACTACGCGCTATACATGCAGGCGCTGGCCTACTTCGAGTCGGAACCCAATTTCATCGAGCGCTGGTTCCGCCGCGACATGACCAAGCGGCCGCCGAAAGAGGTCGAGATCTCCTACGTCACGCTGCGCCGCCTCGTCGAGCGCTACCCGGCAAGCGCCTATGCCGCGGACGCGCAGCAACGCATGATCTACCTGCGCAATCGCCTGGCCGCCTACGAGAACCACGTCGCCGACTTCTATCTGCGGCGCGGTGCCTACGTCGCCGCCGTGAATCGTGCGAAGCGTGCCGTCGAGGAGTACAACGGCGCCGACACGACAGCGCTTTCGCTCAGTACCATGGCGGAGGGTTATGAGCGCCTCGGCATGATGGATCTTGCCGCGGATACGCGCCGGGTATTGGCCGCCAACTACCCCAACGAGTCCTAGACGCGGTCTCAAAAGCGCTTCGTGACCTTGCGAGGCCATCGATTTGGCGGTTGCAGGCCGGTAGTTGATGCGCACGGATAGCGGACGGCAGGCCGCAAACGCAACGACGGCAGAAGGCCTCAGCCGGGGAACTTGTAGCCGGAAGTGATCGGGTAGCGCCAGTCGCGGCCGAAAGCCCGGCTGCTGATGCGCACCCCCGGCGGCGCCTGGCGGCGCTTGTATTCGTTGCGCTTGACCATCTCCAGAATCCGAACCACGACGTCACGCTCGAAGCCCCTCGCCTCGATCTGATCGACCGACAGATCCTCCTCGATGAAGGCCTCGAGTATCGGGTCGAGCACGTCGTACGGCGGCAGCGAATCCGTATCTTTCTGGCCCGGCCGCAGCTCGGCAGACGGCTCGCGCGTCAGCACACGCTCGGGTATCACGGGGCTTTGCGAGTTGCGGTAGCGCGCCAGCGCGTACACGAGCGACTTGCTGACGTCCTTGATCGGCGCAAACCCGCCAGCCATGTCGCCGTACAGCGTGGCGTAGCCGACGGCCATCTCGCTCTTGTTGCCGGTCGTCAGCAGCATGCGTCCCGTCTTGTTGGAAATCGCCATGAGCAGCAGGCCGCGGACGCGCGACTGGATGTTTTCTTCCGTGACGTCCTCGTCCCGGCCGCTGAAGATCGGTTCGAGCTGGCGAAGCGTGGCGTCGTAGATCGGTGCAATGGGCAGGACGTCGTAGCGAATGCCGAGCGTGTCCGCCTCGAGCGCCGCGTCCTCCTGGCTCATCGACGACGTGTAGCGAAACGGCATCATGACGGCACGCACGCGGTCGGCGCCGATCGCGTCGCAGGCGATCGCGGCGACGAGCGCCGAGTCGACCCCGCCGGAAAGGCCGAGAATGACACCGGGAAAACCGTGCTTCTCCACGTAGTCGCGGGTCCCCGTGACGAGCGCGCTATAGACGCTTGCCTCCTTCCCGAGCAGCGGCGCGACGGTTCCGCGTTCGAGCGCGACCTTCGCGCTACCGGGCCTGAGCGTGACGAGCGCGAGCTCCTCGTCGAACGCAGGCGCCCGGTGGCAGAGTTCCCCGGTCGCGTCCATCGCGAAGCTGCCGCCGTCGAAGACGAGCTCGTCCTGGCCACCCACCGTGTTGACGTACAGCACGGGCAGCGCATTCTCCCGAATACGCTCCGCGACGATGAGTTCGCGGTTCGGCTGGCTTGCCATGTCGTACGGCGAACCGTTGACGGCGATCACGACCTCCGCGCCGGCGCTCCGGCTTGCCGCCAGCGGCCCCGCCTGCCAGACGTCCTCACAGATGTTCAGACCGATCCTGAGGTCCCTGAAGCGGAACACCGCAGGCTTCCGGCCCTCGACGAAGTAGCGCTTTTCGTCGAAAACGCTGTAGTTCGGCAGCACTTGCTTCCGATAGTGACACAAGAGCTTGCCGTCTTCGTACACCGAACAGGCGTTGAACAGCCCGTCGTCGGCGTACTCGGGATAGCCTAAGAGGACCGCAATCCCACGGATGTCGCGCCGGATCGTCTCCAGCGCGCCGCCGACGGCCTCGCGCAGACCTTTGTGGAAAAGGAGGTCCTCCGGCGGATAGCCGCAAACCGAAAGCTCGGGGAAGACGACCAGATGGGCTTCGAGCTCGTCGCGCGCGCGAAGAGCGGTCTCTACGATCCGCCGGGTATTGCCGGCGACGTCGCCAACGGCGAGATCGAGTTGGGCAAGCGCGACGCGGACGGCGCTGTTCACGAGCCGCCCAGAATCTCCTGCATCCGGCTGCCGAGTTCGGCGGGCGAGCGCACCGTGGCGACGTCGGCGGCTTCCAGAGCCGCGAACTTCGCGTCGGCCGTGCCCTTACCGCCGGCGATGATCGCACCGGCGTGGCCCATGCGTTTCCCGGGCGGCGCGGTGACGCCGGCGATGTAGGCGACGACGGGCTTGGAGACGCTGGCCTCGATGTACTCGGCCGCGGCCTCCTCGTCGGTGCCGCCGATCTCGCCGACCATGATGATGCCGTCGGTATCCGGATCCGCCTCGAACAGCTCGAGACAGTCGATGAAATTCATGCCTCGCACCGGGTCGCCGCCGATGCCGACGCAGGTGCTCTGGCCCAGTCCGTTGGTCGTCGTCTGGTAGACCGCCTCATAGGTCAGCGTACCCGACCTCGATACGACGCCGATCCGGCCCGGCTTGTGGATGAACCCGGGCATGATGCCGATCTTACAGGCGCCGGGCGTGATGATCCCGGGGCAGTTCGGACCGATCAGGCGGCAGTCGTAATCGCGCAGCGCGGACTTGACCCGCACCATGTCGTTCACGGGTATGCCCTCGGTGATGCAGACCACGAGACCGACGCCCGAGTCTGCGGCTTCGAGAATCGCGTCCGCCGCGAACGGCGCCGGCACGTAGATCATGCTGACGTCGGCGCCGGTTTCCGCGACCGCGTCGCGCATCGTGTTGAAGACCGGCACGCCGAGATGCGTCTCGCCGCCGCGCCCCGGCGTCACGCCGGCGACGACCTGCGTGCCGTATTCGATGCACTGCTCGGTGTGGAAGGAACCCTGATTGCCGGTGATGCCCTGGCAAACGATCTTGCTGTCTTTGTC
This sequence comes from Woeseiaceae bacterium, assembly GCA_028277185.1. Taxonomy (GTDB): domain Bacteria; phylum Pseudomonadota; class Gammaproteobacteria; order Steroidobacterales; family Woeseiaceae; genus UBA1847. The sequence goes on from JANQGQ010000018.1 coordinate 41,533, forward strand.
GACGAGAATGCTCATGCTGATCCTTATCGCTATGTCAGGCGGCAGCCGCAACGGCTTTTTTCGCGGCGTCGGTCAGATCCTCAGCGGCGATGATGTCGAGCCCGCTGTCGGCGAGGAGCGAGCGGCCTTTGTCCACGTTGGTACCTTCGAGGCGCACCACTACCGGGACGCTGACACCGACTTCCCGGACCGCGGCGATGATGCCCTCCGCGATCAGGTCGCAGCGCACGATGCCGCCGAAGATGTTGACGAGGATCGCCTTGACGCTGTCGTTGGACAGGATCAGCTTGAACGCAGCGGCGACGCGCTCGCTCGTGGCGCCGCCGCCGACGTCGAGGAAGTTGGCCGGCTCGCCGCCGTGCAGCTTGATGAGGTCCATCGTCGCCATCGCCAGGCCCGCGCCGTTCACCATGCAGGCGATATCGCCGTCGAGCGACACGTAGTTGAGGTCGTGCTCGGCTGCTTCCCGCTCCTTCTGATCCTCCTGCGACTCGTCGCGCAGCTCGACGAGCTTCGGCTGGCGAAACAGCGCATTGCCCTCGATGTTGATCTTGGCGTCGAGCGCAACGACGTCGCCGGCCTTCGTGACGATGAGCGGATTGACTTCCACGAGACTGGCGTCGCACTCCAGATACAGCCGGTACAGGTCGTCGATGAGCTTGCCGAACTGGCGCATCTGCGTCTTGTCGAGTTCCAGCCCGAACGCGAGTTGGCGCGCCTGGTAAGGCATCAGGCCCGCGTCGGGACCGATAGCCACGGAAAAGATCTTCTCCGGCGTGTCCTCGGCGACCTGTTCGATGTCCATCCCGCCGGCTGCCGATGCGATGAAAGCGATCCGGCTTGCTTCGCGATCGACCAGCATCGACAGATACAGCTCGCGATCGATGTCCGAACCGGCCTCGACGTAAACGGTGTTGACGGGAAGCCCTTCCGGTCCCGATTGGTGCGTGACCAGCATCGTGCCGAGCATGGCCGCGGCGTACTCGCGAACCTCGGCGACGCTGCGCGCGAGCTTGACGCCTCCCGCCTTGCCGCGTCCGCCGGCGTGAACCTGAGCCTTGACCACCCAGAGCTCGCCGCCGAGCTCGCCGGCCGCGGCGGCGGCTTCCTCGGGCGTCGTTGCGGGGATTCCGGCGGGCACCGGAATGCCGTAGTCAGCGAACAATCGCTTCGATTGATACTCGTGCAGATTCATGAATGACGGCCTTGTTGTTCGGATTGGGCAGGTCGGGGCGGGGCGCGCGACGTCGCCGGTCGCGCGAAACCGGCGGTATTTTGGATCAATGGCCCCCGATTAGCAAAGCCGGTTCGCCGCGCGGCCCGCCGCGCGCGCAAACGGTGACGCGCATCCCGCAAGCGCCCGCCCGCTGGGCTACAATCGGCGGCGTAAACAGCGGCAACACATTGATGAACAAGGCCGAAACGGAGACTTTTGCAGCGCGGACCTTCCGCGGGAACCGCAATGCGCTGCTGGCGCTGAGCGGTACGGAACCCGATCTCACCTGGCGCGTGCTGACGACGACCAACGCCCTCAGGCTCGTCGTCGTCGCCGTGCTGCTCGTCCTGTTCTTCTCGGGCGGCGAACCGCGGGTGTTCGGCGACCGCTATCCCGCCCTGTTCGCCGCCGTCGCCGCCGGTTATCTGGTGTTCTCGGTGATCTCCGGACTGTCGCTGAGTCAGCGCTGGGCGCCGGTCGGGATTCAGGCGGTCACGCTGACGCTGATCGACATCGTCGCGATTCTCACGCTCATGCACGCATCGGGCGGCATCTCCAGCGGACTCGGCACGCTGCTGATCGTCTTCGTCGGCGCAAGCAGCCTCGTGCTGCCGATGCAGCTGCCGTCGATCCTGGCGGCACTTGCCACCTTCGGAATCCTGGGCGAGCAGCTCTCGATGTCGCTGTTGGGCGCTCCCGGGGAGCCCAACTTTCCGGCCGCGGGACTCCTGTGCAGCATCGTATTCGCAGTGGCCCTGGCCGTGCGGCCGCTGGCCAACCGAATCCAGGCGAGTGAAGCGCTGGCGCGTCAGCGCGGCGTCGACCTCAAGAATCTGTCGGAACTCAACGAATACATCGTCCAGCACCTGCGGGAGTGCATCGTCGTAGTCGACAGCGACGACCGCATCCGGCTCAACAACACCTCGGCCGCGAAGCTTCTCGGGACGAGCAAACCGCTGCACGGCCTGAGCCTCGAGGCGGTGTCGCCGGAACTCTCGGGCTACCTCGGCCGCTGGCGGGCCGACGGCAGCCTGTCCTCACACTACGAATTCAGGCAGTTCGACTCGGACAGCAGCGCGGCGATCACGGCACACCTCGCGCCGCTCGGCCGCGACGGCGAGCGCAGCGGGCCGATCCTCGTCTTCCTCGAAGACACGAGCGTCATGAACGCCCGCGTCCAGCAATCGAAGCTGGCCTCCCTCGGGCGCCTGTCCGCGAGCATCGCGCACGAGATTCGCAACCCGGTGGGCGCGATGAGCCACGCGGCACAGCTGCTTGCCGAGGCGCCGGGTCTCGCGGAAGACGACCGACGCCTCACCGAGATCATTCAGACGCATTCGAGCCGCGTCAGCCACATCATCGACAACGTGCTGAACCTGTCGCGCCGGGAGGTCAGCCGGCCCGAACGGCTGGACCTGTTGCCCTGGCTCGAGGACTTCGTCGCGGAGTTCGTGCGCACGCTCGAACTGCAGGAAGGCGAACTCTCGATCACCCACGTCGATGAGGACACCGAGGTCCGTATGGACCGGAGCCATCTGCGGCAAGTGCTCTGGAACCTCTGTGACAACGCCGTCAAGTACGCCAGCGAGACCGGCGGCATCCTCGTGGAGATCCGTGCCGGCCGGCAGACCGGGATCGGCCGGCCCTATCTCGAGGTAATGGACCACGGACTCGGGGTCGATCCGGCGGTGGCCGAGCGCATTTTCGAGCCGTTCTACACCGAACAATCGGGAGGCACCGGCCTTGGCCTGTACATCTCCCGCGAGCTCTGCGAGCTCAACCGGGCCACGCTTTTCTATCTCGATCGTCCCGGCGGCGGAAGCGTTTTCCGGATCGTGTTCCCCGACCCGGACCATTGGGCGCCCGCCGACGAGGCTCCGGTCGCCACCACCAGCATGGGAGCCTAGAGTATGCCGCTCGCACTCGTCGTCGACGACGAACCGGACATTCGCGAACTGCTGACGCTGACGCTCGGCCGCATGGACATCGAGACGGAGACCGCCGCCGACGTCTCAGGCGCGAAAGCACTGCTCGACAAGCGCCGCTTCGATCTCTGCCTGACCGATATGCGGCTGCCCGACGGCGACGGCCTGGAACTCGTCGAGTGGATGCAGAGCCACGCAGCAGGCGTGCCGGTCGCGGTAATCACCGCGCACGGCAACATCGAAACCGCGGTGCAGGCGCTCAAGCTCGGCGCCTTCGACTTCGTGTCGAAGCCGCTCGATCTCGGCAATCTGCGCAGCATCGTGAGCAATGCGCTCAAGGTGGAGGCGGCGGACAGCGGGGGCTCCGGCCTGCTCGGTGAATCGACCGTCATCGAAGCGCTCAGGGATATGATCGACCGCGTCGCGCGCTCGCAGGCGCCGGTGCACATCGCGGGTGAGTCGGGCACCGGCAAGGAGCTCGTCGCGCGGCTGATCCACGAGCAGGGACCCCGCGCCGACGGACCGTTCGTACCCGTAAACTGCGGAGCGATTCCGTCCGAGCTGATGGAGTCGGAATTCTTCGGCCACCGCAAAGGCAGCTTCACTGGCGCGGTCAGCGACAAGACCGGCCTCGTCGAGAGCGCCGAGGGCGGTACGCTGTTCCTCGACGAGATTGCGGATCTGCCGCTTGCGATGCAGGTGAAGCTTCTGCGGGTCATCCAGGAGAAGACGGTACGCGCGGTCGGCGCCGCCAGCGAAACCGCCGTGGACGCCCGCATCCTGTCGGCGACGCACAAGAACCTCGCCGAAATGGTCAGAAACCAGGAGTTTCGCGAGGACCTCTTCTATCGAATCAACGTGATCGAGCTACGCGTCCCGGCGCTCCGTGACCGGGGCAACGACGTGCTCATGCTTGCAGACCACATCATGCAGAAGCTCGGCACGTCGGCACGCCTCGACGACAGCGCACGCCAGGCGCTCCTCAAATACCCGTTCCCGGGCAACGTGCGCGAGCTGGAAAACATGCTGGAGCGCGCCGTGACCCTTTGCGCGACGGGGGTAATCGGCGAAGCCGACCTGAACGTACGCAGCGACACGACGCCGCAGCCCGGGACGACGGCCGGCGCCGTCGGCGACCTGGGCGACCAGGTCGAGGACGTGCAGCGCCAGGCGATCGTCGAGGCGCTCGAGAAAACCCGCTACAACAAGACGGCGGCGGCCAAGCTCCTGGGCCTCACGTTTCGCCAGCTGCGCTATCGGATCAAGAAGCTCGGGATCGATGCCTGAAGGCGGCGGCTTTGCATAAGCATCGTAGGCAAACACCAACAAAGCTGACGATTTGCGTCACTTTCTGACAAAGCGCTGTCAGAAAGTGTTGATTTCGCTGGATTATGTCGTTGTGCATAGACCGCGGTGCGGACGCAAATTCCCTTTAGTCGCAATAACTTGGACTTTCATCACACAATCTGGCACAGGCCTTGCTTAAGGTTCCGTACAGGCGGCGACGCCGTACCCGTAAGAAACGATTTTTTCATGGAGACAGAGAAATGAAACAGGTCCAAAAGGGTTTTACCCTGATCGAACTCATGATCGTTGTCGCGATCATCGGCATCCTGGCCGCCATTGCCATTCCGGCGTATCAGGACTACACGATTCGTGCGCAGGTATCGGAAGGGCTTAGCCTCGCCGGTGGCGCCAAGGCAGCAGTGTCGGAGACGTTCCAGGATCTGGGCGAGTTTCCCGACAACAACGGTGAAGCCGGCCTCTCCGACGCCGGTGATATAGAAGGTCGGTACGTTGAGTCCGTAACGGTCGAAGCCGACGGTGTGCTGCGGATCCTTTTCCGCAACGATGCTCCGGTCAACGACAATATTCGACAGGCAGAACTAGTACTAACGCCGGCGAACAACGTCGGCTCGGTCGGCTGGACGTGCGTGGGCGGCAACATCCTCGACGGTGAGGCGAAGTGGCTGCCGAACGCATGTCGCCCTGTCGTACCGTAGTACGACGCACCACTTGGGCACGCGTGTGAGGAACACGAAGCTGCTTCCTCATACCGACTCCAGTAAGACGAAAAGCCCCGGAGTCTTTCCGGGGCTTTTTTCTTAAGCGAACCACCAACCGGAGCACGTTCAACAGCCGCCGGTCAATCGATCAAGCGACAAGATGAACTTAGCTGAGTGTAAGATCCGGGAGTGAGCACGATGACGAGAAAGAATTCCGGATTCACCCTGATCGAACTGATGATCGTCGTTGCGATTATCGGCATTCTCGCTTCGTTGGCGGTTTCCGCGTATCAGACTTACACCGTACGCGCTCAGATTGCCGAAGGGCTCAACATGGCGGCCAACGCCAAGACTCCGATCGTCGAGACCTATACCAACGACGGAGTCGCGCCCTCCGACCGCGCGGCCGCCGGGCTACCGCCGGACCCGCTAAGCACCCGGGGCCAATACGTTAGCGGCGTCGACATCATCGACGGACGTGTCGAGATCACCTTCGACGGGCCGAGAGCTCATCAGGATATCGTTGGTCGCACGATGTCCCTGACGCCATACGAGACCGCGGGCAATACCATTGTCTGGCGCTGCGGCTACGCACCGCCCCCGGTCGACGCCGCACTGCTCACCGGCGGTGGCGCCCACGTCGAGCCCACCGTTGACCGGCGCTATCTGCCGACCACATGCCGCGACTAAGGGCCGGCCCGAAGCCGCACAAAGCTGCTGTCAGGGCTTTACGTAATCAATTCCCCTATCTGTGACAAAGCGCACAAAATCCAGTTGAATCCAGCACTTGGATCGGTGAGACTGTGACGCTTGCAAGAGCGTCTCCGGTCCCGTAACGATTCATGGCAGCCACGGCTTCAACTACCAACCTCGCGGGCCTGCCCCGGCGCCTGGTGCAGGACGGCATCGTTGCCGAAGACAAGCTCGCCGATGCGTTCGAGGCCGCCCGCAAGGAAAAGATACCGCTCGTCGCTCATCTCGTGAGCGAAGGGCTTGCAGACGCCCGCGCCGTCGCCGTAGCCGCATCCCATGAGTTCGGTGTTCCGCTGCTCGATCTCGACGCCGTCGAAATCGACCTCGACGTCGTCCGGGCCGTCGATCAGAAGCTTGTCAACAAGCATCGGGTTCTGCCGCTCGTCAAACGCGGCCAGCGTCTGTTCCTCGCGATCGCCGATCCAACGAATCTTCAGGCGATCGACGACATCAAGTTCCAGACGAGCCTGCGCATCGACCCGGTCGTTGTCGAGCAGGACAAGCTCGAGGATCAGATCAGTCGCGCGCTCGAAGCGGTCGACACGTCCCTGTCGGGGCTCGGAGACGACGACGACTTCGACCTCGAAAACCTGGACATAGCGGGCGAAGAGGAAGACCAGGACGACTCCGTTCGCGACGACGTCGAAGACGCACCGGTCGTGCGCTTCGTCAACAAGGTCCTGCTCGATGCGATCAAGCGCGGCGCGTCCGACATCCACTTCGAACCCTATGAGAAATACTTCCGGGTGCGCACACGACTCGACGGCGTGTTGTCCGAAGTCGCCCGCCCGCCCGCCGTGCTCACGAACAAGGTCTGCGCCCGCATCAAGGTCATGTCGCGTATGGACATCGCGGAGCGGCGCGTACCGCAGGACGGCCGCATCAAGATGCGCTTGTCGAAGAACCGCGCGATCGACTTTCGCGTCAACACCTGCCCGACGCTGTTCGGCGAGAAAATCGTGCTGCGTATTCTCGATCCGTCCAGCGCGAAGCTCGGCATCGATGCGCTTGGCTACGAAGACAAGCAAAAAGAGCTGTATCAAAAGCATCTGAACAAGCCCTACGGGATGATCCTCGTAACAGGGCCCACGGGCTCCGGTAAGACGGTTTCGCTCTACACCGGCCTCAACATCCTCAACACCGAGGACCGCAATATCTCCACGGCGGAGGACCCCGCGGAAATCAATCTTCCGGGCATCAATCAGGTCAACGTCAATCCGAAAGTCGGCTTGACGTTCGCGTCTTCGCTAAAGGCCTTTCTACGTCAGGACCCCGACGTAATCATGGTCGGCGAGATCCGTGACCTCGAGACGGCCGAGATCGCGATCAAGGCCGCCCAGACGGGTCACCTCGTGCTGTCGACGCTGCACACCAACGATGCACCCAAGACGCTCACGCGTATGGTCGACATGGGCGTCAAACCCTACGCCATCGCGACCTCGGTGAGTCTGATCATCGCCCAGCGTCTGGGCCGCCGGCTGTGCGACAACTGCAAAGAGGTCAGGGACGTGCCGGCAGAAGCGCTGCTCAAGGAAGGCTTCACGAAAGAGGAAATCGAGGCCGGGCTCACGATCTTCGGGCCCAAGGGCTGCAAGAGCTGCAACGAGGGCTACAAGGGCCGCGTCGGCATCTTCCAGGTCATGGAAGTGTCGGAAGCCATGGGACGCATCATCATGGAAGGCGGCAATGCAATGCAGATCGCCGATCAGGCCGAGAAAGAGGGCGTGATCGATTTGCGTAGAGCAGGATTGAACAAAGTCAAGGAAGGGGTTACCAGCCTCGAAGAGGTCAACCGGGTTACAATCGAATAGCTCAGGCGTGGGTCTGGCACGGAATTGTCGCAATGGCTGAAACAGCAGTAATGAAAGTGCCGTTCAACTGGGAAGGAACGGACCGCAACGGCAAGAAAGTCAAAGGCAAGAGCATGGCGGCCGACGAGGCTGCCGTACGCGCCGATTTGCGCCGGCAGGGCGTCGTACCGTCCCGCATTCGGAAAGAGTCGAAAGGCCTTTTTTCGGGCGGCGGCAAGATCACGGCGAACGACATCGCGATTTTCTCACGCCAGCTTGCAACGATGCTGGCAGCCGGCATACCGCTCGTGCAGGCCTTCGAAATCGTGGGCACCGGCCACGAAAACGCCGCGATGCAGAAGCTGATCCTGGCGATCAAGGCAGACGTCGAAGGCGGCAGCGCGCTGGCGGAGGCACTCGGCAAACACCCGATTTATTTCGACGATCTGTTCATCAACCTCGTCGAAGCGGGCGAGCAGGCTGGTGCGCTCGAAACGCTGCTCGAAAAGATCGCGACGTACAAGGAAAAGACCGAGGCGATCAAAAAGAAGATCAAGAAAGCGCTTACCTACCCGGCAGCCGTATTGGTCGTCGCGTTCATCGTAATGACGATCCTGCTGATCTTCGTGATCCCGGCTTTCGAGGATCTGTTCCAGGGTTTCGGCGCCGATCTGCCCGCCTTCACGCGCATGGTAATCGACCTGTCGATATTCGTTCGCGAGCAGGGTTACATGCTCGCGATCGGCATCGGTCTGGCAATCGCCGCATTTCTGTACTTCAAGAAGCGTTCCCGTCCGATGCGGCACTTTCTGGACCGGGTCACACTCAAGATTCCGGTCATCGGCCCGATCATGCAGAAGGCGTCAATTGCGCGCTACGCCCGCACGCTGTCGACGATGTTCGCAGCTGGCGTCCCGCTGGTCGAGGCGCTCGACAGCGTCGCGGGGGCAACCGGCAACATCGTCTACGAAGAGGGCGTGAAGCAGATGCGCGACGAGGTCGCGACCGGACAGCGCCTGCAGCAGTCGATGGAAAACACTGACCTGTTTCCGAACATGGTGATCCAGATGATCGCGGTCGGAGAAGAATCCGGCTCGCTCGACGAAATGTCTGCCAAGGTTGCGGATTTCTACGAAGAGGACGTCGACAACGCCGTCGATAATCTCTCGTCGCTGCTGGAACCGATGATCATGGCGATTCTCGGCGTGCTGGTCGGCGGTTTGGTCGTGGCCATGTACCTCCCGATCTTCAAGCTGGGCCAGGTTGTCTAGCGAGAACGCCCGAGGCGATTGAAAAACCGCGGCGTTCGGAGGACACTCCGAACGCCGTTTTTTGTGCTAAACGTCAAGGCTGCCGCGCATGATCGAAGCCCTCCAGAGTTCGCCGCTGCTGTTCATCGGCGTGACGTTTGCGTTTGCCCTGCTCCTCGGCAGCTTCCTCAACGTCGTGATCTATCGCCTCCCGATCATGATGGACCGGGAGTGGCGGCAGCAGTGCGAGGCGCTGGCCGCCGAGCCGGCCGCCGAGGTACCTGAGAAGAAGTTCGATCTCGTCACACCGCGTTCGCGTTGTCCGGCATGCGGTCACACCATTACTGCGCTGGAGAACATCCCGGTCCTCAGCTACCTGATGCTCCGGGGCCGCTGCAGCAACTGTGGAACGAAAATCTCGCCGCGCTATCCGCTCGTTGAGTTCGCGACGGGACTCCTCTCTGCCTGGACGGCGCTGCACTTCGGTTTCGGGGCGGAAGCCCTGATGGCGATTGTACTTACGCTGGCGCTCGTGCCGATAACGCTGATCGACTTCGACCATCAGCTGATCCCGGATTCGATCGTGCTGCCGCTGATGTGGATTGGTCTCCTCATGAGCCTGTTCCATCCGGTCAGCGGCGCGAATACGCTGTTCGTTGCGCCCGCGGACGCCATCATCGGCGCGGCGGCCGGCTACATGAGCTTCTGGCTCGTCTACCAGCTGTTTCGGCTTGCGACCGGCAAGGAAGGCATGGGCTACGGCGATTTCAAGCTGCTTGCCGCGCTCGGTGCATGGCTCGGCTGGCAGGCCCTGCCGACGATAGTCCTGATGTCGGCGCTGGTGGGCGCGGTCGTTGGCATTCTGTTGATCATGTTTCGCGGCCGCGATCACAGGATTCCAATGCCCTTCGGCCCGTTTCTCGCAGCCGCCGGCTGGATCACGATGCTGTACGGCGAGGCGATCCGCAATGCCTACGTTACATTCATGTTCTAGATGAGCGCGCAAGGCTCCGAAACGCCGGCGCCATTTCGGGTCGGGCTGACGGGCGGCATCGCCAGCGGCAAAACCACCGTCGCCGATACGCTCGGGGAACTCGGCGCGACCGTGATCGACACGGACGTAATAGCCCGCGAGGTGGTCGCACCCGGTCAACCGGCGCTCGCCGAGATCCGGCATCGTTTCGGCGACGCGATCGTCGGAACTGACGGTACACTCGACCGGCGCCAGCTGCGTGAGATCGTCTTCGCCGATCCCGACGCGCGTCAGAACCTCGAAGCCATTCTGCACCCGCGGATTCGCTATGAGACGCTGCGGCAGGCAGACAGCGCCGGCGGCCCGTATCAGGTGATCGTCGTCCCGCTTCTCACCGGTTCGGAGCTGGCGGCCGCAATGGACCGGATTCTCGTCGTCGATTGCGACGAGGAAACCCAGATACAGCGGCTGCTCGACCGCGATGCCGAGTCGGTCGAACAGGCGCGACGTATCCTCGCGGCTCAGGCCAGCCGTTCCGAGCGCCTTGCGATCGCCGACGACGTCATCGACAACAGCGGCACGCTCACGGCCTTGCGCGAGGCAACTGTTGCCATTCACCGACAGTATCTCGAGCAGGCCCGGGAGCACGAAAACGGCTGAGTTGCCCTCGCCGGACCTCAAGGCGCAGAATAGTCCGATGGCGAAACCTGCTGGCAATGTAGTCACGAGCGCAAAGCCCGATCAGACCCACTACGAGCAGCCCCTGAACGAACGGATGCGGACGTTCCTGCGGCTCGAGTTTCTTTACCAGCAACTGCTCTACAACGGCGAGAGCGAGTCGGACTGGGCAAGCCGGGCAACGATCGCCACGCTGCTCGACATCATGGCGATCCTGTCGCGCGGCGATGTCCGCAGCGACGTACACAAGGAACTGGACCACCAGATTGCTCAGCTCGAGCGTTTCGCGGCGCTCCCGGACGTTGATCGCGGCCGCCTGGAGACGCTGATTTCGAACCTGAACGACAGCCGCGGCGCCCTCAACGCGGCCGGTACGCAATACCTTCAGCCGCTCAAGGACAGCGAGTTCCTGAGTTCCGTGAAGCACCGCAGCGCGATCCCGGGCGGTACCTGCGAGTTCGACCTGCCCGTCTACAGCCACTGGCTCCGGCAACCCTTTGCCCGGCGCCGCGAGGATCTCGATCACTGGGTCAGGAGCATCCGTCCGCTCTGTGATGCCGTCCTCGAACTCCTGTGGCTGATCCGCGAGTCAGCGGAACCGAAAGACAAGATCGCCGTCAGCGGGATGTATCAACACAGCGTCCGGAAAGGCGAGCATTGCAGGCTGCTCAGGATCGGCATGCCGGGCGGCAGCTCGCTGTTCCCGGAAATCAGCGGCAGCCAGCATCGCTTCACGGTCCGCTTCCTCGAGTGGAAGACCGTCGAGGCACGCGCCATGCAGACGACGCGCGACGTCGCTTTTCACCTTAGCATTTGCTGATACGGCGCCCGGTCCGGCCTGACCGCCGTCTCGCCGCCTTAGTATTTGCGGAGACTTTGAGTTTTGAGCGCCGTTACAACCGAAATCAGAATTCGCGGCGGTCTTGAGCTCTCAGCGCTACCACGACGGGTTCATCGGCCGGCAGCAGTTTCGCCGCATCGAGATCCGCGGGCGCGACCCAGCAGAGCCGCTGGCCTTCCAGGCCCCGGGGCTCACGCTCCCAGCGGTCCACGAGAAAGAAATCGATGTCGACGCGACGATCCGGGTAGTCGTGCCCGAGCGACAGGAAGTGCCGGCTCTCGACGACACGAACGTCGATCTCCTCGGCCAGCTCCCTCGCAAGCGCCGCATCGGGTGCCTCACCGTCCGCGATCTTGCCGCCGGGAAACTCCCAGAGACCCTTGAACGGACCGTCGCCGAGCCGCTCGGCGATGAGCACGCGCCCGGAACCGTCGCGGAGAATCCCCGCGACGACCTCGAGCCGCGTCAGCTCAGCTTGCCATGACATTGCTTGTACTTCTTGCCTGACCCGCAGGGGCAGGGCTCGTTCCGGCCGACTTTCCGACCGTCGCGAACGAACGGCTGAGCGCCGGCCTGACCAGTCGTAGGCGCAGCCGCAGCAGGGGTGGGCGCCGCGCCCGGCGTGCCCATGCCCATACCCGCGGCCGGACCCGCCGCGGCCGCGGGCTGTACCAGCGCCGATGCCTCCGCGTGCCGATACTTGAGCTCCTCGGCGGCGCGGCGCTGCCGCTCCATCTCGGCGAGATCCTGCTCACTCTGAATCCGGATGCGGGACAGGATGCTGATCGTGTCGTGTTTGATCTGTTCGAGCATCGAGCCGAACATCTCGAACGCCTCGCGCTTGTACTCCTGCTTCGGGTTTTTCTGCGCGTAAGACCGGAGACCGATTCCCTGCCGCAGATGATCCATCCCCGCGAGATGCTCTTTCCAGTGGTAATCGAGCTGCCGCAGCATGACCTGCTTCTCGACGTTGCGAAGCAACTCGCTGCCCACTTCGTCTTCCTTCGCGGCATAGGCCTCGTTTGCCGCCTCGATGCAGCGCTCGGCGATTCCTTCGGAAGACATCGTCTTGTCGTCCGCGACGATGCTCGCGACGTCCACCTGGATGCCGAAATCGGACTCGAGAGCCTTGGCCAGTCCGTCGGGATCCCACTGCTCTTCCAGACTCTCGGGCGGGATGTGCAACTCGACCTCGTTGGCGATGACCTCCTCGCGAATTGCGGCGACGGCGTCGCCGACTTCGTCGGCCGCCATCAGATCGGCGCGCTGGTGGTACACGACTTTGCGCTGATCGTTCGCCACGTCGTCGTACTCGAGCAGGTTCTTGCGGATGTCGAAGTTGTGCGCTTCCACTTTGCGCTGAGCCTTCTCGATCTGCCGGGACAGGAGCTTGGATTCGATAGCTTCTCCTTCGCGCATGCCCGCGCGCGACAGCAGAGACTTGGTACGCTCCGGGTCACCGAAGATCCGCATGAGCGAATCTTCCATCGACAGATAGAAGCGGCTCGACCCAGGATCGCCCTGCCGGCCCGAGCGACCGCGGAGCTGGTTGTCGATGCGGCGGGACTCGTGCCGCTCCGTGCCGACGATGTGCAAGCCGCCCGCGTCGAGTACCGACTGATGACGTGCCTCCCACTCGGCGCGGAGCGCCTCTTCGTCCGCGCCCTCGCCAGCGTTTTCGAGATCGGCTTCGACACTGCCGCCCAACACGATGTCGGTTCCGCGGCCCGCCATGTTGGTCGCGATGGTTATCGTGCCCGGCCGGCCCGCGTTCTGGACGATATGCGCCTCGCGCTCGTGCTGCTTCGCGTTCAGGACTTCATGGTCGATCTTGCGCTTCTTGAGGACCGCGGACAGACGCTCGGACATGTCGATCGACGTGGTACCGACCAGCACGGGCTGACCGCGTTCGCGGCAGTCGGTGATGTCTTCGACGATCGCCTCGAACTTGTCCTTTTCGGTGAGATAGACCAGGTCCGGCGCGTCGTCGCGGATCATCGGCCTGTGCGTCGGAATCACGACGACTTCCAGACCGTAGATCTGCTGGAATTCGAAGGCCTCGGTATCGGCCGTGCCGGTCATGCCGGACAGCTTGTCGTACAGACGGAAGTAGTTCTGGAACGTGATCGACGCGACGGTCTGATTCTCCTGCTTGATCGAAACGCCTTCCTTCGCCTCGATGGCCTGATGCAGACCGTCGGACCAGCGCCGGCCGGCCATCGTGCGCCCCGTGAACTCGTCGACGATGACCACGTTGCCGTCCTTCACGACATAGTCGACGTCGCGCTTGTAGATCGCGTGCGCGCGCAGCCCCGCGTTCAGGTGGTGCAGCAGACGAATGTTCGCCGCATCGTAGAGACCTTCGCCCTCTCCGAGAACGCCGGCCTTGATCATGAGTCCTTCGATCTTCTCCTGGCCTTCCTCGGTGAGGTGCGCCTGCTTGGCCTTCTCGTCGATCGTGTAGTCGCCGCGCGGCACCAGCCGGCAGACCGGTACTTTGCCGCTATCGTCGTCGAGCACGAGGTCGCTCGACCGACTCTCCGCAAGCTCGCATGCCGCTTCGAGCGTCAGCTCTTCCTCATCGCTGCCGGCAACGCGCACGCGCTTCGCGCCTATGTCGTAGTTGCTGGGCGCCTCGAGTTCCTTATGCGCCTTGAGCGACGGGATCAGCTTGTTGATCTGCCCGTACAGATCGGTGCTCGTATCCGCCGGTCCCGATATGATCAGCGGCGTCCGCGCCTCGTCGATCAGAATCGAGTCGACCTCGTCGACAATCGCGAAATTGAGCTGCCGCTGCACCTTGTCGTCCAGCGCGAACGCCAGGTTGTCGCGCAGATAGTCGAAGCCGAGCTCGTTGTTCGTCGCGTAAGTGATATCGGACGCGTAGGCCGCGCGCTTCTCTTCCTGGGTCTGGCCGCTTCGCGCGACCCCGACCGTAAGTCCGAGAAATTCGTACACCGGGCCCATCCAGTCCGCATCGCGCTGCGCCAGGTATTCGTTGACCGTCACGATGTGGACGCCCTTGCCGCTCAGGGCATTCAGGTACGCGGGCAAGGTAGCAACCAGCGTTTTGCCTTCCCCGGTGCGCATCTCTGCGATGTTGCCGTCGTTGAGCACCATGCCGCCGATGAGCTGGACGTCGAACGGCCGCATGGACAGCGCACGCCAGGCGGCTTCGCGCGCGACGGCGAACGCCTCGGGCAGCAGATCGTCCAGCGTCTCGCCGGCTTCGAAACGCCCGCGAAACTCCGGGGTCTTGTCGCGCAGTTCCTCGTCGGACAGAGCCTTCAGGGACTCCTCGAGCGCGTTGATTCTCCCGACGACCTTGCCGTACTGGCGCACCAGACGCTGATTGCGGCTGCCGAAGAGCCGGGTAACGAAGTTGGCCACGTATACTCCTGTAAGAGACGCAGAGAGCGGCGCAAAGCCCGATATTCTATGAAAAACCTGGCGCCATTAGTATGAGAATAGTGCGCCAGACGGGGGATTTATGGGCGTTTTCGACGAAGGCAAGCAGCCATTCCCAGAGGCGCGGCGCGGATAGGATTTCGCTGGGTTTGGCGGCCTTTCGGCCCCGAGACGGGCTCAGCGGGACTCGCGGATGAAGTTCACCGGGTTGACCCGACGGCCGTTGCGCACGACTTCGAAGTGCAGGTTGGGGCCGGTCGCGCGCCCCGTTTCTCCCATGAGCGCGATTACCTGTCCTTTGCGGACTTCAGCGCCGACGTCGACGAGATTCTCCGAGTTGTGCGCGTAGCGGGTCGTGTAGCCGTTCCCGTGATTGATTTCGACCATGATGCCGTACCCGTAGCGGTCCCCCGACCAGGTAACGACGCCATCGGCCACCGAGACGATTTCGTCGCCGTACTTACCGGCAAAGTCGACGCCCATATGGTTGGCGGGCTTACCGGTGAACGGATCCGTGCGCTTGCCGAAGAACGAGGATATCCAGCCCGACCTTACCGGGCGGCCCTGCGGATACACGCGCTGCTCGAGGTTCTGATGCATGATGACTCGCTCCAGCACACCGAGTTGTGCCTCGCGGTCCTCGAGATCCCGGCTCAGCTCCCGCATGGCGGCAACGAACTCGGGCACTTCCACGGAACCCGCTTCGACGCCCCCATCGGCAAGCGGTTCCTCGGGTCCGCCCATACCCGGCTCGGAGTCGAAATCGAACTCGCCGCCATCGATGTCGGCCATCTCGGTGAGCCGGCGGCCCAGTGCATCCAGCCGGATGATACGGGCGTTGAGCTCCGCAACACGCACGGACATCGCGTCGAGCGTGTCTTCCTTTTGCTGACGAATTCCGGCGATCTCGCTTTGCTGGTCGGAGATGGCCGTTCTGTAGCGTTCCAGCTCGTTGGCGCTGACGCCAGATCCGGTGGTCGCGGAGTACCAGTAACCGCCGGTAAAACCCAACGCGCCGA
Organism: Woeseiaceae bacterium; assembly: GCA_028277185.1. Taxonomy (GTDB): domain Bacteria; phylum Pseudomonadota; class Gammaproteobacteria; order Steroidobacterales; family Woeseiaceae; genus UBA1847. The sequence goes on from JANQGQ010000018.1 coordinate 57,392, forward strand.
GTACAGCGATCGCCACTACGGCGATACCGGCAACCGACTTCGTGGACAGACTGAGCTGGCGGGGCTGACTACGCCCCGTCGGGAAAATCAGGATATTCATCGAGTCAGTCCCTGGTACGCGAGGTTTGACTTCTTCTTGTACGACGCGCCGGTTCCGATACGGGAAACTCGTTGCTCATCGCGGCAGCCGCGTATAATACTTAAGTTGCTGGCGTTCTTCACTTCGGTAGCCCCGCTGCCCTAGGCAGCATTCAAGACGCTGCTGCCCGTAGACCGGTGGTTTTGCGTCCCGCGCCTTTCGGCGGGGTTGCCTTTGTCGATACCCAGAACTATGCATAACGCCGGTTTCTTTTACAAGAAACCGGGTATCGAACGGTGATAGAGATCACTGTTGGGTAATCCTCAAACGCCAAATTCGTCACAGTTTAGATGCCGCCACAACGCCTCGGAAATCTGTTAAATCCCAAGGAAATCGAAGGCTTGGAGCAGATCCTCGAGCGTACCAGGGAGATCGGTCGGCTCACCGCCGCGCTCAGCGACAGTCTCGGCGGCACGCTTGGCACGAGCATCGTGTCGGCCGCCCTCGACCGGGACGGTGTGCTGGTCATAAAGACCTCGTCCAGCGCGTGGGCAGCAAGGCTCAGATTCGAAGAGGCGCGTCTGCTGGCTGCCGCAAATGAGGCCGGGGTGGCAGCTGAACGGGTGGCGGTCCGGGTAAGCCGGCCCGGGCGCGACTAATACGCGGCGACGGCGCCGCTACGCATAGGCAGGCGTTGCATAAGAAATCGGCGCAGCGTCCGGATCTTCGAACGTCGCTTCTTCCCAGGCCGACTCCGCCGCAAGCAGCGCCCGCAGCAGCTTGTTGTTCAGATCGTGCCCCGACTTGTACGCGCGATACTCGCCGACCAGCGAGTGGTTGAGGAGGTACATGTCGCCGATCGCGTCCAGGATCTTGTGAATCAGGAACTCGTTGGAATAGCGCAAGCCGTCCTCGTTGAGGATTCGATAGTCGTCGAGCACGATCGCATTGTCCATCGATCCGCCGAGCGTGAGATTACGTTCGCGCAGCGCCTCGACATCGCGCAGGAAGCAAAAGGTCCGGGCCCGCGACACTTCCTTCAGGAACGAAGTCGACGAGAAGTCGATCGTCGCGCTCTGTGCGAGCTTGTTGAACACCGGGTGATTGAAGTTGATCTCGAAATTCACTTTGAAGCCGTTGAACGGCAGGAGCTCCGCCCACTTGTCGCCGTCCTCCACGCGCACCGGCTCTTTGATGCGAATGAAGCGTTTCGGTGCACTCTGCTCCTCGATGCCGGCCGACTGCAGCAGAAACACGAAGGGCCCGGCGCTGCCATCCATGATCGGAACCTCGGCTGCCGAGAGATCGACCGAAAGATTGTCGATACCGAGACCCGCCAGGGCGGACATCAGATGCTCGACCGTGGCGACCTTGACGCCGTCCTTGATGAGCGTAGTGCCGAGCATCGTCTCACCGACCAGGAGCGGATCCGCCGGTACGTCAACGGGTTCGTCGAGATCGACGCGACGGAATACGATGCCCGCGTTCTCCGCGGCCGGTCGCAGCGTCATGTACACCTTCTCGCCGGTATGCAGCCCGACGCCGGTCGCGCGGATGGCAGTTTTGAGTGTGCGTTGTCGGAGCATGGCTATCGATTACCCCAGTGCCTTGAGACCCCGTGTCCGGGTCGACTGCTCTCGGAGTGCAGGCCGGGACATCGCGCGGCGGGCAAACCCGGCCGGTGGCGGAAAATTCGGCGAAGCGTAGCACACCGCAAAAAATCTCTTCAAGTAATTCAGTGCTTTATGACATCCCGCCGACCCGGGACTCAGCCCGGGCCGGCGTGCGGAGGCGTTCGGCAAGGAGCCGAGGTGAGTCGGCCCGGCTGCCGCTGACCGCCGGTTCGCTAAGCGAACTCAGTCGGCCTGACGGCGCAGGAACGCAGGGATGTCGAGCAGTTCCTCCTGCAGACCGACGTCTTCCAGACCATCGCCCACGGCCCGCTGGCGCTGCACGGTGGGTTTATCCAGCCCGTGGTAGTTCGGCTCCGTTGCCGGCGTGGGCCGGCGGACGATACGCATCGGCGCGTCGGCCTGCGCTTTGCTCTGACCGAGACCCGTGGCGACGACGGTCACCCGGATGCGGTCGGTCATGTCCGGATCGATCACGGTGCCCACCACGACCGTCGCATCGTCGCTTGCGAACTCCTTGACCGTGTTGCCGACCTCCTGGAACTCGCCGATAGACAGATCCATGCCGGCCGTGACGTTGACGAGAATGCCGTTTGCGCCAGCCAGATTGATGTCCTCGAGCAGGGGGCTCGAAACGGCGGCTTCGGCCGCTTCCCGCGCGCGATCCTCACCCGACGACGTGCCCGATCCCATCATGGCCATACCCATCTCGGCCATTACGGTCCGAACGTCGGCGAAGTCGACGTTGATGAGGCCGGGTCGCGTGATCAGTTCGGCAATGCCCTGCACCGCTCCCTGCAGCACCTGATTCGCCGCCTTGAACGCATCGAGCAGCGTGGTCTCGCCGCCGAGGACGGTCAGTAGCTTCTCGTTGGGAATGGTGATCAGCGAGTCGACGTATTTACCGAGTTCGCCGATGCCGTGGTCGGCAATGGCCATCCGCTTACCGCCCTCCATGGCGAACGGCTTGGTGACCACCGCGACGGTCAGGATGCCGAGTTCCTTCGCCACCTGGGCTACGACCGGCGTAGCGCCGGTTCCCGTGCCGCCGCCCATGCCGGCCGTGATGAACAGCATGTCGGCACCCTCGATCGCCTCGTGGATCCGATCGCGGTCTTCCATGGCCGCCTGACGGCCCACGTCCGGGTTCGCGCCGGCGCCGAGACCTTTCGTGATGTTGCAGCCGATCTGCAAAGACTTCCGCACGTGCGATCCCTTGAGCGCCTGTGCGTCCGTGTTGGCGCAGATAAATTCCACGCCTTCGATTCCCGAGTCGACCATGTGCGCCACGGCGTTGCCGCCGCCGCCGCCGACACCGATCACCTTGATGACCGCGGTCTGGCTGTGCGCGTCCATTAGCTCAAACATGTGTTACCTCCGCTTTGCTTTGTCATCGGGCACTCACCTGCCCGTTGTATGAAACCCGACCCCCGCCGGGTTATTCCCTTTGTCCCGATTCTCTAGAACTGTCCGGAGAACCAGGCCTTCATTCGTTCCCAAACGTCGCCCAAGCCGCCGGAAATCGGCGTCGACGTGCCGTCGCGTCGCGTCAGATTGGCGTAGCCGTACAGCAGCAGACCGACCCCGGTCGCATGGATGGGGTTTCTCACCACTTCCTTGAGCCCCTCGACGTACTGCGGCGCCCCCAGCCGCACCGGCATGTGAAACACCTCCTCGGCGAGTTCCACGGCGCCCTCCATCTTCGCGCTGCCGCCGGTGATCACGATGCCCGCCGCGATCAGCTCCTCGAAGCCGCTGCGGCGGAGCTCATCCCGCACCAGACCGAACAGTTCCTCGTAACGCGGCTCGACGATCTCTGCCAGCGTCTGTCTTGCCAGCCGCCGCGGTGGCCGTTCGCCGACGCTCGGCACTTCGATGGTCTCGTCCGGGTTCGCAAGCTGCGACAGCGCGCAGGCGTACTTGATCTTGATCTCTTCGGCGTACTGCGTCGGCGTCCGCATCGAGACGGCGATATCGTTGGTCACCTGATCGCCCGCGATCGGAATCACGGCGGTGTGCTGAATCGCGCCGCCGAGAAAGACCGCGATATCGGTCGTGCCGCCGCCAATATCGACGATGCAGGAACCAAGCTCCTTCTCGTCCTCGGTCAGCACGGAGTAGCTCGACGCCAACTGCTCGAGCACGATGTCGTCGACTTCGAGACCGCAGCGCTGGACGCACTTCACGATGTTCTGGGCGGCGCTCTCGGCCCCCGTCACCATGTGCACTTTTGCCTCCAGGCGTACGCCGGACATGCCCACGGGTTCCCGAATTCCTTCCTGGTTGTCGATCAGGTACTCCTGCGGCAGGATGTGCAGGATCTTCTGATCGGCAGGAATCGCCACGGCTCGCGCCGCGTCGATGACCCGGTCGACGTCGGTCGCCGACACTTCCTTGTCGCGGATGGCGACGATCCCGTGCGAGTTGAGGCTGCGGACGTGACTGCCGGCGATTCCCGTGTAGACCGAGTGGATGTCGCAGCCCGCCATGAGCTCCGCCTCCTCTACCGCGCGCTGAATCGAGTGCACGGTGGACTCGATGTTCACGACCACACCCTTCTTGAGTCCGCGGGACGGATGCGAGCCGATCCCGACCACCTCGATCTCGCCGTCGTCGGTGATCTCGCCCACGATCGCGACGACCTTGGAGGTACCGATGTCGAGCCCGACGATCAGGTTCTTGTCTCCGCGCTTCGACATCAGTTGTACCCCCGGGCGGCCAGCATCGCATCGTCGCCTTCGTCAGCGTCGAGTTCGAGCGGCGAGTTCCCGGCCTTCCAGCCGATACTGAAACCATTGCTGTAGCGGAGGTCGACGTAGTCGATGCGCTTGGCGTTCGCGGTAATCAGGTTGGCCACAACGTCGAGAAAGACGTCGGTCCGCGCATCGACGTCGCGCCGGCCCAGCCGGACTTCGATGCCGTTGGCAAGCGTCAGCGTCCACGCACCGCGATCGCTCAACAGCAGTTCGGTCACGTCGAGGCCCAGCGGAATCAGCTGCTCGCGGATCCGGATGTAACGTTCGGCAACGTCGGTCGACTTCGCATCGGGGCCCGAAAGCCGGGGCAGTTCGGCGGGCACATGCCGCGCGTCCGCGACGAACAGCTCGCCGCGCACGTTCAGGAGACCGCGCTCGTCCCAGACGGCCGCGGCCGTCTGCTCCGTAACGGAAATCGCAATCCGGTCGGGCCAGCGCCGCGCAACCCGCGCATCGTCGATCCACTCGAGCGACCGGATCGTGTCGCGCATGCCGCCGAGATCCGCCTTGAGAAAACCGGCATCCAGTTCGTGAGAAAGCGCCGCTTCGATCTGCATCGCCGATACGCGCTCGAACGGGCCGCTGACCTCTATCGACCGGATCTCGCGATCCAGCGCCAGGAGCGCAAGCTCGTACACCGCGACGACCAGCGCCATCGCGAACACCGGTGCGAGTACCCTGCCCCAGCGAATCCGGGGCATGCGGATCTGCCGCTCCTTCCTTACCTTGCGCCGCTTCGCCTGTTTACGCGCCATTGACTACTCCCCGCTCGTCCCTGACCAGACCCGCGCCCGTCATGCTCGTTTCGAGAATTCGCCAGCAGAGCGTTGCAAAATCGAGCCCGGCTTCCCTGGCGGCCATCGGCACCAGGCTGTGGCTGGTCATGCCGGGCACCGTGTTGACCTCGATGACCTGCGGCTTGCCGTCGGCCCCGGCCATGAAGTCCACCCGTCCCCAGCCGCGCAAACCGAGGGCCCTAAACGCCTCGAGCGCGAGCGACGCATAGCGCGTTTCCTCGCTGCCGTCGTCGGTACCGGGGCAGAAGTACCTCGTCCGCTCGGATTCGTACTTCGCGCGATAGTCGTAGAACACTCGCGGCGTCTCGATACGAACGCTCGGTAGCGCCACGCCCTTCAACACCGCAACGGTCAGTTCCTTGCCGACGATGCACTCCTCGATGAGCGCCGTGGCGCCGTAGTCGAGTGCGAGATCGACCGCCGGGTCCAGATCGCCGCCGTCGAGCACCTTGCTCATGCCGACGCTGGACCCTTCGCAGGGCGGCTTCACGATCAGTGGGAAGCCCAGGCGATCCGCGGCAATCCGCGCGTCCGCGCGACTCGTCACTACGGCATAGTCCGGGGTTGCTATCCCGTTCGCGGCGAAGATCTGCTTGGACCGCAGCTTGTCCATCGCAAGCGCGGACGCCAGAACGCCGCTGCCCGTATACGGCAGGCCGAGCCACTCCAGAGCACCCTGCAGCGCGCCGTCCTCGCCGCCCGGCCCGTGCAGCGCTATCCAGACGCGATCGATGTCGGCTTCGACGAGTTCGCCGAGCGGACGGTCCGCGGGATCCCAGCCGACGGCGTCCACACCGGCGGCGACGAGCGCCTCGAGCACGGCGGATCCCGTCTGCAGGGAGACGTCCCGCTCGCTGGAGCGGCCGCCGTAGACGACTGCTACCTTGCCGAACGCAGCCGGATCGCTCACGAGGACGTCCCTTTCAGCGACGCCGCCGTCGCGGTTGCTCGCCCATGGACGCTGAAAACCGCTCACTTTTTGACTTCCCCGACGATGCGCACTTCGTGGAGCAGGCGGATACCGTGCACTTCCTCCACGGTTCGCTGTACGTGCCCGATCAGCGCTTCGATGTCGCTGGCGCTTGCCTCGCTTGCGTTGATGATGAAGTTCGCGTGCTTGTCGCTGACCTCGGCGCCGCCGATCGAGAAGCCCTTGAGTCCTGCCGCCTCGATGAGCCGCGCCGCGTGATCGCCCTCGGGATTGCGGAAGACGGAGCCGCAGCTCGGCAGGCCGAGCGGCTGGGTACGCTTGCGGCGTTCGAGCATGGCGTTCATCGCTTCGAGCGTCGACGTCGTTTCCGGGTCGAAGCCGAACGTCGCCTCGAGAAACCACTCGTCGCGCGGCCCCGAGACGTTGCGATAGCCGATCGTGTATTCGGCGGGCGCGCGGAGGCGGATCGTGCCGTGTCGGTCGATCGCCCGGACGGACTCGACGCGATCCCAGGTTTCGCCGCCGTGGGCGCCGGCGTTCATCGCAAGCGCGCCGCCGACGGTGCCGGGGATGCCGGCGAAGAATTCCGCGGGCCCGATACCCCAGCGCACGCACTGACGGGCAAGCTGGGTACACGGCAGACCGGCTCCGGCGCGGACCGTGTAGGGATCGACGCGCTCGAGATCCTTGAGGATTCGCGATGCGGAAATCACGACGCCCCGGATGCCGCCATCGCGGACGAGCAGGTTGCTGCCAACGCCGTGCCAGAATATCGGCACCGTGTCGTCGAGCGACTGCAGGAACGTCTTCAGATCGTCGACGTCGGCCGGGACGAAGAACAGCTCGGCCGGACCGCCGGCCCGCCACGACGTGTGGCGACTCATCGGCTCGTTCTGCCTCAGGTCGCCGCGAACGCTCTTGTCATCCATTGCGGCCATCATGTCTGCGCCCTGAGTCCGGGCGCCGCCGCAAGCCGTTCAGGGAGGGTCTGCGCGTAAGCGCCGATATCGCCCGCCCCCATCGTCAGCACGAGATCGCCGTCCCCGAGCAGGCCGGCCAGCACGGGCTCGAGTTCGTCCAGCGTTTCGACAAAGACCGGCTCCACGACGCCGCGGCCACGTACGGCGCGCGCGATCGCGCGGCCGTCGGCACCGGCGATGGGCGCTTCTCCGGCGGCGTATACGTCGAGTACGATCAGCACGTCCGCGCCCGACAGAACGTTCGCGAAGTCGTCGAGAAGATCGCGGGTCCGGCTGTAGCGGTGCGGCTGGAAAACCAGCACCAGGCGCCGGTCCGGCCAGCCGGAACGGGCCGCCGCGAGTGTCGCGGCTACTTCCGTCGGATGATGGCCGTAGTCGTCGACGAGCAGGACTTTGCCGCGCGCCGTCTCGACTTCGCCGAGATACTGGAAGCGCCTGTCGATCCCTTCGAAACGCCCGAGCGCCGCGACGACGGCCTCGTCGGCAACGGCCAGTTCCTCGGCCACCGCGATCGCCGCCAGCGCATTCTGCACGTTGTGCCGGCCGGGAAGCCGCAGACGGATCGCAAGCGGGTCCGCATTGCGGCGGCGCACCTCGAAACGGGTGCTGCCGGCCTCGTAAACGAGGTCGGTTGCCCGCACGTCGGCCGACTCGTCGAAACCGTAGGTCACGACCGAGCGCCCGACGCGGCCGAGTATGTCGCGCACGCCCGGGTCGTCGATGCACATGACGGCGAGTCCGTAGAACGGCAGGTTGTGTAAAAACTCGATGAAGCCGTCACGCAGCCGCTCGATGTCGCCGTCGTAGGTGGACATGTGGTCGGCGTCGATATTCGTGACCACGGCAAGCATCGGCTTCAGATGGACGAACGACGCGTCCGACTCGTCGGCCTCGGCGACGAGGTAGTCCCCCTGCCCCAGCCGCGCATTCGCGTCGGCGCTTTTCAGGCGCCCACCGATGACGAAGGTAGGATCGAGGCCGCCGTCGGCCATTACGGTCGCAATGAGGCTCGTCGTCGTCGTCTTGCCGTGCGTTCCCGCCACGGCCACGGAGTAGCGAAACCGCATCAGCTCGGCAAGCATCTCGGCGCGCCGCACGACCGGCAGCAGCGCTTCGCGGGCCGCGGCCACTTCGGGATTGGTTTCGTCGACCGCGCTCGAAACGACAACCGCGTCAGCGTCCTGGATGTGGTCTTTCGCATGGCCGATGAATACGGTGGCGCCATGGCTTTCGAGGCGCCGTGTCTGCTTGTTGGTCTTGAGATCCGAGCCCTGCACGGCGTAGCCGAGGCTCAGCATCACTTCCGCAATGCCGGACATGCCCGAACCGCCGATACCGACGAAGTGCACGCGATGTATGCGGCGCATCCTGTTGATCATGCGAGGCCCTCCGCGGCGCGCTGGCAGTGCGTCGCAATGTCGTCGAGCGCGTCCGGGTGCCGTTCCCGCCGCGCGATCCCGGCGCGCGCGGCAAGCGACGAGCGGTCGGCAAGCTGCTTGCGGATGATTTCCGCCATGACCTCGGGCGTCAGATCCCGCTCCTGAACCGTGAGCGCCGCGCCCCGCTCGGTCAGCGACCGCGCATTCGCGGTCTGGTGATCGTCGACGGCGCCGGGAAACGGCACGAATATGGCGGGAAGACCCGCCGCCGCGACTTCGGCAACGGTCAGGGCGCCCGCCCGGCAGACCACGAGATCGGCCCAAGCGTACGCGGCCGCCATGTCTTCGATGAAGGTCACGAGTTCCACGGCGACATCGCCGTCGGCGTAGGCCGACTCGGCGATCGCCCGGGTGCGCTCTCCGCACTGATGGCGAACGACGGGCCGCAGAGCGGCCGGCAGCAGCGCAAGCGCGGCGGGCAGAAGCCTGTTCAGCGCCAGCGCTCCCTGGCTCCCGCCGAGCACGAGCAGGCGCAGCGGCCCCTCACGGCCGGCATAGCGCTCCGCGGGCGGCGGCAGTGCGGCAATCGCCGGACGGACCGGATTGCCGACGGTCAGAGCCCGACGGCTGGCGGTAAAACTGCCCGGGAAGGCCTGAAGCACAACCCGGGCAAGACGCGCCAGAAGTCGGTTGGTCAAGCCGGCCACTGCGTTCTGCTCGTGAATCACGAGCGGCCTGCGGGTAAGCCAGGCGGCGACGCCGCCGGGCCCGCTCGCAAAGCCGCCCATGCCGAGCACGGCAGCGGGTCGCCGGCGGAAGATGATGACGAGAGATTGCGATACCGCCCACAGAAGTCTGAACGGCGCCAGAAGAAGCGTCGCAAAACCCTTGCCGCGGAGTCCGGTCACGGAAATCCATTCGATGTCGATGCGGTTTGCCGGCGCCACCCGCGCCTCCAGGCCCCGGCGCGTGCCGAGCCAGAACACCGGCTGCTGCCGCGCTTCGAGCGCTTGCGCGACGGCCAGCGCCGGATACACGTGACCGCCGGTGCCGCCCGCCATGATCATGATCGGACGCACACTCACGACTTTCGTCTCCGCGGTTTCTTCTTCGCGGCCCGCGAGCGATTGACCGGCGTTGCGTCGACCGCGAGCTCATGGTGAATACGAAACAGCAGTGCCAGCGCGATCAACGCCACGATCATGCTGCTGCGCCCGTAGCTGACGAGCGGCAGGGTGAGCCCCTTGGTCGGCAGCAGCCCCATGTTGACGCCCAGGTTGATGAAGGCCTGCAGACCGAGCCAGGTGCCGATGCCGACGGCCAGGTAGGCCTCGAAGAAGCGTTCGGTGTCGACCGCCCGTCGCGCAATCCCGTAGATCCGCCACAGGAGCGCCAAAAAAACCGTGACGACGAGTATCGATCCCAGCAAACCGAACTCCTCGGCAAACACGGCAAATACGAAGTCCGTATGCGCCTCCGGGAGGTAGAACAGTTTCTGGACGCTGTTGCCCAGACCGACGCCCAGCCATTCCCCGCGGCCGATCGCTATGAGCGACTGCGTGAGCTGGAAGCCCGAGTTGAACGGATCAGCCCAGGGGTCGAGGAAGCCGGTCAGCCGCCGCAGACGATAGGGCGACGCGATAGCCAGCGCCGCCATAGCGACCACCGCGAGACCGGCGAACACGAAGAAATCCCGGAACCGGGCGCCGGCGACGAACAACATCGCCAGCGCAATCGCGAGTAACACGACGGCGGCGCCAAAGTCGGGTTCGGCCAACAGCGCGACGCAGGCCACCGACAACACGAACATCGGGCGCAGGAAACCCCAGAAAGTTTCCCGCACGCTTTTGGACTGCCGCACCAGGTAGCCGGCCAGATAAACGATGAAACAGAGCCGTGCCGGTTCCGACACCTGCAGATTCAGGACGCCGAGACGAATCCAGCGGCGCGCGCCGTTGACTTCGTGACCAACCCCCGGGACCAGCACCAGAAACAGGAGGAGCAAGCCCGCGAACAGCGCCAGAGGCCCGGCCGCCCGCCAGACGTTCATCGGCACGAACAGGCAGAAAGCGCCGGCGGCGAGGCCCAGCAGTATCGCGACGACCTGCCGCTGGACGTAGAAGAACGGGTCGTCGGTCGCCTTGTCGGCTACCGCAATCGAGGCCGACGCCAGCACGATCAGGCCGCCCAGCACCAGCGTCAGACAGATTGCCATGAGCACGGGATCGAGCTTGAGCGGCGTGCGCAGCCGCGCGGGAAGCTGCAGAGTCATGTCGGCCGCACTCACGGGCGGAGCTCCCGGACCGCTTCGGCGAACGCGTCGCCGCGCGCCATGTAGTTCGGATATTGATCGAGGCTTGCACAGGCGGGCGCCAGTAACACCGTCGTGCCCGGCTCCGCCAGCTCAGCCGCATGCGCCACGGCGCCGTCCATGTCGGCGGCGAAGCGCCGCGGCGTCATCGCATCCAGCGCGTCATCGATCTCGGCCGCGTCTTTGCCGATCAGCACGGCGCCCGACAGCCGCTCGTCGACCGCCTCGGCCAGCGCGGCGAAGTCACCGCCCTTGCCTTCCCCGCCGGCGATCAGCACGACCGGACCGTCGACTGACCGTACCGAAGCGACAGCGGCAGCGACGTTGGTCGCCTTCGAGTCGTTGACGTAGTCGACGCCTTCGAGATGTGCGACGAACTGCATGCGGTGCGGTAAACCGGGAAACTCGATGAGCACCTCGAGCATGGCCGCATGACGAATTCCGAGGAGCTCGCCCGCCGCAAGCGCCGCAAGCGCATTAGCCTGGTTGTGCAGGCCGTACAGCGCCATTTCGTCGACGGCCAGCAGCAGCTTGTCCCCGCAAGCCAGAAACCGCCGGCCGTCCTCGATGCGAATACCGAAATGCCCGTCGCCGGGTTCGTCCATGCCGAAACTCGTGACGCGCGGTATGCCGGCGACAGCCTTAAGCGCGGTGGGATCGGCCCGGTTGACGACGGCCGCCTTCGCCTCCTGAAAGACGCGATACTTGCAGGCGGCGTAGTCTTCGAAGCTGTCGTGCCAGTCGAGGTGATCGGCCGTTACGTTGAGGAGTACCGCCACGCTTGCGGGCAGATACGCGGTGCGCTTGAGATGGAAACTCGAGATCTCCAGCACGTAGAGATCCGGCTTTTCTTCGCCAAGCAGGTTGAGCGCCGGCTCCCCGAGATTGCCCCCGGCGAGCACTTTGCGGCCGTCCGCGACGCACATGTGGTACAGCAGCGTCGTGACCGTGCTCTTGCCGTTGGAGCCCGTCACGGCGACGAACGGCGCACGGGCCTCGCGGGCAAAGAGCTCGATATCCGAGACGACATCGATCCCTCTGTCCCGCGCCGCGCGGATGATCGGATGCCGATTCTCGATGCCCGGCGAAGCGATAACGCGGTCGATGCCTTCAGGGATCGCGGCTGCTCCGAGCAGCAGCTTCGCATCCGGCCAGACGGCCTTAAGCGAATCGATGCCCGGCGGCTCGGTCCGGCTGTCGTAGAAAACCGCGTCCGCATCGCGCGCCCTGAGGAAACGCGCCACGGATAGCCCCGTGGAGCCCAATCCGGCCACGAGACTCATCGAACGTCTGTCAGTCGCCGTCGTCATCGTATCTTCAGGCTCGCGAGTCCGATCAAAACGAGGATCACGGTGATGATCCAGAAGCGCACGATCACCTTCGGCTCGGCCCAGCCCTTCAGCTCGTAGTGATGGTGCAGCGGCGCCATGCGAAACACGCGTTTGCCCGTCAGCTTGTAGGAGGCGACCTGAATCATTACTGACAGCGTCTCGACGACGAACACGCCGCCCATGATCACGAGCACGATCTCCTGGCGCACGACGACGGCGACGACGCCAAGGGCGGCACCCAGCGCCAGCGCGCCGATGTCTCCCATGAACACCTGAGCCGGATAGGTGTTGAACCAGAGAAAGCCCAGACCCGCGCCCGCAAGCGTCGCGCAGAACACCAGAATCTCGCCGGTTCCCGCGACGTAGGGGATGCCGAGATAGTCCGAGAAGTTCACGTTGCCGGTGACGTAGGCAAACACACCGAGTGCGCCGCCGACGAGAACCGCCGGCATGATCGCGAGGCCGTCGAGTCCGTCGGTCAGGTTGACCGCGTTCGAAAAGCCGACAATAAAAAAGTACGTTACGACGACCTGGAAAACACCGAGGTAGATCGCCAGATCCTTGAAATACGGGATGAGCAACGAGTTCTGCATCTCGTCGGTCGCCGTAACGTACAAAGCAATGGCAGCGACCGAAGCCGCCGCAGACTGCCAGAAGAGCTTTTGTTTTGCGGAAATCCCGGCGGGATCCTGCAGCACGAGTTTGCGGTAGTCGTCCACGTAGCCAATCACGCCGAAAGCCAGCGTGACGAACAGAACGATCCACACGAAATGATTCTCGAGGTCGGCCCACAACAGCGTGCTGATCGCGATCGACGTCAGGATCAGCGCGCCGCCCATCGTCGGCGTGCCGGCTTTGGGCAGATGCGTGATCGGCCCGTTCTCGCGCACGGGCTGACCGACCTGGTTGATGCTGAGACGCGCAATCATCCGCGGACCGATCACGAAGGACAGCACGAGAGCCGTCAACGCACCGAGGATCGCGCGCATGGTCAGATAGTTGAAGACGTTGAAGCCCGACTCGAACTGCGCGAGATAGTTAGTCAGATACAGCAGCACGTCAGCGCACCTCACCATCGCTCAGAAGCGGTTCGAGCACCCGCTCCATCGCCATCGAACGAGACCCTTTGACCAGCACGCTCAGCTCGGCGTCGAGCTCGCTGTCGAGCGCTGCGACGAGTGCATCGCGATCCGCAAACCAGGTCGCGCCCGCGCCGAAACCTTCGCAGGCGGCGCGCGCCAGATCGCCCAGTCCGAACAGCCGCGTGACGCCTGCCCGCCGGATTTCGGCGCCGCAGGCCCGCGTCAGTTCGACCTCGTCCGGGCCGAGCTCCTTCATGTCGCCGAGCACGAAGATGTGGCGTTCGCCGACCGAAGCGAGAAAACGCGCCGCCGCGACGACGCTCGACGGGTTAGCGTTGTAGCTGTCGTCGAACAGCCGCGCGCCGCGCTTCCCGCGGCGCGCCTTGAGGCGCCCGCCGACGGCCTCGACGCTGGCAAGCCCGGCAGCGATGTCGTCAGCTTCGACACCGAGCGCGTGGGCAATGGCGGCCGCGGCGCAGGCGTTGCGGACGTTGTGTTCGCCGGTGAGCGACAGTTGCACTTCTACGGCCGCGCCCGGGAGCCGCAGTCCGAAGCGTGAGCCGTCGCCATCGAGCACGACGTCGACGGCTGTCACGTCGGCGCCCGCGCCGAGGCCGAAGCTCAGGACGTCGACGTCCCGGCTCAGCCCGCGCCAATAGTCGAAATAACGATCGTCGGCGTTGAGCACCGCGGCTCGCGGCCGCGGTTGGACCGTCAACAGCTCGCCCTTGGCGCGCGACACGCCGTCGAGCGAGCCGAAGCCCTCGAGATGGGCCGGTCCGGCGTTCGTCAGGGCAACGACGTCCGGCCTCGCGAGCGCCGCCAGGTAAGCGATCTCGCCGGCATGATTTGCCCCCATTTCGATGACGGCGTAGTCGTGATCCTTCTCGATCCGCGAGAGCATCAGCGGAACGCCTATGTCGTTGTTGAGATTGCCCTCGGTCGCAAGCGTGTTCCCGACCCGCGCGAGGCAGGCCGCGGTCAACTCTTTGAGCGTCGTCTTGCCGTTGCTGCCGGTGATACCGACGACCGCGGTGTCCGTGCAACCCTCGCGAAGCGCCGAGCCGAGGCGGCCCAGCGCCTGCCGCGTGTCGCCGACGACGACCTGCGGCAACGACGAGTCCCGCGACTCGCGAACGACGGCACCGACGGCACCGCGTGCCGCGGCGCCCTCGATATAGTCCGCGCCGTCGAAGTTCGGCCCCGTAAGCGCGACGAACAGCGCTCCCGGATCCAGGGTCCGCGAATCGGTGCTGACGCTTCTGAAGCAGGCGTCGGAACCGAGCAGGCGGCCCTCGACGGCGCCGGCCGCAAAGGCAAGCGAGGCGTTCATTGCCGCTCCCCCAGCGCGGCCGCCGCGACGAGGCGATCGGAAAACGGCTGCTTCTCAGCGCCGATTTCCTGAAACTCCTCGTGCCCCTTGCCCGCGATGAGCACGGTATCTGCGGCGCCCGCCGAACGGATCGCGTAGTGGATGGCCGCGGACCGATCCTCGACGACGACCACCTCCGCGGGGCGGGTGAACCCACCGAACACGTCGTCGATGATGCGCCCGGGGTCCTCGCTACGCGGATTGTCGCTCGTGAGAACGACGCAGTCGGCACCTCGCTCGGCAACGGCGGCCATCAGCGGCCGCTTACCCGCATCGCGATCGCCACCGGCGCCGAAGACCACGTGCAGCCGGCCCCCGACGTGCGGCCTGAGCGCCGCGAGAACGGCCTCGAGCGCGTCGGGCGTGTGCGCGAAGTCGACGTACACGGTCGGTCCGGTTCCGCTTGCCGCGGCGACACGCTCGAGGCGGCCGGGCGGCGCCGTTACAGCCGACACCGCCGCGGCAACATCGTCGAGCGGCTTCCCCATTGCCAGCAGCGTCGCGACGACGAGTGCCGCGTTCGCGACGTTGAACGCCCCGGGCATCGGTAGCCGAACGAGGGCATCGCCCCAGGTCGACGTGAAGCGGAAGTCCGAGCCGAGGCTCGTCGGCAGAATCGACTGCACCGCAAGCCAGGGGCCGTCCTGCCGGAAGCTATCCGACAGCGTTGCGACCGTCACGGTATCCGGGCCTGCCGCCCCGGCAAGCTCCCGACCGTAGCGCGTATCGGTGCAGACGACCTGCAGCGCGGGTGAGCACTCGACGAACAGCTTCGCCTTGGCGGCAAAGTAAGCGTCCATGCTGCCGTGATAGTCGAGGTGATCGCGGCTGAGATTCGTGAACAACGCGGCCGCGAAACGAACGCCCGCGGCACGGTTCTGGTCGAGCGCGTGCGACGACACCTCGAGCGCCGCCAGAGCCGCACCTTCGTCGCGGAACCGCGCAAGCGACTTGTGTATCTCTACCGCGTCGGGCGTCGTCAGGCGGCCGCGGGAAACGCCCGAGCCGACAGAACCGGCACCGAGGACGGCCGTACCGATAGTCCCGAGATAGCCCGCCGTCTGCCCGAGCTGCCTGACGCTCTCCGCCAGGAACCACGCCACTGTCGTCTTGCCGTTGGTCCCGGTAATGCCGACAACGTCGATTGCGGCGGACGGCGAATCGAAGAAGCGATCGGCGATGCTCCCGAGCATGGTCTTGAGACCGGGCACGGTGATGACGGGGACCCCGGCGGGCGCCGGAACGTCCGCGAGGCCGGCAGGATCGACGGCGATTGCCACGGCCCCGTTGTCCAGGGCGGCGGCCGCGTGGTCCATGCCGTGACCGCTGCCCCCGGGAACTGCCAGGAACAGGTCGCCCGGCCGAACCGCGCGGCTGTCGCTGGCCAGCCCCTCGACGCCAAGCGCCGGTAGCGGCCGGATGTCCGGGAACAGTTCGGCAAGCGGCGTTCCGGCTGTCCTTTGCACGGCCGCCCCGTTCATGGATCGTTGGCCATAGCCGACAACACGCTGCCGGCGTCGCGTGCCGGCAGTGCATCCGGCGGCACTGCCAACAGCCGCAGAGCCTCAGCCATGACGTCCGCGAACACCGGTGCCGCGACGTCGCTTCCGTAGTAGAGCTCGCCGCCCGGCTCGTCGATCACGACGACGGCCGCAAGCCGGGGCGCCGACGCGGGTGCGAGGCCCGCGAAAATCGAAATGTACTTGTCTTCCGAGTAACCGCCGACAGCCGACTTCCAGGCGGTTCCGGTCTTGCCCGCAACCCGGTAGCCCGGGACCGCCGCCTTGGTGCCGGTGCCGCCGGGCCGCACGACTTCCTCGAGCATGCGCCGGACCGCCGCCGCCGTCTCGGCATGCACGGTCGGCACCGATTCGACCGGCTGATCGATCCGGAGCAGCGAAACCGGCGGCATTCCGCCGTCGCCGCCGAGCGCCGCGTAGGCATGCGCGAGTTGCAACGGCGTTACGGACACGCCGTAACCGTAGGCAAGCGTCGCCTGATTGATCTCCCGCCAGTAGCTGTGGTGCGAAAGCGATCCCGTCGACTCGCCCGGGAAGCTGCTGCTGGTCAGCTCGCCGAGACCGAAACGCGTCATCGTCTGCCACAGGTGCTCGGGTTCCAGCTCCATGGCCAGACGCGTGACGCCGACGTTGCTCGAGCGCGCCAGGATCGTGGTCAGGCTCACCCGGCCCAGATTGCGCCGGTCCTCGATGCGTTTAGCGCCAACGGTGATGAATCCGGGCGACGTATCGATGACGCTCGACGGGCGAAAGCGTCCGCTCTCGAGCGCAGCGGCGACGACGAGCGGCTTGATGCTCGAGCCGGGCTCGAAGATATCGGTAATCGCCCGGTTGCGATAACGGTCCGGCTTGAACTGCGCCCGATCGTTGGGGTTGTAAGCGGGCTGGTTGACCATCGCCAGCACTTCGCCGGTCGCGACGTCGAGAATGACGATGGAACCGGACTCCGCGCTGTACTTCCGCACGGCGGCTTTCAGCATGCGGTACGCGAGGTACTGGATGCGCAGGTCGACGCTGAGCTCGAGTTGCTTCCCGTGATGCGCCGGGCGCACGCTTTCCACGTTCTCTACGGGCCGGCCCAGACGATCCTTGAGGATGCGCTTCTCGCCCGGCTCCCCGGCGAGCCAGTAGTTGTAGGCCAGCTCGATGCCCTCCTGACCGAGATCGTCGACATCGGTAAAGCCGATCAGATGCCCGGTCACCTCACCGTGCGGATAGAAGCGCCGATATTCCCGCCGGACATTGACGCCGGGCACGCCGAGATCCAGCACGTCGCGGGTCCGCTCCGGGGAGATACCGCGCCGCACCCAGACGAACTCCTTGTCCATCGAGCGCGTGATCCGCCGCTCGAGCGACTCGCCGTCGATATCGAGTTCCGCGGCGAGTTCGGCCAGCCGGCCGATGGCCGGCGCGATCGCCTGCGGATCCACCCAGATGCTGTCGACCGGGGTACTGATCGCGATCGGCTCGCCGTGCCGGTCGGTGATCGTCCCGCGGTGCGCGTTGATCGACTCGCTGCGCACGTGGCGGGAATCGGCCTGGCGGTTCAGGAAGTCCTTGTCGAGCACCTGTAGCTGTACGGCTCTGGCCACGAGCGACGCGGCGATTGCCGCGAACACCACGGCCACGACGGCACCGCGCCGGCCGAAACGCTTCGCGATCTGCTGTTTTGTTTCGGCGCCGCGTCGCATCAGCGTTCGATCACATAGACTTCACGGGTGAGCGGCCGCGCCAGCTTGAGTTCGCTTTCGGCGACACGCTCGATACGGGCGTGCGTCGCCCAGGTGCTTTGTTCGATCTGCAGCTGGCCCCACTCGATGTTGAGTGCGTCGCGTTCGTCGCTCAGAGCCTCGAGTTCGATGAACAGCGTGCGGGCCTCGTGTTTGGTGTAGACCAGCGTGAGTGCGCTCACGACGCACACGAGGGCAAAGGCCAGAGCGAGGCCCTGCGGCCGGGCCCGGTTCGCCTGACTCATGCCAGTCGCTCCGCGACGCGCAATCGCGCGCTCCGCGCCCGGGGGTTGGCCTCGACCTCTTGCTCCGAGGCTGCGACGGCGCGTCCGACGGGCCGGAGCGCCGGCCGGAACCCGGCCGGTACCTCGGGCATGCCGCGGTAGCGCTCGTCTTCGCGCGCGTGATCGCGGATGAAGCGTTTCACGATGCGATCCTCGAGCGAGTGAAAGCTGATCACGCAGAGCCTGCCCCCCGCGCGGAGCGCGTCGAGGCTTGCCGCCAGCGCCCGCTCGAGTTGCCCGAGCTCGTCGTTGACCGCGATGCGAAGCGCCTGGAACGTGCGCGTCGCCGGATGAATGCGGCTGCCTCGCTGCGGCGCAGCCGCGGCCACGACGTCGGCAAGCTGGCGGGTCGTCGTCAGCGGAGCGCGCCCACGGGCCGCGACGATGGCGCGCGCGATCCGCGTCGCCTGCCGCTCCTCGCCGTATTGTTTCAGTGTCCTCGACAATTGCTTCACGTCCACGTTGTTGAGCCATTCGCTCGCCGGAATGCCGGAATCCGGGTCCATACGCATGTCGAGCGGACCGTCGTTCCGAAAGCTGAAACCGCGCTCCGCCTCATCGAGTTGCGGTGACGACACCCCCAGATCGAACAACATGCCGTCTACCCGCCCATTTACGCCGCAAGCCCCGAGTATCGCGTCGAGCTCGCCGAGTTCTCCCCGCACGAGTTCGACGCGGGAATCGTCGCTGAACTCCGGCCCGGCGCTGGCAATAGCCGACGGATCCCGGTCAATGGCCACGAGCTGCCCTTGTGGCCCGAGGCGCTCCAGAATCGCCCGGCTGTGCCCGCCGCGGCCGAAGGTGCCGTCGACGTAACAGCCCGCATCCCGAATACAGAGCCCGTCGAGCACCGCATCCAGAAGCACCGGCACATGCGCGCCAGTCACTGCTAGAACGCAATAGACGCGAGTTCCGCCGGCAGCTCGCCGCCGTCGTCCGCCGACAGCCAGGCGTCCCGCTTCTCGTTCCAGCTGGCCTCGTCCCACAGTTCGAACTTGTTCCCCTGACCTATGAGCATTCCCTGCTTCTCGAGACCGGCGAACTCGCGCAGCTCCCGCGATACGAGAATCCGGCCGCTGCCGTCCATCTCGACGTCGGTGGCATAACCGACCATAATCCGCACGATATTCCGGGCCGTCTCGTTGAGACTCGGCAGTCGAACCAGCTTCCGCTCGAGCTCTTCCCAGTCCGGCAGCGGAAACACCAGGAGGCAGTGATCCTTGTCCACCGTCACGATCATCCGGCCGTCGCAACGGCTCAAGAGCCGCTCCCGGTGCCGGGTCGGCATGGCGAGACGCCCTTTGGCGTCCAGCGTGACTTTGGTGGCCCCACGAAACACGGCGATGAGAGCGGCCGGGCCGCAGCGCATCCGGATGCGCTGGCGGGCTGGCTACCCCTGTCCTCCCACTATTATCCACTTTTCGACACTATATGATTGGCCCTTCGGGGGGTCAATACGAGTCCGCGTTTTACGTTGTTCTACAGGGACTTAAGCGCTTTTCTGTGGCGTGAATCGGGCAAAAAAAGGCAGTCGCTGACTCATACAAATCAGCGACTTAAAGTGCTTTTCTAGGTTCTATGTAAAATTGCAGTCGCGAAACGGCGACAGGGGCCGGAATCGGCCCGCTTCGGCCCGCTTACGGCCGGTTTTGCGCAGATTTCCGCAGAGCACGCGAGTTAGGCTCGCAAATTACTGAATTAAAAGGGAAAAGCCGAAGCCGGCAATAAGCCGGGTTCTGTCGAGGACAATCATTCATCTGGGACGGCCGTCGCCGACCGCCTCTAGCAACCTACCCGGGAGCCCGCTCGGAACCGGCGGCAGGTCCGAACCGGACCTAAGCTCCCCTATTTGGTCTTGCTCCGGGCGGGGTTTACCGTGCCGCGGACTGTTGCCAGCCGCGCGGTGCGCTCTTACCGCACCTTTTCACCCTTACCGGAAGCACGTTGAACGCACGTCCGGCGGTATCTTTTCTGTGGCACTTTCCATGGGCTTGCGCCCTCCAGGCGTTACCTGGCGCCCTGTCCGAAGGAGCCCGGACTTTCCTCCGGAAGGTCTTTGAGCTTCCGGCGATTGTCTGGCCGACTCCGGCTTTTCCCGACCGGATAGTATAGCCGATCCGCCCGTGGCCGGGCGGACCGGAATCAGGCGCGTTCGATGCGGATCGGCGAGCTGCCCGGCAGCGCGGACGCAAAGCCCTTGCCCATGAGCATGGCCGGCGTGAGGCTGCCGGACGGCGCCTCGGCACTCTGCAAATGCTCGATGATCGCGACCGGCGCAAGCTGCGTGACGGTATAGCCGTTGGCCGTCTCGAGCCGCGCGACGAGGCGGTCGCCGGACGCGTTCCGGACTTCGCCCCAGACCCGCGTGCTGTCGTCGGCGCGCTGGGCGTCGCTCGGTCCGCGGACGCGCCGGTCGATCTTCCCTTTCAGGTAGGCCTGTACCGGCCCGAGTTTCAAAAGCGGCCGGATCCACGCTGCACGCTTCGCGCTCTGAATGCGTTTGGGGCTTGCCGGGATGTACACGGTGATGTCGGGAATCCGCGTCGAGTGGTACGCGGTAGAGATGTCGCCCCAGGAGATGCTCATCGCGGAGCGCGGTCCGCGGCCGAAGTCGATCTCGCGCGTCAGCACGCCAGTGCGGACGAGCTGCCCGTCGCGCCGGCCGTAGGTACCGAGCGCGAGGCCTTCGACCATGGTCTTGGCCGTACCCGGACTGAGCCGCGAACCGCCGTCGAAGGCGAGTTCCAGCGACCTGGCATCGGGCATGGCCTCCTTGAGCGACTTGGCGACGCAGTCCGTCGGCACGACGTCGAAGCCGACGCCCGGGCAGACGATGACGTCCGCCCGGGTCGCGGCATCGTTGACGGCGTGGCTGTGCGCGTGCTCGAAGACGAAGGCCTCTCCGGTGATATCGAAGTAATGCGTTCTCGCGGCAATACAGGCATCGATCATCGGCGCACTGGTGGCGGAGAACGGTCCGGCGCAGTGGACGACGGCATCGATGTCCGTCAGCGCGCTTTCGAGTCGGCCGCGGTCGGACAGCGGAAACGCCCGATGCACAAGGCCGAGTTCGGCTGCCAGCGCCTCCGTCTTCGCGGCATCGCGTCCGGCAAGCACGGGCGACAGACCTCGTTCGCGGGCGTGCTTTGCAATCAGGCGGCCGCTGTAGCCGTAGGCGCCGTAGATCATCCAGGTCCGTACAGTCATTGTTTCTCCTCGCCCGCGTCCCGATATGCCAGCACGCGCCGATACAGCGCGTTCCTGGACTCCCCGGTCAGACGCGCGACGATAGTCGCTGCCTGCTTGCCCGGCAATACCGGCGCCAGCTCCCGCAGTATTGCATCGGCCAGCCCGGGCTTAGTCTCTGCGCCCTGAGCGCCGGCGACGACCAGGACGAACTCGCCTTTGGACGGAATCCGTCCGTCCTCCAGTGCCGCCAGCAACTCTCCAAGCGACGCGTGCACGATCTGCTCGTGGAGCTTGGTCAGCTCGCGGAGCAGCGTCGCTTCGCGATCCGCGCCGAATGTAGCGACCATGTCATCCAGCGTTTTGGCGATCCGGTGAACGGACTCGAAAAACACGAGGGTATGCCGGGCGCTGCCCAGTTCGCGAAGTCGCTCGAGGCGTCGACCGCGCCTGGCCGGAAGGAAACCTTCGAACGCAAAACGGTCCGTGGCGATACCGGCCGCCGACAGCGCCGTCGTAAGCGACGAAGCGCCCGGAATCGGCACCACGTCGATAGCCGCCCGGTGCGCCGCGCGAACGAGCTTGAAGCCCGGATCGCTGACGAGCGGCGTCCCGGCATCGCTGACGAGCGCTACGTTCTCGCCCTCGGCAAGCCGTGCGATCAGGCCGTCGACCACGGCGGCTTCATTGAAGTCGTGGACTGCCGTTTGTGTGGTTTTCACCCCGATATGCGTTAGCAATCGACCGGTACGGCGGGTATCCTCAGCGGCAACTCGATCAACGTTGCCGAGAACCTCGCGAGCCCGAGGCGTCAGGTCGTCCAGGTTGCCAATCGGCGTCGCAACGACGAACAGCGTGCCGCTCATGGCGCACGGTATCCGCTATGCATGGACGTAACCACATGGACCTCCGATCGCCAATCGACCGACATCCTGCCCGCGATACGGGCCGCACTGCAAGCGGCCTGCTCATGAGCTGCGCCCCCATACTCCTGGCGATGATCCTCGCGGGCTGCCAGACGACCGGCGGCGGCGGACTCGTGCCGCTGAGCGGCGAAGCCCGGGCGCTCGTCGAAGCCGAAAACGGCGAGGCCGCGACGGCGGCAGGGAGCTACATCGGCCTTGCGGCAGCCGCACAAGGCAGCGAACGCGAACGGCTGACGCTGCTTGCCATCGAGCAGTGGCTGATCGCGGGCGACGAAGATCGCGCCCGCAATGCCTATGCAAGCCTTGGCCAACCCGCAGCAGCGTCGAACGCCGTGCTGGCCACCGCGGTTCGCGCACGCTTTCTCCTCCTTGCGGAGGATCCCGATCAGGCGCTGATACTGCTCGAACCGTTGAGCGCGGCGCCGATGACGCCGCCCCGACGCGCTGTCGTGGAGCAACTGCGCGCCGAGACGTATTTGCTGCTCGGCCAGCCGGCCCGCAGCGTCGAGATCATGCGGCAGCGGGAAGCCTGGCTCGTCGATGGCGCCGCCGTGGCACAGAGCCGCGATGCGCTCTGGGAGCTGTTGTCCCGGAGTTCGACGAGCGAGTTGCGTGACGCCGCGAACGACGTAATGGACCCCGAGGTCCGGGGCTGGCTCTCGCTGGCGGCACTGGCCACGGCCACCGGGCAGCAGGGTATAGGCTGGAACAACGGTGTTTTGCGCTGGCGTGGGCAGCACCCGCAGCATCCCGCCGAGAGCATCCTCGACGCGCTTCCCGAGACGGGCACCGAAATGCTTGCCTATCCTCGCCAGGTAGCGCTGCTGCTGCCGCTGTCCGGACGCAATGCAAGCGCCGCGGCGGCAATCCGCAACGGCTTTCTGGGTGCCTATTTCGCCAACGCCGGCGGTATGGACGACCGGCAGTCCGTCCGCGTCTACGACGTCGCTCGTGAGGGCGGTGCCACGGCCGCATACGACAGAGCGGTGAACGACGGCGCTGAATTCGTCGTCGGTCCGCTGCTCAAATCGAGCGTTGCGGAACTGGCCAACAGCAGCCTGGTGCCGGTACCCGTGCTCACGCTCAACACACTCGACGACGGCAGCTTTGCGCCGCCGGGCCTGTATCAGTTTGCGCTGTCGCCGGAAGACGAGGCCACGTCGGCAGCGGAACGCGCCATCGCCGACGGGCACACGCGAGCCGTGGCGCTGGTGCCGAACAGCACGTGGGGCCGACGGCTTCTGACGGCATTTGCAACCGAGTTCGAGTCCAGAGGAGGCATCCTTCTCGACACGAGTGCCTACGTCAGCGGCAATCCGGATTACTCCGGCGCGATAGAAGACTTAATGGAGCTCAGCGGCAGCGTTTCGCGATACACGCGGCTACGCGCGAATATCGGCGGACCCCTGCAGTTCGATCCGCGCCGTCGGCAGGACGCTGAGTTCGTGTTTCTTGCCGCGGACGCGGCAACCGGCCGCCTGATGAAGTCGCAGCTCAAGTTTCATTACTCAGGCGATCTGCCGGTGTACGCGACGTCGCTCATCTACTCGATGGACGAGCGCTCTGACGCCGACCTCAACGGCGTGCGCTTCGCGGACGTTCCCTGGGTCGTTGCGCCGCCGTCCTGGCTGGCCCGACTGCCGGAGGCCTTTGCGGACTATTTCCCCGGCGAGAAACGCCTTGCGCGGCTGCACGCGCTGGGCTACGACGCGTATCAGCTCACCGGCAGCCTGTTCGCCTTCGACGGCTCCAGTCAGGCGGCACTGCTGAACGGCGCGACGGGGCAACTGCATCTGAATGCCGACGGTCGCATTCACCGGCGGCTGGCCTGGGCGGAGTTCGTCGATGGCGCTCCTGTGCCGCTGGTACCGGCGGACGCGTCGGACCGGGACGGCGACGAGGTGACGCCGATCGACAGCGGCGAATGGGATCGCGACGACGCAACGATCAGCGAAGTGCTCTAGGCCGCGCTGCCGAACGCCGGGCACTTCTCTGGCTGAAAGCCGAGGGGCTGACCTTCGTCGCACAGAACGCCCGCTGCCGCTATGGGGAAATCGATCTCGTCATGCGCGACGGACGGACACTCGTGTTCGTCGAAGTCAGATGTCGCAACGGCCACGCGCGATCGAGAGCCGTCCACACCGTGCGCGCCGACAAACAGGCAAAACTGATACGGTCAGCCAGCGTGTTTCTTGCGCGGCACAGACGATACTCCGGTCTCGCCGTGCGATTCGATGTCGTCGGCTACGACGGCGACCCCGACACCGGCGTTCGGCCGGAGTGGATACGCGACGCGTTCCGCGCCTGATACACTCTCGACGGCAGAAGCAACAACGGGGCCAGAATGGATTCGCTCGAGCGCGTACGACAGCACTTCAGAGACAGCATTTCGACCAAGCAGGCTGCCATGGAGGCCATTGCGGAACCGGTTACCGCGGCCGGGGCTTTGCTGAGCAAGGCGCTGCTGGACGAGGGCAAAATACTGTCGTGCGGAAACGGCGGGTCGGCTGCCGACTCCCAGCACTTCTCTTCCGAGCTTCTCAATCGCTTCGAGATGGAGCGGCCCGGCCTGCCGGCCATGGCGCTGACGACGGATAGTTCCACTCTGACCTCGATTAGCAACGACTACGCCTACGAAGATATCTTCAGTAAGCAGGTCCGGGCGCTTGGGAAACCGGAAGACGTACTGCTCGGCATTTCGACGTCCGGCAATTCCGAGAACGTTTGCCGCGCCATCCAGGCAGCACACGAACGCGGCATGAGAGTCGTTGCACTGAGCGGCCGGGACGGCGGACGCATGGCCGGGCTGTTACGCGAAGGCGACGTGGAGTTGCGCGTCCCGGCCGAGCGCACGGCACGAATCCAGGAAGTGCACCTGGTAGTGATTCATTGCCTTTGCGATTTGATCGACGCGGCGATTATCGGCGGTTGAAGGCCGCGCGCTTCGTCGTTACTTGACGACTTTGAGGTGACCGCGCGTCGACCGCGCGCGCGGCGGTGCGCCTGCAGCCTCTTCCAGGGGTTCGTCGTTGTCGTGCGAGAAAATCATCCCCTGGCCGGTCTCCCGTGCGTAAATACCCATAACCGCCGGCATGGGCACTGCTACATCAAACGGAACGCCGCCGAACCGGGCACGGAAGCTGATCGAATCGTTTCGGATACGAAGGTTGTGCGCCGCCGACGGGCTGATGTTGAGAATGATCTTGCCGTCCTTGACGTGTTGCGCCGGGACCTGGACGCCGTTGTGCGCCGCGTCGACGACGATGTGCGGCGTGTTGCCGTTGTCACCCATCCACTCGTGCATGGCACGAATCAGGTACGGTCTCTTGGATCGGGTGGTCGTGGTCAACGGATTATGGTGGTTATCGAAAACCGCCCCTCTTTGAATGGCAGAAGCTTAGCACCGTTTCGCGCGTCGCGGCCAAACATGACATAAGTCCGCTGCCGCGACAACAGCGACTACATGCGCATCTCGTGCTCGAGTTCCGTCAGACTCTGCTGGAACGAGCGTCGTTCGAAGACGCGCTGCATGTATGCCTCGATCGCCGCGGCCTGACTGCCCAGTTCGATGCCGTATAGCGGCAGCCGCCAGAGAATCGGCGCTATGCTGCAGTCGACGAGCGAGAACTCCTCGCTGAGAAAGTACGGCCGCGCGCCAAAGAGCTCGGCGCTTTGCATGATGCTTTCGCGCAGCATCTTGCGCGACTTCGCGCTCAACTTGCCGTCCTGAGCGTCGGCCTCCTCGGCCAGCGCGTACCAGTCTTTCTCGATCCGGAAGAGCGCCAGCCGGAACTGCGCGCGCGTCACGGGGTCGACCGGCATCAGAGGAGGATGCGGGAAGCGCTCGTCCAGATACTCGATGATGACTCGAGAGTCGTAGAGAGTCAGGTCCCGATCCACCAGCGTCGGCACCGTATGGTATGGATTGAGATCCATCAGGTCTTCGGGCAAATCCGGACCCGTAACGTTGGCGATCTCGATATTGATGTTCTTTTCGGCGAGAACCAGTCGCGTGCGGTGACTGTGGATATCCGTGGGGCGCGAAAAGAGCGTCATGACGGAACGTCGGTTGGCGATCACGGCCATGTTGCGATCCTTCGAATTCTAACGGTGTATCTGGTCGTTCGGACTTCTATTTTACGTCTTTCCAGATTTCTTTCTTCAACATCAGGGCAACGATGAAGAAGATCAGCAGATAGATCATTACCCATATGCCGAGCTGGATCCGCTCCGATCGAATCGGCTCGGCGATGTAAACGAGAAAGTTTGTCGTGTCGCGCACGAACTCGTCGTACGCTTCGGCGTCGAGCTCGCCCGGGATGTAAGGTTCGAAGCGGTCGAACGTACTCCGGGTAACGCCGTCGATGGTTTCCTCAGTGAACACCGCACGCTGGAAGCCCTGCTTTTCCCACAGAACGTGGGGCATCGCGGTACCGGCAAGAACTGTATTGTTCGTACCGTTCGGGTGATCCGGATCGACGTAGAAGCCCTTCAGAAAGCTATAGATGTAGTCGGCGCCGCGCGATCTTGCAAGCAGTGACAGGTCGGGAGGCTGAACGCCAAACCAACGCTCGGCACTCTCCGCCTGCATGTTGATGTTGATAGTCTCGAAGGTTTTCTCGGCATTGAACATCAGGTTCTCGATCATGTCCTCGTCCGAAAGCTCGAGGTGCTTGCCGATCGTCGAATACCGAACGTACTGCGCCGAATGGCACCCGGAGCAATAGTTCATGAAGTTGCCCGCACCGCGCTGAAGCGAGTTGACGTTGCCGGGGTCGATGTCCGCGGACTCGAGCTCGACCTTGGCGCCCGCCGCGAAACCCGAAGCACAGAAGAGAACGAGGCCGGCCGCGGCCAGCCCGCGGGTAAGTTCACGTCTAAGCATTGTAAATCACTCTCTCCGGGACGGGCTTCGTCTTGTCGATACTCGTGTAGTACGGCATCAACAGGAAGAACGCGAAGTAAACTACGGTCGCGATTCGGGTCAGCGTCACGTAGATTCCCTCCGCTGGCTGCAGACCCAGCCAGCCCAGCAGCACGAAGCTGATGACGAACAGGGTCAGCGCGGTTTTGTACATCCAGCCGCGGTAGCGGATTGAGCGCACCCGGCAGCGGTCCAGCCAGGGCAGGAACATGGGCAGGATGACCGATACGCCGAACAGGAAGAAGCCCCAGAATTTGTCGGGCACTGCCCGCAAGATGGCGTAGTACGGCGTGAAGTACCACACCGGCGCGATGTGCTCGGGCGTCACACCCGGGTTGGCCGGATCGAAGTTGGCGTGCTCGAGGAAGAAGCCACCCATCTCGGGCGCGAAGAACACCACTGCCGAGAAGACCATCAGAAAGATAATGATCGCTACCAGATCTTTGCTCGTGTGATACGGGTGGAAGGCGACGCCGTCGAGTGGCACGCCGTTCTCATCTTTCTTTTGTTTGATTTCGACACCGTCGGGATTGTTCGACCCGACCTCGTGCAGCGCGACGATGTGGACGAAGACGAGACCGACGAGCGCCAGCGGCAGAGCGATCACGTGCAATGCGAAGAAGCGATTGAGCGTGATATCGGATATCGAGTAGTCGCCGCGAATGTACTCGACCAGGCCGTCGCCGACGACCGGTATGGCGCCGAACAACGAGATGATTACCTGCGCGCCCCAGTAGGACATCTGCCCCCAGGGCAGGAGGTAGCCGGCGAAGGCCTCGGCCATCAGCACCAGCAGGATCAGCATACCGATGATCCAGATCAGCTCGCGCGGCTTCTGGTAAGAACCGTACAGCATCGCACGGAACATGTGCAGGTACACGACTACGAAGAAAAACGAGGCGCCGGTCGAGTGCATATAGCGTATCAACCAGCCCCACTCGACGTCGCGCATGATGTATTCGACGGACGCGAACGCTTCGGTGGCCGACGGCTTGTAGTTCATCGTCAGGAAGATGCCGGTCACGATCTGAATGATCAGCACGACGAACGACAGCACGCCGAAGACGTACCAGATGTTCAGGTTCTTCGACGCATAGTATTCCGTCACGTGATACTTCATCGTCTTCGTGAACGGAAAACGTGCGTCGATCCAGTTCATGAGGCCGCCTTTGGGTTTGCCGACCTCGGCTTCTACTCTCGCCATTTACCCAGCTCCCGTATCCTGACCGATCAGGATCAAGTCGTCCCGGACGAACCGGTACGGCGGCACCCGCAGGTTCGTCGGCGCCGGCACGCCCTTGTGAACGCGTCCCGCGAGATCGAACCTCGAACCATGGCAGGGGCAGAAGAATCCCCCGTTCCAGTTTTCTTCGGGCCGCACCTCGAAATCCATCAGCGGCGCGCAGCCCAGATGCGTGCAGACTCCCTCCACAACCAGGAACTCGGGCTTCACCGAGCGCGTGGGATTGACGGCGTATTCGGGCTGCTGCTCCGCAACCAGCGAATCGGGGTCGCGCAGCTGATCGATGTTGGTGTCCAGCCGCCCGAGCATGTCCGCGGAGCGCTTGAGCACGTAGACCACCTTACCGCGCCAGACGACGCGCACCATCTCGCCCGGCTGCATCGTCCCGACCGACACCTCGACCGGGGCGCCCAGAGCCTGAGCACGCGCACTGGGTTTCAGCGACGCCAGAAACGGAACCGCAACCCCAATTGCACCAGCGGCGCCAACGACGCCGGTGGCGATGCCTAGGAAATGACGTCGGTTGTTGTCAACGCCCTCTTCACTCATCGGACACTCCAAAATAGCTGCGCGAAACTCCCGGGCCACCCGAGACTACAACCGAACGGTACGTGTTCAACCCGCCGTTACGTTTGCTTACGATTGGCGGGCCGAAGGCAATGCCGTAGGTAATCCCTGTGTGAGGCAACCTGTGTTCAGCGCGATTTCTTGCTTGGTTTCGAAACTGATAGATTTGCAGCGAACCCGCTTCGACGTCAGGATGACGCGGCCTGGGCCGGGGTCCTGGGAATCAGCACGAAAGTATACACGGCGGTGACGTAACTTGGCTAGAAGCGGTCTAATAATAGTTCGTCGGGGAGGCGGCGGGACCCGTTCGCAATCGTGAAGTCGTTCGTCATGTTTTTCGCCCAGTCTGTCGTCGTGGGCCTGGCCGTCGCGTTTGTCGTGGTTCTCGTCCGTCCGGACCTGCTGCCAGGCGTACCCGCACAAAATGGCCAACCGACCGCCAGCTATGCGCCCGCGGTCGAGCAGAGCGGGGCCGCCGTCGCCAACGTCTACATCAAGCGCCTGGTCGCGGACGCCGACACGGCGGCCGGCCGCACCCGTTTCCAGGTCAATACCAGCTACGCATCGGCGGTGGCGATCGACCCGGAAGGCTATCTCGTGACGAACTACCACGTCGTCGCGCAGGCAGCCGAAATCCGGGTGCAAATGGCGGACGGACAGGTGGCGGAACCCGAGATCGTCGGCGTCGACCGGGAAACGGACCTCGCGCTCCTGAAGGTGGACCTGGGACCGCTGCCGGCAATCCCGATGGGCACCTCGCGGGATCTGAAGATCGGCGACGTCGTGCTCGCGATCGGCAACCCTTACGGTCTGACGAAGTCGGTCACGCTCGGTATCGTCAGCGCGACGGGCCGTGGCCTCCTGAACCTCGCCACCTTCGAGAACTTCATCCAGACCGACGCCGCGATCAATGCCGGCAATTCGGGCGGCGCGCTGGTCAACACGGCCGGGGAACTCGTCGGCATCAATACCGCCGTACTGGCCCAGGATCCGGGCACCGAGGGCATTGGCTTTGCGATACCCGTGGATCTGGTCCGTGGCGTCGTCGCGCAGATCCGGCAGAACGGCCGCGTGGTCCGGGGCTGGATGGGCCTGGAACCCGACGATCTGACCGCTGCCGAGCAAACCGCACTGGGGCTCGAGCAGGGCGCGGGTATCCTGCTCGTGGACGTGTATCCCGAGAGCCCGGCGGCGGCGGCGGGCCTTGAGCGCGGCGATATCATTCTGTCGATCAACGGCGAGCGAATCGTCTCCTCCCGACAGGCCCGGCTGTTGGTGGCCGGCAGTTCTCCGGGCGACGCCGTCGACATAGTCGCAATCCGCGACGGCGTCCGCATCGAGGCGACGGTCGTAGCGGGCGAGCGGCCGGAAGAAGCGCCCGTGTTCGTTCGGCCATAGCGAGGCGCGGGGAGCGCCTGAGGAATCGCGATCAGGTCGTCGTGCCCGCGGCGTGTTCTTCGGGGGTCAGCGCACGGATGGAAAGCGCGTGAATCTCATTGCCGACCAACGTGCCGAGCGTGCCGTAGACGAGTTGGTGCCTCGCGAGAGGACGCTTGCCATCGAACGCCGCCGACACGACCAACGCCTCGAAGTGCGTGTTGTCGTCGCTGACGACACGTGCGGTTGCGTCTTCGAGACCGGCTTCGATCAGTCGCGCAATTTCCTGGGGATCCATAATTCCGGGGCGGCGTGCGGCAAGAGCTGCGTAGTGTAACCGGAATCACCCCGCTTCCAGCACTCTTTTGTGTATGATACCTGGCCGTTCGCGCCCGCCGGTCCCGTCATTCGAAAATCTCGCGTATGCTCATCGACAGTCTCGAAGTGATTGGCGGCCTCGTGTTGCTTATCTGGGGCGCGGACCGCTTCGTGCTTGGGGCTGCGGCCGGCGCGCGAAATCTCGGTGTACCCCCGCTTCTGGTTGGACTTACCGTCGTTGCATTCGCAACTTCGGCGCCGGAGGTACTCGTATCCATGGTCGCCGCACTCCGCGGCGAGCCCGGTCTCGCGTTCGGCAACGCGATCGGTTCGAACATCGTCAACGTCGGCCTGGTGCTCGGGCTTGTCGCAACGATCAAGCCCATAGAACTCAAATCGGCGACGCTCAGGCGCGAGATGCCGGCGCTGCTGGCCGTGACGCTCCTGACCGTCTCGCTGTTCCTCGACACCTTCATGTCGCGGGTCGACGGACTGGTAATGCTTATCGGACTGATTATCGTCATGATATGGCTTGCCCGTCTCGGCATGCGCTCCGCCGCCAACGATCCCATCGTCGCGGAGTACGAAGCCGAGATTCCCGACAAGGTCAGCATGAAGGCCGCCGCCTTCTGGTTTGCCCTGGGTCTCGTCGCCCTGTTGATCGGCGCAGAACTGCTGGTCGACGGTGCAATCAACATTGCAACGACGCTCGGCGTCAGCGACGTCGTGATCGGGGTGACGCTCGTTGCGTTGGGAACGAGCCTGCCGGAACTCGCCGTCTCGCTCGTCAGTGCCTATAAAGAGGAACATGGACTGGCCATCGGCAACATCGTCGGCTCCAACATATTCAACCTGCTGGCCGTGATCGGCGTTGCAGCGGTCATCGAACCGAGCGCTGTCGCGCCGTCCGTGCTCTCGGTGCACATCTTCGTCATGGTCGCGTTCACGCTCGTGCTCTTCGCGATGACCTACGACTACGACGGCAAGAGCGAACTCTCGAGAATCGAAGGGATTGCGCTCTTCTCGGCCTTTATCGCCTACCAGGGCTACGTCATCGCGGGTGCCGTTTAGCAGCGACGGCTCCGTCCGGGCGGCGCCCGTTCTCCGCCAGCCACAGACCGACACAAAGCGTTTACACTACAGTCTGCAAGCACCTGAGGAACACCGGCGACGCATCGGCGAACGGTCCACGATGAAGAGCACGTACACAGATTCGGAACTCATTGCCATGGCGCGCCGCGTGCTCGATATCGAGTCGCGGGCGGTCAGCCACCTCGCCGAACGTCTGGACGGTGCATTCGCGAGTGCTTGCCGCATACTGGACGAGACCCGGGGCCGCGTCGTTGTCAGCGGCATGGGCAAATCGGGCCATGTCAGCTCGAAGATTGCCGCAACGCTGGCCAGCACCGGCACGCCGGCCTTCTTCATGCACCCGGCTGAAGCCAGCCACGGCGACCTCGGCATGATCACGGCTGACGATACCCTGCTCGCCATCTCCTACTCCGGCGAGACCGACGAAGTGTTGACCATCCTGCCACTCGTCCGGAGGCTCGGTGCCGGCCTCGTCTCCATTACCGGCAACCCGGCGTCGACGCTTGCCAGGGAAGCCGACGTACATCTGAACGTCGCCGTAGACGAGGAAGCCTGCCCGCTCAATCTCGCACCGACAGCCAGCACGACCGCGACGCTTGCCATGGGCGACGCGCTGGCGGTTGCGCTGCTCGAAAAACGCGGCTTCACGGCGGAGGACTTCGCGCGCTCTCACCCCAGCGGCAGCCTTGGCAAACGGCTGCTGCTACGCGTCGGCGACGTGATGCACGAAGGCGACGCCGTCCCCCACGTCACGCCCGACGTGAACCTGCGGGACGGGCTGATGGAAATGACGGCGAAGGGCCTCGGCATGACGGCCATCGTCGATGCCGGGCACAGGGCCGTCGGGGTATTCACGGACGGCGACCTGCGCCGCGCGCTGGACGACGGCGTCGACGTTCACACGACACTGATGCGGGAAGTCGCCAGCGCGGGCTGCAAGACGATCAGCGACACGGCGCTGGCCGTCGAGGCGGTGAGAATGCTCGAGGAAAACCGCATTACGGCACTGTTGGTCGTGGACGACCGTGAGCGGCTCATCGGCGCCCTGAACATTCACGATCTCTTCCGCGCCGGAATCATGTAATGCGGGACGACCTCACCGAACTCGCCGGCCGAATCGAGCTGATTGGCTTCGACGTCGACGGCGTCTTCACCGATGGACGCTTTTATCTCGCCGATGACGGTGTGGAGACCAAGACCTTCCATACGCAGGACGGCTACGGCATCCGCTCCTTGCTCAACAGCGGAACCGAGGTCGCCGTCATCAGCGGGCGTCGCTCGCAGGCCGTCGAACGGCGGATGGCGGAGCTTGGCGTTCGCCACGTCGTCCTTGGCAGCCGCGACAAGGTCGCAAGTTTCCACGAACTCCGCGAAACCCTGGGTGTCGACAGGTCCTGTACGGCCTTTGTCGGCGACGATCTTCCGGATCTCGCCCTGCTCAACGAGGTGGCCTTTCCCCTCGCGGTTGCCAACGCCGTCGATGCGGTCCGCGCGCGCGCCGCGTACACGACGCAGGCTGCCGGCGGCTTCGGTGCCGTCCGTGAGATTTGCGATCTTCTGCTGCGCGCGCGGAACGGAGAGTCGAGTTGAACCTGAGGAACCTCGTTCTCTACGCTGTGCTCATCGGGGCGGCGCTAGGCAGCTGGTATCTTGCGCGCGACCGGGAGCCGCCGGAGGCCGTGAGCGCGGCTGCCGATGCACCGTATCGGGGCTTCTATCTGCGGGACGCGAGGATTCTCGGTACGGGGGCCGACGGCGCACTGCTCTACGAACTCACCGCCGACCGGGCGGAGCAAACGAGCGAGAACAGCGTCCGCT
This sequence comes from Woeseiaceae bacterium, assembly GCA_028277185.1. Taxonomy (GTDB): domain Bacteria; phylum Pseudomonadota; class Gammaproteobacteria; order Steroidobacterales; family Woeseiaceae; genus UBA1847. The sequence continues at coordinate 91,026 of JANQGQ010000018.1, forward strand.
TCGAGAACGTGCGGTTCTACTACTCGCCGGAATCGGAAGTGCCGTGGACCGTAAACGCGGACGAGGCAATCATTCGCGACGACGAGCGGCTCGTCGCCTTGTCGGGACACGTCAGAGTGCGAAGCAGCCGCTCCGAGGACGCGCCGGCGACCGAGATCCGGACACCGTATCTGGAGCTGGACCCGGACCGCTTCACAGCCGAGACGGACGCCCGCGTGCAGATACGTATCGGCGAGCGGAGTCTGACGGGCATCGGCATGCTAGCATCGCTCACCGACGACCGGCTCGAATTGCGATCCAACGTCAGCGGCAAGTTCTTCCCCTAGTGCTCAGAGGCGATCTCAACATGGTCCGTGCGTTTGCCGTGCTTTTGGCGGGCCTGCTGGCGACGGGCGCCGCCGCGCAGTTGACGGACCCGCGCCTGCCGATATCGCTCGACGCCGAGTCCACGGACTATGACGGCAAGAGCTCCATGCTGCTCTTTCGGGGGCTCAAGCTGACCCAGGGCAACATCGGCGTCGTCGCCGACATCGGCAGGGCCAGCAAGCTCGATTTCGAAGAGGCCGTTTGGCAATTCTCGGGCAATGTCCGCATCGACGTGGAAGGCGGCTTCATCGAGTGCGATGCGGCCGACCTCGAGTTCCGCGATCATGTCCTCACGCTTGCGACGATTCAGGGCGATCCGGCCATCTTCGAACTCAGGCGGCCGGAAAGCGAGGAAGTGACCTACGCGCAGGCCGAGCTTCTGCGCTACAACCTGACGGACGGTATCGTCGAGTTTTCCGGCAACGCGGAGATCACCGAAGGCGGCAACCAGATCGCCTCCAATACGCTCGTTTATAACATCGCCGAACGCCGGATCAACGCCCAGTCCAGCGGCAGCGGCGACGACAGGGTGAAGATCACCTATACGCCCCCGGCCGAACCGGAGACCGCGGAAGAAGCGGAAGACGCAGAGGATCCGGGCGACACGGAGGGTCAATGAGCATCCTGAGCGCTCAGGACATCTCCAAGAGCTACAAGCTCAGAAAAGTGGTCAAGAGTCTGTCGCTGGAGATCAAGACCGGCGAAATCGTGGGCCTCCTCGGCCCGAACGGGGCCGGCAAGACCACGGCATTCTACATGATAGTCGGCCTCATCGCCGCGGACGCCGGGACGATACTCCTCGACGGGCAGGATCTGACGGACCTGCCGATGCATCGCCGGGCAAAGCTCGGGCTCGGCTATCTCCCGCAGGAAGCTTCGATCTTCCGCAAGCTGTCCGTCGAGGACAACATCCTCGCGATACTCGAGAACCGCGGGGATCTGAACCGGGCCGCCCGCGAAGAAGAACTCGAGACGCTGCTCGAGGAACTGCACGTCGGCCACGTGCGGACGAGTCTCGGCATAAGTCTGTCCGGCGGCGAGCGTCGCCGGGTTGAGATTGCGCGGGCGCTCGCCGCCAACCCGCTGTTCGTTCTCCTCGACGAGCCCTTTGCCGGCGTCGACCCGATTTCGGTACTCGATATTCAGCGCGTCATCAAGCACCTGTGTCAGCGGGGTATTGGCGTGTTGATCACCGACCACAACGTCCGGGAGACCTTAGGAATCTGCGAGCGTGCCTATATACTGAGCGATGGCAGCCTGATCAAGTCGGGTACACCCGCCGAGATCATCGAAAACCAGCATGTCCGAGAGGTGTATCTCGGACAGGAGTTCCGCCTCTAAGGCATACTGCAACACATGCTCAAACCTTCGCTGCAGCTCAAACTCGGGCAAACGCTGACCATGACGCCGCAGCTGCAGCAGGCCATCCGCCTGCTGCAGCTACCGGTCCTCGACCTCAACGCGCAGATTCAGGATGCGCTCGAGGAAAACATCATGCTCGAGATGGAGGACCTGCCGGACATTCCCAAGACCAGCAGCGAATCCACCGCGGAGGTCGAGGCGATCAAGGTCGAGGATTCCTGGCAGTCGCCGCGCAGCGAACGCATGCCCGAATCCGGCTACTCCGGCGAGGGCCGTCCCATCAGCGAGTTCGCCGACGAGTCGGGGAAGACCTTGCGCGATCACCTCCTGTGGCAGCTCGAGATGGAACACTTTTCGCCCCGCGAAGCGATCATCGGGGAAGCCATCGTCGACGCCATCAACGATGACGGCTACCTGACCGAGGAACTCGCGGACGTCCTTCACGATTTCGAGATCGAACCTCCGGTCGATGCGGCCGAGGGCGAAGCGGTGCTCGGCAAGGTCCAGGGGCTGGATCCTGTCGGCGTCGGGGCGCGGTCCATCGGCGAGTGCATCATCCTGCAGCTTCGGCAGCTCGACCCCGACACACCGGGCCTCGAGCTCGCCGCGGAACTCGCCCGCGATCACCTCGATCTCGTGGCGACCCGGCAGCACGGCGAACTGCGCCGGACGCTGCGGACCTCGGAAGAGGACCTGCAGCACGCGCTCGCGCTGGTCAAGGGCTGCAATCCCAAGCCGGGCCTTGCCGTCAGCGCGGCGGCGGCGGAGTACGTCATTCCGGACGTTTTCGTCCGCAAAGTGGACAATCGCTGGCAGGTCGAGATCAGTCCGACCGGTGTCCCGCGCTTGTCGGTCAACCAGACTTACGCCAACCTGCTGCGCGGTTCGGGCGACCACGCGGTCCTGCGGTCCCAACTGCAGGAAGCCCGCTGGCTGATTCGCAGCCTCGAGATTCGCAACGAAACGCTGCTCAAGGTGGCGACGTCGATCGTGGCGCGCCAAACGGGCTTTCTCGAGCACGGCGAAGAACACATGAAGCCGATGGTGCTGCGCGATATTGCCGAAGAAATCGGCATGCACGAATCGACCATCTCGCGCGTAACCACGAACAAGTACATGCACACGCCTCGCGGTGTGTTCGAATTCAAATACTTCTTCTCGTCGCACCTTGCCTCGGCGACCGGTGAGGATCAGTCTTCCACGTCCGTGCGCGCCAAAATCAAGCGCTTCATCTCGGCGGAAAACCCACAAAAACCGTTGAGCGACAGCAAGATAGCCAGCCTGCTGGCCGACGAGGGCATCAAGGTTGCGCGGCGCACGGTCGCAAAGTACCGTGAAGGAATGAACATCGCCTCATCGAGCGAACGTCGGCAGAGACCGGCGCGGTGAGAGAGACGACGCCGCAACGGTGTCGTCCTGAAACGAGCCCCGCCGGGCAACACATCGGGGGAGCCGGCGAGGCTCAGGTAACACGTAAGAACAGGAGAGGATCATGCAACTGAACATTTCGGGCCATCACATCGAAGTCACCGATTCCCTACGCGGCTATGTGGAGCAGAAGATAGAACGTATCGAGCGCCACTTCGATATCGTGTCCGATGTGCATTGCATACTGACGGTCGAAAAGCTCCGCCACAAAGCGGAGGCGAAAGTCAATGTCAGCGGTGGTACGATTTACGCTGAGACGACCGAGGAAGACATGTACGCCGCTATCGACGGCCTTGTCGACAAACTCGACCGGCAGGTTCGCAAACACAAGGAAAAACTGTCGGACCACCACGCCAGGGAAGCCAACAAACGCCACTACACCTGAGCTCCGGAAGCGGAGGCCGGGCCATTGACGATGCTACTCGAAGAGATCATCAAGCCGGACAGCGTGCTGTGCAATGCGCGGGCGCGCAGTAAGAAGCACTGCCTCGAAATCCTGAGCGAACTGCTCGTTCGCTCGAACCCCGAGATTCCCAATGAACTCATCTTCGAGGGCCTCATCGATCGGGAGAGGCTTGGCTGCACGAGCCTCGATCGGGGCGTGGCTTTCCCGCATTGCCGGGTAGAGGGTCTGGATTTCGCCTGTGCGGCATTGATCAAGCTGTCCGACGCCGTCGACTTCGACGCATCGGACGGCGAGCCGGTCGACCTCGTCTTCGGCATGATGGTGCCGGCCGAACTCGGCGACGAGGACTATGCGGACATCAAGGCAGTCACGAGCGCGCTTTGCGACGAGGGACTGCGCGGCAGGCTGCGCGCGGCCACGACCAGTTCGGAGCTGTACACCGCGCTCGTCGACGGTTCGACCCTGTTCACCGGTGTCCAGCCGAAGCGCGCTGTCGCACCGTAGAACCCTGCCCCGCGGACTGACGGTAGGATCCGGCATTGACAGAGCCCGCCGCCGAGAAACGCCTGATCATCATCAGCGGCCTGTCCGGTGCCGGCAAGACTATCGCACTGCATGCCCTCGAGGACCTGGGTTACTACTGCATCGATAATCTCCCGGTGGGCTTCCTGCGTTCGGTTGTCGCCGAGATCGTCGACGGCGGCGAGCAGCCGGGACACCTGCTGGCCGTCGGCATCGACGCCCGCAACCGCGCCTCGGATCTGGCCGAACTCCCCGCTCTGATTCAGGAGTTTCGCGACCGCGACATCAGCACGGACGTGGTCTTCATTCAGGCCGGCCGGGACACTCTGCTCAAGCGCTACAGCGAGTCCCGGCGCCGCCATCCACTGGTCCAGAACGGCGGAGAGCTGCGCGACGCCATTCGCACCGAACGAGAGATCCTCGCCGAGGTGGTCAACATCGCGGACCTGATCATCGACACGTCGCAGACCTCGATTTACGAACTCGCCGAGACGATCCGCAAGCGCGTCGATCGCCGGCAGAAACGAACTCTGTCCGTACTCATCGAGTCCTTTGGCTTCAAGCACGGCATCCCCGCGGACGCGGATTTCGTGTTCGATCTGCGAGCGCTACCCAATCCCTACTGGACGCTCAAGCTCCGGGGCATGACGGGCCTCGATCCGGAAGTCATTCACTTTTTGGACGCCGCCGAGAACGTCAACGACATGCACGACGATATCGTCGCTTTCCTGACCCGCTGGATACCGCGCTGGAAATCGGCCGGTCGCGGCTACCTCACGGTCGCAATCGGCTGCACCGGCGGCCAACACCGAAGCGTCTACATGACGGAGCGCGTCGCGCGTTCGCTTGAAGGCGTTCACGAGCCGGTCTCGATACGCCACAGCGGCCTCAAGCGTCTCGGGACAGGACGCTAGAAGGCGGGCCAGCCCGTCCCGGAGGCGCGTTGCAAGTCACCAAAGGTACTCAGGTCGCGGCGAATCCAGTCGGGCGCGAACAGCCGCGGCACCGGTTTGCCCGTGGCGAAGGCAAGCAACTGGTCCTTGACGCGCATGGCGTCCCGGTACCCAAGACGGATCAGTTCCTGAGTGTAAGCGCGTTCGAACAGAAGAAAGCTCAACAAACGGCTTTCGCCCTTCGAGCGGCCGCCCACGCCGCTCAGGAGCGCCCGAATAGCGAACGGGAGTTCCATGCGATAGCGCTCGGCGACGACCCGCAGGTCCTCGCTCGGCACGATGAGCATCGTGTCGATCGGCCGCATCTTGCTCAGGCTGCCCTGCTCCGAGACCTTCGGTACCGAATCGATGAGCTGATTGATACGCGTCAAACGCTCGAGATCCGAATACAGACCCTCCATGAAAAGCGTGTCCAGCATATAGCCGGCAATCTGCGCAAAGCTCGGTAAGGGATCCGGATCCATCCGGTCGGGCGGTTTGTCCGCCGTCTCGTCGCGGATGCCGATCACGAGGATACGATCGGCGCCGAGATGGACCGCCGGACTCAGCGGCGTCGCCTGGCGCATCGCGCCGTCGCCGAAGTACTCGCCGGCAATACGGACGGGGGGAAAGATCATCGGCACGGCCACGGACGCCATGACGTGATCCAGATTCAGCGCCGTAGCACGACCGACGCGTCGCGTACGCGACCACTCGTCGTGTCTGGCTGCCGCTTCGAAGAAAGCGACCGAACGTGCGGAGCCGTAGCCCGCCGCCGTGACCACCACCGCTTCGAGCCAGCCGCTCTCGATAGCGTTCCGGATTCGCGGAAACCTCACGTTGCGCGACAAGAGCGCTCTGAGCGGCGAGTTGTCCAGCAGGGACTTCGGCATGCCGACCAGAAAGCCGCCCATGACGATCGCCAGCAGCCAGTGCATGCTGCTTCTCAGCATCGACAGATTGTCGCTTCGGTAAACATGGTGACAACGGAAGGCGGCCCACACGCGCTCCAGCTCGGCGATCGCCAGTTTGAATCGCCGTGCTTTGGACGCCAGCACGACCGAATTGACGGCGCCTGCCGACGTGCCGCTGATGATGCCGAACGGGTTCGGCGTACCTTTCGGCAACAGCTCGGCCAGCGCCTTCAGCACGCCGACCTGAAACGCCCCCCGCGCGCCGCCGCCGGGCAGAACGAGAGCGGTTCGCGCACGCAGCGGATTGCTGTCTTCGCTTACGCTCATCGGGTGCCGGCCAGAGCTTCAGTGCAGGGCACGTATCCCCTCATCGAGCCCGGCGATCGTCAGCGGGTACATGCGGTCGTCCATGAGCTCACGAGTGATCTTGATCGAAGGCGTATAGTCCCAGCGCTCGCGCGGCTCTGGATTCAGCCAGATCGCCTTCGGATAGGTGTCCAGCAGGCGCTTGACCCAGACGGCGCCCGGCTCCTCGTTCCAGTGCTCGACGCTGCCTCCTGGGTACACGATCTCGTAGGGGCTCATTGTCGCGTCGCCGACGAAGACGAGCTTGTAGTCCGAGGCGTACTTGTGCGTTACGTCCAGCGTAGGCATGCGCTCGGAGTGTCGGCGGCGGTTGTCTTTCCACAAGGACTCATAAACGAAGTTGTGAAAGTAGAAGTACTCGAGGTGCTTGAACTCGCTGCGCGCGGCCGAGAAGAGTTCCTCGCAGACGCGCACGTGGTCGTCCATCGACCCCCCGATATCGAGGCACAACAGCACTTTGACCGCGTTGTGACGCTCCGGAACCATGCGGATGTCCAACAGGCCGGCATTGCGCGCGGTCTTGTCGATCGTATCCTCGAGATCGAGCTGATCGAGAGCGCCTTCGCGGGCGAACTTTCGCAAGCGCCGAAGAGCGACCTTGATGTTCCGCGTGCCCAGCTCGACGGAATCGTCGAGATTGCGATACTCCCGCCGGTCCCACACCTTGACGGCGCGGCGATTGCGGCCCGACTGCTGACCGATCCGGACCCCCTCCGGGTTGAATCCGTAGGCGCCGAACGGCGAAGTACCCGCGGTACCGATCCACTTGTTGCCGCCCTCGTGACGATCCTCCTGCTCTTCGAGCCGCTCGGCCAGAGCCTTCATGAGTTCTTCGAAGCCGCCGAGCGCTTCAATCGCCGCTTTCTCATCCTCGGTCAGGTGGAGTTCCGCCTGGCGTTTGAGCCAGTCCTCGGGCACGTCCTCGAACAGGTCGCCGAGCGCATCGTCGATACCTTTGAAATACACGCCGAACAGCCGATCGAAACGGTCGAGCTGCGCCTCGTCCTTGACGAGCGTTGCGCGGGCGAGATAGTAGAAATCGTCGACACTCTGCCCCGGCACTCCCTTCTGAAGGGCTTCGAGCAGCGTCAGCAGCTCGGTAATCGACGTCTTCAGCCCGCCGTCGCGAAGCAGGAAGAAGAAGGGGATCAGCATCTACTGCCCCGCGCGCCGGTCCAGAAACACGAGTCGCTCGAACAGGTGGACGTCCTGCTCGTTCTTCAGAAGCGCCCCGTAGAGAGGCGGTATTGCCGAGCGTTTGTCGTCGCTTCTCAGGACCTCCGGCGGAATGTCTTCGGCAAGCAGCAGCTTGATCCAGTCGAGCAGCTCCGAAGTCGAGGGCTTCTTTTTCAGCCCCGCGACATCGCGGACCCGATAGAAAGCGTTTAACGCCTCGGTCAGCAGCGCTTTTTTGAGGCCGGGGAAATGCACATTGACGATGTCCGCCATGGTTTCCTTGTCCGGGAACTTTATGTAGTGGAAGAAGCAGCGGCGCAGAAACGCATCGGGCAGTTCCTTCTCGTTGTTGCTGGTGATTACGATGATCGGCCGGTGCCGCGCCTTGACGAGTTCCTGAGTCTCGTAGACGAAGAATTCCATGCGGTCGAGTTCGCGCAGAAGGTCGTTCGGAAACTCGATATCGGCTTTGTCGATTTCGTCGATCAGCAGGACGGGCTGCGTCTCCGAGTCGAAAGCGTCCCAGACCTTGCCGCGCACGATGTAGTTGGCAATATCGTGCACCCGGTCGTCGCCAAGCTGCGAGTCACGCAGGCGCGCGACCGCGTCGTACTCGTACAAGCCCTGCTGCGCTTTGGTCGTCGACTTGATGTGCCATTCGAAGAGCGGTCTGTCGAGCGAACGGGCAACCTCGATAGCCAGCTGTGTCTTGCCCGTACCCGGCTCGCCCTTGACGAGTATGGGCCGCTCGAGGGTCACCGCGGCATCGACGGCCATTTTCAGATCGTCAGTGGCGATGTAGCTGGATGAACCCGAGAAACGCTGCACGCTGAGGCTGCCTTCTAAATTACTGAGTTTTCAGTGTACCGGCTCGGTCGCCGGGCACAAGCCGCGTTCATTCGGCCGGGGACAGGAGCAGCCGATGCTCCGCGGGACCCGGCAGGAAGGGACTCGCGAGTCCTTCGACCCAGTCACGGTGTCCGCGCCGATAGAATTCCGACAGCGGATGACCGCTCTGCCCGGTCGGCATGTGCAGGATGCCGTTCTCCCGGTCGCCAGGCGACACCGCGAACCGTTCCGACGCGCCGAACGTCGGGCTCTGCGCAAGCGGCAGGTCTACATCGCCGTTCAGGGGCTCGCGCGGCATGTCGAGCCATCGCGACAGGGCCGGCACCGCGAGACTCAGAGGATGCTGAATACGCGCCGTATTCCGTTCGCCCCAGCTACGTTCGGTAAGCGGCGAGCCGTAGCATTCATCGTAGTAGCTGATCGAGTTCCTGACCGCGGCGACCAGCAGCGCCTCCCAACTGTCGAAGTCCGCGGGCAGCAGGTGCTCCGGTCGTTCGCTGACGAGCTGCCAGAGCGCCGTTTCGAACTGCGGGCTACGCCAGGTGTCCAGGTCATCCCCGTAGACCTCGCGAACCGGAGCCATGATCGCGTCCCACACGAGCTTTTCTGTCTCGAGCCGGAAGGAGCGCACGAGACGGTAGCCTACCGACGATGCCGCGGCCCTCGGCAGCCAGTTTTCCGCCAGAGCGCGATATTCGGCAAGCAGCGGGTCGTCACGATACCCGGGCGCATCGAGCAGATCGACGAGCAGGTCGCGCCAGCGACCCAGAAACAGCGCGCGATCGTCGATCTGGATCGCAAGCATGTCGGCGGCAGCGAAGCGTTCTTTCTGCAGCAGCCCGTCGCGAATCTGCCGTGCCCGGGCGCCACGGTCGTAACCGCCGTCGCCGATCAGTTCGAGGGCCGCGCCGTCGGCTACCCGCGAGTTCGCGGTCCAGAGTCGGCCGGACGGCGGGTTCAGGAGGCGCGGATAGGCGGCGGGCTCGAGCCAGCCCGTCCAGCCGGCGCCGTCGCTCCAGTCCGCCGGCAGGCCCGGGTCGAAGCCGGACTTGAGCGGAATCCGGCCGGCGATCGTCCAGCCGATACTGCCGGCGCGATCGCCCGCGACGAAGTTCTGCGGCGGTATGCCCATCGTAGTCGCGATATCGAGCGCCTCTGCTACCGTCTCCGCTGTTTCGAGACGAACGATGTTCAGATTGATCGCCTCGACGTGATGCGCGGTCCAGCTCACGGCGATGTCGCCGTACGGATAGGCGATATCCAGGACGGGCCCCCAGATCGTCTCCCGAACGAGGTGTTCGACCGGGGCGCCGCCCCGGACATCGATGCGTTCGACGTGCAGCTCGAAGGCGCGGTCGCCCTCGGGTGTCCGGTAGGTATCCGGCGCGTCTCCCGGCTCGAGCAGCACGGCATCGGTCCAGTCGCCGTAGCTGTTCGTGTAGCCCCAGGCCATGTGACGATTGCTGCCGGCCACGACGAAGGGCGCGCCCGGAAGCGTAACGCCGGCGATATCGACGGCAGACGCATCCGTCGTCTCGAGACGCGCCTGGTAGTAAATGTTCGGCACGCCGATTCCGAGGTGCATGTCGTTGGCTACCAGCGCCTCGCCCGTCGCCGTCAACGCTCCGCTGACGGCCCAGTTGTTGCTTCCCGGAAGCGGCGGCGTGCCCCGCTCGGCGGCGCTCTCCCGCCGCACGCGAACTCCCCGCAACGACAAGTCGGCAGCAGGCGGAAGCGGCGTCGCTGTCCGCGGCGCGCCCATCAGAGGGGCATCCCAGGGGGAGCCGTCGGGATACAGCCAGTCGTACACGGCGTCTGAGAACACGCGGCGGGGAAAGCTACGGCGCACGTCGCGGGAAGCGTCGTCGTCGTTCAGCGTCAGGAACATCGCGAACAACACGAGAATCGAGTCTTCCGCCCGCCAGGGCTCGGGCTCGGCGCCCAACAGCCAGTACTCGAAGGGCTTCGCGCCGAGGCTCTTGAGTCCGGCATTGGCGCCCGCCGCGTAGGCGGCAAGCAGCGCGCGATCGGCTTCGGCCAACTGCCGCACGGCCTCTTCGGCCCGGTACCGGAACCGATGAAAGCGGTTGGCCTTGTCGGCCTCGAGCGTTGCCGGCCCGATCAGGGCCGACAGCTCGCCGGCGGCGCGCCGCCGGATCAGGTCCATCTGGAAGTAGCGATCCTGGGCATGCGCGAAGCCCGTCGCGAACGCGAGATCCGGACGTGTGGCGGCCCGAATCGTGGGAATTCCGTGGTCGTCGCGTTCGATCGACGCGTCTGCCGACAGCCCGGATACCGCCTGCACCCCGTCGAGCGGCGGCAGACTCGCACGCACGATGAGCCAGGCCGCAAGCGCGGCGGCACCCAGGAGCGCCAGCGCCAGAACCCCAAGGCGCAGCACCCACACACGAAAGCCGGAACCGGTTGCCACGACGATCCGCCTCAGGCGGCGACCTTGAGGATCTTCATGGCATTGGTGCTGCCGGTTACGCCGGTGAGATCGCCTTTCGTAAAGATGACGAGATCGTCGACGGCGACCAGATCGTGCGCCAGCAAGGTCCGGAAGATGTCCGGGTAGAGACGGCTCGAGTCGGTGTGATTGAGTTCGAACGACACCGGATAAACACCGCGGTAAATCGCCACGCGCCGGCTCGTTTCCTCGTGGGCCGTGAATGCATAGATCGGGATGTCCGAGCGAATACGCGACATCCAGCGCGTGGTGGAGCCGGACTCCGTCAGCGCGATGATGGCCTTTACGTTCAGATGGTTCGCCGTGTACATCACCGCCATCGCGATGGCCTCGTCGACGCGCTCGAAATAGTCGCCGATGCGGTGTCCGGTTCGCCCCGGCGGCTGCGGATAGCGTTCGGCGCCGACACAGACGTCGGCCATCGCCTGGATCGCGCGGACCGGATGCTTGCCGACTGCCGTCTCGCCCGACAGCATCACGGCGTCGCTGCCGTCGATCACGGCATTGGAGACGTCGGAAACCTCGGCCCGGGTGGGAATCGGGTTTTCGATCATCGACTCCATCATCTGGGTTGCCGTGATGACGATCTTACTCGCCCGGCGCGTTGCATCGATCAGACTTTTCTGGACACCGATCAGCTCGGCGTAGCCCAGTTCGACGCCGAGATCGCCGCGCGCGACCATGACGACATCGGCGGCATCGATGATTTCGTCGATGTTGTCGACCGCCTCGGTTCGCTCGATTTTGGCGACGATCAGACCGCTCCCGCCGGCTTCCCGGAACAGGCGGCGAGCCTCGCGCACGTCGTTCGCGCTGCGTACGAACGATACGGCGAGGAAATCGACGCCGAGCTCGACGGCAAGGCCGATGTTCTCCTTGTCGACGTCGGTCAATGCGGATGCCGACAGCCCGCCGCCCTTCTTGTTGATCCCCTTGTGATCGGACAGGATGCCGCCGTGCACGACCCGCGTGTGAATTCGGGTCCCGTCGATCGACGTAACTTCCAGGGTGATCAGCCCGTCGTTCAGCAGCAGCACGTCGCCCGGCTCGACATCCTCGTGCATCGTCTCGAGCGCGACGCCGACGCCGTCTTCGAAACCGTCTTCGAGACCCAGCGTGTGGTCGAGGAAGAAGGCGGCTCCGTCGTTCAGGTGCACGCTGCCGTTCCTGAAGCGCTTGACGCGGATCTTCGGCCCCTGCAGGTCGCCCAGCAGCCCGATGTCCCGGCGCTCGAGCTGAGCGGCCTCGCGCAGCGCAGCGACGCGGGCGCGGTGCTCCGACGCCTCGCCGTGAGAGAAATTGATCCGGGCGACGTCCATGCCGGCCCGAATCATCTGCCGCAACGTCCCGGGTTCCTCGGATGCAGGCCCCAGCGTCGCTACTATCTTGGTCCGTTTGAGCATGCCGCGGATTATTGCACAGGCGAGCGTCCACGGAGCGGCAGGTCTTTCGACGGCGCGGACTGTCCCGTCTCGAGTCTACAGAGCAGGACGTCGTCAGACTGCACGGACTTCCCTGTCGAACATCTGCGTAGCACAAGCTCTTCCTCCCGTCGGGAGTCTTCCGACCACCGGACGTCGGCGAATTGTCACAGAATCTGCCGCCGCTTCGCGGTATCCTCGGAGCATGCAACGTCGAACGTTTATCAAGAGCCTGGCCGCCCTGTCGCTGCCGGCAACCGCCATCGTCCCGGCCCGCGCGCGCGCCGCGCTGACCCCGGATCCCGAGCGACTGCTCGATCTCGCTCCCGGCTTCGGCTACAGCGTCGTATCCCGGGCCGGCACGGTGATGAGCGACGGCTTCGCCGTACCTCCGGCCCACGACGGCATGGCCGCTTTTCCAGGCGACGACGGCCGCATCGTCCTGGTGTGCAATCACGAGCTGCCGGCCTCGCGCAGCGAGCTCAGCGCCTTCGGTAACGAGTACGCCAAACTTCCGCTGGCGGTGCGCGAGCGGCTGTATGACGGCGGCGGCGGCGAAACGCCGGGCGCCGGCGGCACGACGACCACGATTTACGACCCCGCATCCGGCAGAACGGAACGCCAGTTCCTGAGCCTCGGGGGCACGGAAGTGAACTGCGCGGGGGGACCGACGCCCTGGGGTTCGTGGCTCACGTGCGAAGAGTGTTTCGAGAATCCCGGAACGACGCGCTCGAGGGGCCGTCTGGTAACGCGGGAGAAACGGCACGGCTATGTCTTCGAGGTGCCGGCAGACGCCGAGAGCCTCGTCGCCGCCGTACCGATCAAGGGCATGGGCCGCTTCGAGCACGAGGCCGCCGCCATCCATGAGGCGACCGGCATCGTCTACATGACCGAGGACCGGCACCACAGCCTCTTCTACCGGTATCTGCCCGATGTGCCGGGAGAGCTGCTCGAAGGCGGGCGCCTCCAGGCGCTGGCGGTTCGCGGCCGGCCGACGCTCACGACGCACAACTGGGCGGCGCCGCTGGTCGCCCCCGGGCAGTCGCTCGAAGTCGAATGGGTCGATCTCGACGACGTCGATCCGGACGAGAACGATTTACGCCTGCGCGGCGCGGCCCGCGGCGCGGCGACGTTCGCGCGCGGCGAAGGCCTGTGTGCCGCGGGGCCTCGTTTCGCCTTCACGTGCACGATCGGCGGACCGGCCCGCCTCGGCCAGGTCTGGAGTTACACGCCGAGCCCGTTCGAAGGGGACGCGCGCGAAACGGAAGAGCCGGGAACACTGACGCTACTCGTCGAGGCCGACGAGAGCTCTATCCTGCGAAACGCCGACAATCTGACCTTTGCGCCCTGGGGCGACCTCGTCATCTGCGAGGATACGAAGAGCCAGTGCAGTCTCGTGGGACTTCGCCCGGACGGCACGAGCTATATGATCGCCGACAATGCCTACAGCGATTCGGAGCTTGCCGGGGTTTGCTTCGCGCCCGACGGGAAGACCTTGTTCGTCAACATCCAGTATCCGGGCACCACGTTGGCGATTACCGGCCCCTGGCACCGCTACGCCGAAGCAGCCGCGGCCAGCTAGTAGAAGCCAGGCGACGAATCAGGAAGCGCCGCGCCGCTCGAGCATCGTGACGGCCGGAAGACTCTTGCCTTCGACGAACTCGAGAAACGCTCCGCCTCCCGTCGAGATGTAGGAGATCCGGTCGCGCACCCCGAACTTGTCGATCGCCGCAAGCGTATCGCCGCCGCCCGCCACCGAGAACGCCGAACTGTCGGCGATCGCTTCGGCCACTACCCTGGTGCCTTCGGCGAAGGCGTCGAACTCGAACACGCCCACCGGACCGTTCCAGATGACCGTGCCGGCGTCGCGAATCAGGTTCGCAAAGTCGGCGGCCGTATCGGGCCCGATATCGAGAATCATATCGTCAGCGGCAACGTCGGCGACCTGCTTCGTGCTGGCGGCCGCATCCGCGGCGAACTCGCTGCCGACGACGACGTCGCCCGGCACCGGAATCTCGGCGCGATCGGCCGCGTTTGCGGCCAGCGCTCGTGCCGTTTCGACCAGATCGGCCTCGTGCAGGGACTTGCCGACCTCGTGACCCGCCGCGCGGATGAAGGTATTGGCTATGCCGCCGCCGACGATCAGCGTATCCACGAGTCCCGTCAGGGCCTCGAGAACCGTGAGTTTCGTCGAGACCTTTGAACCACCGACAATCGCGACCAGCGGACGCCGCGGATTGTCGATGGCCTCGGCCAGCGCTTCGAGTTCCCGTACCAGCAGGGGACCGGCACAAGCTACGGGCGCGAATTCAGCGACGCCGCAAGTGCTGGCTTGCGCGCGGTGCGCCGTGCCGAATGCGTCCATCACGAACACGTCGCAGAGCGCCGCCATGCGCTTCGCGAGTGCGGGGTCGTTCTTTTTCTCACCGGCCAGGAAGCGGACGTTCTCGAGCAGCACGACGTCGCCAGGAGCTGAGTCCACGCCGTCGAGCCAGTCCCGAACGAGCGGTACGTCGCGACCGAGCAGCTTGCCGAGACGGCGAGCCACCGGCGCGAGACTGAACTTCTCGTCCGGCTCGCCCTCCACCGGGCGGCCCAGATGCGACATCAGCATGACGGCCGCACCGCCTCCGAGCGCTGCTTCTATGGTCGGCAGCGCGGCGCGGATGCGCGCGTCGCTCGTCACCTCCCCGTCACTGACTGGCACGTTCAGGTCCTCGCGGATCAGAACGCGCTGCCCCGCGAGGTCCAGGTCGGTCATGCGAATGATACTCATCGCCTCGGGCCCGTCAGCGGCAGATCAGGCTGCATCCATCAGCGCGGTGGCCGTATCGAGCATCCGGCACGAGAAGCCCCACTCGTTGTCGTACCACGCGATGACCTTGACCATCGTACCGTCGATGACTTTCGTCAGCGTCGAGTCGTAGGTCGACGACGCGGGGTTGTGATTGAAGTCGATCGAGACGAGCGGCTGATCGTTGTAGGCAAGCACGCCCTTGAGGGCGCCCTCGCTGGCCTTCTTCAACACGTCGTTGATCTCGTCTATCGATGTCGCCCGTTCGGCGACGAAGGACAAATCGACCGCGGACACGTTGATGGTCGGCACGCGCATCGAAAAGCCGTCGAGCTTGCCGTTGAGCTCGGGCAGCACCAGACCGACCGCCTTAGCGGCACCGGTACTCGTCGGGATTTGCGACATCGTCGCGGACCGTGCCCGGCGCAAGTCCTTGTGGAATACGTCGGTGAGCACCTGATCGTTGGTGTAAGCGTGAATCGTCGTCATGATGCCGTGCTTCACGCCGATCGCCTCGTGCAGCGGTTGCACGAGCGGAGCGAGGCAGTTCGTCGTGCACGAGGCATTCGAGATGACCTTGTCGTCGGCGGTCAGACTACCGTGGTTGACGCCGTAGACTATCGTCTTCTCGATGCCGGCGCCGCCCGGCGCCGAGAGGATCACCTTCTTCGCGCCGCCGTCGATGTGCTTGCTTGCGGTCTCGAGGGTCCGGAACAGGCCCGTGCACTCGAAGACGAGATCGACACCCAGGTCGCTCCAGGGCAGCTTGCCCGGATCGCGCTCGGCGAACACCCGGATGCGGTCGCCGTTGACGATGATGTCGCCGCCGTCGACCTCTACGGTTCCACCGAAGGGCCCGTGCGCCGTGTCGAAGCGCGTCAGATGGGCATTGGTCCCGGGATCGCCCAAATCGTTGAGCGCAATCACGTCGAATTCGCTCGCACGCCCCAACTCGTGGATGGCGCGCACTATGTTCCGTCCGATACGGCCGTAGCCGTTGATGCCTACTTTGATGCTCATGATGTCTCCCGCTGGTCGCAGGGCGCGTGGCCCGCTGGGTTTTCGAATTTTTTACTTACCGGGCAGACGCGATCAGCTCGCGTGCATGCTCGGCGACGTTGTCGACGGTGAAGCCGTAGTGCTCGAACAGTTCGCCCGCCGGAGCGGACTGGCCGAACGTATGCATCCCGATGACGCGCCCCGTCGATCCGACATAGCGCCACCAGCCGTCCGGCGATCCGGCCTCGATGACGATCCGGGCGCCGACCGCCGGCGGCAAAACCGCATCGCGCCACTCGGCGTCCTGGGCGTCGAAGCAGTCGGTGCACGGCATCGAGACCACGCGCACGGCTACACCCTCTTCGCCCAGCGCGTCGGCGGCACCGACGGCAAGCGCTACCTCGGAGCCGGTCGCAATCAGAATGAGTTCCGGCTCACGGTCGGCATCCCTCAGCACATAGCCGCCGCGCCGGATCGACTCGATCTGCGCTTCGTCGCGCGTCTGATGCGGTACGCCCTGGCGGGTCAGGACGAGGCTCGTCGGTCCGTCGCGGCGCTCGATCGCGTCGATCCAGGCGACTGCCGTCTCGACGGTGTCGCAAGGCCGCCAGACGCGCATGTTGGGCATGATCCGGAGTGACGCCAGGTGCTCGACCGGCTGGTGCGTCGGTCCGTCCTCGCCGAGACCGATCGAATCGTGCGTATAGACGAGGATGTTTTGTATGCGCATCAGCGCGGCCATCCTGAGGGCGTTGCGCGCGTAGTCCGAGAAGGTCAGAAACGTGCCCGAATACGGAACAACCCCGCCGTGCAGCGCCATGCCGTTGCCGATCGCCGTCATGCCGAACTCGCGGACGCCGAAGTACACATAGTTGCCGTCGGAGCCCTCGCCCGTGACCGGCTCGGAGGTCGCGTGTTTGGTCAGGTTCGATCCGGTCAGATCCGCCGAACCGCCGACGAGTTCCGGCAGCGCCGGCGCCAGCGCGTTGAGCGCCACGAGCGAGGCCTTGCGGGTCGCCATGTTCTCCCCGGCGGCGTTGATCTCCGCGACCGCGCTGCCGGCAATCCCGGCCCAATCGGACGGCAGCTGGCCTGCCATCCGACGCGTGAACTCGGCGGCAAGCGCCGGATGCTCATCCCGATACGCGCGGAAGCGGACGTCCCAGTGATCTTCCTCGACGCGGCCGCGCTGGCGACAATCCCAGGCGGCGGCGATCTCGGCCGGGATCTCGAACGGCGCCGCGGTCCAGCCGAGGCTCTCGCGAGCCGCTGCGACCTCGTCGGCGCCCAGCGGCGCGCCGTGAGTCGCCGCCGTGCCCTGCTTATTCGGCGCACCGAACCCGATGACCGTCTTGCAGCAGATCAGCGTCGGCCGGTCGGCGTCCTTGAGGGCGGCATCGATCGCACCGGCAATGGCGCCGCTGTCGTGGCCGTCGACGTCCTTGAGGACCTGCCAACCGTAGGCTTCGAAGCGCGCCGCCGTATCGTCGGTAAACCAGCCGTCCACTTCGCCGTCGATCGATATGTTGTTGTCGTCGTAGAAACAGACGAGCTTGCCGAGCTTCAGCGTTCCGGCCAGCGAGCAGGCCTCGTGCGAGATGCCCTCCATCAGGCAACCGTCGCCAAGAAACACCCAGGTCCGATGGTCGACGATGGGATGATCGTCGCGGTTGAACCGCGCCGCCAGAAGCTTCTCGGCCAGCGCCATCCCGACGGCGTTGCTGATCCCCTGACCCAAAGGCCCCGTAGTCGTCTCGATGCCGAGATCCGGCTCGTACTCCGGGTGCCCGGCCGTCCGGTAGCCGAACTGCCGGAAATTCCGGATCTCGTTGATCGTGAGCGGATAGCCGGTGAGATGCAGCAAACTGTACAAGAGCATCGAACCGTGGCCGTTGGAGAGCACGAAGCGATCGCGATCTACCCACTCGGGGTTCGCCGGATTGTGCTTCAGATAGTCGTTCCAGAGCACCTCGGCGATGTCGGCCATGCCCATCGGTGCTCCCGGATGGCCGGAGTTGGCCGCTTGTACGGCATCCATGCTCAGGGCACGGATGGCGTTTGCAAGATCTCGCCGGCTAGGCTGGCCGGCAGCAGCATGCGCTTCTGACATCGTCTGGGGTTATCGCTCGCGAGGAGTCTTTAGAAAAAAGCCGATGGGGAACGGCGCGCATTTTCAGGCTTTTTGTGCATGCCCGCAAGCAGGCGGAACCGATAGAGCGGACGAGAATACCGTTTCGTAACGAATTGCATCTCTGCAACCAGCGACCGCGCCCGCCGTGGTGCCGGGCCGGACTCTTGCGCTAGAATGCGCGGTTTACTGTGCAGAGAAGCGCCGACAGCCATGACCGATTCCTTCGAATTCACCTCGGAGTCCGTATCAGAGGGCCATCCGGACAAGATCGCCGATCAGATCTCGGACGCGATCCTCGACGCCATCCTGGCCGAGGATACCTCGGCGCGCGTTGCCTGCGAAACGCTGGTCAAGACCGGCATGGTAGTGGTCGCTGGCGAGATCACGACGTCCGCCTGGGTCGACTTCGAGGAACTCGTCCGCGACACCGTGACGACGATCGGTTACGACGATTCGCGGATGGGTTTTGACGGCCACAGCTGCGCGGTGCTGAACGCCATCGGCAAGCAGTCGCCCGACATCGCGCAGGGCGTAGACCGGGACAGCAGGAAGGCCCAGGGCGCCGGCGACCAGGGATTGATGTTCGGCTATGCCACCACCGAGACCGACGTCCTGATGCCGGCACCAATCACGTTCTCGCATCGGCTCGTAAAGCGTCAGGCCGAAGTCCGCAAGAACGGCGCACTGCCCTGGCTCAGGCCGGACGCGAAGAGCCAGGTTACGTTCGTTTACGAAGACCACAAGCCCGTCGCAATCGACGCCGTCGTCCTCTCGACGCAACATCACGCTGACGTATCGATGACCGACGTTCGCGAAGGCGTCATGGAAGAGATCATCAAACCGGTATTGCCCGCGAACTGGCTGACCAAAGACACCCAGTACCACATCAATCCGACCGGCCGCTTCGAGATCGGGGGGCCAATGGGCGACTGCGGGCTCACGGGACGTAAGATCATCGTCGATACTTATGGCGGCTCCGCCCGCCACGGCGGCGGCGCCTTCTCGGGCAAGGACCCGTCCAAGGTGGACCGTTCGGCGGCCTACGCGTGCCGTTACGTCGCGAAGAACATCGTGGCCGCGGGCCTCGCCGATCGTTGTGAGATCCAGGTCTCCTACGCGATCGGTGTCGCGGAGCCGACGTCGATCAGCGTGCGCACCTTCGGCACGGGCAAGGTGTCGGACAGCCGTCTGACGGCACTGATCCGCGAGAATTTCGACCTCACGCCCTACGGCATCCTCGAGATGCTCGATCTGCTCAGGCCGATCTACAAAGCAACTGCCGCCTACGGTCACTTCGGCCGCGATGATGTAGACCTGAGCTGGGAGCGTACCGACAAGGCAGAAGCGCTTCGCGGCGCGGCTGCCGCCTGAAACACTTAAATATTCCGGAGACTCATTGATGAGCACTGAAGCTGCCGTCGTCCAGCCCAACGACTACAAAGTCGCCGACATTGCGCTCGCCGACTTCGGGCGCAAAGAGATCGCCATTGCGGAAACGGAGATGCCGGGTCTGATGGCGCTGCGCGAGGAGTACGGCGAACAACAGCCGCTCGAGGGCGCGAGAATCGCTGGCTGCCTGCACATGACCATCCAGACCGCGCTTCTGATAGAGACCCTCGTCGAACTCGGCGCCGAAGTGCGCTGGTCGTCGTGCAACATCTTCTCCACGCAGGATCACGCCGCGGCGGCGATCGCAGCCGCCGGCATTCCGGTGTTTGCCTGGAAAGGCGAAACCGAGGACGAGTACTGGTGGTGCGTCGAGCAGACGATCCAGGGACCGGACGGCTGGATACCCAACATGATCCTCGACGACGGCGGCGACCTGACCGGTCTGATGCACGACAAGTACCCGGAGATCATGAAGCAGGTCAAAGGCCTGTCCGAGGAGACCACGACCGGCGTCAAGCGACTGTACGACATGATGAATGACGGCACGCTCCGGTGCCCGGCGTTCAACGTCAACGACTCGGTCACGAAGTCCAAGTTCGACAATCTGTACGGCTGCCGCGAGTCGCTGGTCGACAGCATCAAGCGGGCGACCGACGTCATGATTGCCGGCAAGGTGGCGATCGTCTGCGGTTTCGGCGACGTCGGCAAGGGCAGCGCTCAGTCGCTGCGAGGACTCGGCGCCACGGTCTGGATCACCGAGGTGGACCCGATCTGCGCGCTCCAGGCCGCGATGGAAGGTTATCGCGTAGTGCGGCTGGAAGACGTCATCGAGCAGGCCGACATCGTCGTAACCGCCACCGGCAATTACCACATCGTAACCGGACCGCTGATGGAACGCCTGAAGAACCAGGCGATCGTCTGCAACATCGGCCACTTCGACAACGAAATCGACGTTGCCTACCTCAAACAATACGAGTGGGAGAACATCAAGCCGCAGGTCGATCATGTGATCTTCCCCGACGGCAAGCGAATCATCCTGCTGGCCGAGGGCCGCCTCGTGAACCTCGGCTGCGCAACCGGCCATCCGAGCTTCGTCATGTCGAACTCGTTCACGAACCAGGTGCTCGCCCAGATCGAGCTTTGGCAAAACGGCGACAGCTACGGCAACGAGGTTTATGTGCTGCCCAAGCACCTGGACGAGAAGGTGGCGCGACTGCACCTCGATCGCATCGGCGCGAAGCTGACCGAGCTGTCCACGGCTCAGGCCGAGTACATCGGCGTCGCGGTCGAGGGACCGTACAAGCCGGAGCACTACCGCTATTGAGGTCCTGCGGGTCCTGCAGCTGACGGACCCGCACGTCTTCGCCGACCGGGACGGGGAACTTCGCGGGTGTCGGACCTGGCAGAGCCTCATGGACGTAGTGGACCACTACGAGCAGGGCGACTGGCGTGCCGACCTCGTGTTCCTGACCGGAGACCTCGTACAGGACGACACGCGCGAGGCATACCGCAACCTCCGGGTCGTCACAGACCGGCTCGGACTCCCCATGCAGGTCGTGCCGGGCAATCACGACGTCCCCGACCTGCTCCGCGAAGAACTCGCCGGCTACGGCTACTGTGGGAGTTTCCGCGGCGCCGGCTGGACGCTGATCGGCCTGTCGACGCATGCGCCCGGGCGCGTCGACGGAGTGATCGCCCCCGGCGAGCTGGCCCGCATCGAAGACGCCCTGATCCGGGTGGACACGAGCGCCGTCGCGCTTTTCCTGCATCATCCGCCCGTGCGCCTCGGCAGCGTCTGGATGGATGCAATCGGCCTCCGAAACCGCGAAAGCCTGTTCGAACTCGTCGGGCGGTTCCCGGTCGTGCGGGTCATCGTGTTCGGTCACGCGCACCAGACTTTCGACGAGCATGAAAGCGGCATTAGAATCGTCGGTACGCCGTCGACCGGACGCCAGTTCCGGCCGCGGTCCGACGAATTCACGCTCGACGACCGGCCGCCGGCCTACCGCCGGCTGGAGTTCCGGCCGAACGGGCGCCTCGACACCGAAGTAGTCTGGATCAGGACCTCACGACACTATGCAAGCGATGCTTGAGAGACTCTTACTCTGCTGCCTTCTGTCCGCCGCCGCACCGGCGCTGGCCGACGACGCCACGCCCGTCACGCTGTGGCTTGCCGAAGGCGCGCACAACCAGGTGTACCTGCTGGGATCCGTGCATCTGCTCCGCAAAGGGGACTATCCGCTGCCCGACGTCATCGACCGCGCCTACGAGGATGCCGAGTCGCTGATCATGGAGCTCGACATGGACGATCTCGACCCGGTCGCGACCCAGGCGCTGGTGACGCGGCTCGGCGTCCTGCCGGACGGCCGCACGCTCGAGGACGTTCTCGGGCCTAAGGACTACGCCATCGCGGAAGCGGCGGCCGCTGAGCTGGATATTCCGCTGGAATTACTCATCAGGAGCGAGCCCTGGCTTGCCGCCATTACGATCGAGCAGCTGATGCTGTCCCGGCTCGGCTTCAACGCCATGCACGGCGTCGAGATGACGTTCCTCGGCAAAGCCCGGCGCGACGCCAAGCCGATCGAAGGTCTGGAGACGTTCGACGAGCAAATCGCTTTCCTCGACGGCCTCTCCCCTTCAGCGCAGCGTGACTTGTTGATGCAGTCTCTGACCGAAGGCGCCGAGATCCGCGACATCATGGACAATCTGGTCGAGGCCTGGAAGGCCGGCGACATCGACTTCATGAAGTCCCGCATGCTCGACGAAGTCGCGCAGTTCCCCGAGCTCTACGACGTGGTCGTCGTTAACCGCAATCGACGCTGGATCGAACAGCTCCTGCCGCTCATGGAGCGCGACGAGGACTATCTCGTGGTCGTCGGCGCGCTGCACCTGATCGGCGACGACGGCGTTCCCGCCATGCTGGAAGCGGCGGGCGTCGATGTCGTGCAACTCAACACCGACTCGATCATCGAGGCGGATTAGAGCCTATAGCAAACTGGAGTCCTGCATGAGTCTATTCTCCGAGGCCCGCGAAGCGATCGCGGGCGGCGTCAATTCACCGGTCCGGGCCTTCGCGGGCGTGGGCGGCGAACCCGTCTTTTTCCGTTCGGCAAAAGGGGCCTGGATTGAAACCGAGGACGGGCGCCGGCTGATCGACTACGTCGGCTCGTGGGGCCCGATGATCCACGGCCATACGCATCCCGACGTCATTGCGGCAGTCAATGAGACGGCCGCCAGGGGCCTGAGCTTCGGCGCGCCCTGCGTTCCGGAAACGCGCATTGCCAACAAGATCAAATCGCTGATGCCGTCGATCGAGCGCCTGCGGATGGTGAGTTCCGGGACGGAGGCCACGATGAGCGCGATTCGTCTCGCGCGCGGTCACACGGGGCGCGACAAGATCGTCAAATTCGAGGGCTGTTACCACGGCCATTCGGACTCGCTCCTGATCAAGGCCGGTTCGGGCGCTCTGACCCTGGGCGTCCCGAGTTCGCCCGGCGTTCCGGCCGGTCTTGCCGAACATACGATTACCCTCGAGTTCAACGACGTCGACGGGCTCAAGGCCGCATTCGCTGAACTCGGCGACCAGCTTGCCTGCGTCATCGTCGAACCGATCGCCGGCAACATGAACTTCGTTCCGCCCGCCGACGGCTTTCTGGAGACGCTCCGCGAGGAGTGCAGCAAATCGGGCACGCTCCTGATTTTTGACGAAGTCATGACCGGATTCCGCGTAGCCAAGGGCGGCGCGCAGGCGCTCTACGACATGGAGCCCGACCTGACGACGCTCGGCAAGATCGTCGGCGGCGGCATGCCGGCCGCCGCATTCGGCGGCCGTGCGGACGTGATGGCCTCCATCGCACCGGACGGACCGGTTTACCAGGCCGGCACGCTTTCGGGCAATCCCGTGGCGATGGCCGCCGGACTGAAGACCCTGGAGCTCCTGGACGTCGAAGGCTTCTACGAGCGCCTCGCGGAGAAAACGCGGCAACTCGTCGATGGTTTCAAGGACGCCGCGGACGCCGCCGGCATCCCGCTGGCGGTCGAACAAGCCGGCGGCATGTTCGGCTTCGTCTTTACCGACGATGCGCCCGTGCGGCGCTTCCGGCAGGTCGCCGCGGCGGACATCGACCGGTTCCGGCGCTTTTTTCACGGCATGCTGGACGCCGGAATCTATCTCGCTCCGTCGGCTTTCGAGGCGGGCTTCGTTTCGGCAGCTCACGGGGACGACGAAATCGAACAGACGCTTGCCGCCGCGCGGAAGGTCATGGCCAGCCTGTAGGCGCGCCGGCGTCCGCTGTCCTCACTCGTCGCCGACGGCGGGCTTGACGCTGTTCAGCACCTCGCGAACGAGCTCGAGCCGCGCAAGCGGATCGTTGTCCTCGAGCAGAGCCTGCTTCTGATCGAGCCTGATCGGCAGTATTTCGATGAAGCGGTTCGCCACCCAGCCGGCATCGTCGAGCTGCCGCGGCAAGGTCTCGTAGAGCTTGCCGAGATCGTCCAGCACGCTGCTCAGAATTTCGGCGAGGGGTTCCGCGCCGCCGGGCAGCGGCACGGCGACCTCGTCGGGAATCACCTCGATCGTGCCGATATTGAGACCGTCGCCGGCTCGCTCTGTATCGAGCAGCCGGAAACGCTGCTCGCCGATGGCCGTAACGCCGAGTAGCCCGTCACTGCCCTGATAGAAGTCGGTGATGCGCGCCAGCGTCCCGATTCCGAACGTCGCCGCCGGACCGCCCGCTTCGACGCCGTCGCGAATCAGGACCACGCCGAAAGGCCCTTCGTTGCGCATCCGCTCGCTGATCATGTCGATGTAGCGGGACTCGAAAATCCGGAGCGGCAGGGGTCCGCCCGGAAACAGCACGACGTTCAGGGGAAACAACGGAACCTGCACGGCCTTTCCCGTCTCGATCGGAGTTTTCAGTATACGTGGTCTGTTCAGCGCTCGCTCTTGAGCCGGCGGAGCAGCGCCGTGAGCGTCTGCCGTGCGTCGCCGAAGCGTCCGTCGCTCATGAACACGACGAGATCGCCTGCTGCAAGCGCCGGCGCCATGCGGCTGACGAGCGCGTCGTAGTCGCTCTCGAGCACGCAGCGGGCACCGAGCGGAGCAAGCGCTCCGCGGAACCCGTCGCCGACGTCGGCAGGAGCGTAGACGTAGACGCTCTCGGCAAGGGACAGCGAATCTGCCAGCGCGGCATTGTGATGACCGAGCCGCAACGTCGCGGAACGCGGTTCCAGCGCGGCGACGATTCGGCGGCCCGGCTCGGCACGTTTCAGACCTTCGAGCGTGCGCCGGATCGCCGTCGGATGCTGGGCTAAGTCGTCGTACACGGCAATATCGCCGACGGTTGCCGTGCGTTCGAGACGGCGCTTTACGCCCAGAAAGCCGCTGACCGCCGCGACGGCGCGGTCGAACGGGACCCCGACGTGCACGGCAGCGGCCACGGCGGCAGTGACGTTCTCGAGGTTGTGACTGCCGGCGAGCGTCCAGCGGGTGTCCGCCAATGCGCCATCCGGCGCCTTTACCGAGACGTGCCGCTGGGCGCCGTCGACGAACTCACCGAGCCAGTCATTGCCGGGCCGGATGCCGAAACGCTCGACGCGCGTCCAGCACCCCATACCGAGCGTGCTGGCCAGCTCCCGGTCGCCGCCGTTCATCACGAGCAGGCCGGCGCCCGGAACCGTCCGCACGAGACCGTGAAACTGCTGCCTGAGCGCGTCGAGGTCGGCGTAAACGTCTGCATGCTCGAACTCGAGGTTGGTTAGCACGAGCGTCTGCGGGCGGTAGTGCAGGAACTGTGCGCGCGCATCGAAGAACGCCGTCTCAGCCTCGTCCGCTTCGATGACGAAGCAGCGCCCCGCTCCGGTGCGCGCCCCGGTGCCGAAATTGACCGGCACGCCACCGATCAGAAAACCCGGGTCCTGCCCATGGGCATCGAGTATCCAGGCAAGCAGACTGGCCGTTGTCGTTTTGCCGTGCGTTCCGGCGACGGCGATGACGTGCTGGTCGCCAAGCGCATGCCGTGCAAACCAGCCGGCCGCCGACTCGTAACGGAGGCCTTTGTCGAGCATCGCCTCGACGGCCGGCACGCCGCGGCCCGGCGTGCGTCCGACGAGTACGCAGTCGGGCTCGGGGAAGAACTGCTCTGCGTCGTAGCCTGAGTGCACGTCGACACCGAGGTCGGCGAGTTGTTTCCGCTCGTCAGAGCCGACATTCTGATCGCTCCCCGTTACGCGATGCCCGGCCGCTCGGGCGAGTTCCGCCACTCCGCGCATGAAGGCCCCGCCTATTCCGAGAATGTGTACGTGCACGACGCTCAGACCGGGGCCAGCGCCGTGCTCACGTACAGGCGGACGACGTAGATCACGATGGAAATCCCCACGCCGACGAGCTGATGCACGTTGATCGCCTGCGCCACAATGCTGCCCTTGACGAAAACGGACCAGAGCAGCAGCAGATTGACGAGCAGGTCGCTTACGCCCTCGCCGGCAAGCGGTCGGACCGTCGCGAGGACGATGACCTGCGTCAGGAGGATTACGGCGCTCGTACCGACGATGGCCGCAAGCGTCTGGTTGAGCCGGGATGAGAAGCCGGCCGTAACCACGATCAACGCAAACAGCGCGATGCTGACCGCCCAGGCCAGCACGGCGGTATCGAGGTGCTGAACCGCGACGCCCGGTACGAGCACGACCAACAGGAACAGCCCCGCTATCCAGAGTCCCAGCGTCACGACGACGATTAAGGGACCTGAAGGCAGCACGTTGGGGCCGCGGCGCAGAAGCGCGATATCGAGGAGCGTCTTGAGTAGTACGAGCAAAGCGAAGGCCAGGCATAGCAAGCTGGCGCGAATCTTCGCATGTTAACCTTCGATAAAGAACCGCCAGGGTCAAGCCCCTAAGATGACGCAGTTTTCCTTCGTCCGGGACGCCGACGATGCCATCGAGCACGTCGCGCGGGACTCGGCTATCGGCCTCGACACCGAGTTCATGCGCGAAAAAACCTACTTCGCCGAGCTGTGTCTCCTGCAGATCTCCGGAACCGGAGGACTCGCATGCGTCGATCCGCTCGGGACCGAGGGGCTCGAACGATTTTGGAAACGTCTCGGGAGCGTCGACTGGGTCGTCCATGCCGCGCGGCAGGATCTCGAAGTGCTCTGGCAGACAGCGAGGATTCTGCCGAAGTCGCTGTTCGACACACAGGTTGCCGCCGGCCTGGCGGGGCACCCGCCGCAAACCGGATACGCCGGCCTGGTGAAGGCCATATTCGACGTCGAGTTGCCCAAAACACACACGCGCGCGGACTGGAAGCGCCGGCCACTGCGCCGCGAGCTCCTGGAGTACGCTGCGGAGGACGTCGAATACCTGCTGCCGCTGAAAGACGCGCTGGCCGAATCTCTCGACACGCAGGGCCGACTGGAGTGGGCCCGTGCCGACTCGGCGCTGCTACTCGAACCGAAGCTCTACGAGCCCGACCCGGCCAACGCGATCGACCGCCTGAAAGGGGCGCGCAATTTGCGCGGCCGGCGGCGCAATGCAGCGGCTCTGCTCGCGACCTGGCGCGAGCGGCGGGCGATAGATCGCAATAAGCCGCGTCAGTGGATCGTCAGGGACAGCGTACTTCTGGACATCGCATGGCGACTGCCTTCGTCACTGCGCCAGCTTGCCACGATTCCGGACATACCTCCGCGGCTGGCCGAACGGCACGGCAAGGCGATCGTCGGTCTCATCCAGCAGTCTGAACGGGACGACGGCGGCTACCGACCGCCGAAAGCACCCGACGAATCGCAAAAGGCGATGCTGCGGCAGATGCAGGACGTGGTGGCCGAGGCCGCACGCAGCCTGGGTCTCGCCAGCGAAATCGTCGCATCGAAGAAAGAGCTGTCGGCCGCGGTGCTGAACGACGACCGCTCCGGGCGTGTGTTCACGGCCTGGCGCCGCGAACTCGTCGGCGGCCAGCTGCTGGCGATGCTATAGGCGCGAAGGTTACGTTCCGACTGGTTTGCCGGCTATCGAGGCGGGTTGAACGCTCAACGCACCACGTCAGCGTGTTCAAACCGTTCGCGGCCTGGTGTCCGCTCCTGCGGCACGCTGGCCACCCTCAATCCAACGCCGCGGTCAGCCTTGCGTAAACCTCGTCGATCGTGCCTTGAGCATCGATTTTTTTGAGCTTCGCGCGCTTCTGATAGAAGTCGATCAGCGGTTCTGTCTGCTCCCGGTAGACATCGAGCCGATTCGCAATCGTTTCCTCATTGTCGTCTTCGCGCTGCTGTAGCTCACCGCCCGCGGCGACGACCGCGTCGAGTTCGGCCTGGGGCGAAAAGTAGACGTTCAGGAGCTTGCCGGTCTTCGAGCAGGTCCGCCGTCCCGTGAGACGCTTCATCAGAATGTCGAAGTCGACCTGCATGAGAAGC
The DNA here is from genome assembly GCA_028277185.1 of Woeseiaceae bacterium. Classification (GTDB taxonomy): domain Bacteria; phylum Pseudomonadota; class Gammaproteobacteria; order Steroidobacterales; family Woeseiaceae; genus UBA1847. The sequence goes on from JANQGQ010000018.1 coordinate 118,956, forward strand.
GCCGCGTCGAGCGGGGTGCCGAGCTGGTCGAGCAGCTCCTCCAGATCCAGCGCCTGCTGGGTCGTCCGCGGGAAGCCGTCGAGAATGAAGCCGTCGGCCGCGTCTGGCTGCGTCAGCCGCTCGGAGATGATGCCCAGCATGATGTCGTCGGGAACCAGCTTGCCCTGCTCCATGATGGCTTGCGCCTTTTGACCGAAGCGCGTCCCCTCGGCGACTGCCTCGCGCAGCATGTCGCCCGTGGATATCTGGGGGATGCCCCGTTCGGCCATCAGTTTCTTCGCCTGGGTCCCCTTTCCGGAACCGGGTGCGCCGAGCAGTACGATACGCATGAGAAGTGAGCGCTCCTTGAGCTTGCCGGCGTGCCGGCGGGACCGTCGAGGGACGCGAAGCTACCGGCTCCCTTATCCGAGGTCAATTCGAAAGTGCCGCAAAGCATAGCCATTAACGCCGACGGGCAGGCGATCCGACGATGATCCGTCATCGAGAATCGGCTATGCTCCCCGCCTCAAGTCTGCCACCCTCGGAGTGATTCAATGCCTGCACGGAACGCGTTTTATGCACAGTCCGGCGGAGTAACCGCCGTGATCAACGCCTCGGCCGCCGGCGTCATTGAAACCGCTCGCAAGCACAAATCCAAGATCGCCAACGTCTATGCCGGCAGGAACGGCATCATCGGCGCGCTCACCGAGGACATGATCGATACGAACCGCGAAAGCGCCGCTGCAATCGCCGCGCTCAAGTACACGCCAGGCGGCGCCTTCGGCTCGGCCCGCTATAAGCTCAGGAGTCTCGAGGACAATCGGGCGGAGTACGAACGCCTCATCGAGGTTTTCAAGGCTCACGACATCGGCTACTTTTTCTACAACGGCGGCAACGACTCCATGGATACCGCGCACAAGGTCGCGCTGCTTGCGAAAGAGATGCGCTTCCCGCTGACCTGCCTCGGGATTCCGAAGACCGTCGACAACGATCTGCCGGTCACCGACAACTGCCCGGGCTTCGGCTCCGTCGCCAAGTACGTCGCGGTCTCGACGCAGGAAGCCGCGATGGACGTTGTGTCGATGGCGAAAACCTCGACCAAAGTGTTCATTCTCGAGGTCATGGGCCGGCACGCCGGCTGGATCGCCGCGGCGGGCGGCCTGGCCGGCAAGGCGCCAGGCGACGCACCGCACATCATCCTGTTCCCGGAAGTACCGTTCGACGAAAAGGCCTTTCTCGCCCGCGTGCGCGATTCGGTCGAAAACTACGAATACTGTGTGATCGTCGTCAGCGAGGGCGCCGCTTATCCGGACGGCACGTTCCTCGCGGAAGCCGGCACGCGCGATGCGTTCGGTCACGCCCAACTCGGCGGGGTCGCGTCGGTCGTCGCCAATATGGTCAGGGAAAAGCTCGGGTACAAGTACCACTACGCCATTGCGGACTACCTGCAGCGTTCCGCGCGGCACATCGCCTCCGCCGTCGACGTAAAGCAGGCGTATGCCGTCGGCGCCGCCGCCGTCCGCTACGCGCTCGAAGGCAAGACGGCCGTGATGCCGGTCATCAAACGCCGATCGGACTCGCCCTACCGCTGGGCCATCGAGCCGGCGCCCGTGGCGCGCATCGCCAACAAGGAGAAAAAGCTGCCGAAGCGCTTCATCTCGAAGGACGGATTCGGCATCACGGAGGCCTGCCGCCGCTATCTCGAGCCGCTCATTCGCGGTGAAGACTACCCCCCGTACAGCAAGGGGCTGCCGAGAACGGCGAAGCTAAAGTACGTCCCGGTCAAGCCCCGGCTCGGCGACGAATTTATGATATGATGCGCGCCGCTTATAACACAGCTGCACACAAGAATCTCTTGCGGCCATCCTCACGGTGAAGCGCACGTGCGGCTTCCGGGTGGACCGCTGAAAGGGAGCATCGCAGCGAGTCTTTTTGGGGCTTCAACAAAACACCATCGTTCCTTCGTTTAGCGGCCCGCTGACGGCTGCCGCGTGCGCAGGGATGGCAACAACACGCAGTATCAGGAGACGTTTCGATGAGTGATGAGCTAGCACTGTGGCTCTCGATCGGCGCCGGCCTCATGGCCATCGTGTTCGGGATCGTGTCGACGCAGTGGATTCTCAAGCAGCCGGCCGGCAACTCGCGCATGCAGGAGATCGCCGCCGCGATCCAGGAAGGCGCCGCCGCCTACATGAACCGGCAGTACATGACGATTGCAATCGTCGGCGTGGTGCTGACCATCGTGCTCGCGGTCGGTATCGATATGGCGACGGCGATTGGTTTCTTCATCGGCGCGGTCTTCTCCGGCCTTGCCGGGTACATCGGCATGTACGTCTCCGTGCGGGCCAACGTACGCACCGCGGAAGCGGCAACCAAGGGCGTCAATCCGGCCCTGAACGTCGCCTTTCGCGGCGGTGCGATAACCGGCCTCCTCGTCGTCGGTCTCGGACTGCTCGGCGTAGCCGGCTACTACGCGATACTGACAGCCATGGGCGCCAGCAGCGACGAGGCGGTTCGCGCGCTCGTCGGGCTGGCCTTCGGCGGCTCGCTGATCTCCATCTTCGCGCGGCTCGGCGGCGGCATCTTCACGAAAGGCGCGGACGTCGGCGCGGACCTCGTCGGTAAAGTCGAAGCCGGGATTCCGGAAGACGATCCCCGCAACCCCGGCGTCATTGCCGATAACGTGGGCGACAACGTCGGCGACTGCGCCGGTATGGCGGCCGACCTCTTCGAGACCTATGCCGTGACGATCATCGCGACGATGCTGGTCGGCTCGCTCGTCGCTTCCCAGTTCGGCGCGGCCGCGGTGATCTATCCGCTGCTGTTGGGCGCCGTGTCGATCGTCGCTTCGATCATCGGGACCTTCTTCGTCAAGACCTCGGACGGCGGCAAGATCATGGGCGCCCTCTACAAGGGAATGATCGTGGCCGGCGTTCTTGCGGCGATCTTCTTTTACTTCGTAACCGACATGATGCTCGGCGGGTCAGATTCAGGCAACGCGCTGAACGTCTATTTTTCGTCGTTGATCGGCCTCGGCCTGACCGCGGCAATGGTCGTCATCACCGAGTACTACACCGGCACGGATTACAAACCGGTCAAGACGATTGCCAACGCTTCGCTCACGGGCGACGCCACCAACATCATCGCCGGACTGGGCGTCTCGATGAAGGCGACCGCGCTGCCCGTTCTGGCGGTGTGCCTGTCGATCTGGGGCGCCTTCGCACTGGCCGGCGGCGACACCAACCAGGGCCTCTACAACATCGCCATTGCCGCCACGACGATGCTGTCGATGACCGGCGTGGTCGTGGCGCTGGATGCCTTCGGCCCGATCACGGACAACGCCGGCGGTATCGCGGAGATGGCCGAACTGCCGTCGGAAGTGCGCAACATCACCGATCAGCTCGATGCCGTCGGCAACACGACCAAGGCCGTCACCAAGGGCTACGCCATCGGCTCGGCGGGGCTGGCGGCGCTCGTCCTGTTCGCCGACTACACGCACCAGCTCGACATGGCGGACATCGACTCTACGTTCTTCCTCGACGACCACCTCGTCATCATCGGTCTGTTCATCGGTGGGCTCGTGCCGTTCCTGTTCGGCTCGATGGCGATGGAGGCAGTCGGCCGTGCGGCCGGCTCCGTCGTGACCGAAGTCCGGCGCCAGTTCAAGGAAATCCCGGGCATCATGGAAGGCACGGGCAAACCGGACTACAGCCGGGCCGTGGACCTGCTGACCAAAGCCGCGATCAAGGAAATGATCGTGCCGTCGCTGCTGCCGATTCTCGTCCCTCTGGCCGTCGGCCTTCTCCTCGGGCCCAAAGCGCTCGGCGGACTGCTGCTCGGCACGATCATCACCGGTATCTTCGTCGCGATCTCCATGACGGCCGGCGGCGGTGCCTGGGACAACGCCAAGAAATACATTGAGGACGGCAACTGCGGCGGCAAGGGCTCCGATGCGCACAAGGCCGCCGTGACCGGCGATACGGTCGGCGACCCGTACAAGGATACGGCGGGCCCGGCGATCAACCCGCTGATCAAGATCATCAACATCGTAGCGCTGTTGATGGTGCCCCTCTTCTAGGCGGAAACCGCAAACCTCGCAAATCGAAGCCGCGCCCTTTACCGGGCGCGGCTTTTTTTTGCCCGGATCAGGGATTCAGCGCGCGATACGTGCCGGTCGTCGCACTGCCGAGCGCCGTCGGCGCATCGACGAAATTGCCCTGGACGAAGTCGACGCCAATGTCCCGCAGCCAGTCGAAATCCTGCTGCTGTTCCACCTGCTCGGCGACGACCCGAAACTCCATCGTCCGCGCAAGCTTGATCATCGCGGAGACCATCTCCTGATTGACGAGATCCGACTCCAGGTTGCGGGTGTACGTGCCGTCGATCTTCAGGTAGTCGATCGGCAGGTGTTTGAGGCTCGAGAACGAGCCCAGTCCGCTGCCGAAATCGTCGAGCGAAAACTCGCAGCCAATACCGTGCAGAACCTCGATGAAGCGCTGTGCGTGCTGGACGTTGGAGAGGATCGCCTGCTCGGTCACCTCGAAACACACGGCCGTTGGCACGACGCCGGTGCGATCGAGAGCATCGACGACGAAGCTCAGGAAGGCCTCGTCACCCAAGGTCTGTCCGGAGATGTTGATCGCGACGCTGCGATGTCCCGGCAGCTTGATTTCCGCGCTGGCTATGGCCGCCAGGGTCGCGTTGATCACCCAACGATCGATCTGCGGCATCAGCTGGTAGCGCTCGGCCGGCTTCAGGAACTCCGCCGTGGTGCCGATGCGTCCGCGCTCGTCCGGCAGGCGAATCAGGACCTCGACGGCGGGACCGGAATCGGCGCCGCTGTGCATCGACAGGATCGGCTGCACTGCAAGCTCGAAGCTATCCTCGTGCAGCGCCGTCTGCAGCGCACGCAGCCACTGGATGTCGCCGCGCTCCCGTGCCACCGCTTCGTCACGCGCCGAGTAGACGTGAACCTGCCCGCGACCCTGCTGCTTGGCGACGTAGCAGGCCGAATCGGCGGCGCTCATGATGTCCTGCAGCGAGCCGCTCGTGTGGCTGATCTCGACCAGACCGATCGAGATGCCGATGTTGAAGATCTTGTCCTTCCATACGAAGCGGTACTCGGCAATGGCGTTGCAGACGTCCTGCGCGATTTGCCGGGCTTTGTCGATGGGGCAGCCGATCAGCAGCGCACCGAACTCGTCGCCGCCGAGCCGGCCAACGAAATCCGAGTCGCGCACCTGATCCTTGATGAGCGCCGCAACCTCGCGAAGCATGTTGTCTCCGGCGATATGGCCGCAGCTGTCGTTCACGGCCTTGAAGCGATCGAGGTCCATGTAGAACAGCATGTGCACCGCCTCTTCCGCATGCGCGGTGTCGAGCGCTTCGTCCAGCCGGCGCTCGAATTCGCGCCGATTGATCAGGCCCGTCAACGGATCGTGCGTCGCCTGATAGCTCATCTGCCGGGTCAGCCCGCGCAGCTCGCTCACGTCGTGGATGACCACGACCGAGCCGGCGATACTGCTCCCGGGTCCGCGCACCGGCGATGCGGTCACTTCCACGCTGTGCTCGTGCTCGCCGTCGTGGGTAATGAGCACCGCGCGGCGCCCCATGTTGACACGCCGGCGGATAGCGAGGCAGCGCTCTACCGGGTCGCCGAGCGAGCGCCGATCGGCGTCATCGACGAGCGTGAACAGCTCGCCGACGCGGTGACCGGCGGCGTCGTCGCGATTCGTGCCGATCAGCGCCTCGGCCGCCCGATTCATGTAGTCGATGCGGCCGTCATTGTCGGTGGTAATGACGCCTTCGGCGATCGACTCCAGCGTGTACTGCGCCTGACGTTTGCTGCGGCTCAACGATACTTCGAGGCTCTTGCGGTGGCTGACGTCGCGCGCGACCGTGAGGATCGCCGTCTGACCCTGGAACTCCACGCGCGAACTCTGCGCCTCGACCCAGAGACCCGAGTCGTTACCGTTGATGAGCTGGATCTCCAGCCGGCGGGGCGCGTCTTCACCGCTGAGACGATTGGTCATCGTCTTACGGAAGAGCGCCCGGTAGGCTGGTTTGACCAGATCCGCCGCTTCGCGGCCGACGAGCTGCTCGGGCTCGAGACCGATGAGTCCTGCCGCCGGGAGGTTCGCGAGCAGGATCTTCTCGTCGTGAATCAGAACGATCTCCGGCAGCGTCCGGGCAAAGTCCTTGAACAGCCGGTCACGTCCCTGAATCCGGCGGTCGCGCTCGCCGAGCGCGTCGAACAAACGATTGACCGTTTCGGCGAGTCGGGCCGTATCCGGATCCTCCGGAACCCGGAGGCGCCGTCCGACCGAAGCGTCCTGCGAGGCGGCCAGCAGCTCCTCGTTCAAGGCACGAATCCGCAGAGCGGTCCGGGCCCGGGCCCGCCAGAAGATTCCGGCCGCGACCAGCGTCAATAACAGCGCGAGCGCGAGGAGGATCGAAACCAGATCGGCCGGCATCGTCGCTACGCTCCTCGCGCCTTGATTGGCACCGTTTGCGGCTCAACAGGGATCGTTCGCATAGTGGTAACAGGCCCTAAGGCGAATACACGCTTGATACACCCAATTGTGAAGGCATGAATCGGCGATCTCCTTAAGGGGTAATGCCGCGCCAGGCGCTTTTGTTATTATTGGCCCGCGTTAACCGGGATTGCCGCAGACTGGGCGCTTCACGTCCCGGCATTCGAGGCATCCAACAAGCATAGCCTAGTGGATGTAGCCGGCCGGATCGATTCACCATAATTCGGCCGCGGGCTTCCGGTGCGTCGAAAACTGTCTTTGCCACCCGGTCACAGCATGAATACTACGCCAGCAGGTGCGACACGCATGAATATCGACTACGCGCGGCAGCAAATGGTTCAGCAGCAGGTCCGCGCCTGGGAAGTGCTCGACGACGCCGTGCTCCGGGTGCTCGCCGAAGTCCCGCGTGAGCGCTTCGTGCCGGACACTTATCGATCGCTTGCGTTCGCCGAAACGGAAATTCCGATCGGCCACGGCGAGTTCATGCTCACGCCGGTCATGGAGGGCCGCATCCTCCAGGCGCTCGGGATCGAGGCGGAAATGAGCGTTCTCGAAGTCGGGACCGGCACGGGATTTCTCACCGCGTGCCTCGCGGCGCTCGGCGCCGACGTGACGAGTCTCGATATCCATGGCGAGTTCCTGTCGCTGGCGCGGCGCAACCTGGACAGCGTCGGCGCCGACCGGGTGGAACTCCACGAAATGGATGCAACCGCCGAGCTGCCGGAACGGTCGTTCGACGCCGTCGCCGTCACCGGCTCGCTCGAACGATTCGATCCGCGCTTCGTGCATGCGCTCAATCCGGGCGGTCGGCTGTTCGTCGTCGTGGGCACGGCACCCGCCATGGAGGCCCGGCTGATCGTCAGGGACGGCGACAGCGACTGGCGGTCGACCGCACTGTTCGAGACGGTGTTGAAGCCGCTCGTCAATGGCGAAGAACCGCCCGAGTTCCTGTTCTAGGACCTGTTGACACGATGCAACTTTTCGCCGTCCCGGCTCATCTATTCGGTACTTACCCCAGCCATGCACGATAAGCATCGCGATCTGACGCCGCCGGAGCTCGTCGAGCGGGTTGCCGCCGGCGAGGACTGGCAGCTCGTCGACGTTCGCGAGGCCTGGGAGTGCAATATCGCCTCGATACAATGGGCTACGGTCATCCCAATGTCGGAAGTCCAGGCCCGCGTAAAAGAACTGGACCCAACCCGCCCGGTTGCGGTCCTATGCCATTCGGGTATTCGCAGCGCCGTCGTCGCCTCCTGGCTGCGCGAGCTGGACTTCCCGGGCGTCGCCAACGTCTCGGGCGGCATTGACGCGTGGTCGACTTCGGTCGATCCATCCATTCCGCGGTACTAGGGCCCGCCATAGTCGGCCCGCCGCGGCGTTTGAACTGATATAGTGATATAGTAGACTATAACACCTAGCAACCCGTCACAGCATTGGAAGGATCTGCTCGAATGAAGCAACGATATCGACTGGCAACGCTTGCGGCCGCGCTCGGCCTGTTTGCATGGGCCGGACCGGCGACGGCGGCGACGACGCTCCTCGAGATCTATCAACAGGCACTGCAGAGCGATCCGCTGATTCGCGAAGCCGATGCCAGGCGGCTTGCCGCGCTCGAAATCCGGCCGCAGGCCAGGGGCCAGTACCTGCCGCAGCTCAACGCCAGCGGCAGCTACTCGCGCAGCAATAGCGACGGCACCAGTGTCCAGGCGTTTCCGGACGAAGACGACCAGGGCAACGAGATAATCACAATCAGGGACTTCGCGTCCGCAACCGAAACGGTACAGGATCAGTGGCAGCTCAGCCTGCGCCAGACGCTGTTCCGCTGGGATCAGATCGTGGGCCTGAGGCAGGCCGGGAAGCAGGTTATGCGCGCCGAGACGGTACGGGAGGCCGCGCAGCAGGACCTCATCGTCCGCGTCGTCGAGCGCTACTTCAACGTGCTGGCGGCCGAGGACTCCCTGCTCGCGATTCACGCCAACCGCCTCGCTATCGCGCGCCAGCTCGAACAGGCGAAACAGCGCTTCGAGGTCGGGCTGATTGCGATCACCGACGTGCAGGAATCGCAGGCGGCATTCGACTCCGCAACGGCGGACGAGATCGCCGCGAAACGGGACCTCGCCACGTCGCGTGAATTCCTGCGGGAAATCACCGGCGAGTACATCATGGCGCTCGCAGCGCCGGCCGAGGAGCTACCGTTGCGCGACCCGAACCCGCTCGACGAGACGGCGTGGATCGACCTGTCGCTCGGGCAGAACCTGGACCTGATCGTGAGCCGGATCGACGAGCGTCTGGCCCGCGATGAGATTTCCTCGCGGCGCAACGGTCACTACCCGACTATCGACCTCGTCGCGAGCTACGGTGAACAGACCAACGACCAGGATCAAAGCCTCAACGGCGGTCCTTTCCTTCCGGCCGACTCGGATCGCTCGTCGGACAGCATTGGCATCGAGGTCACGGTCCCGCTGTTCTCTGGCGGCCAGGTATCCTCGAGGGTCCGCGAAGCCGTGTATCTGCACCGCGCATCGCGCGAGGTCCTGCAGCGCGTTACCCGCGAGACCGAGCGGCAGGCGCGCGACGCCTACCTGAGCGTCGTAACGGACATCAGCCGCGTGCAGGCGCTGCGTCAGGCCGTTCAGTCGAACCGCACGGCGCTCGAGGCTACGGAGGCCGGCTTCGAGGTCGGCACGCGCACGATCGTCCAGGTCCTCGACCAACAGTTTCTGCTCTACAACTCGATCGTGCAGTACTACCGCAGCCGCTACGACTACATCCTCAACTTCATGCGCCTGAAACAGGCCGCGGGTACGCTGTCGGTGCAGGATCTCGAGGTGCTCGAGCCCTTTCTCGTCGCGAGGAAGACGCCCGAAGAACAGTTCGAAGACGAGGCGCGAGCGATCGCTGCCGGAGAGGATCCGCCGGAGTTCTTCGAGGGCCCGGCGGCACCGGCGCCGGAGAACGAAACGGAGTAGCGGCGACGCAGCTTCTCACAGAGGCTTCTTCGCAGCCCGCGCCTCGAGGAGCGGCCGGATCATATCGAGGAGACGGCCGAGCGCCCCACGATTGTCGGCGAGGCGCGAACGCGCCTCGCCGACCATGCGCGCGCTCAGATCGTCGTCATCGAAGACCCTGAGAACGGCCGCGGCAAGCGTCCCGGCCGTCTCTACGGCAAGACACGCGCCCGTCGACATGAACAGGCGCGCAATCTCCTCGCCGTTGAACACGTGCGGTCCACTGATCATCGGCACGCCGACCGCTGCCGGTTCGAGCAGGTTGTGCCCGCCGACCGGCACGAGGCTGCCGCCGACGAATGCCGCGTCGGCGGCCGCGTAGAAGAGCAGCAACTCACCCATCGTATCGCCGAGAAACACGGGAACGGATGGCGCTACGGGCGTCGCCGCCGTGCGCGTTACTACATCGAAGCCGCGCTTCGTGACGAGATCGCGGACGGCGGCGAAGCGTTGCGGGTGGCGGGGTACGAGTATGAGCAGGGCGTCGGGTCGTTGCTCGAGCACTGCCGCGTGGGCGTCGAGGACGATCGACTCCTCGCCGTCGTGCGTGCTGGCTGCGACCCACACGGGACGGTCCGGAAACAGCGCTTCGCGCGTAGCGCGGCCTTCGGCCGCTGTTGTCGTCGGAACATCGATATCGAACTTGATGTTACCCGTCACCCGCGTGCGCTCTTCGGCGGCGCCGAGGGAGAGGAAACGGCCGGCATCGGCCTCCGTCTGCGCGGCAATGATGATGCCGTGCGACAGGGTTTCCCGAAACAGCGGCAGCAGCCGTCGATAACTCCGCACCGACCTGGGCGAGATTCTGGCGCTGATCAGCACGAGCGGAATCTCCCGCACGCCGCAGCCATGGTAGAGGTTCGGCCAGATCTCCGTTTCCATGATCATTGCAAGCTCTGGCCGATTGGCGTCAAAGAAACGGGCGATCGCGTCCGGGTTCTCGAAGGGTATGTACGCGTGCTGCACACTGTCGCCGAACACCGCGTTCACACGTGCCGCACCGGTCGGCGTCACCGTCGTTACCAGAACCGTTCGTTCGGGATAGTCGCGAAGCAGAACCCGAATCAGAGGCACCGCGGCGACGACCTCGCCGACGGAGACAGCGTGAACCCAGATCGAACGGTCGAGCTTGCGGTAGCCCAGGCCGAAACGCTCCGGGAGTTTGTGCCAGTAGCTGCGATTCGCGATGCCGCGGAAGCCCCAGTACATCGCCCAGGGCAAGAGCAGCAGGTAGGTCAGCAGGTTGTAGGCAAAGCGCAAGGTGCTGTTACCCTGTCAAGACGCTAGAGATCTAGCCGCGCAGGCGATCGATAATCCGACTCGTCGAATGCCCGTGGCGAAACGACAGCACGCGCACCTCGCCGCCGTTTGCGACCACGTCGCTGCCGCCCGCTATGTCCTCAGGTGCGTAGTCACCGCCCTTGACGAGCACGTCGGGCAGGAGCGCCGCGATCAGCCTCGCCGGCGTATCCTGGGAGAACGGCACGACCCAGTCCACGGCCGCGAGGCCCGCCAGCACCAGCATGCGATCCTCCAGTGCGTTGACCGGCCGGTCGTCGCCCTTGAGCCGCGCCACCGAAGCGTCGTCGTTTACCGCGACCACCAGCCGGTCGCCGAGACTCTTGGCCTCCTCGAGATAGGCCACATGGCCGGCGTGCAGGATATCGAAGCAGCCGTTGGTCATGACGATGCGCTCGCCCCGCTCGCGCGACTCGGCAAGCATCGATGCCAGCTCGTCCTCGGCGACGAGTCCGCGCCCTCCCTGGCCACGCTGGTGCAAGGCAACCCGCAGTTCCGTCGGGGTGACGGTCGCGACACCTATCTTGCGGACCACGAGACCGGCGGCGAGGTTGGCCAGTGCCGCGGCGGCCGGCAGCGTTTCGCCCGCCGCAAGCGCGGCGGCAAGCGTCGCGATCACCGTATCGCCGGCACCGGTGACGTCGTAGACCTCGCGCGCCTGCGTCGACAGATTAAGCGGTGCCTGCCCCCGCTCGAGAAGCAGCATGCCTTTCTCGCTGCGCGTGACGAGCAGCGCATCGAGATCGAGATCCTCGAGCATCCTGCCGCCCTTCGCGACCAGTTCGTCGTCCGAACCGGTGGCGCCTGCAACCGCCTCGAACTCGCTCTGGTTCGGAGTGATGAGCGACGCGCCGCGGTACTTCGAAAAATCCTTACCCTTCGGATCGACCAGCACGGGCACGCCGGCGTCCCGGGCGTCCGCGATCATCCGGCTCACGTCATGCAGGGCGCCTTTCCCGTAGTCCGAGAGTACGACCGCTCCCGCACCGGGCAGACGCTCCCGAAGAGCGTCCGGCAGCCGGCCGTCCGTCAGAGCCGCCGCATTTTCCCGATCCAGGCGGATGAGCTGCTGACCCCGGCTCTGCACCCGCGTCTTGGTGATCGTGGGCCGATCCCCGACCCGGTGAAAAGCGCAGCGGATACGGTGCGCCGCAAGCGCCTCCTCGAGCGCCGCAGCGGCCGGGTCGTTGCCCACGACACCGACGAGATCGATCGACGCGCCGAGTGCGGCGAGGTTCACCGCCACGTTGGCTGCACCGCCTGGCCGGTCGTCGGTCTCCGCAATGTGCACGACCGGCACGGGTGCCTCGGGCGAGATGCGCCCGGTCGACCCGAAGAGGTATTGATCGAGCATGACGTCGCCGGCGACGACGACGCGCGTGGACGAGAAATCGGGAATCGCGAGTGTCACGCGCGGAATGTAGCAGATCAACTGGCGTATACTCCACTCACCGCTTCGTCCGCGATCCGCGCCGCAGCATGGACTTTATTTCGAGGTCAAAACGTCGGCGACTACGTCGAAGTCATCTCGAACGGCCGCAAGCCTCTGAGTTTCTCGCGCACGCTCTGGAAAGAGATCGTCAGGGTATGCGAGGCCAACGACTGTTATCGGGTGCCGGGCATCGGCAGCACCAGCGAACCGCCGACGTACTCTACAACCGCAGCCTGCCGGGCAGACTGTTCGACACTCTCGACGAAGCGCGGGAGTGGCTGCTATCCGACGAACTGTGAGGACCGATGGCAAGACTTGCCGGCAAAACTGCTCTCGTTACCGGCGCCGCGCGCGGCATCGGTGAGGCGATAGCGGAAGCCTTTATAAGCGAGGGCGCGACCGTAGTCCTCTCGGATATCGACACCCGGGGCGGTGAGCGCACCGCGGCCCGGCTCGACGCCGTATTCGAGAAGCTCGACGTGCGCGAGGAGTCGGACTGGGAGCGGGTCACGGGTGTGCTCGACCGGCTCGACGTCCTCGTCAACAACGCCGGAATCACGGGATTCGAGGCGGGCCCGGTCCCGCACGACCCGGAGAACGCGGCGCTCGCGGACTGGCACGCCGTGCACCGGACCAATCTGGACGGCGTATTCCTGGGCTGCAAGCACGCAATCCCGCTGATGCGCAGGCAGGGCTCGGGCTCGATCATCAACATTTCGTCCCGCTCCGGACTCGTCGGGATTCCGGCCGCAAGCGCGTATGCTTCTTCTAAGGCAGCGGTACGAAACCATACCAAGACCGTCGCCCTGTACTGCGCCGAGCAGGGTCTCGACATACGCTGCAATTCGATCCATCCGGCCGCCATCCTCACGCCGATGTGGGAACCCATGCTCGGCGACGGTCCGGAGCGCGAAGCACGCATGGCGGAGTTCGTTAGTGACACGCCGATGAAACGCTTCGGCACGCCTCAGGAAGTCGCCGCGGTCGCGGTGCTGCTTGCATCGGACGAAGCGGCTTACATGACCGGCTCGGAGCTCACGATCGACGGTGGGATCCTCGCCGGCTCGGCCGCGAACCCGGAACAATGACCCAATACCCCCATATCTTGACAAGCACTCGAACTCTGACGCAAGATCTTGGGGTTCGTCGGTTCGCCCTTAGCGACTAATAGGGAATCCGGTGCCCGCCTGCCTGACGGAAAGCCGGAACTGCCCCCGCAACTGTAAGCAGCACGCTTGCCATCATAGCCACTGGATTGTTCCGGGAAGGCGGCAACGCGGAACACTGCGAGTCAGGAGACCTGCCGGCAGAACGATTTGACTCATCGGACGGGGTGTTTCGAGAGGCTTGGTCGTTACGCCGCGTTTCCGCGCCGGGCAACGGCTACCTCTGCATCCATCCAAATCGATGCCAAGAGGTAGTGTTGTGCCGCAAACCGCAGTTACCGAAACTCTCCGCCCCACCCGAATCCGCATTGACCCGGAGCGCGACCGAAATCTGACCGCGTTTGGCAAGGCCACGATGCAGGATCGGTACCTGTTGCCAGGGGAGTCCTTCCAGAACTTGTTTGTCCGCGTCGCCGAAAGCTACGCCGACGACCTGGAGCATGCACAGCGGCTCTACGACTACATGTCACAGCTCTGGTTCATGCCCGCGACGCCGATTCTGAGCAACGGCGGAACCGAGCGCGGACTGCCGATTTCCTGTTTTCTCAACGCGGTTGACGACAGTCTCGACGGTATTGTCGATACCTGGACCGAGAACGTCTGGCTGGCGTCGAACGGCGGCGGTATCGGTACCTACTGGGGCGATGTCCGGTCAATCGGCGAGACCGTAAAAGGTAACGGGCAAACCTCCGGCATCATCCCGTTCGTCCGGGTCATGGACTCTTTAACGCTGGCGATATCGCAGGGCTCGCTGCGCCGTGGTTCGGCCGCTGTTTACATCGACGTGCATCATCCCGAGATTGAGGAATTCGTCGAAATCCGCAAACCGTCCGGCGACTTCAATCGCAAAAGTCTGAACCTGCACCACGGGATCGCGATCACCGACGAGTTCATGCAAGCCGTCCGCGACGAACAGCCTTTTGCTCTGCGGAGCCCCGCCGACGACAGCGTCATTCGAACGGTGTCGGCACGCGAACTATGGCAGCGAATCCTCGAGACGCGCTTGCAGACTGGTGAGCCGTATCTGCTGTTCGTGGATACGGCGAACGACGAACTCCCGGCGCACCAGAAGGCGCTCGGGCTGAAGGTTCGCCAGTCCAATCTTTGCAGCGAGATCCTCCTGCCCACGGGGCGCGACCACGACGGCGCTCTGCGCACGGCTGTGTGCTGCCTTGCTTCGGTCAATCTCGAACGCTGGGACGAGTGGCGCAACGATCCGCTCTTCGTCGAGGATATCCTGCGGCTGCTCGACAACGTTCTCGACGATTTCATTCGTCATGCCCCCGACAGCATGAGCAACGCCAGGTACTCGGCGATGCGGGAACGCTCGGTCGGGCTCGGCGCGATGGGCTTCCACTCGTTCCTGCAAAAGCGCGGGATTCCTTTCGAAAGCGTACTTGCAAAGAGCCACAACCTGACGATGTTCCGGCACCTTCGCAGAGCGGCGGATCGTGCTTCGCGGAAGCTGGCCGAAGAACGCGGACCCTGCCCAGATGCCGCCGAAGGGAACGTCAATGAACGCTTCAGCCACAAGCTCGCAATCGCTCCCACGGCGAGCATCAGCATCATCTGCGGCGGCGTCAGCGCCTGCATAGAGCCGATCCCGGCCAACATCTACACGCACAAGACCCTGTCCGGATCCTTCACCGTAAAGAATCCGGCGCTCGAGGAACTGCTCGCAGCGAGAGGAGCGGATACGCAGGCGACCTGGGCGTCGATACTCCAGCACGACGGCTCAGTGCAGCACCTCGACTGCCTGAGCGACGACGAGAAGGCGGTGTTTCGGACTTCTTTCGAGATCGACCAACGCTGGGTTATCGATCTCGCCGCCGATCGGGCGCCGAGCATCTGTCAGGGACAGTCCGTCAACCTGTTTCTAAGCAGCGACCTGCACAAGTGGGATCTCCTGATGCTCCACTGGACGGCTTGGGAGCGGGGCATCAAGAGTCTTTACTACTGCCGTTCGAAGTCGGTGCAGCGCGCCGGTTTCGCCGGTGTCGAGGGTGACAACACGATGGACTGGCCGGAACGGGAGCTGGTACAGCCGCTGTCCGACTACGACGAATGCCTCTCCTGCCAGTAGCTCCGGAGAATACTCAATGGCACACGAAACTCAGATCGACCTGCTGCAAAAGCCGGGCCTGATGACTCCCAGCAAGACCTACAAACCGTTCCGCTATCCCTGGGCTATCGACTACTGGCGCAGACAGCAGCAGATTCACTGGCTTCCCGAGGAGGTACCGCTCGGCGAAGACTGCAAGGACTGGAGCCAAAGACTCAGCGATGCCGAACGAAATCTGCTGACGCAGGTGTTTCGCTTCTTCACTCAATCCGATGTCGAAGTACAGGACAACTACCTGGAGCGATACGCACTTGTGTTCAGGCCGACAGAGATCAAAATGATGCTCGCCGCCTTCGCGAACATGGAAACCGTGCACATCGTAGCCTACGCGCTGCTGCTCGAAACGCTGGGCATGCCGGACTCCGAGTTCGCCGCCTTCATGGACTACGAAGCGATGCGGGACAAACACGACTATATGCAGGAGTTCGGCGTCGGCAGCGAAGCAGACATACTGCGGACGCTGGCGATGTTCGGCGCGTTCACGGAAGGACTGCAGCTGTTCGCGAGCTTCGCCATCCTGCTCAATTTCCCCCGTCACAACAAGATGCGCGGCATGGGGCAGATCGTATCGTGGTCCGTCAGGGACGAAAGTCTGCACTGCGAAGGCGTGCTGCGCCTGTTTCACACGTTCGCAGGGGAGACCGGAGCGTTGACCGACAGTGTGCGTGACGACATCGTCGACTGCGCGAAAACCGTCGTCGACCTCGAAGACCGTTTCATCGACCTGGCATTCGAGATGGGATCGCTGGAAGGGTTGTCGGCGGCCGACGTGAAGCGCTACATCCGCTACATCGCCGACTGGCGCCTCGCTCAGCTTTCACTGCCGAAAGTCTACGGTGTCGCCGAGCACCCTCTGCCCTGGCTCACCGAGATACTGAACGGAGTGGAACACGCCAACTTCTTCGAGACGCGCGCAACGGAGTACGCCAAGGCAGCGACCGGCGGCAGCTGGCATGGCGAAGCGGGGGCCTGGGCGGCGTTCGACAACCGCCTGGGCCAGCAGCGGCAGACGAAGCTGTCGCTTCCTGCGGAGATCACGGGCCGGACCTGACGGGAGCCCGGGGCCACACGGTCTAGCGCGTCGTCGTTAGCGTCATCTCGTCGACGAGATGCCCCGCCTCGTCGATTTTCTCCATGATCCAGAGCATGTAGCGCGAATCGACGTGAATCGATCGCGTCGTGCGCGGATCGAAATCCCAGTCGGAGTTCACGGATTCGATCGTGCCGTCGAACAGCAGACCGACCAGGTTACCGTCGGCGTCCAGCGTGGCCGAACCCGAGTTTCCGCCCGTAGAGTCGAGGTCGGTCAGGAAGTTGACCGGCACCGAGCCGATGCTCGCGAGGCCATAGCGGCCGTAGTCCTTCGCGGCGATGAGCTCGAGCTGGCTTGCCGGCGCGTTGAAGGGTTCGCGGCCGGTATCCTTCTCGGTAATTCCTTCGAGCCGGGTGAAGGGCTCGTAGATGAGCCCGTCCTTTGGCGACCCGCCATAGACGCTGCCGTAGGTGACCCGCAGCGTCGAATTGGCGTCGGGATAGACCGCCTGCCCCTTCGATTCGCTGTAGGCGATCACCCCGTCCATGTACGCAGGCGCGATCCGACTCATCCGGCCTTCAAAGGTTTTGCTCTCTTCCTCGTCGGCGATCTCGTGCTCGTGAAGCGCCACGGCGAGCCGGATGAACGGATCGTCGCTTGCCTCGAAATCGGCCACCGGCCGCTCCATCCAGGCCAGGCGAGCCTCTACGTTCCCAAGCTCGGTGGCCGAATAGAAATCGCCGATATGCGCCGCCAGTACTTCGCGGTCGTCAGCGTCGTCGAGCCGGAGCGCGGCATCGAACGCGGCAACGCGCTGCTCCTCCGGCTGGGCCTGGTAGCCGTCCAGAAACAGCAGCCACTCGGCCTTGTCGACAACCGGGTCGAAACGCCGGTCGATCACCTGCAGACGCTGCGTGAAGAACGCCATGTCGCGATCCTGAAAGCCGGACTCACGTTCCGCGTCGGGTTTCGTCCGCTCCACCGCCAGACGATAGAGTCGTTGCGCGGCGCCCAGGAGCTGCGGCGACGTCGCGCGGTCGTACCAGAAGTCCTGCCGCGCGTCCGCCGTGACCTCGTCGATCAAACCGTCGAACTCGGCAAAGGTGCTTGCATAACGGCCGCGCGCGCCGGCTGCCCCGACCCAGGCCTCGAGCTCCGCTTCGCGCAGCGCGCGACGCTCCGCAAGCCCCACGCGCTCGGCCCCGGCAAGCTGCCCCTCGGTGTTTTTCTGGAAGTTCCTGAGCCCTGCCAGCCGGGACTCGTACTTGATCCGGGCATCGCTGCCGGCCGGCGCCGCGGACTCGATCGCCGCTACCCAGTCCGTGATGAGCCGATGCCAGGTCGGATACAGCCAGTCGAATGCGTACTCCACTTCGGCGAGTCGCGCGTAGCGCCGCGTCGTGCCGGGGTACCCGGCCGCCATCACGAAGTCGCCGGCGTCGAGCCCGGCACGACTCACCTTCAGGAAATGCGCGGGCCGGTACGGCACGTTGTCTTCGGAATAGTCGGCGGGATTGCCGTCAGGTCCTACGTAGGCGCGATAGAACGCGAAGTCGCCCGTATGCCGGGGCCAGAGCCAGTTGTCCTCGTCGCCGCCGTAGCGGCCGATGTTGTCGCCCGGCGCGTACGCGATGCGCACGTCGCGGATCTCCAGCCGTTCGATCAGTTTATAGCTTGCGCCGCCGAAGAACTTCTCGACCTGGCAGCGGAAACCTTCACCCGTCTCGCACTCGGCGATCAGCGCTTTGCGCGTGTCCTCGATAGCCTGAAAGCGTTCACGCGGCGTCATGCGCTCGTTCGCGGCCGCCTCGACCTTACCCGTGACGTCTTCGACGCGCGTCGTTACATAGACGCGCGTGCCCGGCGCCGCCGGCAGTTCGCCGGCCGTGTTGCGGGCCACGAAGCCGTCCACCAGCAGATTGTTGTCTTCGCTCGAGTTGAACTGTACGGAGCCGCGCGCGCAGTGATGGTTGGTCACGACGAGTCCGTTCGGCGACACGAACGAAGCCGTGCAGCCGCCCAGGGATATAACGGCCCCCATCGGAAACGCCGTGAGGTCCGCAAGCTTCTCCGGATCGATACGCATGCCCGCTTCCTCGAGCTGCTCTTCGATGTCGGGCAGTTGCTCGGGCATCCACATGCCTTCCACGGCGTAGGCGGGCAGTGTGAACGCGGCGACGGCAAGAACGGCAACGCGGCGCGGACAGCGCAAAAGGCCCGAGGCTTGCATGATAGGTACCCCCCCCTGGGTATCGAGTGAGCGGGAGAGTGCCGGAGTTTCGCCACGTTGTCGACAGTCGTGAGTAGTCGATATCGGCAAAGCACCACCGGACGGCTGAACTTGAGGCTCACTGCTTAGCGCACGATATGCCAGTTGGTCTGCCGGCCCGCAAGATAGTGCACGGTCTCACCATCGAAACAGGCGCTTTGCTCTAGTTTGATCTGCACCAGCTGGCCGTCCCACTCGGGCAACGGTGTTTTGATATTGCCCTCGATCGCGTAACACGTGTTCGCATGCAGCGGCCAATCGCCGCGCACCGGCGTACCGTCCTGATCGTCCCACATGCCAATCACCGGACCAGGTGCATGCCCGAAGAACCCGATCGGGTGGGTATACACGCTGCATTCGATCTTCTTTTTGGCGCACTCGGCGCGCGTCGCTGCCGTGATCTCGTTGCCGGTGCGGCCAGTGACGAACTCGTCGGTCAACAGGTCCTGCCAGCGGTTGCCAACCTTGAGTGCGTCGATGAGGCCTTTCGGAATCTCAGTTTCGCCGAGTTTCGGTACATAGCCCATCTCCTGCGTGTCGGTGCACAAGCGTAGGTAGCAGATACCCACGTCGGTGTGAATGACATCACCGGCCTGGATGATGCCGGTCTCGCCGCAGAACGCGGTGTCGCTGTCGCAGGTTTGTCCCGGACGTTGCGCGTTGACGTAGGGCATAAACCAGGCCGGCAGGTCGAGTTCCACGAAGCGTTGCCGCAGATACCAGGCGACGTCGTCGGTCGTGGTCACGCCGGGCGTGATTACGCGGCTGGAAAACGCCTCGGCAATGACGCTGCGTGCGATGCTCACCGTGTGGGCATACGTTTCCATCTCGTTTTGTGTGCGCGTCTCTGCCCAGCGCACGACGAGATCTTCCGCCGGCACCAGCCGATCCACATAGTCTTCAGGCAGCACCTCGAGCAAGCGCTGATGCAGCGCGTGGGTGAGCCCGTCGGCGACCGGCCAGTCGCGAGACACGTTAATGCCGATGCGCGCCGGGTTGCGGGAGACGATGAGCTCGCCCAGCGCCTGCCATTGCGCGTCGAGATCGCCGCCCTCCCAGGCTGACTCATACGGACTGCCGAGCGGATAGCGGTTGACGGTCAGGCGATCGACACCGTTGTCGGTGCGATGAAACACGAGCATCGTTGTGCGGCGCGCCGCGAACGTCGGCTGCGGCACCAGAGAGAAGTAGACGGGATCCTCTGCGTACTCGCGATTGAGCACGAGCCACATGTCGAGATCGGTCTCCTCCATCAGCGCTGGCAGCAGCGTATCGAGACGCTCTTCGAGATGCCGATTCTCTACGGGAGGGCGGTCTCTGTACTCCAGTACGGCGCGAGGACCGGCAACTTCGCGGCCCTGATCCTGAGCCAGCGTCGCCTGGGTAGGCAACAGCAGGCAGGCGAGAACGGCGAGCTTACGCATGAGGGCACTCCGGAATCTGAGGTGAAACCCGGCATATTGAACGAATGTGCCGTGCCAGCCAAGACGCAAATCCGGTTCGAGGCCGGCCGGAGTTTAGTTTTCTAAACCCGGTATATCCTCCTGGTACGACGCCCGCTTGCCCGCCCATTCCTCTTTGGCCTCCCCGAAACTCCAGTCCTCCCCGGGCTCGAGTACTCTACCCGGCCATGGCTGATCCGCAGTGAGGTTCGGTTCGCAAGTACCTTCGATACTGGAGATCCAGGCTGCAATCAGAACAACGCCTTCTGTGTGGACCGTTGATCGTCCAATCTCAGGCATCATTTCGTCTGGCTTTGCAGTGTTGAGGCGATACCAAAGGATCGATCCCTCCGGATCGCCGGGCTTAATTCCCCACAAGCGATTTCCTGTGCCAGCGCCAGCTGCGATCGGCAGTTTACAAAGTCCCAAACTGGGGCCCGTCGAATGCGGTTCCAGGTAAAGACCTGAGTTGTCCGCGGGACCAACCGGACTGTGACAATGGGAACAGTTGATGTCCAGATAGGATCGGGCCAGCGCTTCGACGCTCTCGCTCGCATTGCCCCAGGCGGCGTTCTGCGGCACGGCATCCATTTCGGGAAGGTCGGTCAGATAGCGTACCGACTGCAAGTGCGCAAGCTGATTGTTTGTCCCATAGGCATAGTCGAAGTCGCGATTGAGGTGGCGCGCCTTGGGACCGATCGGCCAGAGCTTACGAGTACTGGAATCGGTCGCATGGCAGCTCGCGCATTGATTCAAATTTGGAACGATGTAATTGAACGGCTTCTTCATGCCATCGGCGGACACCAGCGTGAGCGGGACGATATCTCCCGTTTTGAGCAACGTCGCATCCGTTTGCTCTTCGTTCCAGCGATAGGACAACGCCTCCCAGCCATCGGCCCGGTTGACGAGCACCCGCGTCTCAATTAGCTTGATACCCGGCAATTGGAGGCGCACACCGTCAAAGTCCTCACCGTCGGCCGTGGTTAGCGCAACTTCGTCCGCTGAATCGCTGGTGACTTTTGGATAGTAGAATGTCTTGGTGATAACAGTGCCAACGGGAAAGTCGAAGACCGTATCGTCTGCATAGCCGGCCGACACGCCCTCAGGCATCCAGATAGTACGCAGCTTATGGGCATAGTCGGTGAACAGCGCCGTATTCAGATCATATGGCGCGACATCAACGCCCAGGCTGAGCGCATCTGCCTGAACGAAGACCTGGCCCCATTCGGAAAGCTTAGTAGGGTTATCTGCAGCAAGGAGTGCCGAAGTTGCAGCGTTTTGTCCGTCGTCGCAGGCCGATGAAAAAAGGCAGGATAGAGCAACGAGCAATAGTGAAGAACGCATGGTCGCGCGAAAGCCCTAATTCTGAAACGCCAGTTTTACCTGTGGCAGCGCATTGAGCATGCAGCGGTAAAGCTCGGACTCGACGCGTGGGGATGCAAAACCGTTCGGTGCATCGATGTTCAGAACGTCAATGCCTTCATCGCTTACGCAGATACGCTGATCTGCCGCCCATTCGCCATCAACGAATTTGCTTTCATCAACGTACCCATCGAAAAAGACATCCGGCAGACGACCCTCAGATCCGAAAAGCCCTATGCGCATCGCCTCAAAGGCCTCGCCGTCGGGTTTTGCGCCGCCGCCGGAAAACTCATTTTGATAAATCCAGATCGCCTCCGGATAAGCATCAAACGTATCTTGTACGGCTTTGTCGACGTACCCGGCTGTGTAGAGGCTCGAGATGATCACGTTAGCGGTATCGTTGTCGGCAATCCGATTGGCAAAAATCTCAACCTGGTCCTTGGAGTTGATGAGAACGCCGGTGCCTGTCGGAATGCCCGCAACGGCGCTGCCTTCGTGACCAAAGT
Organism: Woeseiaceae bacterium; assembly: GCA_028277185.1. Lineage (GTDB taxonomy): Bacteria > Pseudomonadota > Gammaproteobacteria > Steroidobacterales > Woeseiaceae > UBA1847. Next base: position 141,107 of record JANQGQ010000018.1, read on the forward strand.
TCTGGGTGTTGTTGGCGTAGATATCATTGTCAAATACGCGCGCTGCATACCCCTGTTGCGGTAGGTTCGGCATGTTGAAGACGAGAATGCCACCCGTATTGTTCGTGGCGATATTGCCGTAAACATCTGCGTCTATAGAATTCTCCACTTCGATGCCTGCGACGTTGTATTCGACCCGATTGTTCCGAACAATAATGTTCTGCGATTGGCCGACATAAATACCCGCATCAGACGCTCCAATCGCGATGTTGTCCTCGATCAATATGTTTTCTGTCTGCACGGGGTAGAGGCCGTAGGCGCCGTTTTCGGTAGCTGGCCCGTTGGTCCATTCCACGCGCAGCCCGCGGATGACAATGTTCTCTCCGCCATTGATTTTCAGCCCGTCGCCAGTCGTGTCCTCAATGGCTATATCCTCGATCGTGAACTCGCTGGCGGTCACGAGGATACCTTCGGCACCCGCGACCTGGTCCTTGAAGCTCAGGATCGACTTGTCGTGACCTGCGCCACGAATAGTGACGCCGTCCACCATCAAGCTCAATGACTGCTTGAAGCTGAATCGACCTTCGGGGATCTCAATTACATCGCCAGGCTCGGCTTCGATGAGTTGCTCTAAGAGCACAGTCTCGAACGGACGCTCGGCCTCGTTCGCTGCCCCCGAATCCTGGCGCTCATTCTGGTTCTGACCGCCGCACGCGGCGAGCGCCAGCCCGAGCATGCCAGTCGATAAACGACTCTTCATCACGCAGGGTCTCCTCTTGCGATCTCATACAGACTGAATCCCGGCGCCCGGCAGCGCTCAAGAAGCTGATGCTGTAACGTTTTCGATTCCAACGTCATCCGTTTCTCCAGCCGTGCGGCGCATGCCGGTCGCAAGGGAGTGACTTCGCGACCGACGCACGCCGATTCCCGGCCTGGGGTGCCAGCCAGACGCTTAGAAGGTCTTGCTCAATGAAACGCCCCATTGCCGCGGCGGCGTGATGTAGCTGTTGAACGAGCCCGCTTGAGCGACCGAGTTAAAAAAGGTGATGTTGGAATCGTCATCGGTGAGGTTACGACCCCAAAAGTTGACGGCGAAACCATTCTCCATCAGCAAGATGATGTTGGCATTTATCTGGTTTACCTCACGAGTCGGCGCGGCACCGTTCTCCGGCTCGAACAAGCTGATCTCGTTCTCATAGAGATATTCGATCCGGGGCGTCACGGTCGTACCGTTGCCGAGATCGAACCGATAACTAGCCGACATCGTCAGGCTCACATCATGGATGCCGGCCGGCCGCGTGCCGGAAAGATCGACGCTGTTGACCGCCGGATCAGCGCACGCTACGACGATCTCGGGGTCGGTGATCGACAAGAACCCCGCCGATGGGCATGGGGCAGCCTCAAAGCTCTCGAACTCCGGATCGAGATAGGTCAGGCCAAGGAAAAGACTGAGCGAATCAATCGGATTGACGGACGTTTCAATCTCCAGGCCTCTTACCGTTTGTTCTCCGGCATTGGAGAGCTGCTGCCCGATTCCGGTGAAAATCACTGATTGGAAGTCATCCACCGACTGATCGAACAGCGCAAGATTGATATAGCCCCAGTCGTAAGACCCCTTTACGCCGATTTCGAATAGCCGGACGTCCTCGCCCGCGGCAAACCTCCCCACGACTGACCCATCGCTCGATATCGTCGGCGGTAAGGTGGTCAGCGCCAGGTTGGACGCTGGCGGCTTGTAGCCTGTTGAGAAGCTGAAATAGGTGTTGACGTTACCCGTCGCTTCGTAAGCAACGCGCGCAGTAAAGGTGAATGCATCATCGACAACAAAACCATCATCGCTTAGTGAAATAGCATCATCGCGCACCGCCCCGTCGACCGGAAAACTCGGACCCAGCTGGAAAATCTGAAAGGGCTGTAGTTGCGTGAGGCCGAGGCCCGCCGCGAGGAACGGACTTGGCGCAGCGAGGCCCTGGGAGACCTGTGTCGCGTTGAGAATTGCGCCCTGGAGCGCTGCTGCACGATCAAGGGCAAAAGTCGGGCTTGTCGCAGAAGCGATTGCGGCGGCGGTAAGAAACGGGGCCGGATTACTAAGGTCAAATGGCACCCCAATCGCCTGGCCGAGAAGGTTTGCTGCTTCAAGCGAAATGCCCGAGGTCCCAAACTGAGTGAGATCGATGTTTTGGAAGGGGTCGGTTTGTGTGAGAAGGCCGGTAACTTCCTTTTTGTCGCGCGTATAGCCAACCCCGCCCGTAAACGTCAGACGATCGGTGATTGCCCAATCGGTCTGGAAGAAGAGCGACAGAAGCTCATTGTCCTGCTCGAACCGGCCCATTGGGCCAGCACCCTGAGCGTAACTGGATCCCGTCGGCAAAACGCCCGGACCGCCAGGCGGGGAAAGCTCTGGAAAGAGCGCGGGGCCGGCGAGCGCTGAATCGGCTACCAGCGCCCCAATCAATTGCGTTGCGCCTTCAATGGCAGCGAGGTTTGTGCCGGCTGAGGCCAACAGCGCATCGCCAAAGGCGCGGAAATCCGCGCCGCCCAGTGCGGCCGAGTCAAACGTCAGAGCCTCATTGAAGTAGAAGCCGCCCGCCACCCACGTGAAAGCCCCAAAATCGCTTTCCCATTCTCCGGCGATGCGGAGCTCCTGGGTGAAGGTGTCGAAATCGAGTTCCCTGGGTTGGCGAATCAGGTCCGCTCCGGTGAAGTCTGCGTCGATCGCGTTGAAGTCCGTTTGCGACCGATAGGCTGTGATCGATGTCACCGTGCCCCAGCTACGATACCAGTCGCCCTGGAGTGAAAGGCCTTTGCCTTCGAGTTCGTTTCTCGGCTCAGGCGCAACCGCGACCAGTCGATCGCCGGGATCAGTTTCCGCCGGTGGTACGAGACCGCCGAGCACGCCGCCGATCAACCCCGATGTGACAGGACCTTGCTCGAAAAAGACTGCACCGCAGCAGGTCTCGTCGATCTCATCGTAGTCGCCAATCAGGCGGAAGGAGAGATCCTCAGAGGGCGTCCAAAGCAATTGCCCGCGAACTGACCAGCGGTCGCGGTCGTTGATGCTCTCCGACCCATTCACGAGATTGGTGTAGGTGCCACTGCGGCTATTGGTCGTGCCCGAGATGCGATAAGCAAGCTCATCCGTAATCGGCCCTGAAAGCGTACCGCGGAACCGAACCGTATCGAGATTACCGATAGTCGCTTCCACCGAACCTTCCGTTTCAAAAGACGGCGCTTTGGTGGTCACGTTGATCGCACCCACGGACACGTTCTTGCCGAACAAGGTCGACTGGGGACCACGCAGAACTTCTATCCGTTCAAGAGTCGAAAAATCGAACAATGACGAGGACACACGCGAACGGAAAACACCGTCAACGAAGACACCCACAGATGGGTCGATTCCGGGATTATTCGAGCCGTTTCCGAACCCGCGTATGGCGAACACAGTGCTCGACGAGGTCTGCAGCTGGTTGACCCGCAACGAAGGGACGCTCGCCTGCAAATCGATGATGTCGATGATCCCTGCATTGGCGATGAGCTCGCCCTGGACAACGCTCACCGCCACGGGGACGTCTTGCAACGTCTGCTCACGTTTATTGGCGGTGACGACAATAAGGTCTAAGGGCGGATCTTCATCAGCTCCGGTGTCTGTCTCCTGAGCCATCGCCACACCAGCCACAAAGGCTGACAAAACAACGCCGCTCAGCAAAGAGCTGCGCACTCGTATCTGGTCCGAAACTTCCAACATACCCACCCCCGGGCTGTATTGCCGCCGTCTTGGCTACAGCTGATTTTTGCGTTTTGTTTTCTATATACTAGTTATAACTAGCTTTATAGTCCACAAAAAAATAGCTATGACTATGTTTTGGGAGGGGCCCGGTCTGTCTGGCTTAGGCGTCTGATCGTCCGTGGCCGGAATCACACGCTTCAACGCTCGCCCGGCGCATAGTCAGCGACCGCTTCGGCCAAGGCAGCCTCAAGCGTCATCGGTGGGCTGCGGAACGCTTCCTCGGCAAATAGCTCAGCCTGGTCCGCATAATGAGGCGAGTCCGGATCGATCCTGTTTGCGCCGAAATGATAGACGCTTTGCAATGACACGTTGCCGTCGGGATCCCACTCGATGAAGTACTGAAGGCTGTCTCCGGCGATCGCCGAAAGCGGACCGTCCTTTGGATTGTCGGTCGAATAGATTGCGCGCAATACGTCCGGGCCACCCCGCAATGGCAGATCGACATCGCCGCGCCGCAATCGGTTGACCTCGCCCCAGGTCGGATCAATCCGACCGAACCCCTCTTCCAGCTCCGCCATGGCCTGGCGCACTGCTTCGACTTTGTCGGTCAGGAAGGGATCCGACCTGGTCGGATTGAGCTGGACGCCGAGAAGCAAGTATCCAGTCCGGATTGCGAGCGCCGCTTCCCGGGAATCCGTCTCGGTATTGCCGTCCCAGCCGCTGAGCAGCGTCATGGCGTCTGCAAACTCTGGCGCACCGGCAATACCGGGATGCGCCTGAAGCTCACGCAGAAGCATCATCAGATACGAGTCTTCGGCGTAATACCCGTCCATCTTGTAATTCAGGATGTCCTCGCGACCGATAGATGGATCGGCGTCAAACAGGCGAAAAATTCTGAGGCCGCGGTTGCTGGTCTCGCTAACGACTCCAACATGATCTGGAAAGTCAACGGCATCCGGATTATCCCCCGAACCCGTAACATGAAACGGGTCATGATTGGCGGATACCACAAAGCCTGAAGGCGGGTTCTCAACGTAGGGCATCACAGACCGGAAGGGGTGAACGCCTTTCCAAACGAGATCGCTTCGATCGCCAGGCGCAATGGTCGACCAATCCCATTCCGGCGATCGGACTGGCGCGCGTGCGTTGTAGTAGTACGCGATATTGCCGGTCTTATCGGCGTATATGACGTTGAAAGCGGCTACGCCTTGACGGTTCATGGCCAGAAGCCAGTCGTCCTGGGTCCTGGCTCTGTTCATCCCATAGAGCTGTTCAATCGATTGAATGTCGCCGTAGCCGGCAAAGGAAATCGCAAACCATCCATTTGGCGTTTCCAGGACCGGGCCGTGAACGGAATGATAGACGTTGCGCTTGACCGTGATGCTGAACGGCCCCCAGAGCTTGACTTTGAGGCGCACTGTCGAGACCTCAAACTCGCGCCATTCGCCGTCGAATCGATAATGGGTGGGGTTGTTCGGTTCGTTCACCTCCATCTCGTAGACATCGATAAGATCTGGCTTGCTCACCGTAATGGTCCAGGCAAGCTCGGAATTGGCGCCAAAGATGGCGAATGGCGAACCCGACACGAACGCGCCGTAAATGTCCCATCCCTCGTTGGATTTGACCCGGGCCTCATAGAGCGCGGTTGGACCCACGAAGGGTTGGTGGGCGTTTGAATAGAGCCGTGTATAACCGTCCGGCGAACGCGAAGGCGCGACGGCAATGGCATTCGACCCGATAATCGACGTGTCAACGCCGACATAGGACGCATATTCACGCCCCGTCAGCGGCACGCTCGCTTGATCACTGCTATCCGCACTCGTCTCATCGAACAAGTCGGCAAGCACATCGTCGAGGCCATAGACGAAGGGGCCGCGGGTCTTGGGAGCCGAGGCGACTTCGAAGCCTGTCAACGGCGCAAAGCCCTTGCTGCAGCGGCGCGCTTCTTCGGCACAGTAGTAATTGATCCCATCCGCATAGGCATCAAGCACCGCGCGGACCTCCGGCGAGAGATCGGTTTCATACTTCTCGCTGAATGTCTCACGCACCCGCATGGCGGCAATGAGATAGTCGGTCCTGGCGCCTTCGCGGCCCGTAGTCTCGCCCATCTGACCGCGCGCGAACACAAAGCTCCGTTCAATGTTGCGAATATTGTCTTCGGCTTGCGCATAGGCGAAGCCAAAAGCAGCGTCGACATCACGCTCGCCATAGACATGGGGCACCCCATAAGCATCGCGCACGATGCGAACGTCATAGAGATCACCGCGCTCGAGCGCTGCCTCCCGGTCGAAGGAACCCGGCGCCAAGAGACCGGAAGACCAGGCAACAGCCGCGCCGCCAAGCACAAGCAAAGCACCAGCAATGACGGGGAGTTTCTTCGTGACCGGCACCTCGGGCAAAACGCGAGCCGAGATTACCGCTTGTTTGACAAAAAAGCTAATAGTAACTAGCTTATTGCGAATCGCCCGGCGTTGCTGGCCTGTTTGATTAGCGCGCACATGGCGAAAAGCTTGGGCTCAACCGAGCACGGAACAGTCATCGGGGCGGAACGCGACACAGGCCATGCAAAAGGCAATTCTCTTCGCATTGGCCTGCGTCCTCGCCGGCTTTATCTCCGGTGCCGGCGCTGCACTTGCGTACAGCGGCAAAAACCAATTGGGCGGTCATAAGCCCGGCTCGGTCGTCGGCGGCAATTGGAAAACCGATTTCGAAATCGGCTCAGAGAACGCCTCCGGCGCGCTTCGTGCGCGAATCGCACGCAAAGGCTTGTTTGCGCTCAAACGCGCCGACGCGGTCTACTATACGCGCTCCACAGACGCGGACGGACGCGGCTTGTACGCCAATTGCAGCTATCGTCTTTCGGGGTCAACGTTTCCCGCGGAGTGGTGGTCCATCACTCTCTATGATGAAGGAAGCTATCTCGCAAAAAACCGAGATGGCGCCGCATCAGTCAACCGCGATGAAATCGTCGGCGACGCGGAGAATTGGTCTGCCATCGTCAGTCCGGAACGTCCCAACGACACGCCCAACTGGATCTCCACCAAAGGCGCGGTAACGTTCGATCTGACACTGCGGCTCTATCGACCGGACCTCGAATATCTCATGTCTGGCGATGTCTCCGGCTTTCCCACGCTGGAGCGGCTCTCTTGTGACGAAGACTTTGCGTCATGATCCGCGTCGCGATCTTTGCTTCGGCCTTTCTCGTGGCGGCAGTTGCCGGGTGGACAGCAATGAACTGGGCCATCCCGAAAGTCATCATGATCAAAGCCATGGAAGGGCTTGCTGAACGCGGCGCGGGCGTAAACTCCATGACCTTACGTGAACCTGCGGACCCCTACCGCCAATTTGTTGTGCGCCCGTCACCAGATCTTTTGTACTCTACGTGTGTCTACGACCTGGTACGTGCACCGTTGCGCATTAGCGTCGGACCAACCGACGGCTATTTATCGGTCGCCTTCTTCGACCACATCACGAACAACTATGAGACGCTCACGGGCAGCCTCATCACTTCGCAAGGTTCAGACATCATCCTGAAGCGAGAAGGTCAGGATTCGCTCTTCGACACCCATGTCGTCACAAGTCCGTCGACTCGAGGTCTGGTGCTGGTGCGTCGTCAGATTTCCGGCAACGACAAACTACCGGCCATGCAAGCCGCGCAAGCAGAAGACTCCTGTGTAAGCCTCGCGCCATAGGAGCGCCAGAGAACGGCCAGACCTGGCGCTTCTTCCGGGCCGTTCCCCGCTCTGACCTGTCGGCTTGGTTCCCAACGCTGAAGAACGGCGTCGATGCCGACAACACATCGATCACCAATCGTACAGCGGCGCTGCGGATGAGATCGCCTTGCCGCCCTTTTGATCGGATTCGCACGCAGTTGTAAGGCATTCAGATATAATCGAATTTTCTTGGTTTTAGCGTCTGTATACAGTCGTACTGCTCGTTTTGAGGACAGGTCCCTTTCATGCCGAAATCGCCCGCCAAGACCTCTGTCCCCCAGCAAAAACGTGCCCAGAGGACTTATGACCGTCTGGTCGCGGTTACGGGTGAACTGTTGGACGAGGTTGGATTCGAACGGATTTCGACCAATGTGATTGCGGAGCGTGCCGGGGTCTCACCGCCGGCGCTGTATCGCTATTTCGAAGACAAGTATGGCCTCATCAGCGTTTTCGGCCAGTTTGTCATGGAGGCGCAAAACGCGCTACTTGCAGAGGTCGGCGAGAATCTCGCAACCGATCCGGATTACGATTTGACGAGCGCTATCCTGACCCGACTGCTCCTCAAAACAGTTGAGGTCACAGAAGAGATTCCGGGTGGTGTTCGGGTGATGAAGTGTCTGCGGGTTGTGCCGGCGCTCAGCAATATCCGTACCGACTCGCACCATGAAATGGCGACCGCTTTGGCTGCGGCCGCCGTCATACATCGGCCATCACTCTCCGAAGCGGAGATTTACCGCCAGTCTCTCTTCTCTATCGAAATCGGCTACACGGCAATCGAGTTTGTGCTGGACAATCCAAAGGTCGATCGCGTAGCGACCATTAGAGACGCTTGCAACGCGATCGCTGCATTTAACAGCGTAGTCGTGCGGGTAGACGAACCGCTCGACGTTTACACTTCGGAAAGACCTGGCAAGCGAGCATAACGGCGAGAGAAGCAAGGGGCCGCTGAGTTCGTGCGCGCGGACAACCTGGAGCTGCTTAGCCGCACTTCGAGTCGCCGCAGGCCAGGCAGGTCATGCACCCATCCATCATGACGACGGCCACGGTGTTGCACTTGCTGCACAGTTGCGCACCTTCGGGATACTGGGAGTCTGAGAAGGCATCCTGCTGCTTGCGCGCCTCTTCGTACTCGGCCCGCTTCGCTTCGATCAGCCGCTGCTGGTGCTCGTCCGGACCCACGTCCGTGAGCATGCCGATCGTCTGCAGGTGCTTCTCGACGATGTAGCCGAGCTCGGCGATGATCGACGGCATGAACTTGCCGCCGGGCTGCCAGTAGCCACCGCGCGGATCGAACACGGCCTTCAACTCGTCCACGAGGAAGGCCACGTCGCCGCCCTTGCGGAACACGGCCGAAATGATTCGCGTCAGCGCCACGATCCACTGATAGTGATCGAGGTTCTTCGAATTGATGAAGATCTCGAACGGCCGGCGCTTTTCGAACTGTGTGCCCTCGTTCAGCACGATGTCGTTGATCGTCACGTACATCGCGTGATCCGAGATCGGGGTCTTGACCTTGTAGGTCGAACCGATGAGCACTTCCGGACGCTCGAGCTTCTCGTGCATCCGGATGACTTCGGCGCGGTCGCCACCGCCTTCGCGCCGGTACTCCGGCTTCTCCTGCTTCCCGCCTTCGGCTTCGGCTTCGGCTTCGGCTTCAGGCTTGTTTACCGCGTAGCCGACGATCTTCTTGTCGATCCTGATCATTTTCGTATTGCCTCTCTTACCCGCCCGGACTGAAGCCGGCAGGGCATTAAAACTTGCCGTAGTAGCCTTCCTTGAGTGCATCGAACAGATTCGCCGCCGTATGCACCTCGCCGTCGTACTCGATCTCCTCGTCGCCCTTGAGATCGACGGTGCTGCCGTCGTCGAGCGTAAAGCTATAGACCGTGTTCTTGAGGTCCTGTTCCTTGACGAGAACGCCCTGGAACGCCTCCGGGTTGAAACGGAAGGTCGTGCAGCCTTTGAGCCCCTGCTCATAGGCATAGAGATAGATGCCTTTGAAGTCCTCGTAGGCGTAGTCCGTCGGCACGTTGGCGGTTTTCGAGATCGAAGAGTCGATCCACTTCTGCGCCGCGGCCTGGATATCGACATGCTCGCGCGGCGAGATGTCGTCGGCCGTAATGAAGTACTCCGGCAACAAGTTCGCCTCGCTGGCGCCCTCCGCGCCCGCCGGCATCGCCTGCTCGTTGATCAACTGACGATATGCCAGAAGCTCGAACGAGAACACGTCGACCTTCTCCTTCGACTTCTTGCCCTCGCGGATCACGTTGCGGAAATAGTGATGCGCAAAGCTCGGCTCGATACCGTTCGACGCATTGTTCGCAAGCGACAGCGAAATCGTTCCGGTCGGCGCAATCGAGCTGTGGTGCGTAAACCGTGCGCCGACCTCGGCCAGCTCGCTGACGAGTTCCGGCGCCTCCGCGGCGACACGCTGCATATAGCGGCTGTAGCGCGCGTGCAGAATCCGACCCGGCACCTTGTCGCCCGCCTGGTAGCCCGACGAGCGCATTTCCGGTCGTTTGCGGAGCATCTCCTCGGTCACCTCGAAGAGTTCGTTCATGATCGGCGCGGGACCCTTCTCTTTCGCGAGTTCGAGCCCCTCTTCCCAGCCCGCGATCGCGAGTTCCTTCGACACGCGCTCCGTGAACTCGACCGCGCTCTTTTCGCCGTACTTCATGCAGAGCATCGTGATCGTCGACCCGAGACCCAAAAAGCCCATCCCGTGACGCCGCTTGCGCTGGATCTCGTTGCGCTGCTGTGGCAGCGGCAGTCCGTTGATCTCGACGACGTTGTCCAGCATGCGCGTGAACGTCTTCACGACCTTGCGGAAATTCTCCCAGTCGAAGCGCGCGCCGTCCGTGAACGGATCGAGGACGAAGCGCGTGAGATTCACGGAGCCCAACAGACAGCTGCCGTACGGCGGCAGCGGCTGCTCGCCGCAGGGGTTGGTTGCGCGGATGTTTTCGCAGAACCAGTTGTTGTTCATTTCGTTGACCTTGTCGATCAGCACGAAACCCGGCTCGGCGAAATCGTAGGTCGAGGCCATGATCACGTCCCACACCCGCCGCGCCGGCAGCGTCTTGTAGACCTTGCACGCGACGAGTCCGTCACCGTCGCGCACGTAGTTGCCGCCTTCCGGCCACTCGCGCCAGATGATCTGCGACGCATCGTCGAGATCGAGGCCGTCCTGTTCGAACTCCTTGTGCGTCAGCGGAAACGCCAGCTTCCAGTCGGTCTCGTTGATGACGGCCTGCATGAACTCGTCAGTGATCAGGAGCGACAGATTGAACTGCCGCAGACGCCCGTCCTCCCGCTTGGCGCGGATGAATTCCATGACGTCCGGATGGCCGATATCGAACGTGCCCATCTGTGCGCCGCGGCGCCCGCCGGCCGACGATACCGTGAAGCACATCTTGTCGTAGATATCCATGAACGACAGCGGCCCGCTGGTGTAGGCGCCGGCACCCGTAACGTAGGCGCCCTTCGGCCGCAGCGTCGAGAACTCATAGCCGATGCCGCAGCCCGCCTTCAGCGTCAGTCCCGCCTCGTGCACCTTGTTGAGGATGTTGTCCATCGAGTCGCCGACCGTGCCCGATACGGTGCAGTTGATCGTGGACGTCGCGGGCTTGTGCTCCTGCGCGCCGGCATTCGACACGATGCGGCCGGCCGGGATCGCCCCGCTCCGGAGCGCCCACAGGAACTCATCGAAATAGTGATCCCGTTTCGACTCGGTTTCGACGTCGGCCAGCGCCCGCGCCACGCGCTGGTAGGTCTCGTCGATCGTCTTGTCGATCGGCGCACCGTCTTTGGCCGACAGACGATACTTCGTCGCCCATATATCGGCCGACGCTGGCTGAAACTCGATATCGCTTACGTTTTGCACTTCCAGATTAACGGCAGACTTCATGCGTCAGATTACTCCCCATGCGCTCCGTGCGGAGCCGTAACGTGTCGCTAACGACCGGACATTTTTATGGGGAAAAGCGGCCCGCTCACCGTAGGCGTATGCCGAGGTGAGATCCAGAGGTAGCCTCGAATCCCCGTTTGGAAAGGCACAAGATGTTGTGCCCGAGTGAAGGAAAGATTATGCCCGTAGCGGTCGAGTGTCAAGCGTTTCCTGAATTTTTACACGGCTGTAAATTTTGATATAAAACAATTAGTTAAAAAAACTATAGGCGAAACGGCTTTAAAATGTCGGCAAAAAAAATGACACTTTCGTGAAAACGCCCAACCACTATATCTAGTGCCATTACGTAAAACCGCCACAGCGCGCGCAGAGCGCCGATAAGCGCGCCGCGAGGCGCCCGGGCGCGCCTTGAATCGGCGCCGGACGCCCTCAAATCGACCCGCATCCAAGGGTGCAGGCCGCCTTCCGCGGCAGACGCCGTTTCGCAACATACATGGCCCTCGTGCCAGAAGTTTTGAGGAGAACCCGATGAACCTGACTCGTTTCGAACCCTGGTCGCTCGTCGACCTCATGTACCGCGATCTCGATCGCCTCGCCACGCGCCGTCTCGGCAACGCCAACGGCGGCGGGGAGCATTCGGTCGCCGACTGGGTGCCCGCCGTCGACATCGTCGAAGAAAAGGAGCGTTTCGTGCTTCGCGCCGACGTGCCGGGCGTCGATCCCAAAAACATCGACGTCAGCATGGACGGCGGCGTCCTGACCGTTGCCGGCGAGCGCCGCAACGAAGCAGAGACCGTCGAAGACGGCGTCAAGCGCATCGAGCGCTTCAGCGGCCGCTTCTATCGCCGCTTCACGCTGCCGGACACGGCCGATGCCGAGGGCATCTCTGCACGCAGCGAGAACGGCATACTGGAAGTGTCGATCCCGAAGCAGCCGGAGGTGCGCTCCCGGCGGATCGCCGTCGAACACAGCGCATAAGCTATAAAGGGCGCCAGAGCCCGGGCGCGACGAAATCGTCCGCCCGGGCATCGCTACGTCTACAATGGCGGTTGGCCTTAGAAGCGATCTCACGGTTTTCGTGCCCGCTTCCGGAGTTTTCACCGGAACTTTCGCCGGAGCCGCCGGGTCAGCGGCAGTACGCAACGACGGAATCTGAAAGAAGCCAGGACTATGTTCAAAAACCATCTTCTGTTGCTCTCAGCACTATGTCTGGTCGCCGGCGGCGCTCACGCGGCGCTGCCGGTCGCCATCGACGGCCAGCCGGTCACCAGTCTCGCGCCGCTCGTCGAAAGAACCGCGCCGGCGGTCGTCAACATCCGCGTCAGTCAGACGGTTGCCGGACGCCAGTTCGGCGACGAAGCGTTTCGCCGCTTCTTCGGCATCCCTGACATGCCGCGCGGCACGCCACGGCAGGCCGTCAGCGCCGGATCGGGCGTCATCGTCGATGCCGAGAACGGCTACATACTGACGAACCATCACGTCGTGAACGGCGCGGACGAAATCCAGATCACGACTTTCGACGGCCGCACGCTCGACGCGGTGGTCGTGGGCTCGGACGAGCGTACCGATATCGCCGTGATCAGCGTCGAAGCCGACGATCTCGTCGAAATGCCGATCGGCGACTCGGAGTCCGTCCGGGTCGGCGACTTCGTCCTCGCGATCGGTAACCCGTTCGGACTGGGCCACACGGTGACCTCGGGAATCGTGAGCGCGCTCGGCCGGATGGGCATCAGCAACGGACTCGAAGACTTCATTCAGACCGACGCCTCGATCAACCCGGGCAATTCCGGGGGCGCTCTGGTCAACATGTCGGGCGAACTCGTCGGCATCAACTCGGCGATCATCAGCCGCTCCGGCGGCAACGTCGGCATCGGTTTCGCAGTGCCGACCGAGATCGCAAGCTCGATCATGCGGCAGCTTCTCGACTTCGGTGAGGTCCGCCGCGGTCTGCTCGGCGTCACCATTCAGACGATCGATCCCGAAGCCGCCCAGGCGCTCAACATTCCTGTCGAGCGGGGCGCGCTGATCACCAGCATCACGGCAGGATCGGCCGCCGAAGTTGCCGGGCTCAGGGTCGACGACATCATCGTCGAGGTCAATGAAGAGAAAATCGACGGAGCGCTCCAGCTCTCCAACGCCATTGGCCTCAAGAGCTCGGGCGAAGAAGTTCTCATCAAGTACATTCGCGGCGACCGCACGCGAACGACCCGTGCGGAACTGGGCCAGCAGATCGCTCAGTCCGACGCGGGCGAAGACATTCACCCCGGACTCGCCGGCGCGAGGTTTGCCTCCGCTACGTCGACGGGGACGCGCGGCATCGAAGTCGTCGAAGTCGTCGAAGGCAGTCCGGCCGCCCAGCGCGACATCCGCGCCGGCGACATCATCACGGCAGCTAACCGGATACCCGTCGATTCGGTTGCCGATCTCGCGGAAGTCGCCGGAGGAAGCAACATCGTCTTCCTCTACATCATTCGCGGCGACCGGACCCTGTTGCGACAGATTCGCTGACGACCGCAAAACTCGTGATCTTCAAGGAGCCCGTCGATGCACCATCGGCGGGCTCTTTCTTTTACGCGCCCGACCAGGCGTTGCCGGCGCTTGCAGAACTCCCCAGCGGCCAGTAGTGTCCAAAGCCTTACCCGTCGTCGCCCGCGCATTAAGGGCCTGTTAACAAGGGATTCCGTCGCCTATGCCGAGTCGTCGAACGCCGTTGGGTGCATCCCTGACACTCGTCGCTGCCCTGGCCGGCAGTCTCGCCTACGGCAGCGAATCCCGGATCGAACAGCAGCGGGAATTGTTCATGGCTACCTACTCCAGCGAATCCGGGATCGAACAGCAGCGGGAGCTGTTCATAGCTACCTATCCCGAGGCCGAACGCGGTAGCTGGTCTGCCGTCACGACCCTCGACGCCGGCGATCGGCAGCGGCTCGAAAGCTACGTGCTGTGGCCGGACCTGAGAGCGGCATATCTCCGGGCGACGCTCTCACGGCAGTCCCCGGCGACGATCGAACGCTTCCTCGACGCGCACCAGACGTCCCGGCCAGCGCGCAACTTACGCTATCGCTATGCGCTGAGTCTCGCGCGGCGCGGCGAGCACGCCCGGTTTCTCGAGCTGTATCGCTCCTACTATCAGGGTCGCGAGATCGCGCGTCTCGACTGCCTCGCGCTGGATGCCGAACTCGAACTCGGTCAGAGCTGGCGGGTGGCACAGCGGGCACAGGCGCTGTGGCTGGTCGGGCACAGTCAGGCGGACGAATGCGATTCGGTCTTTGCCTGGGCGAAGGCGGCCGGCCACCTCCCGCCGAAGCTCTACCGGGAACGCTTCGAACTCGCGATCGAGGCTCGCGCGTTTGCCCGGGCCCGCTGGCTCGGCAAGTCGCTCGGGCCGGACTACGTGGCGCGCGCAGAAGCCTGGCAGGAAGCAGCCGGCAGACCCGCGGCGCTGATTCGCTCCGCCGGGCGCGCCGCGGACGACGACGCGCGGGCGCGCATCGTCTACGCGTTCGAGCGCCTGACGTTCCGCGACCCGCTCGAAGCACTCGCCCTCTGGCGGGACGCAGGATCCCGGCATCCGTTCACGACGGCAGAGACCGACCGCATCGAACGCCACATCGCGCTCTGGACGGCTCGCGACGCCCTGCCCGGCGCTTACGAGCTGCTGGAAAGCCTCGCGCCGACGGCACGGAATACGGAAGTCATGCGCTGGCGGGCCCGCGTTGCGCTCCGCGAAGGCGAGTTCGCCCGGCTCCTGGCCGACATCGGGGCGATGCCACCGGGCGAGGCGAACCGCGACGAGTGGCGCTACTGGCAAGCGGTCGCGCTTGCGGAGACCGACTCAAGCGAGGCCGCTCGGGCCGAGTTCCGCAAACTAGCCGCCGAACGCTCCTACTACGGTTTCCTTGCCGCCGACTTTCTCGGTACGGGCTACGCGTTCGGCGACGAACTGCTCGAACCCGACAGCACCGTCCTCAAAGAGCTGAGCCGTCGCGAGGACCTGATCCGGGCGCGCGAGCTCTACCTGGTCGGTCTCGACAGCCGCGGCCGCGCGGAGTGGGATCTCGCCGTCAATTATCTGAGCGACGCGCACAAGCTGCAGGCCGCCATCCTCGCTCACCGCTGGGGTTGGCATTCGCGGGCAATCGCCACCGCGGCAAGCGCCGGCAGCTACGACGACCTTTCGCTGCGCTATCCGCTGCCGTTCGTCGACGCGTTTGCGGCCGCGGCCGACGCCGCAAGCGTTCCGAAGCACTGGGCTTACGGGATCGCCAGAAGCGAGTCCCTGTTCATGCGCGACGTCCGTTCGGGCGCCGGCGCCGTCGGCCTGATGCAACTCATGCCGGCAACCGGGCGCGAAGTCGCCCGGCAGCTTGCAATCCGCTACGAAGGTCTCGCGACGCTCACGGATCCGGTCGCGAACATCCGCCTCGGCACGGGCTACCTCGGCCGAATGAGCAAGCGTTTCGGCGGCAATCGGGTGCTCGCGACGGCGGCTTACAATGCCGGACCGCACCGCGTCGACGCCTGGCTGCCCGAGCAGAAGCCCATCGAGACCCGCGTCTGGATCGAGACGATCCCGTTCAACGAAACGCGCGCCTATGTCCGTCGGGTACTCGCGGCCGAAACGATCTTCCGCTGGCGTCTGACGGGCAAGACCGAGCGCCTCTCCCCGCTGGTCGACGACATCCTCAGGCCGCGGCTGGATGGCACGGTCGCCAATCTGGGCGGCAAGCCCGCCGGGACTGACCGCACAGAGACCCGATGAGCCTCCGCCTGTCTGCCCTGCTCGCGCTTCTGGTCGCGACACCAAAGCTGCACGCCGAATTGCCGGACCCCGACGAGTGGGAACTCGAAAACGGCTACGAAACGCGGCTCCTGTACATACACGCCCTCGCGAACTACGCCTACGATCCGACGGCGCAATACGAATGGGAGCGGCTTCAGTACGCGAACAATGCGCTGCGCGTGAATTCCGGCAGCGTGTCCTCCGACGAGCTGCTCACCGAAGTCGAACTGAATCTCAACGAACCGCTGAACGAGCAATGGCGCTTCTTCGGCCAATTCCGCCGCGAAGCCTTCCGGCGCCGCCCGGTTCGCGAGGATCAGCTGCTGCTCGGCCTCGAGCGGCAGCTGTCGCGCAGCACGGCCGTATACCTCGGTGTGAACCCGGAGTTCGGCAAGGAGTTTCTCGACATCGAAGGCGGTTACGCTCGTTACAGCGACGACCGGCAGCAGTACCTGCGGGTCGGGCTGCGGGCCATCGACCTGAACTGGGAGAGCAAGAACCAGGAAGGCGGGCTGCAGGACCAGGGCGCGCTAAAGCTCAATTGGGCCGTTCGCTACGGCCTGGGCAACGGGCTCTGGCTATACAGCGAAGGCCTCGTGGGCCAGGGTTTCGAGCGGAGTTTCCCCGACGCAACGGAGTCGCCCGAGCAGAGCCGGCACGACCGCAACGAAAACCGCGCGGAGCTCAGGCTCAGCCGGGTCGGCGAGGATGCAATGCGATCGCTGTGGTCGGTGATGGTCGAGTGGTACGACTTCGAGGAAAGCCGACGGTTTCGCAGTCCGGGCTTCGACTACGATTACGAAAACCGGCAGCTCAACGTCGGCGTCGAACACGTCCGCATGCTCGGCGAGCGTCATCGTCTTCGGCTGCTGGCACAGTTCGTCGACCAGACGGCGGAGTCGCGCGGCTTCCGCCAGCACGACTACGATCGCACCGACGTGCTGGCCGGCGCTTTCTACGAGTACCTGTGGCCGAGCAGCGGGCTCACGATTGCCTATGCCGCGGGCCGGCCGGACATCGTCTACGATGCGCTGGACACGGAGGAGAGCTTCGCGGAGGACGGCTACACCGACAAGCTGATACTCGGCTGGCGCTACAGCTTCTCCGCCAATGCGGAGATCCGCGCATCGCTGAGCCAGGAAGTCAGCGAACGCGGCTTCGGCGGCGGCGCGATCCAGTTTCAGATGACTTTCTAGTCGGCCTCCTCAGGCTCCGTTACCCCTGTGCCAGCTCGAAAACCGCACAAGTCGCGGTTGCGTGCGCGTAGCGCTTGCCGGCTTCGTCGCAAAGCCAGCCTTCGGCGAAACCGACGCTCCGCGACACGTTGATCGCCCGTCCGCTGGCCGTGAGCGGCACGCCGAGAGGCACGGGACGGATCATCTGTACGTTGAGGTCGACCGTTGCATAGCCCTTGCCCGGCGGCAGCAGGCTTTGCACCGCGCAGCCGGTCGAGGAGTCGAGCGCAGTCGCCGCAAAGCCGCCGTGAACGCCGCCCATCGGATTCAGCAGCGCGTCGGTCGCGGTCGCCGAGAACTCGACGTAGCCCTCGTCGGCAAGCTCGAGTGCCAGCGGTATCACTTTCGTGATCGAGGGCGGCGCAGGTCGCCGGCGATCATCGCGCGAAGCTGCTCGAGTCCGGTCATCCCGTTCACGACTCCGCTCCCAGCGCCTTGTACACGGCAACCAGATTGACGCTGACCTGGGTCTGCCTTAGCGCAAGCGCGTCTTCGGCCTCGAGTCGCCGGCGATCGGCATCCAGGACCGACAGGAAGTCGGCGAGCCCGGAGTCGTAAAGCCGCCGCGCGATGTCGGCCGCCTCGGCGCTCGACCGCGCGGCCTGCTCGAGTTCGTCGCGGCTTCGCCGCGAGCGCGACCAGTCCGTCAGCGCGCGTTCCGATTCCTCGATCGCGAGGAGAACCGCCTGCTCGTAGCGCGCGAGACTCGCCGTTTGCCGCGCGTTCGCCGCATCGAGGGCCGCGCGACGCTCGCCGCCCGCGAACAGCGGCAGGCTGACGAGACCGAGCAGTGCGTCGGTGCCGGTCGCCGACGTGAACAGATCGCCCGATTCGATCGCCTGCCAGCCGAAGGTCCCCGACAACGTGAAGCGCGGATAGAACGCCGCCGCGGCGACGCCGATATCGGCGGTGGCGGCGGCCAGCTGTCGCTCGGCCGCACGTACGTCGGGCCGCTGTCGCAGGACTTCCCCGCGCAAACCCGGCTCTGGCCCGGCTACCGCTTCCGGAATCGGCCGGCTGACGGCAAAGTCGGCCACGACCCGCTCCGCCGGCCGCGCGGAAAGCGTGGCGAGTCGCAGGCTTGCGCTGCGCACCGCGGCTTCGAAAACCGGCAGTGCCGAGCGGGTTGCGGCAAGCTGCGCCCGAGCGTTCAGAAAATCGAGCTCGGGTGCAAGACCGCTTGCAACCCGGGACTCTACGAGTTCCAGCGTCTCCGCCTGCAGCACCGCGTTTGCGGACGCGACTTCGAGCCGGCGCTGCGCGCCGCGCAGCTCGACGATCGTGCGCACGACCTCGGCCGCAATGCTGATCGACGCATCGTCCAGCGCGGCCTCGGCCGCCTCGCGGCGAAGGCGCCCGGCCTCGGCACGCCGCCGGTTGCCGCCGAAGACATCGAGTTCGTAGCTTGCATCGAAGCCGGTCTCGTACACTTCGCCCTCGAGCGGCGCCAGGCCGGGAGGGATGTTGGGGTTCTGCTC
The DNA here is from genome assembly GCA_028277185.1 of Woeseiaceae bacterium. Taxonomy (GTDB): domain Bacteria; phylum Pseudomonadota; class Gammaproteobacteria; order Steroidobacterales; family Woeseiaceae; genus UBA1847. The sequence continues at coordinate 159,929 of JANQGQ010000018.1, forward strand.
GCTCAGCGTGAAGTCCGTGTACGTACCGCTTGCGTTCAGCGCCGGCAACAGGGCCGCGCGTGCGCTCAGGCTGGCCGCGCGTGCCTCCTTAAGGCGGGCGCGCGCGACCTCGATGTCCTTGTTGGCGTCGAGCGCGGTCGCGACATAGTCGTCGATCAGAGGATCGTCGAAACTCTGCCACCACAGTTCCTCCCGAACGCCCGAGACCGGCGGCGGGTTTTCGATCCACGTGGCCCCGATCTCCGTATCGGGCGCGACGTAGTCCGGGCCCGCAGCACAACCAGCAAGCCCCGCGAACAGGACGACCGCCGGAGCAAGCTTGAGGGCGCGCTCACCCGAACGCCGCGGCCGCACCCAAAGCGCGAAGAGCGCGGGCGTCAGCAACAGCGACAGAATCACCGAGAAGCCCACGCCGCCGGCGATTACGACGGCCAGCGGCGGCCAGAACTCGCCGCCAGTGAAGACGAGTAACGGCAGAAAGCCGCCGATGGTCGTAGCGATCGTGGCGAGTACGTGGCGCGACTCCTGCATCGTCACCCGGACGATCGCATCCGTATCGCCGCTGCCCGCGGCAGCGTCGGCTCGCAGCGCGGCGAGCACGACGATGGCGCCATTGATCGCGATGCCGACCAGACCCGCACTGCCGAGCAGCGGGTTGAAGCCGAGGTTGTAGCCGCCGAGCCACAGCGACAGCATTCCTAAGCCGGCGGACAGAAACGCGACCAGGCCGACGATGCCGGCCGCGGTCGCGCTCCGGAAACTCAGGATCAGCGTCGCGACCATCAGCATCAGCAGGATCGGCAGATAGATCATGAGATTGCCGACGGCGTCCTGTTGCGCGTCGCTGTCGCCTTCGAGCGCCAACGCATAGCCCGGCGGAAGCGTGAAGCCCGCGGCGTCCAGCTCGCCGAGGATCGCATTCGTTACCTCGATGGGCAGCACGCCCGGCCGCACCCAGGCGTTGATCACGTTGACGCGCTGGCCGTTGCGCCGGGTGATGGAGCCGCTTTCCGGCTCGAGCCGCATGTCGCCCAGCGTGTTCGCGGGAACCCACGCGTCGCCCGCTAAGAGCGGCATCGAGGCGATGTCGGCATAGGAAGCGCGAACCGCGTCGCTGTAGCGAATCCGAACCGGCAGGTCTTCGAGATCCTCGCGAATCGAGCCGCCCGTGAAACCCTCGAGACTCCCCTGCATCTGCAGGGCGATCTCGTCGAGCGACAGGCCGACGCGACCGGCTTTCGCCTGGTTCGCCGCGTACGTCAGTTTCGGCCGACCCGACATCGAACTGCGCGTGTGCGAGATCCCCGGCATCGTCGACATGATGCGCCGGAGCTCCTCGCCCTGCTCTCGCAGTACGGTGATTGACGGTCCCTCGATCCGGATGCCGATCGGCGCGTCGACGGGTGGCCCCTGGGCGAACGGCGCGACGATGATCTGCGCCTCGGGGAAGCGCGTGTCGACGACGCTCTGCAGACCCACGACGATTCTCTCCGCCGCCGCGACGGACTCGGCCTGGACCATCGCGTGAGCGTAGGCCGCGTTGCTGTCCTGCTTCATGATGCGGTTGTAGTAAATCTGCGGGTGGCTCCCGCCGACCAGCCAGCTCACCTGCTCGACGCCGTCGAACTCACGGACCGCTGCTTCTATCCCGAGCGCCACGTCGCGGCTGCGTCGCAGCGAGGCGTCCTCCGGCATCCACACCTCGATCTCGAACTGATCGCGGTCCGCGGGTGGAAAGAACTGCAGTCCCAGCGTACCGGCCAGGAGAAAACCGGTAATGGGCAACACGAGTGCGGCGCCGACGGTAACGATTGGCCGCCGGAAGGCCATGCCGAGGCCTCGCTCGGCAAGCCGGTTGAAGGCCGGGAAGCTCACGCCCCGCTGCCACCACGGCGCGACGTCCTTCGCATCGCTCTGCCGAATGAAGCGTCCGGCCAGCGCCGCGATGATCGTCATCGAGATCGCGAACGACGCCGCCAGCGCCAGCACGACGCTGATCGCAATCGGGCTCACGAAATCGCCGGCGTTGCCCGGCAGCAGGAAGATCGGCATGAAGCCCAGTATCGTCGTCACGGTCGATGCCAGCAGCGGCACGAACAGATGGCCGACCGCGGCCGCGACGGCCTCGCGGCGCGCTTCGCCGCGCGCCAGACGTTTCTGGATTTCGTCGGTCATGACGATCGCGTTGTCGATCAACAGGCCGATCGCGATGATCATGCCGAAGATCGACATCTGATGGATCTGCTGCCCGAAGAAGGTCAGGCCGAACAGCGTCACCCCGGCGCTGAGCGGCAGGGCGGCGCCGACGATCAGCGCCGCGCGCCAGCCGAGCCCGAAGAAGACGACGAGCACGACGACCGCGGCACCGAGCAGCAGGTTGCCGCTCAGCGAGGCCAGACGCTCCTCGGTGTACTCGCTCTGCCGGAACAGCACGTCGACGGCGATGCCATCGTCCAGCTCCTCCGCGAAACCCGCAACGACTCTGTCGGCTTCGGTCTGCCAGCGGTCGATGCGTACGCTCTCCGCCGATGCCGAAGCAACGAACACGATCCGCCGGCCGTTCAGATAACCGTAACTGTCCGGCGGCTCACGCCAGGATTTCTCCACGCGCGCCACGTCGCCGAGCCTTAGCTGACGCCCCTGGGCGCCTTCGCGAAGCACCAGATTCTCGATCCGCGACAGCGAGTCGAGCTCGCCGCCGACCTCCATGAACAGATCGCGGCCCGCGCCGCGCAGCGCGCCCGCCGCGTTCTTTGGATCGGCAGCCGCGACGCGGTCCGCGAGTTCGGCCGCCGACAGCCGTTGGGCCGCCAGTTCCCCGCGGTCCAGCGTGACCGTTATTTCTTCCTCGGCCTCGCCGTAGATCTGCACGCGCTCGGCGCCCGAAACCCCTCGCAGGCGGTCGGCGAGTTCCTCGGCAAGACGCGTGAGCATGCCCATCGACGCCTGCGACCCATCGGCCGCGCCAATCCCGATCAGCATCGAAAACGCCGAGGCGCCCCGCTCGTCGTCGAACAAGGGCTTGCCCGAACCGGGCGGCAGCAGCGCCTCGGTCTCGCTGAGTTTGTCGCGAATTCTCGAAAACGCTTCCTGATTCGTTCGGTCGGTGATCGCGTCCTGGAGTTCGATACTGATCAGCGAGATACCCGCGCGGGACGTGGCGACGAGATCCTTGATCTCCTCGACGTCGCGCAGCTCCTCTTCCAGCGGCTTCGTGACCAGCGCCTCGACCCGTTCGGCCGAAGCGCCGGGAAAGCCGGTGATGACGAGCGCATTGCGGGTCGTGATACGCGGATCCTCGATGCGCGGCAGGTTGTTGAGCGCCGAGGCCCCGGCCAACAGGATCACGATCAAGGCAAGCGCCAACAGATGCGCGTTGCGAAAAAAGAGATCGCGCCAGCTATGCTGATTCACCGCTCGTCTCCGGCACTCGCAAGCTGAGCCTCATCGATGACAACGACGCGCTGACCCGCGACGACACGATGCGTGCCCTTACTGACGAGGAGGTCGCCCGGAGCAAGCGTGCCGCGAACGTATGCAAGATCGGCATCGGCGTGCAGCACCTCGAGCGTGTGTTTGACGAGCACGTGCTCCTCTGGCCCGCCGCCTTCGGCGACCAGCACCTGCCACAAACCGCGCGGGCCCTCGACGAGTGCGGAGACCGGTACCCAGAACCCCGGCTGATCGATCCGGCGCTCGGTGTCGAGCCGCGCGAGATCCCCGGGCCTCACGGCATTCGTGTCGCCGCTGATTTCGAAGATGCTGTCCACGGTGCGGCTGGCCTCGTCGCGGCGCGGCACGATCGTCCTCAGGACCGCCGTTACGCTGCGATCGTCGACCGCCAGCACATAGGTCTCGCCGACGACGAGGCCGTGAGCAGCCTCGGGAGAAACGCCGATCCTGACCTCGGGCAGCGATTGGCTTTCGAGGGCGATCAAGGGCTCACCCGGGGCGAGAACGACACCGGGATCCGCGAAGCGCTGCACGACGACGCCCGCAAAGGGTGCGCGCAGCGCCGCCTTGTCCAGATCGACCTCGATGCGGTCGAGTCGCGCCTTGAACACGGCGGCCGCAGCCTCGAGCCTGGCCGATTCCTTGACGGCTTCGTCGAGCTGCTGCCGGGACACGCCCTTGTAGCCGAACGCTTCTTCCGTGCGCGCGAGCGTCGCGCGGGCGAGTTCCAGCTCGGCCAGCGTCTGCTGCCAGGCGGCAGCCGCCTCGGCGCGCTGCGCCTCGAGGCGCGCCGTATCGAGCCCGGCAAGCAGCTCGCCGGCCGCGACGACCGCGCCCTCGTCGACGGCGACGGCGTCGAGCAAGCCGCCGACTTCGAAGCCGAGCGCGCTGCTCAGGCCCGCTTCCACGCGGCCGGTATAGCTGCTCGTGACCTCATAGCCGTTGTCGGCCGCCGCCGCCACCGTGGCGACACGCACGGCTTGCGCCGCCGCTCCGGATGTTTCATTCTGGTTGCAGCCGCCCAGCACGACCGCCGTAGTAAGCCATAGAACCGCGTTTAACTGCCTGAACATGTTGAGGTTTCCTCGTGGGGTCCTGAGCTCGGGGACAGCTGCCCCGATAACGGCACCGAAATAAACCAGACCGTACGGTTTGATATTAAAACAGCATAATACTAGACTGTCCAGTATGAAATTAGATCAAAATGTAACGGCGCGGCGCGGCCGACCGAAAAGCGAGGAAAAGCGCGAGAGCATCAGCCACGCGGCCGCTGAGCTGTTTCTGAAAGAAGGCTTCGATCGCTGCTCGATGGACAGCATCGCCGCGGCGGCCGGGGTATCGAAGCAGACCGTCTACTCGCATTTCGCGAACAAAGACGAGTTGTTCCGCTCCTGTATCACGGCAAAAGTCCGGCACTACGATCTGGCCGTGGACGCGGATGCGCACGACAGCCTCGAAACCGGCCTCGCTGCGTTCGCCGACGGGTTCCTGAGGCTCGTTTCGGATCCGGACGCCGTCAAGATGTGGCGCCTCGTGATGCACGAGGCGGAGGCGCACCCGCACGTCGCGAGGCTGTTCTTCGAAACCGGACCGCAGGAATCGCTCGCGGCGCTCGTACGCTTCATCGAGAGCCACGGCGACCGGCTCGCGACGGACGACTACGCGGGAGCGGCGCGGACGTTTCTCGGATTGACCTCCGACGTCTGGCACAACCGCATCCTGCTCGGAGTCATCGACGCGGTGGAACCGGACGCCCGCCGGCAGCACGTTGCGAAGGTGACGACTCAGTTCATACGCCTGTTCGGCAAGACGAACTGACCGGGTCGCCCGCGAGACGGTTCGGCCTGTCAGCCAGTGGTCGCGAGCGCCGCGAGACGCCGCTTGCGCTCCTCCGCATCCAGCTCCGCGAGCTCGCCCGCGCTGGCGTAAAAGCAGCGGAAATCCTCGCCGCAGTCACGGAACAGGCGGCGAAAAGCGGGGACGTGGCTCTCGTACGCGGACCACACCGCGAGCCGCGCATTGTTGAGCGGCTCCGCGAACCAGGCATCGTTCGGATCGACGCCGCGCGCCGTTGCCTGCCCCACGAGCGCGTCGGCCAGCTCCCCGAGCCGCGCGGACTTCGCCAGGCGTTTCTCGTCGGCCGTCAGCGGGCCGGCATACAGCAGCGCGAGATCGTCGCGCGCTTCGAGCGCCAGTCGGGTCAACTCATCGGCAAGCGCCTTTCGCGAACGATAGCGGTCCCACTGATCTTCGGACGCCTGCCCGCTAAGCCAGCGTTCCACGCCGAGCTCCTCGACCGCGGTCGCGAACGATTCGTTGAACGCGGTATCGCCGCTGACGTAGAGCACCTGATGCGCAAGCTCGTGAAAGAGGAGCGCTACCAGCCCGGTATCGTCGCGGCGTAGCATCGTGTTGAGAACCGGATCGTTGAAAGTGCCCAGCGTCGAGTAGGCCGTCACGCCGCCGACGAAAACGTCGTAGCCCCTGGCGGCGAGCTGGTCGGCCTTCGCCCGGGCGCGTCGTTCCGAGAAATAGCCCCGGTAGGCGACGCAGCCGGCGACCGGAAAGCACCAGGTCCGGGCCTCGACCGAGAGTTCCGGGGCCGCGATGACGTTCCACACGACGTAGTCGCGCTCGAGATCGGCGAACGTTCGGTAGCTGTCGTTGTCGGGCAGGCCCAGTTCCGCAATCGAGAACTCGCGCGCGTCCCGGATCAGGCTCAGCCGCGCGGCAAGCGCCTCGGGCGTGTCCGGATCGTCGAGCAGCCTGTCGATGGGCTCGCGTTTCCTCAACACTTCGAGCTGCCCGCCCGCGGCCTGGACGTAGTAGCAGGCCGACAGGAGCAGCGGCAGCGAAAGCACGAGCAGGAGACGTAACGCGGGAAAAGCCATCGGGAAGCGCATAAACTTGAGTCCATGCAAGTCTACCTTGTCGGCGGCGCCGTCCGTGACGAACTCCTGGGTCTCCCGGTCGGCGAGCGCGACTGGTGCGTGACGGGCGCGAGTCCGGCCGACCTGCTCGACTTAGGCTTCCGCCAGGTCGGAAAGGACTTCCCGGTATTCCTGCATCCGGAATCCGGCGAGGAATACGCGCTGGCGCGCACCGAGCGCAAAGTCGGACCCGGCTATCACGGCTTCGAATTCGATACCTCGAAAAGCGTTAGTATCGAGGCGGACCTCGGCCGTCGCGACCTGACGATCAATGCGATGGCTCGGGACGAGGAAGCTCTGCTGATCGACCCGTGGGGCGGCAAAGCCGACCTCGACCGGCGGCTGCTCCGGCACGTTTCCGATGCGTTTGCCGAGGATCCCGTTCGCATCCTGCGCGTCGCGCGTTTCGCGGCCCGGTTCCACGCCCTGGGTTTCCGCATCGCGCCCGACACGCTCACGCTGATGCGCCGGATGGTCGACGCCGGCGAGGCGGACGCGCTGGTACCGGACCGAATCTGGAAGGAAACGGAGCTGGCGCTTCGCGGGCCGAACAGCCGCGTGTTCTTCGAAGTCCTGCGGTCGGCGGGCGCGCTCGCGCGCGTCTATCCGGAAGTCGACGCACTGTTCGGCGTTCCCCAGCCCGAACGCTGGCATCCGGAGATCGACACGGGCCTCCACGTCATGATGGTGCTCGATGCCGCCGAGCGACTTGGCGCGGACGCTCAAGTCCGTTTCGCCGTCCTCGTGCACGATCTCGGCAAGGCAACGACCGACAGCGACAAACTGCCGAGCCACCCGGGCCATGAGCAGCGTGGCGCCAGGCTGATCCGCGAACTCGCGCAGCGGCTGCCGGTCCCCCGTGCGTGGCGGGATCTCGCGATGCTCGTGGCCGGGTACCACACCCACTGCCACAAAGCTCTCGAGCTAAAGCCCGGCACCGTGCTCAAGGTTCTCGAGAAGAGCGATGCGTTCAGACGCCCGGAGCGCTTCGAGCAATTCCTCCAGGCCTGCGAGGCGGATGCCCGCGGCCGGCTCGGTCTGGAAGACCGCGACTACCCGCAGGTCCACTACCTGCGAGGGGCGCTGAAGGCCGCGCTGGCGGTCGACGCGGGCAAGATTGCAGAGCTCAATCGGGGCGGCGACATCGCGGCGGCGATCCGGCGCGAACGCATCGGCGCCCTCGCGGAATTCAAGGCGGGCTACGAGCCGCCGTAGAAATAGACGAAGGCCGACAGGAACACGGCGTCGCCATAAAGCTCGGAGTCGTCGTAGCCCAGACCGAGCTCGATGTCGCTGCGCGCCGCCAGCGGCGTCGTGAAGCTCAGGGTGAGCGAACGCGTATCGCTCTGGTCCACGGCGCCGCGCCAGGCGGAAAGGTCGAGCTGCCAGCGGCTCAGGCCCCGGTCCATCCCGACGCCTGCGCTCACGCGGTAGTCGACGAGGCTGTTTATGAGGCTCAGGCGCGACACGTTGAGCAACCTCAGGAGGCCGCGGTTGCCGTCGAGCCGCAGATTCACGCTGTAGTCGTACGCGATACCCGACAGGAAGAGATCCGCGTCGGTGCCGAGATCGAAACCGGCCGACGCGCCGATGCCAGTGGCATCGAAGCGAAACTCGCGCCCGGGCAGGAAACGCCCGGCGGGCAGATCGAACTCGAAATCCCGGTACTCGACGTTGAGCGCGAGTCTTCGACCGTCGTTGCGCCAGTACAGCGACGCCCGGCCGTCGATCGAATCGAGAATGTCGTTGTCACCCCAGTACGCCGCGGCGACGCGCAGGCCAACCGGCTCGAAGTGGCGGTCGAATCCGAGTTCGGCGTAGGTCGTATTGAGCGATGAAGTCTGCTCCACGTCGACGCGATTGCGGGCGAGGATGAGCGACAGCCAGCCTCGCTCGACAATCTCGCGATCGGCCAGCAGCGAGACGGCGAATGCGTCGTCGGTATCCCACTGGATGCCGCCGGCGATTACGTAGTCGCCCTCCTCCGCCGGCAGCGCCGCGGCCAGGAGTAACAGCGACAGCGCGTAGCGGGAGGCCGACATCGCGATTCCTACACCAGCACGTAGAGAATCACGCCGGCCAGCAGCAGCCGGTAGACGGCGAACGGCAACAAGCCAATGCGATTCACGAAGCGCATGAAGAACTCGATGCTGAGGTACGCGACGACGGCGGATACCGCAACGCCGAGACCGAGTTCCGACCACGGTACGGCCGCGTCGCTCGTGACGAGCGCCAGCGTCTCGTAACCCGACGCAAGGAAAATCACGGGCACCGAAAGGAGAAAGGAAAAGCGCGCGGCGTCCTGTCGCGCGATGCCAAGAAAGCGGGCCGCGGTAATCGTCACCCCGGAGCGGGACGTGCCGGGTATCAGCGCCAGCGCCTGCGCACAACCGATGAAGAAGGCCTGGCCGAGCGTCACGTCGGTGATGTTCCGATCGCTACGCCCATAGCGGTCTGCGACGATCATGAGCACAGCATACCCCGCCAGCGTGAACACGATCACCGACGGACTGCGCAGATTGGCCTCGATCCAGCCGGCCGCGGCAAGACCGGCCGCGGCAGCCGGCAGTGTTCCCAGCGCGATCCCGAGCGCGAGCCGCGCTCCCGGCGTGTCGACCCGAAACTGCGCAACGCGCAGCGCGCCCGCCAGCAGCCCGACGATGTCCTTGCGAAAGTAAGCGCAGACAGCCAGCAGGGAGCCGAAATGCACGGCCACGTCGAACGCGAGGCCCTGATCCGACCAGCCGAAGAACGACGGCACGAGCACGAGATGGCCCGAACTCGAAATCGGCAGAAACTCGGTGATCCCCTGCACGATGGCCAGCACTACTACCTGAATCCAGGTCATGTCGTTCGTCCTTGTGACGTTCTGTCCCGTTGCGCGGGATGACTACAGGCGGTGGCGCTGGTCGCCGTAAGTCGGCATCTCCGGCGGCTCCAGGTCGCCGGCGAGCAGGCTTAAGTATTTGAAGTGCTCGCCCATTTCGCCGGGGAGGGTAAGTAATTTGGCCTCGCGCGACAATGCCAGCGAGCGCTCCGGACCCGCGGCTTCGAGTTCGTCCGCGAGACCGCCGGCGAGGAGGAACGCCGCCTGAGTGCCAAAGCCCGTGACCGACAATCCCGAATCGACGGCCGCCTCGGCGACTGCCGTGAAGTCCACCCAGGTCGTGATGTCCTGAATGCCCGTCAGGATCAGGGGGTCGCCATGCGCGCGATGACGATAGTGGCAACGCAGCCAGCCCTCGCCGCGCTCCGCGGCATAGTATTCGGCGCGCGGCAGCCCGTAGTCGAACAGCAGCACGAGCGCGGCCGACAGATTCCCGGCGAGGTCGGCGATCCACTCGCGCGCAGCGGGGACGATCTCGGACGTGTACCCGTCGGGCCAGACGCCGCCGCAGGAATCGCGGAGTTCCCCGAGTCGGGCGGCAAGCCGATCGGGTGCCGGGCGTTCCATGAAGCGGAACTGCTCCTGCTCGAGAGAGACGCATTGTTGGAGACATGTCCCGCCACGACAGACAAACCGTTCCGCCGGCAGCGCGTCGAGGACTTCGTTAGCGAGTACCGCGCCGCGGAATCCGGCCGGCCAGCTCCCGATCCAGACGACGCGTTTGGCGAGTTCCGGAACCCGTGCCATGAGGTAGTCCTGCTGCCGCTCGGTGAGATCGGGCGATATCTCGAGGATCAGGTAGCGCGCGGGCAGCGCGTCGAGTGACTCGAGGCGCGTGAGCACGTCGGCGGCAAGCTTGCCGCTGCCGGCACCGACTTCGAGCACCTCGGCGCCGGGCAGGCCGCGGATAACCGGGGCGATCCGTCGTGCGAGTACGTAGCCGAACAGCGACGAGACCTCGGGAGCCGTGACGAAATCGCCGGCGGCACCGAACTTGCGGCTGCCGGCGGTGTAGTAGCCGAGACCCGGCGCGTAAAGTGCGTGCTGCATGAACTCGGCGAAACTCAGCGCCCCGCCCGCCTCGGCGATTCGGTCCGCGATGTAGCGCCGGCACGCGATGCTGTGAGCCTCGGCCCCGGGCTCCGGATTCGGCAGCGTCAGCGCGTCACCGGCTTGCATGGGAAGCCCGACCTTCACAGAATCGCCTCTCATGGCGCGACCTCAAGGACCCAGGATGAATCGGCAAACAACGCTCGACGGCCGCGTTGCACTCGTAACCGGCAGCGCGAAACGCATTGGCCGGACCATCGTCGAGCATCTGCATGACGCAGGCGCACGCGTCGCCATTCACTACCGCCGCTCCGCGGACGAAGCCTCGGCGCTTGCCGCCGGTCTCAATGCAGACCGGCCCGATTCTGCCCGGTGCTTCGGAGCCGATCTTGGCAACACGGCGGAACTGACTACGCTTGCCGAAAGCGTGCTCGGCTGGGCTGACCGGCTCGACATCCTGGTCAATAACGCGTCGAGCTTCTACCCGACGCCGATCGGCGGCATCACCGAGGACGATTGGAACGACCTCATCGACAGTAACTTCAAGGGTCCGCTGTTTCTCTCGCAGGCCTGCCTGCCGGCGCTCAGGGCCGCCCGTGGAACGATCGTCAACATCGTCGACATCCACGGGCAGAATCCGCTCCGCGATCACCATGTGTACAGCCCGGCAAAAGCCGCGCTCGGGATGCTGACGCGCTGCCTGGCCAAAGACTTAGGCCCCGAAGTGCGCGTCAACGGCGTGGCGCCGGGCGCGATTCTCTGGCCGAGCGAAGGCGAACCGACCGACGGCAAGGCGAGAATTCTGGATGCAATACCGCTGAAACGTGCGGGCACTCCCGATGACATCGCCGGCTGCGTCCTCTACCTCGTGAGTGAAGGAGACTACGTCAACGGGCAGATCATTGCCGTCGACGGCGGCCGCTCGGCGGGCTGGTAGCTGTCTACTGGTGGCTGTCTGATAGCCGTCTGGCCAGCTGGTAGCGATTCGGTAGCTGTCTAGTAGGCGTCGGCAAACTCGCGCCAGGGCGGGCCCGTCAGATCCGGGCGCGGCGCCTCGAAGCGCAGCGCAGCGGGCTTGGCCGCATCGCCCGATACCGAGGTAACCGGACAGGCACCCGTGTTGAGGAACGCCAGCGCGGCGACGAGGTTTGGGTCGGCGTCGGCACCGACGGCAACGCTCAGATCGTCCGCGGCCGGACAGTCTACGGGCAGGCCGTTGAAGAAATCCCCGAAATCGAGTGAGTTGACGGTCTGGAACGCCGTCGGTCGCAGCAGTTTTTCGCAAAACTCGAGTCCGATCTGACCGACCGGTTTGCCGAACGTACTGTCTCCGACGATCGTCACGGCGGCATCGGTGACGAGGCCGTTGGCGACGAGTTCGCTTGCGGATGCCGTACCGCGTGTCGCGATGAAGACCACGTTGTTCACGTCGAGCGCGTTCGCGATCGACTCGAAAAGCTCCTCGCTGTTGTTGTCTGCCGCGCGGTCTGCATTGAAGAGCGTCTTCGAGAATACGAGACCGTTCGCTCCCGCGCCGTCGATGTAGTCGGCGAGGAGCTCGGCAATGCTGACCAGGCCGCCGCCGTTGTAGCGCAGGTCGACGATCAGCTCGGTAACGCCCTGGCTAAGGAACTCCGCGAAGGCCGCGTCGAGCTGCGGCGCCGCCGTGGAAATGAACGTAGCCAGCTCGACATAACCGATTTTCGTGCCTCCGGCGCCGTCGATGACCCGCCACTGCGGCACCGCATCGATCGTGACGATGTCTTTCGTGATGATCGCGTCAAACTGGCTGGCATCCTGCCGCTGCATTCGAAACGTCAGCGTCGCATTGTTGTCGAGTACGGCACCCACGCCCTCGGCCGCCTCGATCTGAGCGATCGTCCGGCCGTCGAGCGCCAGAATACGCTGGCCGCGCCGCAAGCCGGCCGCAAACGCGGGACTGGATTCGAACACGCGCGCGAGACGCAGGTCATCGGCAGCCTCGAAACGGCTGCTGAAGCCGAAGCCCTCGAAGCGGCCCTCGCCGAAGAACTGCTGATCCGCCTCGACCGTGTTGATGAAGCTGAAACGGTCGACGGGCTGACCGCCGCTGTCGGGCGGGCTGAAGCTAGAGAGGAATTCGACTACTGCGTCGGGCGTCGCGAAACCGTCGAGATCGACGGTCGCCGGCAGGCGATCGTTCCACAGATACCAGAACTGCATGTTGTCCAGGACGAACTGCTTTTGCCCGGCAAGCGAACAGGGGTCGCTGGCCGCAGGCGGCACCAGGCCGCCGTCGCCGCCACCGCCGCATGCCGTCAAGGCGGCTGCAGTGAAAAGAACCGAGAGTTTGCGCACGAGTTTGATCTGAGTCATGAGCTCCGGGCCTCGCAAGGCACATCGTGGGTCTGGGTCGCAACGCGTACGATCGGGGAACGGTAGCGCAAGCGCAAGTGCAGGACTACGCTCCCCGTCGCGGTTTGACCGGAGTAACCGCGCGCGGTTGCGACGGATTTGACAGAACCCGGCGGCCTTCGAAGCCCGCAGCCGGCGCTAACCGCGCGGCGAATCCGCAAGCGGATGCGGTTCCAGAGGCTGGTCGGACGCGTCGAAATCGGCCCAGTGCTCGCCGAACGTCCGGCCGGTGAGCGGATGCACGGCCTCTGGCGCCAGCTCCGCAAGCGGCCTGAGCACGAAAGCGTAGTCGAGGATGTCGGCCCGCGGCACGCGGAGCGGCCGATCCGGTGCGACGAGGTCGCCGTAGGTCAGCAGATCGATATCGAGCGTCCGCGCCACCCACTTGTTGCCGCTGTCACGCTTGCGGCCGGCGGTCGCGTGGATCGCTTCGATAACCTCGAGCAACGCCTCCGGGGTCAAGGCCGTATCGACACCGACGACGAGGTTCAGGAAGTCGGGGCTGTCGAAACCCAGCGCCGGCGCCCGGTAGACCGGCGAGACTTCGGGCCGCCCGATCCGGCGCTCGACTTCCTTGAGGCCCAGCCGGATGTTGGTTTCGGGATCGATATTGCTGCCGAGCCCGAGAAAGACGCGCGTCATTCGCGGCTGCCGCGCTCGATCAGGACACCGACGTCCCTCGATCCGCGAATCGCGCCAGGCTTGTTGACCCGGACGCGCACCCAGGGAACGCCGAACTCATCGCGACAGACTTCGGCGATGCGTTCGGCCAGCGTTTCGACCAGCTCGAAGCCGCCGGTTTCGGCAAGATCTATGACGCGCTTGGCCACCGCCTTGTAGTTCAGTGTGTCCTCGACCTTGTCGCTTGCCGCGGCCTTCCGGATGTCCGCCCCCATGTCGAGGTCGATGACGACCTTCTGGCGGATTCTCCGCTCCCATTCCCAGATGCCGATGACGGCGTCGACGGTCAAACCGTGCAGGAAAATCGTGTCCATTTTGTCAGGCAAATCCGATAGTAACGAAGCTAAGACGCGCGTCCGGGCGGGCGCAGCGAATCCAGCGCCCAGCGGGCGCGGGCCGTGATCGGCCCGGCTTTCGCCGCTTCGGCGGATCGCAGCGCACCGGCGAACGCGATCATGGCGCCGTTGTCCGTGCAGAAAGCGAGGCGCGGATAATACACGTCTCCGTCGAAGCGGCGCACAAGCTCCGCGCGAAGCAGCGTATTGGCGCTGACGCCGCCCGCCACGACGATCCGCGCCAGGCCCTGGGCCTGGGCCGCCTTGAGCGTCCGGCCGATCAGCGCATCGACCGCCGCCTGCTGGAAGGCCGCGGCGATGTCGGCCCGCTCGGCGTCTACCGCCCCGCGCTGCTCAGCCTCGCGAACGGCGAGGATCACTGCGGTCTTGAGGCCGCTGAAGCTGAAATCGAAGCCCGGTTTGCCGCGCATCGGCCGCGGCAGATTGTGGCGCGTCGCATCGCCGCGCTCCGCGAGGGCCGCCAGCGCCGGGCCGCCCGGATAGCCGAGATCGAGGAGCTTCGCGGTTTTGTCGAAAGCCTCGCCCACGGCGTCGTCGAGGGTCGTACCGAGCACGCGATAGTCGCCGAGGCCGGCCACCGCGACCAGCATCGTGTGGCCGCCGGACACGAGCAGCGACAGAAACGGGTAGCCGGGCGGTTCGGGCTCGAGCAGCGGGGCAAGCAGATGACCCTCCATGTGATGAACGGCCACGACCGGACAGGCCCACCCGAGCGCGAGACCGTTCGCCGCGGCGCCGCCCACCATCAACGCCCCGACCAGACCGGGGCCGCCGGTGTAGGCGACGGCGTCGGGGCGCTCCAGACCGGCATCGGCAAGCGTTTCCCGGACGAGCGGCAAAAGCCGCCTGACGTGATCGCGCGACGCGATTTCGGGGACCACCCCGCCGTAGCGCGCGTGCAGGTCGGCCTGGGAATGCAGCCGGTGGGCCAGGAGCCCTTGCTCGGTGTCGTAGACCGCCACGCCGGTCTCGTCACAACTCGTTTCGATGCCGAGGACGTTCATCGGGCGGCTATCATACGCAGATATGCGGAATGCGCAGCGGGGCTGCGGTCGGGCCTTGGAATCGCCGCCCGGATCGCGCTAGAATGGCGAGCTTCGTCCCGGCCACCGGCCGGGTTTATTGTGGGCGTTCGGCCGTAAGCCAGACATTGAGCCTGTCAGGCTTGAGCGGGCCGAGCGCTTTCAGGAACGACCAGATTTTGAGGCCTGATAGTCCATGCCGAGTGTTCGCGTAAAAGAGAACGAGTATTTCGATGCCGCGCTGCGCCGTTTCAAGCGCGCCTGCGAGAAGGCCGGCGTGCTTACGGAGCTCCGCCGCCGGGAGTTCTACGAAAAGCCGACGCAGGAGCGTAAGCGCAAGAAAGCCGCCGCGGTCAAGCGTCATCTCAAGCGCCTGTCGCGCGAAGAAGCGAAGCGCAAGCGGCTTTACTAGACTCTTCTCCTTAGCGCCAGCCTCCCGGCGGGCGTATCCGGACAACGCGCCTCGCCGCTTGCCGCCGTCGACCATGTCGCTCAAAGACCAACTCACCGCCGATATGAAAACCGCCATGAAAGGCGGCGACAAGGAACGGCTGCACGTCATCCGGCTGATTCTCGCCGACATCAAGCGGGTCGAAGTCGACAGCCGGCAGACGCTGGACGACGCGGCGCTCCTCGGCGTGCTCGAGAAGGCGATCAAGCAGCGCCGGGACTCCGTCGAGCAGTTCACGAAGGGCGGCCGCGACGACCTCGCGGCAAAAGAGCAGGCCGAGATCGCCGTCCTCGAAACCTACCTGCCCGAGCAGCTCAGCGAAGCCGAGCTGGATGCCTTGATCGACCGGGTAATCGAAACGACCGGCGCGGAATCGATCCGCGACATGGGCAAGGTCATGGGCGCCATCAAGTCCGAGGCCGCCGGCCGGGCCGACATGGGCAGCGTCGGCGCCCGCGTCAAGGCGCGTCTCAACGGCTGACGCCGTCCGACCCACTTCTCCGTAGTCTTAGGTTCGCCGCGGCCGGAGCGTCGGACGGGAACGCCCTGCTGTTCTGCCGGCCGGGTTTCGCTATGCTAGGCGGTCCCCCCGCCGCAACCCCCGAGGCCGCCGACACGCGTTGAACTCAACATGGCCGGTTTGATTCCACAGGCTTTCATCGACGAGCTGGTTTCCCGGGCGGACATCTATGAGGTTATCAACCGCCGGGTCCCCCTGAAAAAGGCCGGCCGCGAGTACAAGGCCTGCTGTCCGTTTCACAACGAGAATACCCCCTCGTTCACGGTCAGCCCGGCCAAGGGCTTCTACCACTGCTTCGGCTGCGGCGCGCACGGCACGGCAATAAGTTTCCTCATGGAGCACGATCACCTGAGCTTCGTCGAGGCGGTGGAAGCACTCGCGGCGATGCTCGGTCTCGAAGTGCCGCGCGACGAAAGCGATCGTCCCGTAAAACGCTACGACGAGCTGTTCGAGCTGACGGCCAACGTCGCCCGCCGGTGGCAGCGGCAGCTTGCGGCCCACACCCCGGCCGTAGACTATCTGAAGCAGCGCGGTATCGACGGCGTGACCGCTAAGCGCTTCGGTATCGGCTATACAACGGACGCCTGGTCGGACGTGCTCGACCGCTACGGCACCGACTCCGCGGCGATCGAGCGCCTGCTGGCGGCCGGATTGATCATCCGCAAGGATAACGGCCGGCACTACGACCGGTTTCGCGACCGGCTGATGTTTCCGATCCGCGACGCGCGCGGCAGGACGATAGGCTTCGGCGGGCGCACGCTGGGTGACGGCGAACCGAAGTACCTGAACTCGCCTGAGACGGTGCTGTTTCACAAGGGACGTGAACTCTACGGCCTCTACGAGGCGCGCCAGGCGCTCCGCAGCATCGAGCGGCTCGTCGTCGTCGAGGGCTACATGGACGTCGTCGCCCTTGCCCGCCACGGCATCGACTTTGCGGTGGCGACGCTCGGCACGGCGACGACCCCGGAGCACCTGAACCGCCTGTTCCGCCTGACCGACAACGTCGACTTCTGCTTCGACGGCGACCGGGCGGGCGAACAGGCCGCCTGGCGGGCGCTCGAAACCGCGTTGCCGCTGGTCCGGGAGGGTCGGCAGGTCCGCTTCGTATTCCTGCCCGACCGGCACGACCCGGATTCCTTCGTCAACGACCACGGCGCGGATGCCTTCGTCGCCGCGCTGGATGCCGGCGTTACGCTGGCTGACTACCTGATCGGGGAACTCGAATCGCAGGTCGACCGGGACAGCGCCGACGGTCTCGCGAGGCTCGGGGAACTAGCGAGGCCGCTGATCGGCAGGATGTCCGAGGGCTTTCATCGGGAAGTACTCTTAAAGAAATTGGCGGATGCGGTCGATCTACCCGTAGAGAAGCTCGAGAAGCTCATGAAAACGGGTCGAACCGGGGAACCCGCAGGGCAGCGGAAGCCGCGGCCGGCCGGAATCCGGCGCGCGAGCATGCCCCGCGGGCCGTCGATGATCCGACGTGCCATCGCGCTGTTGCTCAATCACCCGGCCGCCGGCGCGAACGTCGATCCGGCGAAACTGTCGGAACTGGAGCGGCCCGGCGCCAGCCTTCTGGTCAGGCTGATTGAAACCGTGCGAGCCGAACCCAATATCACGACGGCCGGACTCATCGAACACTTCCGGCACGACGAGGAGGGCCGCCACCTCGGCAAGCTGGCGGCTGCGGAGCTGCCGCCTGGAGACGATTTCGATCCGGGTGCGGAGCTTGCCCACTGTTTGACCAGACTGGGACAGACAGCGAATGAGGACCGAATTGAATTTCTCATTCAAAAACAGAGAGATGGCTCGCTCGACGGCGACGGAATCGCGGAACTCCGGCGGCTCCTGAAAGGCCGAAAAGCAGTAGCGAGGACCCCTGCATGAGAGTACAATTAGGGGTTTGCATTTTTCACGTGGAGGACGTTTCGTCTTGAGCGAAAAACGCGCAATGATTACGGGCAATAAGCAGGCTCAGCAGCTAAAAGACCTGATCGCCCGGGGCAAGGAACAAGGCTACCTCACGTACTCGGAAGTCAACGACCACCTGCCCAACGATATCGTCGATCCGGAGCAGATCGAGGATATCGTCAACATGATCAACGACATGGGTATCACGGTGCACGAGAAGGCGCCGGATGCCGAGTCGTTGCTCCTGTCCGATGCCGCGGTCTCCAACGACGATGACGCCGCGGAGGAAGCCGAGGCAGCCCTTGCCAGCGTCGACGCCGAATTCGGCCGGACGACCGACCCCGTGCGCATGTACATGCGCGAGATGGGCACCGTGGAACTCCTCACGCGCCAGGGCGAGATCGAAATCGCCAAACGCATCGAGGACGGACTGAATCAGGTTAAGCGACACATGTCGCATTTCCCGCCGACGATCAAGCTCCTGCTTGCAGTCGCCGAGGCCGTCGAGGCGGGCGAAACCCGCATGCAGGACTTCGTGGTCGGCTTCATCGACCCCAACGAACCCGAGGAGATCAAGCCGCCGGCCGCGCGCAACGACGACGACGATGACGACGAAGTCGTGGACACCGGACCCGACCCGGAGGAAGTCAAGGCGCGCGTCAAGACCATTCGCCGTCTGCACAAGCGCGTCCTCACGAACATCGAGAAGTACGGTTTCGGCGACAAGAAGACACAGAAGGTGCAGAGCGATCTGGCCGACCAGCTCTTCGAGCTCAAGCTGGCGCCGAAGCTCTTCGACATGCTCGTCAAGAACCTCCGCGACATCATTGCCATCGTTCGCAGCCAGGAACGCCTGGTCATGCAGATCTGCGTCCGCGATGCAGGCATGCCGCGCAAGGACTTTCTCGCCAGCTTTCCGAAGAGCGAGACCGATCTCAACTGGGTCGACAAGCACATCCGCGCAAAGCGCAAGCACAGCTCGACGCTTGCCAAGCTCAAGGACGATATCCTCCGCGCCCAGCGCAAGCTCGTCGCTATAGAGGAAGAGACGCGCCTGACGATCTCCGAGATCAAGGAAATCAACCGGCAGATGTCGATCGGCGAAGCGAAGGCGCGCCGCGCGAAGAAGGAGATGGTCGAGGCGAACCTGCGGCTCGTGATCTCCATCGCCAAGAAGTACACGAACCGCGGCCTGCAGTTCCTCGATCTGATTCAGGAAGGCAACATCGGCCTGATGAAGGCCGTGGACAAGTTCGAGTACCGCCGCGGCTACAAGTTTTCGACCTACGCGACCTGGTGGATTCGTCAGGCGATCACGCGGTCGATTGCCGACCAGGCGCGCACGATCCGGATCCCGGTGCACATGATCGAGACGATCAACAAGCTGAACCGGATCTCGCGGCAGATGCTGCAGGAGATGGGCCGCGAGCCGCTGCCCGACGAGCTGGCCGAGCGCATGGAGATGCCCGAGGACAAAGTCCGCAAGGTGCTCAAGATCGCGAAGGAACCGATCTCGATGGAAACGCCCATCGGCGACGACGAGGACTCGCACCTCGGCGACTTCATCGAGGATCAGACGGTGCACTCGCCCGTGGACTCGGCAACGTCCTCAGGCCTGCGCGAGACGACGCACTCGGTGCTCGCGGGCCTGACGCCGCGCGAAGCCAAGGTGCTGCGCATGCGCTTCGGTATCGACATGAACACCGACCACACGCTCGAAGAGGTCGGCAAGCAGTTCGACGTGACGCGCGAGCGTATTCGTCAGATCGAAGCGAAAGCGCTGCGCAAGCTCCGGCATCCGACCCGCTCGGATCAGCTCAGGAGCTTTTTGATCGAAGACTGATCGCCGCGCATCTAAGCATCGCAGAAGCCGGGCCCCGCCCGGCTTTTGTTTGCTAGAATCGCGGTCCGTTGGGCCTGTAGCTCAGTTGGTTAGAGCAGGGGACTCATCGAAATGGTGCGCTGAACGCGAAAGCGGTCAGGCAGTACGGGATGAATTCAGGGAAACCTTAGCAGTCAGGCTGATGGCAACCCTGAGCCAAGCCGCCGGTACACCGGCGGAAGGTGCAGAGACTACCTGAGGGCTTCAGCGCCCTTAATCACAGGCTAGAGCGTCCCGCCCCTAACGACTCGGTCGAGGGTGATGAGATAGTCCGCTCCATCCGGAAACGGATGGGTACAGTGAATCCCTTGGTCGTAGGTTCGAGTCCTACCGGGCCCACCATTCATTCATCCGTGCGAGTTCGGCGCGGAGGGTGTCGCGTTACAGGTAAGCCGCAGCACTCTGAATCATTGCCGAGTCTCGGATACACGGCGAAACCTCGTCAGCAGCACCAGCCAAATGCCGCCGATCGTCAGCGCCGAAGCGACGATAAGACGAAACGAAAGCGGCTCGGACAGAAACAAGACACCGCCGATAGCGGCGATGACCGGAACCGAGAGCTGGACCGTCGCGGCGCTGCCGGCCGTCAGCCCCGACAGAGCCGCGTACCAGACAGCGTATCCAACGCCCGAAGCCAGGGCACCCGAAGCTATCGCGAGCATCGCGCCCTGCGCAGACACGTCCATACTCGAAACGTATAGCGCGCTCAGGCCGAGTGTGATCGGCACACAGTAGAAGAAGTTCGTCGACGTCGCCAAGAGAGCGCCGTCCGTGCGCTGCCCGATCAACGAGTACGCGCCCCAGGCGATACCGGCGATCACCATCAGCGTTGCCCCGAGCGGATCGGGTGCGGTAACGCCCGGAGCGAGCAGATACACCAGACCCGCGAAAGCAACGATCAGCCCGGCCCACGCGGGCAGGGAAAAGCGCTCGCCGTTCCGCCATGCGGCAGTCAGCATCGTCAGCTGCACCGTGCCGAACAACAGGAGCGCTCCGGTCGCGGTAGCCAGGGACAGATAAGCGAAACTGAAAAAGATCATGTAACAGAACAGGGCGAGGACACCGGGCCAGTTCGGAGTCGTGATCGCCGGGCGGCGTCGCACGAGGAGAATCAATCCGAGAGTTGCCGCACCGGCCACGATTCGCACCGTTGTGAAACTGGCCGCGTCGATGAGCTCTTGTCTCAACGCCATGCGACAGAGAATCGAGTTGCCCGCAAACGCCAGCATCGCAAGTGCGGTCAGGGCCGCACATGCCGTTACCGGAGCTTTCATCCGTTCGCTCTCAATTCTTCCGGGCCCTTTCTTCACTGGCGGGCAGGTACCGTTCTCCCGCACGCTGTTGGCTACGGGGCCGCGGCGTACGGGTGTTGGAAGTATAGCCTCCGCGACACCGCGGACCACGAATCGATCAGTCGCCGTAGAGCGTATCGACGGGATCGAGTTTCGCCGCGGCCGCGGCCGGGTGGTAGCCGAAGAACAGACCGACCAGTGTGCTGACGCCGACGCCCAGCACGACCGACGCCATCGACAGCTCGAACGGATGGCCGAAGTACTGCGTCGCGCCGAAGGCCGTCGCGATGCCGACGACGAGACCGACACAACCGCCGGCGAGACATAGGATCAGGGCCTCGGTCAGGAACTGCAGCTTGATGTCGGCAACCCGGGCACCGATCGCCATGCGCAGCCCGATCTCCCGGCGCCGCTCGGACACCGACACCAGCATGATGTTCATCACGCCGATCCCGCCCACGAGCAGCGACACGCCGCCAATGGCCCCGAGGGTCAGGGTCAGAAGCCTGGTCTGCTTCTCGATGTTCTCGATGAGCTGCTCCGGACTGCTGATGCGAACCAGGGCTTGCGGCAGCAGTCGTCTGAGCTCGCGCTCGAGCTGCTCCTGAACTACCCGATAGTCGACGCCTTCAGCCCGCACGGCCATCAGCCGCCAGCGGCTCGTGTCCTGACCGAGCCGCCGCAGGCTCTCCAGCGGTGCGATCAGGCTGTTGTTGATCGGCGAAGGCAACAACAGGCTACGCGGCTGATCCTCGAGGATTCCGACCACGATCACCGGCGTGCGGTCGATCACGACGACATCGCCGACGCCAAGGTAGATACCCTGCTGCCTGAAGTCCTGGTAGAGCTGCCAGCCGAGCACCGCATAAGGCTCGTCGCCGTCAAGGTCCGCAGTCAGCCGGCCGGCACGAAGTCGTGGGTCCAGGATCGCAAAAAAGTCGTCGGTCGCACCCAGCACGAACGCGTTGGCGGATTGACCCCGATGTCTCAGCGTGCCGTTGCCCGCGCTCGTCGCCGCGATGATCTCCAGTCCGGAGACGCTCTGGTGCAGATGCCCCCTGAGATCGAGCAGCGCCGCAACGCTCACGATCGGCCCATCCTGATACTCGATCGTCGTCGACTGCGCGCCCATGCCCTCGAACTGCTTGAGCATGGCCTGTTTGGCATTGTGGCCGATGTTGACCATCGCTATGACGGCCGCCGAACCGATCACGATACCGAGTAAGGCGAGCGCCGATCGCAGCGGCGAAGAAACAAGACTGGTAGCGGCATGGACGATCAAGCGGCGCCAGTAACTCATGACACGGATCTCACAACGCGCGTCTCAAGCGCAGACCTCATGCCAGCGAGATGTGCTTGTCGAACGAGCGCGTGTCGCTCAACAGCATGCCGTCCCGCAAGACCAGGCAACGCTCGCAGCGCGCGGCCACTTCGGGGTTGTGCGTCACCATGATCGTCGTGATGCCGTCGTCCCGGTTCAACTCCAGAAACAACGACAGGATTTCCTCGCCGGTTTCGCTGTCCAGCGCACCGGTCGGTTCGTCGGCGAGGATGACCTGCGGGCGGGTGACGATGGCGCGCGCAATGGCGACCCGCTGTTGCTGACCGCCCGAGAGTTCGCCGGGTTTGTGATGAACGCGTGCCTCCAGACCGACTTTGTCCAGCGCCTGCCGCGCGAGCGTCCCCGCCTCGGCGTCCGGCGTCTGCCGGTAGTAAAGCGGCAGCGCCACGTTCTCGATCGCCACCATCTGCGGCAGCAGGTGAAAACTCTGAAACACGAAGCCTATCGAGCGGTTGCGCAGCGCCGCGCGCCGGTCGGCATCGAGATCCGCCACATCCTCGCCGTCGAAACGGTAGCGCCCCGCCGTCGGCCGGGCCAGCAGGCCAAGAACGTTCATCAACGTCGACTTGCCGGACCCGGATTGGCCAACGATCGCGATCAGTTCACCGCGTTCGATCGACAGGTCGATGCCCTTCAGCGCCTCGACGGAGCCCGTCGCATGCCCGTAGGCCTTGCGAACGTTCTCGAGCACCATCACGGCAGGTTAGCCTGCATGAAGTTCGCCCGCGCTTCTTCGACCACCAGAACGTCGCCGGCCCGCAGTCCGGACAGCACTTCCACGCCGTCGACGAAACTGGTGCCCACGGTCACGGGTCGCTTCCCGACACTACCGTCTTTGCCTACGACTCTTGCAAACAGACCCTCGGGGCCTTGTTCGAGCGCGCCGAACGGCACGACCATGGCATCGTCCTTGCGGTAGATCTCGATGGCTACCTGCACCGTAACGCCCAGGCGCAGGCGTTCATCGACCGCCACCGGGTCGAGGACCAGCTCGATGTCGAAACCCGGGAAACGGCTCGAGCGCGCGCCGCCGGTACTCGCCTGATACGCAATCCTGCTCAGACGCCCGGTCATCATGACGCCGGGCAGGGAGCCGCTGACGATCGTCGCCGCCTGTCCCAATTCGATCGAGTTGATATCGATCTCATCGACGGTCGATTGCACGATCAGGTCATTGGTGTTCGCGATCGAAAACAGCGCCTTGCCTTCGGTAAGCCTGTCGCCGACGTTGAAATCGAGATCGCCGCCACTGCTCCCCTCAGAGGTCTTCGCTGCGACGACGATACCGTTGATCGGCGCCCTGACCTCCGCCCCGGCGATCGTTTCGCGCAGCCGCTCCGCGCGGATCCGGGCGTTATCGACCTCCAGCGCCGCTACCTCCTGTTCGGTGGCATCGCCTCGTTGCAACGTACTGGCGAGGGCTTCCTCGGCTGAGGTGACGTCCATCCGATGGTCCTGGAGCTGCTGCAGCTCGCCCTCGTATTCGCTTTCGGCAATGATGCCGATGTCGAGCAGCCGTTCCGACTGCCCGACGCGACGACTCAGGTTGTCGAGCCGCCGCCGCGACTGCTCGAGCGCACGCCTTGCGCTGTTCACCTCCGGACTGTTCTCCCAGTTCTGCAGCTGCTCGAGTTGCCGCCGTGCCTTGATCAGTGCCGATTCGGCCTCCCGCAGTCGGATCTCCACATCGCGCGTGTCGATGCGGGCCAGTACGTCGCCCGCGACAACCCGCTGGCCCGGACTGACGTGCTTTTCCAGTACGATCCCTTCGAAGGGCGCCGTCACGGTGTGTTCTTCACTCGGCGCCAGCGTGCCCGTCAGCCGTAACTCCCGGGTCGCCGGCCGAACGACGACCTCGAAGCGGTCCTGATTCCGTTCGGCTTTCGTCGACGCGCCGCCCTGTGGGGAGCCCCACACCCAGTACACTATTACAGTCAGCAGGAACACAGCGCCGAAGACGATGACCTCCGCCAGACGCCGCCGCGGTTCCCGCCACCGTCTCAGCAACGCCTTCATCGCCGTGTCTCCCAGTCAGCCCTGTCGCGCAACACCGCCTCCGGCGCATAGCGGCGGACCTCGAACGGCACGCCCCAGGTGTCCATCGTCGTCCCCAGCGCCTCGTCGAGCCGCGTCAGCGCATTGAGATAATTCACCTCCGCGCTCACCTCGCTGATCTGTGCCGAGATCAGCTGATCCTCAAGGTTCAGCACCTGGAAGTTGGTGCTGCGGCCCTGAGCCAGCTTGAGCTTCTCGATGTCGAGCTGCTGCGCGGCAAGCTCCGCCGCCCGCTCCGCAAGATCCACCTGTTTGCGCAGATTCTTCACCGACCGCACCTGGTCCTGAATATCGATGCGCACCGTCTCGCGAAGTTCCTCCAGACTCAGCGCCTGCCGTCGCTGCGCCACCCGCGCGTTGATCACCCCCTGCTTGAGGCTCAGATCGCCGAACGGCACCGTGAGCTGCAAACCGGCCCGATAGTCGCCCGGATCGTCTTCGAGATCCCGGAACGCCGAGCGGTAGCCCGCGTCGCTGTCGCCGCCCAGCGAGGCCGTGACGTTCGCGTCCAGGCGCCATAGCCGGCGGTTCTTCGCCAACCGCAGGTTGATCTCCGCGACCTCCGTCTGCAGCAGAGCCTGCAGGTAACCCGGCCGGTTGGCCAGCGCGACCGCGTAAGCCGACTCGAACTCCAGATCGCCGATGTCTTCGAGACGCAGCGTGTCGGTCAGCCGGAAGCGCGTCTCCGGATCGATGTCGAGTATATCCAGCAGCGCCAGACGTGCCGAGTCCAGCGTGTTCTGTGCCGCCACGAAGTCCAACTCGCGCTGCGATACGTCGGCTTCCGTCTGCACGATGTCCTGACGCGCCATGCGGCCGGCCTCGATCATCGCGCGGTTGGTCTCGAGCAGGGTCTTTGCCCGCGCCAGCGAACGCTCGACGATCTCCAGGCGCCGTTCCTGCAGCAGCAGATTTCGGTAGGCCGTGATGACGCGAGTGATCGTGCTATTGATCGTCGACTTCAGACCCAGGATATTGCTCCGCTCGCTGATCCGGGCAATGCGCAGCGGTGCACGCGTCACGCTGACGCCGCCGCCGCGCAACAGCGGCTGCACGAAGGACAGATCGAGACCGGAGCGATACCGGGTTGCACCGATCGAACTCGCATCCCGCCGGTTGGCCCAGGTAAAGGACACCTGACCGCCCGTGGGAACCAGCAGGCTGAGCGTCGGGTTGAGCGCCGTCGTATCGACGTCGACCCGGTTCAGCGGATCGCCGCTGCGGCCGGTGCTGCGATCGGCATTGATCGTCAGGTCCGGCCGGAACTGATCCTCCGCCACGCGCAGGCCGTACTCATCGGTGACCCGGCCCAGATACGCCGACTCGATGTCGCGGTTGGTCGCGAGCGCCAGCTCGATCGCCGTTCTCAGGTCCAGCTCCAGCGGCGCCGGGTCGGCCGCGAGCACACCACCGCCCGATACAACGCACAGCAGAACGGTCAACAGCGTACCGCGTTTCATGAGAAGCGCGGCACCGGCAGGCAATGACGGCATCTGAGCTACCTACCTGCTGGCGACGACTTCCTCGTCCTTGGTCCTGACGACGATTTCCATCTCCTCATGATAGGCACCGGGACTTTCGATCGTCCCTTTCACCCCACCCAGCGCGCCTGGCGCGATCACCGAAACAGCCCGCGGGTCGTCGAATACCACCGCTTCGTAGGCCTCGCGGACATCCTCGATAGTGACGGCGTTTACCACCTCAATGGCCTGCTGGCGGGAATCGAACTCGAGGATTCCCTGCCGCAGATCGGCCCAGAAACGGCCGACTTCTTCGCCAAAGTTGGCAGGCGGCAGAGTGAGCTGATCCAGCACGGCCTGCTTCAACTTGTCGAAGTCCGCTTCCGTCTGCTCCGCCAACACTTCCCGAAATGCCGGCAGGAAGCGGTCGGTTGCGGCCTCGATCTCGTTGCCGTTCGCGGTCGGCGACTGCACCACGAACACCAGGCCCGGCGTGAGATCCAGCTCGTTGTAGCCCGCCTGCACGACGTAGCCGAGCTGCTGCTCGGTGCGTAGGTCGTCGAAATAGTGCTGATTGATCATCTGACCGAGAAAACTCAGTACGATGCGTTCTCTCTGGCTGTTGTCGCGCCCCTGGTAGTAGCGCAGCACGGCCGTGTCGTGATGCTCCAGCTCGGCGACGAACACGTCGTGTGGATCCTCGCTCTCCGCCACCCGCACGATGCGCATGCCGAAGGGGATCTCCCGGTCCGTTCCGCTAACGCCCAGCGTGCTGACGATGCGGTCGGCAAACTCGCGCGCCTGCTCCTCGGTCACGTTGCCCGCCGCCAGCATCTGCACTTTGGATTCGCCATAGATCCACTCGGGGGCGGCCAGCACCTCCTCCAGGGTAATGCTCCGTACGACCGCAAGCTGCGCCTCCAGTGAATGGCTGTCGGCGTTCAGCAGGTCGCCCAACCCGCGGCTGACTCCCTGGGTCGGCGCCACCTTGTAATAGTTGCGTACGCCCTGCTCGAAGTTCTCCATCCGGCTGTCGAACTGCCGCTCGGTAAACTGCGGTTTCAGCACCTCCGAGAGCACCATATCGATCAGCACGGGCAATTTCTCCGAGTAACCCGCAAAGACGACACCACCGTTGCCGACGCTGTACATCAGACCCGCACGACTGACCATTTGCGACAAGACCTGCAACTGCTCCGTGAGCATCGAGAAGTACAGCTGCAGAATGAAGACCTCCCTGACCGTCGGGCGATCCGGGCGATCGATCGCCAGGTGAATGCGGGTACGCGGTATACCGTCCTCGATGTTCGGCAGATGCCACAGCTCGACCAGGCCGCTGTCGCTGAGCTTCACCGGCGCATCCAGGGACGCGAGCTGTTCAAGCTCGAAGTTCTCCGCGATCAGGGGATTTCGCGCCGGCAGCGCGAGATCCGTGTACTGCGGCTCGCTCCAGCGGGCAACCCGCTCGGCGGACGGCCGGTAGGCGCGATACCCGGCGCCGTAGAACTCGGTCGTGCTGTCCGGCTCCACGCCGGGTTCGGTCAGCGTGACCACAACGTTGTCCGGGCGTAGCAGCTCCAGTACTTCAGCGATCAGATCCGCATCGTAGCGCCCGAAACCCGAGCTGATCAGATCGCGCGGCAGGACATAGTGCAACGCCTTGGCAAGGGCGATCATGAGCCCGGTGCCGGCACGACTGTCCTCGGAGAACCGGAACCCCATGTCGGCGACGCCCTTGATTTCGGCGTAGCGCCACGCCTCGACGGCACCTGTCTTCACCAGCGCGATCTGGTCGAACAGCGCGGCGATGATCTCGTCCTGGTGCAGAAGGCCCGTTTCGGTCAGATTGGCGCCGATCACCAGCGTGCTGTTGCCGCCGTAGTCCATACCCACCGATGCCCCCATGCCGAGAATCCAGCCTTTCGCCTTCAGACGATCCTGCAGGCTGTTCTCGACTTCGGCGCTAAACAACGCAATGAGGAAGCCCAACGGGTTTTCCCGGTAGTAGTCCCGCATCGGACCGATCGGAAAGGTCAGCGTCAGCGAACGCTGCTCCTGGACCGGCTTGATTTCGATGACCTTCGGTAGCGCGCCATCGGCAAACAACGGCGGGAACTCGATCTCAGGCGCCGGCGCGCGCTGCGGGACGGCGCCGAACTTGCTCCTCGCCAGTTCCTCGAGCTCGTCCAGCGGCTTGTCGCTAACCATCGCCAGCGTCATGCGATCGGAACTGTAGTATCGCTCGTAGAACTCGATCAGTACGTCCCTCGCCGTCTGATCCGGCTTGTCGGCCAGAGTATCCAGATTGCCGGCGTTGAACCTGGCCGCCGGATGCTTTGGATCGATCAGGTTTTCGAAGACTTCGATGACACGAATGCCGTCGACATTGATGCGCCCGGAGTACTCCGCATGCACGGCGTTTTTCTCACGCTCGACATACTTCTCGTCGAACAGCGGCGCAATGAAGAACTGCGCAAAACGATCCAGCGTGCCTTCGAAGCCGTCGGTATCCACGGCAAAGAAATAGTTGGTCTTGTCGTACTCGGTCGTGGCATTGCGACTACCGCCATGCTGGCTGAGATACCGCGTGTATTCGTCGGCGTCGGGATACTTCCCGGTGCCGAGAAACAGCATGTGTTCGAGGAAGTGCGCAAGACCGTCCCAGCCTTCGGGGTCGTGGTAGGCGCCAACGTCTACGCTCAACGCCGCCGCGGACTGCACCGTGCCGGCATCGGAAACAAGCAACGCCCGGAGGCCGTTGTCCAGCTCCACGTAACGGTACTCTTTGGTATCCCGTGGCGTGCTGCGTACGACGTAGGCTTCGTCGTCCGGAGACAGCGCCTGGTTGTCCGCGGACGGCTCCTTCGCCGATCCGGTCGGCGTACAGGCTATCAGGCTAGTCAGCACTAACAGTGTACCGTTGAGCTTGCAGTACTTCGTAAACATTTGCTTGTCTCTCAAAAACGCAATAAATCCATCAGAAGACCTGAGTGAGCGCCTCCGTCCGATCCAGCTCCGCACGCGCCAGCCGCGCCTCCCGCTGCAACGCACGCCACTCCTCGGCCTGAGCTGAGCGGCCATTGCTATGGGCAAGCGCGATCAGCGCATCCATCAGCTCGTCGTTCAACGTGAACTCGAGCAGACGGCTGCCCACCTCGAGCGCTGCCGCCGCGCCTTCCGCCGCCGCTATCCGCCGCAGCACCGCCGCCATGCGCTCGGGTTTGATCGCACCCTCGACCAACAGGTCTTTTTCCAGCCGGACGTCGTCCAGCGGCTGGTTCAGTTCTGCAGCCACGGCAGCAATAGCCGCGGCGGTCGCCGACGTAATCTCGTCTGTATAGGAGAGCTGGGTCTTCAAATAGCTCAACAAGCGGTCCCGATCCTTCCCGGCATCACGCTCGCCGTAGCCACTCAGCAGGCTCAGCAACATATCGATGGCCAGGCTGCGATCGACGTCTCCAGCCTCAATACGGCCACGGATCACCTCATCCGCCTGTCGCAGCGAGTGGAGATCGGCTTCGGCGAAAATCTGTTCGGGAAGACCACCGCCATCCGGACTCACGAGCGCGAGTGCGAGCCGTATGGTCACATCGTCGCTGCGACTGAAATCGCCGTGGCCAAGACCCAGCATGTAGTCATAGGCAAGTCGCTCTTCTGCCCGCCGCTTGGCATCCTCACCGTCGAAGACAAGATCCAAAGAGCCCAGCACGCGGACGGTAATTCCCATGTCTCGATTTGCCTTGACCACTTCCATCGCCTTCTGCAACGTTTCCAGAGCAAGCGAAAGCTGATCCAGTCGATACTGCGTAATGGCTACACGCATGATCCGGAAGATATGGTTGTCGCTGGCTTTCAGCGTCTGCAGGGCATCGTCCACGTCCCTACCGAACGCCCGGTAAAACGCTCTCCGATCTGTGGCAGCATCGAACTGATCCAGCACGAACTCGCTGTAGGCAGGCAACAGATAGTCTTCCCGGGGCTTGATGCCATCCAGGACTTCTCTCAACAATCGCTGATACGTCGTACCATCGAGCGTCTCACGCGCGAGCGTCATGATGACGTTCACCGAGAATTCGTTGTCCGGGCCGCCCGTCGATACCGAAGCGTGCCCGTAGGACCAGCGCACCATCGAGTTGTAGGCTCTCCTGGCACCGTCCATGTCCCCGCTTACCGCGAGAAACTTCGCAATGCGGAGCAACAGCGACGGACGGTAAGCCGCTTCCGACTGCATGTGGATAGCCAGTGAGACATTCGCTTCGTCACTGCGGGCCAGTTCGGGAACGCGGTTGCCGATGGCCAGCCACAAGTCGATGTCCTTGTCGCCCGCGCGCCGTTCCCGGATGGCCGTACCGAGTTCGGCAAACCGCGCGGCGGCAGTGCCTTCATAGACGTGAGCATCCGCCAACGCGTCAACCAGCTTCGGTAACCTGTCGAGCATTCTCCCGCGCACCGTCGCCAGCCAGGTTTCGAGGGTTTCGACGCCCAATGGGTGCGTTGCCAACGCTGACAGCAGCGGCACGAGTTCCGGCGTCTCGTCTCCCCGCAAGATGCTCCTCCAGAACTGATCCTGATTGAGGGACATTCTGGTGAGGCGTGAGAGATCAACGGCCTCGAGACCGCTCCGCTTTTGCCTCGAGGTGTACTCGCTGATCTGAACCTGTTGCCAAAGACGCTCCAGTTCCCGCTGCACCGCGGCGATGTCCCCGCCCGTGAACGCGCGCGCTATCGCGACGGGATCGTCGAGGTTCTCCTGGCCTGCGGTTGCCGCCGCCACAGGTGCGGCCGGCCCCAGTCCCAGCGCGCTTTGGTACGCAATAGTCGCGATCGGGTGATCGAGCGTCCGCGAACTTTCCAGTAGCCTGCGCGATAGGGCATTGCGAGTACCTTCGTACGCCTCATGCTCACCGTAATACTCCAACTGCACCCGTATGAGCTCGTGTGAAGCAAACCGCTCACCCGTCCTCGCGTAGATCTCGGAAGCCAGCTGCGCGAGTTCGAAATTTTCAGGGTCGAGTCGCAATGCATCGCGAACGACCTTGCGCAGTTTCTGCGGGTCGCCGCCATGCAGACTGGTTTGAAGGTAGACGAGCAGGAGGCTGTGCTGCCTTTGCGCTTCCGGCGTGGATAGCTGCCTGCGGTTGGCGATGTCAATCAGCTTCGACTCGTTGCCGGCAACGAGTTGGGTTTGATAGCGCCTGATCAGACCAATCGCGTCCCGGGGCATATTCTCGACGGCGGAGGGAAGCTCGCCGTCGAAATAGATCTCGACGAGCTTTTCGAGCGCCTCTTCGGTCCTGCCTTCACAGTGCAGGAAGTTAGGCTCGAACACCGGGTCCGGCAGAGCGCCCGGATACTTTTGACGGACGATGGCGACCAGTTCGCGAGCGAGCGGTACGTTAGCCGGATGTATGTCGATTTTCTCGAAGGCCAGGCCTCCCGGCCCGAGGCGCGCCTGGTCCTCCCGAAAGATTCTCCTGATGGACTCCGCCGCGGCTTCATCCTGCTCCACCTGCAGCAGCAGCTGCATCAAAGAGACGACATCCCCGACTGGTGCCCAGAACGACTGTTCGCGCAACTGTTTGAGCCACTTCTCCCGACTGCCGCCCGACAGCGTGTTGTAGGTGAACCACGGATCGATAGTGCCCTGATGTGGATCGCCCGCTTGATAGTGGAAGGAACGACTGACCAGATCGGCCAGGCGTTCCTCGTCGAACACGGCTTCGCCGGACCAGTCTTCGAGCCTCGCCGCCCACGGCCGGGGCCAGCGCCCCACGCGATCCGTAAGATTTTTGTCTATACGGAGACTATCCGTCGCCCGATCCGCGTCGTTACGCAGAATGGGGAGCACGTGTTCAGCGACGGTCTTCCTGTCCGCATCGGACAAGTGCGGTTCGACCTTGTCCAGGATCTCCCAGATCAGATCGGTCTCTACGAGCCGCTTGACGACCCGTACTGTCTCCACCGTATCGCCTGCCCGCAGAGCGCGGTCCAGCTCACGTCGCCAGATTGCCTCGGCGGTTGACGGCGGCGCGTCGAAACGGGCTCTCACGGCCAGTAACCCCTCGTCGGTGTCGCTCGCCGACGCCAGCCAGTGACCCGCGAGCGCCTCTTTCTGCCAGGCGGCCAGCGCGATGGAATGCTCGAGCCAGTCGAGATACGCGAAACTGCCCCATTCGGCACGGTGAGATACGAGGATCTCCGGTAGCTGCCTGTCCTCCGGGAACAACGTCAGCAAGGCCTCGTCCATGTCGTTCACCGCGGCGTAGTCGCCGAAGGTGTAGGCCAGATACCGCTGCAACTGCGCCTGCAGCCGCAACCGCGGATAGTTCGCCAAACGCGGCAACGCCGACGGCCGTGGCGGAAACTGGTTCGAATCCGCTTCCACCGACTGGCGGACGCGCACAACCGCGAGCGTCGATGCGTAGTCGTCCCACAGTCGATCGACCGCCGCGTCCCGCCGCTGCCGGTCACCCATCAGCATCCGCACGAGACCGTTGCGCAGGGGAATGTAGTAGCGCTGATACTCGATGGGATGAGTGCGGGCTGAGCTGTACTCCATGGGAAACAGCTCCCTGCCCTCGTTGAGCAGCAGCTCATCCAGTTGGCTCGCGTCCAGCGTTTCGACAGCCTGATTTCGGCCCACGACGGGGAGTACTTCCTCCGCCCTGAACGGCTGGCGTGTCAACAGCGTCGTCAAACCGTCCAGGAACAGCTCGCCGGCACGCTCCCTTTCGCCCATCCGCTCGTTGGACCAGGCCGTATCAACAAGCAGGTCGAGGTTGTCGGGATCGTTGCGCAGAGCACGCTCGAACAGACGATGCGCGGAGAGATCGTCACCAGCCTGCCGGAACAGGCCGGCCGCCTGCACCAACAGCTTGTCGCTGCCGGTCTGCTCCACCGCCTGATTGACGGCGCGGAGCGCCGCATCCGCATCGCCGGCTTCGATCATTGCCCTGCCGAGCGAGATGTGCACATCCGGCGGCAGCGCCAGGCCCAGCATCAGCAGACGACGACCGAAGGCAACGTGACGCTCGTGCAGGGATGCGTTGTGCCCGCCGACCGGCACAGCGCCAGCGGGTTGGTTGACACCGTCGGTTGCAAGCAGCAACTCGCGCAGCGTAGCCAGTCTGAACTCGGGCTCCGCCGCGATCCCATTGTAGAGCGCGGTGAGCTGTCGTTCGTTGTCCTCGAGGTCCAGCGAGAGATCGGCCAGTTGCCGGTAGTACTCGAACTGCTCCGGCGTCGCCGACACATGCAGCTGAGCCATGCGCTGTGCCCACTCGAGGGTCTCGCGATCCGGCTGCAGGTTCAGAATCCCGTCCAGCGCCACCCACGAGATTTCCTTGCGGTCGCTGCTCTCCAGCAAATACTGATACATCCCTACAGCCCGGGGCGCCTGCTGCAGTGCCTGGAGCTGGCTGCCGATCTCGAGATAACTGTCGAGACGTGACGGATCCACGGCCAGGATTTCGCGGTAGATCCCGATCGCCGCCTGACGCTGGCCGCCCAGCGCCAGCACGCCGGCCACGAACTCGCGGTCCGCGCCAGCCTCGGATACCGCGAGGTACTGTTCGAGCAACGCGATCAGGGTGTCCGACACCTCCTGGTCGTTCTCGGCCTCGAAGCGGAGACCTTCGATGTAGCTGATGATCCGGCCGCGTACGTGGAACACCGCGTTGTCGGGGTCACGTTCGACCAGTTGTGCCAGGGTGTCGTCGTAAGCCTGCCAATTCCCGAGCGTCCGGTGCAGCGCCGCGATCTGCTTGAGCTTCGCGACAGCGTCGGCCTCCGCTTCGCCGTACAGGGCGTCGATCAGCGCCAGCGCTTCTGCCTCGTCGTGGGCGCGGATACGCATCTCGATCAGGAGCTGGGTTTCCTGCTCGGTCGCACGACCGTCGTTGAGCTTCGCTGTGAGATCGGTCACCAACTCCTCTTCGAGGCCGGCTGTCCTGGCCGCGGCGATCAGCCGGGTGTGCAGCAAGCGAAGCTGTGGGGCCGAGGCATGCGGCAGGGCCGCCATCAGTAGAGCAACCGCTTGCCGCCCGTCACCGCTGGCAATCAGCAGATGGGCCAGATACTGGCTGGTCTCGACGCTCGCCTCCCCGTCGGAAGCGTCACGCGACTCGACCAGCGCGCGCATGACCCGCAGCGCCTCCGCCGGCAGATTCAGACGCTCGTAGGCCATCGCGACGCTCTGGCGCATCGGATCGGACGCCGCTGTCGCCGCTTCCAGTGTCTTGAGCACTTCCCGCGCCTCGTCCCAGCGGCCGAGCTGCATGTACAGCTCAAACCGGAACCGGGCGGCCCGGTCGAGTGCCGCATCCCGCCCGGCCCTGTTCAGCACGGTATGGCGCTGAGCCTTCGCCGCTGCCGCCAGCGCCAGTTCGTCGAAACCGAGCTTCAGCATCACCGCGGCACCGTCCAGCAGTGCCGGTGCCGTCTCAGCCCGCTCCACAAAACCGCGCCATGCCGCCTCGGCTTCTGAGCGATCGCCACGTTCCAGATAAAGCTCCGCGAGACCCTGTGGCCAGATCGTCTCGTCCGGATCCACCGCCATCAGGCGTTCCAGCTCGGCCACCATCTCAGTGGTTCGACCCGACTCGCGGTAGATACCCAGGAACTGCCGCTTGACGGCCGGCGGTTCATGCTCGGCAGTGCCGGCCAGCTCCGCCAGCGCGTCCTCGGGGCGATCGATCTCCCTCAGCAGACTGACCCACAGCGTCCGGCTGTCGCCGCCCACGTCACGACCGCTCTGCAGCACCTCGACCAACTCCGGCAAGGCATCTGCCTGACGGTAGGCCTCCGTCAGCAGCGCCAGCGCGTACAAACGATCCTGCTCGCTCCCGGCCAGATCCACCGCGCGCCATGCAGCCTCCCGGGCCTTGCCCGGATCCCGGGCCCACAAGCCCCATTCGGTCAGACGTAGGGCATGCCGCCATTGGCGCTCGGCCGACGCACCCGCCGGCAGGCTGTAAAGACTGGCTGCCTCGCCCGCATGGCCCAGCACCGCCAGCACCATCGCCACACGATTCCGCACCGCTGCATCGCCGCCCTCGGCCAGCGTCAGCAACGGCTCGATCTCGCCGCGCTCGCTCGCAACCAGGAGCGCCATGCGCAGCTCCGTTTCCGTGCGTGCCGAATCGGACAACAGCGGCATCGCCTCGCGGTACGACTCGATCGCCTCGTCGATACGGCTCAGCGCTTCGAGCAACCGGCCCCGCTGGTGCAGCAGGGCACCGTGACGCCCAATGTCCAGCGCTTCGTCGACACTCGACAGCGCCGCTTCACGATCGCCATGGCGCCACTGCATCAGGCTTGCCAGGTGCAGCCGCTGCCCGCGCTCGACTGCCGAACCACTGGTGTCGGCCTTCAGCCCGGCGACCCGGTCCTCGATCGCGATACCCTCGAGGATTGTCTCGTGGTAAACCCGGTCCGCTTCCTCGAATGACGACCACTCAGACGTCTCGGCAAATGCGGCTGACGCTGAAACGAAAACCAGCGTCGCCGCGGCCAACGCCGCCAGTAATCGATCGGAAAACGCTCCTGTCACGCCTTGGTTCCTTACCACCACGGCTCTAGGCCGCCCGGCTGCCTGTCGGCCAGCGGCGGTACGACAGCTCACCGAGATACGCCAGCAACGCGAGCGCCAGCAGCCAGGGCCAGAGTTTGCGTATCGACAGCGCACCGGCGCTCACCGGGATGCCGCTGCTCGCGTCGCCGCGGTTCAAGACCGCGCCGCCGGTGCCCGCCGCCAGCCGCTCGAGGTCGAGACCCCGCCAGGGATCCACCTGGGTCTCGGCCGACAGCGCTTTGGCCGCGATCAGGTGTCGATTCGTGACGGGGCTCAGCAGACGCACGTCCTCGCTCGCCGACACCACCAGGTCGGCGCGGAACCATCCCGGCGCCATTTCACGGAAGGAGAGCTCCGCTGGAGACAGCCCGGAACGGCCGTCACTCGCCGTCGTACCGCCCACCACGGCCAACGTCGGCCGGGCATCGCCCGGACCGTTGCGTAACGCATCCACGTACAACCGTTCGCCCCGGCGCAGCAGCTGATAGTCGAACGCCCGGCCGTCCGCCGCGGTCCGCCGCATCACCCGCGACAGCAGACGGCCGTAGTCCGCCCAGTTCTGCCAGCCGTCGGTGCCCGGACCCACCGGCTCGGTCATCAGCGCGGTCACCCGCCCGAGGCCGACGCGCCAGCTCGACAGCACCGGGTGGGCACTGTCTTCGGTTTCCAACAGCACGTCGGCGCCGTCGCGGTTCTGCACTTCCACGTAGGCACCGACGGCCGGCAGACCCTGCATGTCCACCTCACCCCACCAGCCGCTGCCGGTGCGCGCCGCCACGGGATACGGCCCGGTCTTGTACAACGGCAACCGGGTCTCGTCCGGCTTGCGGAAGTTGATCTCCGACAGATTGAACGGCCCGGGCACGGCATAGAAACGGCCGCCGCCGATCCGTGCCATGCGGCTCAATATCGGGTCGTCTTCACCGAGGCCCGGCAGTACCGTGGACACGGTAACGCCCTCCTCGGCCATCTGACGGATGATCGCATCGTAGTCGGCGTCCTCGACCTGCGCATCGGTGATCGCCAGGATGTGCTTGTAGGTGGCGCGTACGTTCTTCAGACCGTAGTACGCTTCTTCTATCGCCGGCATCAGGGTGGTGCCGCCGTCGGCGTGCAGGCGGCTGATCGCGCGCTCGATCGAGGAGCGGTTGCGCAATGTCTGCAGCGGCGCGGCCCAGCTCTTGTTGCCATAGAACTCCACCACGCCGACCGTGTCGGTTCGGCGGAGCTTGTTCAGCGACAGCCGGGCCATTTGCTTGCCGAGTTCAATCGGCCGGCCCCACATCGAGCCCGAGGTATCGATGATGATGGCAAGCGCCACCGTCGGTTCTTTCTTCTCCGTGCGCTGCTGGAACTCGACCGGCAGCACGTCCGCCACGGGCGTCTCGTAGTAGCCGCCTTCGCCGAACGCGCGGCGGCCGCCGGAAAACAGCAGACCGAGCCCCTCCTCCCGCACGGCTGCCATGATGTGCTGTTGAAACGCATCGGGCAGCGACACCGCGGGTACGTCGTCGATCATGACGAGTTCGTAAGCGTCGAGCGGCAGGTCGGCGTTCAGCGGCGCGTCCGGCGCCTCGACGACAAAACCCGAGCCCAGCAGTTGCTGCAGCTCGTCGGTACTGCCGCGTTCGCGGTCCGCGACATACAGCACGCGGATCGGCGGCTGCACGGCGAAGCCGACGCTCAGCCGGTTGTTCGCGGGGTTGCTGTCGTGGCGATTGTCCTGCTCAGTCCTGACCTCGGCCGTCAGCGTCGTGAAGCCAGCAAGTTCCGGTTCGAACGCCAGTACGACCTCGCTGCGACCGGCGAGGCGGGCGGGCGCGCGGGCGAGTTCTTCGCCGTCCTCGTCGCTGAGCACCACGGTCACCGGCCCCGTGCCGACGACCGTCACCGACGCCTCCACGGTGTCGCCGACGCGCCAGTCGCCGATCGCCTCGAGCGCGGCCGGATAGACGTCGTCGTTGCGCCGGCCCAGATCGTGGACGTCCACCAGGATGCCGCGCTCGCTCAACTGAGTCAACGTCCCACCCCAGTCGCGGTCGGTGGACAAGCCGTCGGAGATCACGGTGACGCGGCCGCTGACGCCGACCGGCAACTGCTGCAGCGCCAGCGCCAGGGCATTGCTCAGTGAGGACTCGCTGTCCAGGCCGTCGACCGCGAGGCGTTGTCCGGCGGTCGCCGCCGTGTCGTTCGAAGACGGCGCCCCCAACTCGATCACAGTCAGTTGATCGCGCCCACCGGCGATGCCGGTCACGTCGGACAGCACGGCCTCGGCTGTCGCCCGTTGTTCCTCGCTCAGGCTCGCCGAACGGTCGACGATCACCACCTGATGCTGCTCCGAGCCCGGTGCGAGCAACACCGGTTGCGCCAGCGCGGCGATCACCAGCGCCAACAGCAGGGAACGCAACACTGCCTGGAGTATGTCGTCGACCCGTCGCGGCAAGAACCACAAGGCCGGGATCAGTGCGAGCAACACGAAGAAGCCCGGATTGAGAAAACTGATCTGCATGATCAGGTACCCGTCGGATCGCCGGACGAACCCACGGCGTGGAACAGTCCACGGGTCACGGCATCCGCCCCTTCTGATACAGCCACCACTCGACGAGCAGCCCGCCCAATGCCAGCAACAACAGCCACACGAGGGCATTGCGCAGCAGAGCGGCATCGAGAACGTCGAGCCCCATGTACTGCAAGGCACCGTCCAGCCGGCCGGTGGTGGCGGCACTGTCCAGCAGCGCGACCTCCAGGGGCTCGGCGCGGCTCGCGCGATGCAGAAGGCCCGCGCGGTTCGGCACGAAGTCCACGCCGAGGGTGTCGATCAGTTGGCCGTCGGGATCGACGAACGCCGGCGCATTGCCGACCGGCGACACCGGCAGCGGCTGACCGGCCGCGAGATACGGGTACCACTTCTCGACCCCGGCCAGCCAGCGCACGCTTTGCGCGACGAACAGCGGGAAAGACCGTGATTGCACGAAGTTGTAGTCCTCGCTCAGGAGCTCCTGCCAAACGCTGAAGCGCCACTCGCTGTCGGGCTGCATCGCCACTTCCACGGCGCGCTCGGTCGCCTCCGCGAGTCCCGAGGCATCGATGTTGGCGAGACCGATGCGCTGCACCGCCGTGTTCAGCAAGACCATGGCATCCGGAGAGCCGTCCGTCTCCGGGTAACCCAACAGGAACGCTTCCGCCTGCAGCTCGGCGTCGACAAACTCGAGCGCCGGCACGCCAGCGTCAGACGGCTCATCGCTCAAACGGATCACCACGTCCGGATCGGTATTCACGAGTTCGATGGCGCTGTCGGCATTCAACGCCGCTGCCAGCACCGGCGGCAGCGTCTCGGACAACTGCACCCGGATCGGCTGCTGTGTCGGCAGCCTGAGTCGTGCCCGGTCGTCGAGCGGCAACGCGTCTTCGCCGGTCAGCGCCACGCTCACCAGACCGCCGTCGGCCGGGAGGTTCAGCACCCGGTAAGTCGCGCGGTCGGCATCCGTCTCCAGTCGGCTCGCCGGCAACGTCCGGTCGTCGATCCGAACGACGATCTCTCCGGCAGCCGGCAGTGCGGCCGCATCGCCTTCCACGCGAAACAGCAGGTCCACCGCGGTCCAGTTGCCGCTGGCGGCCTGCGCGACACCCAATGCGGTAATGCCGGCGTTGTCTGTGCCCGGTTCGACATCCGACGACCCGCGCCGTACCGATACACCGGCCGGCAGCCGCTCGATGACCGCCGCACTCACCGGCGCCTCGCCGTACACCCGCACCTGCGTCGTCGCTGCGTCACGGCGCACCGACGCGAGCTGCATGAGCTGCCGCTCCACCGAGGCCGGCACCGCTTCGGGCGTCTTCTTCGCCAGCCGCGCCGGCAACAGCAGCGGATGCTCGCCCGGGTTGAGTAAGGTCTCCGCGGCCGCACCGGCCCAGATCACCTGCCGCTGGTCGGCCGGCAGTTGCTTCAAATCGTCCTCGAGATCGGCCAGCGCATGCTCGAAGCGGCCTGGCCGCGCCATGGCCGCCGAGCCGTCGAGCACCAGCACGTAGAACGCCGCGCCCTCGTCGTCCTGCCATTGGGGCTCTGCAATCGCCAGCCACAACAGGGAGCAGATGGTGAGTATCAGCAGGTACGCCCAGGGATGCCGGAAGCGCTGCCGGAACGTACGCACCGGCGCTTCGCTGACCGCTTCTTTCCAGAACAGCAGTGTCGGCACGGTCTGCTGCCGAAAGCGGATGCGCAGTATTTGCAGGGCATACAGCGTAGCGGCGAGCGCGGCGATGCCACCCGCTACGGCCAGTGGTGTCAGGTTCGCAAAGCCCACCGTCAGGCCGCCAGACTACCGGACTCGAACAGGGCCGCCAGCTGCTCGACCACGTCCTGCCCGGCGTCCAGCCGCAGCAAGCCCGCGCGGCGTTTTCTCGCCAGCGACGCGAGCTCATCGCAGAACCGGTCATACGCCTCGCGGTAGCGCTTCATGACCGCCGGCGTCATCGCAATATCCGTGACCTCGCCGGTTTCACAGTCGCGCAGGCGCAGCTCGCCCTCAAGCCCGGGATCGGCGTCTGCGGGCCGCGTGATCTGAATCAACAGCAGCTTGTGCCGCACCTTGCCGGTCGCGGCAGCGAACCGTTTGAGACCCGACGGATCGAAGAAGTCACTGACGATCACCAGCAGCCCCGGCCGCAGGTTCAGGCTCGCGAGCTTGTCGAGCGACTTCGCCAGATCCGTGTTCTGCCGCGGCTGCAACAGCGACAGGTAGCGCGCAAAGCGCATGATGCTGACTTTGCCGGTCTCACCCTTCGTCACCAGATCGAGTTCGTCGCCGAACGGCACCAGACCCGCCGTGTCGTTCTGGTTCATGCTGATCGCGGCCATTGCCAGCGCGGCCTTCAGCGCCGCCTTTATCCGTACCGCGTCGTCGCTGTACATGCTCGCCGAGAGGTCCGGCATCACGTACAGCGGCAAGTCCTGCTGCTCTTCGTAGAGTCTCAGGAACACCCGGCCCAGCCGGCGGTAGATATTCCAGTCGATCCGCCGCAGGTCGTCACCCGGCGTGTACGGACGATAGTCCCGGAACTCCATGCCGCTGCCGAGATCCCGCGACAGCTTCTCGCCGAAACGTCCGCCCGCGGCCACCCGCCGCGCAGTGATGCTCAGGTGTGTCAGCGAGGCCAGAAAGTCCGGGTCGAACAGTTCCTCGAAGGTCGGCGTCGCGCTCATAGGCTATACCTCGCAGCACTCAGGAACGTGCGGCGCCGGGCTCGTCGACCGTCTTCAGTATGTGCTCCACGATCTGCTCATCGGCGATCCCGTCGGACTGGCCGTGGAAGTTGATCAGCATGCGGTGCCTGAGCGCCGGCAGCGCCACGTCGCGGATGTCGTCGCAGCTCACCGCGAACCGGTCGCTGAGCAGTGCACGCACCTTGCCGGCTAAGAGCAGCGACTGCGCGCCGCGCGGCGAGGCGCCCAGTGCCACGTACTCGTTGACCACCGGCGGTGCATAACGGCTGTCCGGCTGCGTCGCCATCACCAGATGGATGGCGTAGGTCTTCGCAATGTCCGGCACGGGCACCTGGCGCACGATGTCGCGCATCGCCACCACGTCCTCGCCGCTGGTCGCCGCGTGGATGACGGGCGCCACACCGCCCGTCGTGCGGTCGAGGATCGCGGCGTAGTCCTGCTCCTTCGGATAGCCCACCACGAGCTTGAACAGGAAGCGGTCGAGCTGCGCTTCCGGCAGCGGGTAGGTGCCTTCCTGTTCCACCGGGTTCTGCGTCGCCAGCACGCAGAACGGTTCTTCGAGCTTGATCGTGCGCTGGCCTGCGGTCACCTGACGCTCCTGCATCGCCTCGAGCAGCGCCGACTGGGTCTTCGGCGTCGCGCGGTTGATCTCGTCGGCGAGCACCAGGTTCGAGACGATCGGCCCTTCCTGGAAGCGCAGCTCCTGACCGCCGTCCGGCGTCTCCACCAGCACCGTCGTGCCCTGGATGTCTGCCGGCATCATGTCGGGGGTGAACTGGATGCGGGAAAAGCGCGTGCCGACGGCCTGGCTCAGCGAATTGACCAGCATGGTCTTACCCAGACCCGGCACGCCTTCCAGCAGCACGTGCCCGCCGGCGAACAAGGCCGTCATGACACCGTCGATCACGGCGTCCTGACCGACCATCATCGCGCAGACCTGTTCCTTGATGTCGGCGTAGATGCTGCGGAACTGGCCCGCGGCCTCGCGTGCCTGATCGGCACTCTCTATCTGTGTACCGGCTGCCGATGTCATGGTTGTTGTCCCTCACTGCGTTCCGTGGTTGTCGATGGGGCATCGCCGGGCGCGCTGCCCTGACGGTCGAAGTAGTTCCTGACCAGGTGCCGGGACCAGCCCGACACCTCGGTCTGCTGCAGCGTGCCGATGCGCTCACCGCGCGCCGAGCGCGCACGGGCTGCCACCGGTGCCGCTTCCTGCTCCTGCGGCACCGACTGCTCCTGCCGGATCTGTTCCGGGCCGTCGCCGCGTACGCCGATTAGCCGGTCGGGCTTGGGTACTGCCAGCATCGCCTTCGCGGCGCCACGGTTCTTCTTGATCGCGTCGTCGGACTCGCCCCGACCTTCGCCCTGAGAACCACTCGCCTGCTGCTGACCGGCATTGGGCTGCCCCCCCTGGCCCTGTCCCTGCGCCTGGGCTTCTGCGTCCGGGTCTCCGCCGCCCGACTCACCGCCTGCGCCCTCGCTGTCGGTCCGGCCCCGATCCTGGGCCTTGCCGCTGTCACCGCCCTGCGGCTCACCAGCGTTTTGGCTGGCCTGCCGGGCCGCTTGCTGATTGGCCGCCTGCTGCTGTGCGTTCTGCGCGTTCTGCGCAGAATCCGTCTGCGCCGCCGAAGAGTCGTTGCCGGCCATGCTTTCCTGACCGCTGTCGGCCGACTGATCGCCGCCCGCGGAGCTGTCCGAACCCGCGGAGTCGCCGGACTGACTGGCCGACTGCTGACCGCTGCTCTCCGTCGAGCCCGCCCGCTGTTGGCCCGCGGCCTGCTGCCGATCCGAACCGGCCTGCCGGTTCCGGTTCTGCTCGCCCGTCGCGGCCTCGCGGCCGCTTGCCGATTGCTGACCGCCCGCCGCCTGACCGGCCGGCCGGCTGCCGGCACCAGAAGGCAAACCGCCCGACGGCTGGCCCGCCGAACTCTGACTCTCACTCTCCAGCAACGAAGGCTGTCCGCCGGGTTGCGACGCACTGCTGTCGGTCGAGTCCGGCACACCCGCGTCCGCGGTCTCGCCCGGCTCGGCACCGGGCGTTTCCTCCGCCAACAACTCGTCGCCGGAACGACGCGCCTCCTCGCGCGCCGCCTCGTCGTCGAGCCGCGCGACCACACTCAGATCCGGGCTGGTGCCGATATCCTCAGTCGTGCCCGCAAACAACTCGCCGGCCACATTCAGCCGTTCCTGAGCGCCGAGCCAGATCGTCAACAGCAGCACGCACAGCGTCGCCGGCACCGACAGCAGCGCGCCCCGCGACAGCGGCCAGCGCCGGTCGCTGCCGACCGCCTGCGCCGCGCTGCCCATCGCCCGCTCTGCCGGCCCGATCGCATCGTCGATCGCGGCCTGCATGAAGCCCGTGCGATCGCGCACGCCGATGAACTCGTCGGCCGTCGCCAGCCGGTTGGCGAGCTTCAACTGCCGGTCGAACAGGCCCAGCGTCTGGTGACGCGGCAGCACGTGACGCAGGTAATCCCGCAACAGCCAGCCCAGCGCGAAGACGCCGGCAAAGCCCACCACCAGCACAGCGTACTGCCACCAGAGGAGCCCGAACGACGCGTACCCGGCCAGATAGCGGACCAGCTCCACCAGCAGCAGCGGCAACGCAAACAGAGACAAGAGTGCCAGCGTCCGGCACAGCACCTGCCGGCTGCGCAGGCCGAGGTAGGCCTTATCGAGTACTCTGCGCGCCCGCCCTGCCAGCCGGTCGAGATCGCCCCGGAGCTGCCGGCTACCGCCGGATGTCGATGCTTTCGTCATGAGCCACCACCTGCCGCGACAGCCAGCGAATAAGGGGCCGTCGCGACAAAAAGGGGGTACGCCGGGTACCCGATCGAACGATCAGAACGTCGTGCTGAAGCGCAGCGCGTAGCTCCTTCCACGAGGGAAGACCGTGAATCGGTTCACTTCCTCGAATTGATCGAACGGCTGATCGACTTCGTTCTGCACGACTGTCGTGCTCTGCTTCCGCTCGGAGATCCGGTACAGGTTGTCGACCGTCAGCGAGATACGCGCATCGCCCAGCCAGCGGGGCGCATCGAACAGGCTGCCTCGCGCGAAGTCATAGCTGAGCGACAGATGCACTGTCTGCTCCGGCCGGCTGTCCTCGCGGTAGATGTTCGTACCGACAAACCGCCAATCGGTAATCGGGATGCGCTGACCGTTGAACTCGATGTAACCGATGATCACCGCCTCGGAGATGTCCGCGGTCCTGTAGACGGACGTCGTGGCCGTGTACTGGGTGGAGAGATTCACGCCGAGCCCGCGGTACCCCCAGAACAGATCGATGCTCCCCTGGTTCCGCGGCAGCGCAACGACTCCATAGGCGAAACTTTCGCGGGATACCGAACCGACAGTATCGATCGGCTCATCGAGCCCGCCCAAGGGGGAGGACACGTCGTCAACGACACAACCCTGCTCTACCTGATCGCACAGATTGGAGCGCGTCACTTCGTTCGTATCGAGGTACTGGTGACGCCACGTCAGCAACCAGTCGCCGAAACGGGTCGCCAGGTTGTAACTGATCTGGAAGTCGGCGCCCCGGTTGAAGGTGTCGCCGATGTTGTACTCCCGGCCATCGAAAATCAGATCGCCCGGCGCCATCCGGATAACGTCGCCGCCGAATACCGCGGCCGCCGATGCGTGAAACGGATTGCTCGCCGGATCGCCGAAAGCGAACAGCGGATTGGCGCGCAGGCTTTCCGGCAACACCGTATCGAGAGTCCATCTGCCCATGAACGGATTGCCCAACTGATCGACCGTGCGCGATTGGGACAGGTTCACCTGTATGTCCAGCCCTTCGGCAAAGGCCGGACGGTAGATGAACGACAGCGCCGTGCCGTAGTTGCTCTCCGGCCTGAGGTGATTCGCACCCCCGTCGATTGTCCAAAGAGCCTGATTGACGGGAATGGTGGGTACAAGGTCGCTTGCGTCGGCGTACACGGAGTAGCTGGGGCTGAAGTTCCACCGTGGTTCCCGAGCCGTTCGCACCGACTCCGGTACGCGAAGGTTGAACGTACGGTTCAGACGAACGATGAACTGCTCGTTGACGCCCCAGTTGAAGCCCGCCGACCAGTTGAAGCCGTCCTCATCAGTGTTCGAGTACTCCTCGAGGGAACCTGCAAAACTCAGCAGAAAGCTGTCGACGAGCGGCAGATCGAAGTCTGCACCAAACACAGGGACGGAAACTTCGGCAGCGAGCGTTTTGACGCTCTCGCCGAAACGATCGTCATAGCCGAACCCGGGACGACCCTCGAGAGGCACCAGATCCAGAAGGGCATTCGAGGTAAACCGGAGCGTACTATCGCTGGTGAAAGCTTCGCTCTCGTCCTCGCGATACCGCAGGGACAAACTGGTGCGAACGTCGCCGGCGGGCAGCTCGAAGAGTTTACCGAGGAGCCTCAAGTCCGCTTCGTACTGCGTCGAATGGTTGTAGGTCCTCTGAAGCGGAACGACCAGGGCAGCGATCATC
The DNA here is from genome assembly GCA_028277185.1 of Woeseiaceae bacterium. Taxonomy (GTDB): domain Bacteria; phylum Pseudomonadota; class Gammaproteobacteria; order Steroidobacterales; family Woeseiaceae; genus UBA1847. The sequence continues at coordinate 204,881 of JANQGQ010000018.1, forward strand.
GCCTCGAAGCTGTCGTAGCCCAGGAACGGGTCGTTGAAATTGCTGCCCGTGAACTCGCGAACGAAGACTGGCGGGACGGTTCCTCCTACCCGGGTGTCGTAGTAACCGCTCAAACGCGCCTCGATCGTATCCGGGCCGAGCCCGTCCGTACGCAGATTGTTGATTGTCTGCGCGTCCTGCTCCTGCTCCGAGTAACCGAAGCCGAGCGCCAGACTCCAGCTCTGCGAAAGATCCCAGTCGATACCGCCGGACACGTTGTAGACGGTCGACTCGATGTCCTGATATTGCTGCGGAAAACGGTCCTGGTAGCTGTAGTTGAAGCTCTGCCCGAATGGATTGCCCGGAGCGTCGGCCGGTATCAGCGCAGACCGGGCACGTTCCTCATTGAAACTCACCTTGCTCGTAGCGATGTAGTCCGCATTGAGCGTCAGACGAATGTCTTCCGTGAGATCCTGGGCGAAAGACAGCCCGATGTTGTAGGTATCATCCTCGGGAGACAGAGCCAGACCGTCGAACGGCACATAGACGCTCTCGCCGAGTTCATTACTGGTAGCAACCTCGCCAATACCGAGCCGCTGGCCGCTGTACTGCGGCAGATCTGCCTGAAACACCGGCGTAAAACCCAGGGCCTCGGGGTTCTGCGGCCTGTCAGCCGCCTCATCGATCCAGAAGTATCCCGGAGGGAGCTGACCAGTCTGACGGTCGACGAAAGCCGTCGTTTCAACGAACTCGAATCCGGTCCCGTTCCAGACCTGCTGTGCCGCAGGTACCTCCACGCCGCCGCTAAGCCGGTCGTTGCCGTTGACCCAGAATAAAGCCCGGTACTCGGGCGCCGTCAGATCGAAATTGCGGAGCTGTGCGCGAACGTTGCCGTTTGCGGAAGGCGGCACAAAGAAACCGCCGAGAACATCCGCGGTCGACTGAGTCAGCTGGGCGCCCGAGCGCTGATTACCCTCGATTTGCTCCTGGGTCTGATAGCTCGCCGTGGCCGTCAGGGACCCCGACCCCCAGTTGAACGTGTGCCCGATCTGCAGGTTGTAGCGCGCACCGCCGCCGTCTTCCGTATCGCTGTAAGTCAGCGAAAGATCCGTTCCATCGTAGTCCTGGCGGGTGATGATGTTGACCACACCGCCAACGGCGTCGGCACCGTAGATCGCCGCCGCACCGTCGAACAGCACTTCGATACGCTCGATGCGCTCGATCGGGATGTTGCTGATGTCTGTAACGTCGCCGAACTGACCGCCCCTGGCGGGACGCCGGCCGTTGATCAGAATCAGCGTGTACTGGGAACCGAGCCCCCGGAGGTTGATGGTGCTGCCGGCAAACACGTTGTCACCGAGACCGAACTCCAGCCCGGGGCCGGGAATACCGGTACCAACGTTGCCCGGCGCATTCATGTTCTGCGGCAACCGGCGCAGAAACTCGTCGAGGCGGGTGACCCCGCTGCGCTCGATTTCGGCCCGGTTGAAAACCGTAACCTGGCGGGTCATCTTGCCGGGATCGGTGATGAGCTGACTGCCCGTGACGATGATCTCTTCCATGTCATCTTCAGCGGAGCCACGGCCTTCGTCGGAGCTTGCGGCACGCTCCACGGCAGCCCCGACGCTGTCATTTCCGCCCGTCGGTGTCGCCGCCCCGAGCATCAGAACGCTCGCCCGTGCCGGGCTTCTTGCGGCGCTGTCAGCCCGCTCGCTCGCAACGACCGGCAAGGCGCGAACGACGATGAGTTTCTCGGAAGCGAACTCGTAGTCGAGGTCCGATTCGTCGATCAGTATTTGCAGAGCACTTTCGGGCGCGTAGTTCCCCTCAACGGCCCTTGCAGTTAACCCTTCCACCGTGTCGGGCGAGAACGCCACTTGTATTTCTGTTTGTGCAGCGAACTCCTTCAACGCCCGGTCCATTGACTGGGCTTCAATCTCATAAAAGTACGAGGACTCGTCGGCACTGGCCGAATATGGGTAAAACGCCGCGAAAAGAAGTAGCGGCAAGCCGTTGTATGCGGGCCCGGGACGCTTGGTATTCATTATTCCCCCTTACTATCCACGTCAAATGCACGCCGTGGTTATCCGCTGTAACGCAGGAGAAATAGAATCCAATACCCCAGGCGGGGGTATTCGCGATGCTCAGGGTGAACCGGCCGGATACAGGGCAATGTCACCGGATGCCGGCCGGGGCCTGGAATCAATGCCGAACCCCGTTTCGAGCGCAAGCAGTAAGGTTTCGGTATCGCCGATGGCAAACACGCCGCTGACTCGGGTATCGTTCAGGGAAGAGTCCGCAATGAACACGGGCGTGTCGCTGTAGCGATTCAACTCGGCAACCACTTCCGGCAGCGTGAGTGCGTCGAAATCCATCATGCCCCGCTGCCAGGCTGTCACGCGATCGATATCGATGCTGGTAACTTCCGGCGCCACTGGCTGCTCGATGGCGAGGACTAGCTGCTCACCCGGCGCCAACTCCTTTTTCCATGCCGGCGTCCCGACCGCGGGGGAATCGGGCCTGACCCTGGTTGGTATCACCTCGACGCGCCCTTCCAAAAGGGTAACCGTCACCGTACCCGGGCGACGATATACCTGAAAGCTGGTGCCCAGGGCCCGAACTTCACCGTCGCCCGCTACAACGACGAACGGACGGTTCTCATCTGTACGTACATCGAAATGCGCCTGGCCTGCCTCGAGTATCACCCGACGTTCGCGGCCGCCATATGCGAGCGTGATCTGCGTATCGGCATCGAGCTCAACCAACGTGCCATCATCCAGTATCACCTGACGCTGCTCGCCGCGCTCCGTGACAAAGGCCGGCTGCGGCCCGTTGATGAGCACCCAACTTACCGCGATTGCTGCGGCAGCGAGCCCGGCCGCAATCGCTGCCGGCCAACGACGTTGGTACACGGTTTTCGACGTACCGCCGGCTGCCCCTGGCTCCGGCCGGTCCTCGCGCAGCCCGGTGCGCAGACTCTCGATGGCGGGCCGCTGTGCGACTTCGGCGGATTCCAGCCACAGCGCCTGCATCGTTTCAAACTCTCTGGCGTGCCTCGGATCGGCACGCAACCACGCATTGAACTCGGCCTCTGCCTCACGCGACAACTCGCCACCCGCCCGCCGGGCGCACCAGTCCGCCGCTGCCTGCTGAATGACGGGCAGGGACTGCAGCTCGCTGACGACTCTAGTCATGATTCACCCCTTGCCGTAACCGCAACAGGGCCTTGCTGATGTGCTTCTGAACCATCGCCGTCGAGATGTTCATGCGTATCGCGATATCCGCGTACGACAAACCCTCGAACCGGCTCAGCACGAATACCTCCCGACACTTGCTGGGGAGACCCAAAATGATAGCCTCCACGTCCCGAAGACGGCTCTCACTGTCTATAACGCAGGACGGGTCTGCGCCAATACCCTCCGTTTCCTCATCGTAGTACGGTTGGTGCTGTGCGGTCCGACGACTCTTGCGCCGCCGCGACCGGTCGATGATGAGGTTGGCGGCGATTTCGTAGAGCAGCGCTTTCGGCGACTCACAGCCGTCCGCATGCCGGCTGCGGATGAAACGGGCAAACACTTCCTGGGTCAGATCACGGGCATCTTCCTGCGACCGGATACGTCGCGCGATGTAACCCTGCAGCTGCGCGCCATACTTGACGAACATACGCGCAATACGCTCGGCCCGGTCCGGGTCGTTGGGAAAGTGCACAACGGTATCTGGTTCGGAGCTCAAGCCGAAACTCGGCGCACATGACGCTGATGAGGGAGTTTCATAGCGTCCGATCTTAGGAGCGGTTCGAGTCGAAGGTCAAATCGCGTCGCCGCACATCGGCCTTACCCACACTGTCTCGCGAGGACGCTCGGGCAGATGAGGTATTGGGTTTGGTTTCTCCTGCGTTTCAGACCATTCGGACGTACCGCAGGGTTCTGCGGCGATCTATGCTTTGGAGAATAAGCTTGTCCAACGTACAGGCAGAGTTGCAGGCAGACACCCATCAACTTCTGACACATCAGGTATCCCAGCTACATCGGTACCTGCGCTCGAAGGTGTCCTGTGAAGAAGATGCGCGCGATATCGCTCAGGAAGCCTGTTTGAAGATGCTGCAGGCAAGTCACAAACCGGGTGACATTCGTTACCCTAAAGCCTATCTGTACCGGATTGCTCAGCACCTTTTGTACCACCACTACGCCGGTCCCGATGAGGGCCCGGAAGTTGCGGATACCGACATCGGTCAGCTCCACTCGGCCGATCCCGGCATAGAAGAACAAACCATCGACATCCGGCGTCGCGAGCAAATCAACAAGTCCATGCGGGAGCTGTCGGCAAAGTGTCGGATCGCCCTTGTGCTGCGGTGGCGGGAGGGGCTGCGCGTCGCCGAGATCGCCGAACACATGAACCTGTCGCAGGCCATGGTGAAGAAGTACCTGGCGACGGGTATCGGCCATTTCCGAAAACGCCTGCGGCGATTTGTCGCCGCGGACCGATCGGCCATCTGAATCTGTAGTGGACTCCGTTCCCGTCTGCGTCGCTACCGCATACACAACTCAACCGACTGGAAGATCACGTCTCATGAAAGCCGCCTTCATTGCTACTTTTCTCGCCGCGCTGTTCGCCTTCGCTCCCGCAGGCGCGGTGGAGGAGCCAAATTCGCTGCCGCACATCGAAATACAAACCTCCCAGGGCCGCATCCTGGTCGAACTCGACCCTCTCGCGGCTCCGCTTACCGTCAGTCACATCCTCTCGCTGGTTGACGAGGAGTTCTTCGACGGCCTCGTGTTTCACCGCGTAATCGGCGGCTTCATGATCCAGGGCGGCGCCTACACGCCCGACTACGAACTCGAGGAAGACGAGCGCACGGTCCCCAACGAGTCCGGCAACGGCCTGTCCAACACACGCGGCACGATCGCCATGGCGCGAACGGCGGACCCGCACTCCGCGGCCTCCCAGTTCTTCATCAACGTCGTGGACAACCGGCAGCTCGATCCCGCGAAAGCGGCTGCCAAAGGCCGCTGGGGCTATGCCGTATTCGGCACCGTCGTCGAGGGCATGGCCGTCGCGGACAGGATTGCCGCCGTGCCAACCGGGCAGAAGGGCGAACTGAACGACGTGCCGGAAGTCCCGATCGTCATCGAGCGCATCCGGCGCTTTGCGCCCGATTGACCGTCACGAGGAGTCGGGCCTTTGGCCGCTCCAGCTCGCGATCGATTCGGGCAGGTCTGCAGCCAACCAGCGTCCGCCCATGAACTTGCGCCGTCGCGAACTCAACACCTGCGGATACTCGTCAACCGGACAGAAGTACATGAAGTGCATGACGCGCTCCCGGAACCGCCAGCGCCCGGCCTCGAAGACGTACTCGTCGACGTAGCGCAGACACGTGCACATTGGTCTGCCGTCGGCGACGACCTCCGCGTGACTGGTCACCTTGCCTCGCGCCGTCGCGGGGTTCGCCGGGTCGAGGTCGATGACGTGGTCGTGCGTGATGTGACAGGTAGGCCCGAGCTGCGCCATCCGTTGACGAAAGTACGCGCGAATGTCGGCCCGGCCCGATACGTCGATCCGCCCATCCACGGAACGATATCGCGAGTCCTCCGCGAAGCACTCCGCCAGCCGGTCGATGTTGTGATCGTCGACGTCGAAACTGTACTGCTGCACGAGGCCGCGGATGGCCTCCAGAGACTCGAGACGCCGCAGGCGCCCCGCAATATCGTGTTCAGCCGTCGCCGTCTCGCTCGCACCCGTCATACGGGTACCTCCTTAATGTGATTGTCCCGGACGTACTCGAAGCTCGCGATCATCTCGGACTCGGCGGGCGACGGAATATGATCGGTCCGCCGGATGATCTCGAGCGTGAGCCGCAGCTCGAAGCCGTCGACGTCGATTGGCCGTATCGCACCGGCGGTCTCGTCCGTATGAAAAAGGGTTCGTGGGGCCATCGCGATGTAGTCCGAGCTCAGAACCAGTTGGCGAATCATCGGCAGATGACTCACGACCGCGACGGGGAAATTGTGCTCGAAGCGCTTCGTTTCATCCGAGCTCTCGAGCATCGCACGAATCTTGCGCTTTGCGAGAACCGTACGATAAGTCAACAGCGGCCAGCGAATCAGGTCGCGGTAAGTGACGATATCGAGATCCTGCAACGGGTGCTCAGTCCGCGAGAAGAATACGATGTCCTGGTTATAGAACGCTTCGCTGATCGTTCCGGGGTCGGCGAACGCGGGATTCTTGATGCCGACGAAGAACGTAATCTCGCCGTCGAGCAAACGACTGCGGAGCGGCTCCCAGTAGTCTAGCTCGAAGCCGGGATAGATGTTCGGGTGCCTGGCCGTGAAGTGCGCGACGGCCCTGGTCAGAAACAAGTCCGCTGCCGCCGGTTCGATCCCGAAGCGCACCTCCCCTGCCCGCGTTTCGCGCAACTGGGCGATGTGCTCGGTCAGATTCGCGATCTCGTTGAGGAGCAGCGAGGCGCGGCGTGCCACCAGATCCCCGAACACCGTGCTGGTGACGGACTGCCGGTCGCGATAGAACAGCGGAACTTTGAGGCGCTTCTCGATCCTTGCAAGCGATGCGCTCAACGCGGGCTGGGTAATGCCCGCCGCGGCGGCCGCCTTGTGAAAATTGCGATGCTCGTGGAGCAGCATCACGTATCTGAGTTCGCTTATCGACAACATGCGCGTGCGATGCCCGGCTTACAGCTTGCAGAATACGCCGCCGCGCTCAGCGGTGCGAATCGCGATCCGGGCCTGATCTCACGCAGCGGTGTAGCCGCCGTCGACCGGCAGGACGGCTCCGGTCATCCACTTCGACTCGTCGGAAGCGAGAAACACCGCCAGGTTCGCTACGTCTTCGACTTCGCCGAGGCGCTTCGTCGGATACCGCGACGCACTGGCTGCAAGCGCATCGTCGAGCGACATCCGCTGCCTGCCGTCCACGCCGCCGCGCTGCACGTAGGTTTCGGTGACCAATGGAGTGACGATCGTGCCGGGACAGATCGCGTTGACCCGAACACCGTCCTCCGCGTACTCGACCGCGGCCTGGCGCGTGAGTGAAACGACACCGCCCTTCGCCGCCGAATAGGCTGCAACGCCCGAGAAACCCACCAGCGCCGTGATCGACGCCTGATTGATGATCGAGCCGCCGCCCTGAGCCTGCATAACCGGAATCACCGCCTTGTTGGCCAGCCAGACGCCGGTGAGATTGACCGCAAGAACCCGCTGCCAGTGATCGAAGTCGACGTCGGTCAAAGACCCGGCCGAGGGAACGCCCGCGTTCGCAAGCAAAACATCGATGCGCTCGAAGCGCGCCTGCGCCTCTGCGACCACCCGGTCGTTGTCGTCCGGCGACGATGCATCCAGCCCGATCCCAAGCGCGGTGCCGCCCATCGCCTCGATTTTCGCCGCCGTCTCGTCCGCCGACGCCGCGTCGAGATCGGCGCAGACGACGCGGGCGCCCGCCGCCGCGAAGGCCAGCGACGACGCTCGTCCAAGTCCGGAGCCGGCACCCGTGACAATCGCGACTTTGGCGCGCAACCTGTCGCTCACGATCCGGCCCCCCAACGACTAACCGGGCGCAGACGGCCTGCCTCAAAAATCGTGCAATGCGGGTTTCGATAGACCATGGTGCACACGCTCATCGGGTGGGGCGGCGGATTGTGCCACACGCTGGCGTTACGAACGCCGGTGCAAGGGTTGCACACCGGGTACAGGAGGGGCCGTACCCGGTGTGCACACGGCGTTCAGTACGAGTAACTCAACCGAATGCCGAAGTTCCTTGGCATGCCGCCCCAGGTCAGGGTCGTCAGCGCATTGTCGAGACCGAAGTCGAAGAACTCCTCGTCCGCGAGGTTGCGGCCAAACAGGGATACCTTGACGTTGCCGTCCGCGTTCGTCCAGGTGACGTTCGCGTCGATGAGTCCGTACGCGTCCTGCTTGATGATCTCCGCGTTCAGCGCGTCGTTGTAGTACTCGTCCGTCCACCAGTACGACGCACGGAACGACAGCTCCGCACCGCCGTCGAGCGGCCGAATCCACGTGCCTGCCAGATAACCCGTCAGCTCGGGCACCCGCTCGAACTTGAGCGCGCGGGCCGCGGCGGGGTCGGTCACCGGATCGAAGCCCAGCACGCCGTCGGCATCGAAACCGTCGAACTCGTCGTAGCCGGCATCCACGTAGCCGAGTGACGCATCGATGACGAAATTCTCAACCGGAACGTACGACAGTTCGAGTTCGATCCCCTGAATGGTGGCCTCGGCCGCGTTGATAAGTCGTTGTGCGACGCCCTCGGGGTCGACTTCGACCGGAACGGGCTCCAGCGCAAGCCGCTGGATGTCCTGGTAATCGTTGTGGAAGATCGCGGCATTGAAGCGCAACCGTCCATCGCTCGACAGGACCTTGTACCCGAACTCGAATGCCGTGACGCTTTCGGGCGCCGGCGAGCTGTTCAGGAACGAATCCACGGTCCGTGCCCGCGCATCGAAGGTGCCGCTGCGAAACCCTTCGGTCCAGCTTCCATAGACCATCGAGTCGTCGTTGATCTGATACTTGAGCGCCACCTTGGGCGTGAAGTCGTCCCAGTCGCCGTCGCGCTGTAGCGACGGGTCGCAGCTCGAGAAGTCGACCTCGCAGGAACCGAGCGGGCCGAACGTGACGTCCTTCTCTTCGTAGGTCCAGCGTCCGCCCAGCGTCAGCGTCCAGTCGTCGTTCAGGAAGATGTTGCCCTCGGCGAAGACGCTCCAGGTCATGTGATCCATGTCGGCAACGATGGCCTGATCCGGCAGGGCCGGCGGCAGTATCCGGCGGCGTTCGCCGACGAAGTAGCTTTGATCGAAGTAGAAGGCGCCCGCAACGAACTCGTAGTTGTCCGAGAAGCGCGAGGCATAGCGCAGTTCCTGGCTGACCTGGTCCTGCTCTTCCGAGTTCAGCGGGAAATGGAAGATCGTGAACGGCGTACCGTCGAAGTCGGTGCTGGAGTCGAACTCGAGCTGGCGCCAGGAAGTGATCGACGTCAGGACACCGTGCCCGAGGTCCCAGTTCAACTCACCGATCAGGTGTTCCGTCTTGAGGTCCGCGTTCTCGTTCAGATCGTGGTTGATCTCGTAGGGATCGCTGGGCGGCGTATAGCCGAGCACCGCGATCGGCCGGCGCGGGTTGTCGGGATTGATGATGTTGCGGCTGTTGGCGGTGCCGCTGTTGTCCCGCAGCACTTCGCCGATCAACGTGATCTCGACGTTGTCGCTCGGCGTGAACTGCAGCATCGGCCGTACGACGATAAGGTCGATGTCGGGTTTCGTGCCGGTCGGCGAATCGGGGAGCGGATCGGGGTTGATGTCGGGATCGATCGTGCCGCCGTTGTTGTCTTCCCAATAGCCGTCGCGGCTGCGCGAGATCAGGGCGATCTTGCCCGCGACGCGATCCTCGACGAGCGAACCTTCAACGCTTGCCGAGACGTCGAAGCGATTGAAGTCGCCGACGACGACGTCGCTGTCGAACGCAAACTCACCGGTCGGCCGTTTGCTGCGAACGTTGATCGCACCGCCGGTCACGTTGCGGCCGAAGATCGTGCCCTGCGGGCCGCGCAGCACCTCAATGGACTCGCGGTCGAACACGTCGAGGATGGCGCCTACCGGGTAGCCGATGTACATCCCGTCGACGAAGATCCCGACGGCCGGGTCCAGCGAGCGGGTCGTGCCGCTGACGCCGATTCCGCGAATGAAGAAGTTCGGCGTCGCGGTGAATGTCGACGCGGGATGCAGCGTGGCGTTCGGCGCGAGCCGGCCGACGTCGACCAGGTCGATCGCAAACACGGAGTCCAGAAGCGCTTCGTCGACGGCCGTCAGAGCTACCGGAATGTCCTGCACCGAGAGACCTTCCGTACGCTTCTGCGAAGTGACGATGATCTCTTCGATCTGAGCCTGAGTATGGCCGGGTGCGAGAAAAACGAGGACGGCGGACACGGCCGCCACGACGACGAATCGACTTGCTGGAATCACCTTGTCACCCCCTTCGACAAGACTGTGTGATGCTGGTTTTCGTCGACAGATAATGCCCGAGCGTCGGGGGCAAGGCAATAAGTAATTGAATTTAAAGGAAATGTTATCACAGCCGGTGTTTGCAATAAGCTGCGGTTATCACGCACCGGCGTGTTGCAGACAGCCGCCGGGCACTCTCCCCGAGGCGATTACTCGCGGTCGAGCTGCCGGATCGTCTCGCGATACGGCCGCATGCCGCTGGCCAGAAAGAACACCGCGATGGGCGCCACGATCGCGAACAGCAGCGCCAGCGACTTGCCCACCGCAAGCGGGTCGCGGAAGACCTGGTCGGTGAACAGAGCGACGACGGTCGGCCCCAGCGCCAGCCCGACGACGTTGTTCATCACGACGACGATGCCGGCGACGAGTCCGCGCATCTCGTTCGGCGTGACGGTTTGCAGCGCCGCAGTAACCAGCGCCATCGGCATCGTGACGAAGAAGCTCGCGGCACCGATGAACGCCAGAGCGAGCAGCGGATCGGTTTGCAGCGCGCCGACGATGCCCGCGGCGCAAGCCAGCGCCGCCGTCACGGCCGCGATCCGGAGCGGCGCATCGTCGTAGCCATGCCGCTCCAGCCACTTCGCGACCGGCGGCCCCGACAGCACGCCGGCCGACCCGGCGACGAGCGCGATGATGCCGTAGTACCGCCCGGCTTGCGGAATGTCCCAGCCGTAGACGCGCACGAGGAAGGTCGGCACCCACGCCTGCAGGCCGTACAGCAACACGACGATGAACGGCACGCCGACGAGGAACGCGAAGTAGATTCGCCAGTGCCGCAGCATGTACTGGACGACGACGGACCACGGAACGCTCACGGCCTCTGCCGTCTCGGCGGGCTGCGCAATACGGCCGCGGCGCTCGGGTTCGCGGATCGTCAACAGCACGGCGGCGAGCAGGAAACCGGGAACGCCGACGATGACGAAGGTCAGCTGCCATGGCGCTATCGCGCCGAGCAGCGGCACGGTGATCGTGTCCATGTCCCGCGCCCACGCCATGACTTCGGCGCCCACGATCAGCGCGAGGCCCGCGCCGAGATACGGCCCCATCAGGTAAATGCTGACGGGCAGCGCGCGGCGCTCTCTCGGGAAGTAGTCGGCAAGCAGCGACCAGGCCGCCGGCGTCACCGTCGACTCACCCGCGCCGACACCCATCCGCGCGACCACGAGCTGCACGTAGCTGCCCGCGGCGCCGCAGCCGATCGTCGCGAGGCTCCAGGCGAACACGCCGCCGGCAAGCACTACCACTCGATTGACCGAATCGACGAGCCGGCCGATCGGTATGCTCATCAGCACATAGGCACCGACGAACGCCAGCCCCTGCAGGAAACTCATCTGCGTGTCGGTGAGGCTGAGATCCTCGCGGATCGGTTCGACGAGAAGATTCAGGACCTGCCGATCGATGAACGAGAACGTGTAGGCAAGCGTCAGCAGTATCGTCGCGTACCACGCCGTCCGCGCCGATGGCCACGGCCGCTCGGCGGCGCTCATGCCGTCGATTCCGCTTGTGCGAGGATGGCCGTACCGCTCAGCACGGTTTCCTCGTCGCGCCTGAGCCAAACGTCACAATGCACAAGACCGTCGTCGATCGACCTGACCGTGCCGCCCGCGATCAGCTCGTCGCCAGCGAACACGTTGCCGTGCAGTCTGCACCTGAACCCCCTGACGGCATCCGCGCGTCCGCAGAAAGCGATCAGCATGTTCAGCACGTAGCCCATGCCGTTCGGACCCTGGTTGATCGGCTTGTCGCCCAGCCCCATGCGGCGCACGGCTTCCGGGTCGAAGTGGATCGGGTTCGGATCGTCGAGGAACAGCGCGACCTGCTTCATCTTCCCGGCACTGACGGGCCCGGTTCGCAGCTCGGGGAGCGACATCCCGACTTGCGGCTTCAAGACGCCTGCCTCGGAAAGACGAAGACGATGCTACAGCGCGCCCGCTCCTGCCCGTCCGGCCCCGAGAGTTCGAACGCGGCGGTGATCAGGTCCATCAGCCCCGCGCGCTGGCCGCTGCGTCGCCGTACGTCCGTGATCGTGCCGCTCACCCGATAGGTATCGTCGATGGATAACGGCCGTTCGAGTTCGAGCGACGTTTCGCCCAGCATCGGCTGCGGCGTATCGGGACCCGCACCGCAAAGCTCGAAGAGCGATTCGAGCGACATGCCCATCCCACCGATGGCCGCGTAGTACACGAACAGCGGATGCGCCGTGTCGGAAAATGCGCGCGGATCTGCGCCGATTGCATCGCAAGCGAGCCAATGACGATACGGTTGAATTCGATAGTCGCCGCCGGGAAACCGGAAGCCGACAAGGGCTGAATAGTCGTCCATATCCGCTCGATCGCTGCGCAAAATCGCGGCGTATGGTTGCCGAAAAAACGCGCCGCACGCAAGGCGTCACGACGTCGCGCTTGAATTCCTATGCTCGTTTGTCGTAGCAATATGGCCTCGACTCACGGGGTTTGCGATGCACGACAAAACCGAAAAACCAGCGCTAAAGACCGTCGAACTCTTCGACGACGACGTCCAGCGAAACCCGTTTTCGACCTATTCGGCCTTGCTTTCGAACGCGCCGCTTGCAATGGATTCGCGCTATGGAAATTATGTTCTTACGCGCTACGAGGACGTCCGGATGCTGGCCGACAACGTCTGGCTCAGCGCCACCGACGGCGTCGATCCGGCGGGCCGATTCCCGCCCGGAACCTACCCGGACATCGAGCGCACGGACCCGCCCAGACATCGACGACTGCGCGCGCTGTTGTTGAAACCTTTCTCCGCGCGCACGACCGCCACGTGGCACGACGACGTTCGGAAAATCTTCGACGAGTACTTCGAGCGCATCGAGACGGACCGCTTCGACGTGGTCGACGCCATCTGTTATCCCGCACCCGCGGACGTGATTTGCAGCATCATGGGTTTTCCTGCGGAACGGCGCGCGGACTATCGCCGCTGGTCGCGGGCGCTGATGAACCGGCTCGGTCAGAGCCTGAGCGACGACGATCGCAATGCGCTGATCGAGATGGCGCGTTTCATGCGCGAACAGGTCGTCGAACGCCGGGCAAAGCCCACGCCGGATCTGCTGAGCAGCCTGATCGAGGCCGAGGTCGACGGCGAGCAACTGAGCGACGACGAACTGGTCGCTCACGGCGTCTTCCTGCTCGCAGCCGGTCATGAGACCACCACTAACCTGTTGAGCAGCATAGTTTTTCTATTCACCAAGCACCCGGAGCTCTACGCGCGGCTGTACGCCGATCGCGACGGCATCGAGACCTTCGTCGAGGAAGCGCTGCGGCTCGAGGCACCGATCCAGTCGATCTGCCGAACGACTCTCGAAGAGCGCGACATACACGGTTCGCGGATACCCGAGGACGCGCGCGTTCTGTTTTCTCTTGGCGCTTCCGGCCGGGACTCCGCGCAGTTCACGGAGCCCGACGACATCGACCTGGAACGCCGAAATTGCGCGCGGCATCTCGCGTTCGGTTACGGCAGTCACCTGTGTCTCGGCGCGCCGTTAGCCAGGCTCGAGGCGCGCCTGTTCGTCGAGGGTTTGCTCGATCGCTTCGCGTCGATCCGCGCGACGGGCGACGAAGAGCGCTGGACCAGCACCGTCGTTCGGGGCTTTCATCATTTGGTAGTTCACGTGGAGCGACGGCAATGAGCGAACAAACTGCGAGAGAACCGGCTGCGGCCACGCCTACCTACAGCGGCGCATTGCGCGACGCGGCGGCCAGGCATCCCGCAGCGGAGGGCCTGGTCATCGACGGGGAGCGGCTGAGCAATGCCCTTCTGCTCGAACGCGCCGAACGCGTACTCGGCGCGCTGCAGGCGTCCGGCTGCCGCCAGGGCGACAAGATCGGCGTCTACATGCCGAACTGCGCCGAGTATCTCGACATCGTCCTCGGCGCCATGCTCGGCGGCATCGTGCCGGTGACAATGAATTCGAGGTATCTCGGCAACGAACTCGCTTTCGTAATCGGCGACAGCGAGATACAGCTGTTGTTTACCACCGCCGCCGTGGATCCGATCGTCAACTTCCGCGAACGCGTGTCGTCGGCTCTCGAACTGCTCGAACGCGGCGGGGAAGCGAAGCGCGCAACGCTTGCCGAAGTCGTAGTCGTGGCTGGCGACGCCGTGCCACCGCACGTCGACTACGACAGCTGGCTCGGGAGCGGCGGCGAAGCCGTTCCGGCTGCCGTCGACGCGGACGACGTCGCACTGATGATGTATACGTCCGGCACGACCGCGAACCCAAAGGGCTGCCTCCTGAGCCACCGGGCGATCATGGGCAACGCGGCTGCGACGGTCGGGCGATGGCAGATGACGCCGGACGACCGTTTCTGGGATCCGCTCCCGTTCTTCCACATGTCGACGATTCTGCCGTTCGCCGCGTGCCTGCTGGCGGGCGCGACCTTCGTCGCGACCCGGCACTTCGACCCGGACGCCGCGCTGCAGAGCCTCAAGGACGAGCGGATCACGATGGCATTCCCGGCGTTCCCCACGCTCATGACGGCGCTGCTGAATCACCCTGACTACGAACCGGACGACTTCCCGGCACTGCGTCTGGTCAACAACGTCGCACCGCCCGATACGCTGAAGGCCTTCCAGGCGGCGCTGCCTGAGCACACGCGGCAAGTATCGGCATACGGCCTGACCGAAGCAGGCGGCGTCATCTCCTTCGGTGCGCCGGACGACGACCTGGAGCTGCGCAGCACGACCTGCGGCAAGCCGTTCCCGGGTGTCGGTGTGCGCATCGTCGATCCCGGGACCGGGGACGAGCTTCCGCCCGGAGCTGAAGGCGAGATCCGGATCAGCGGCTACTGTCTGCTCGACCGCTATCACAATGCGCCGGAGGCGACCGCCGAGGCCATGCGCGACGGCTGGCTGAGGACCGGCGACCTTGGCGTACTGACACCGGACGGCTACATCCGCTACACGGGCAGACTCAAGGACATGCTCAAAGTCGGCGGCGAAAACGTAGCGGCCCTGGAGATCGAAGCGCTCGTCAACGATCACCCCGACGTCGTCCTGTCGCAGGTCGTCGGCGTTCCCGACGAGCGGCTGGTCGAAGTGCCCGCGCTGTTCGTTCAGCGCCACGACGGCGCGACAACGACCGGGCAGGCGCTCGTCGACTACTGCCGCGAGCGCATCAGCCGCTTCAAGGTACCGCGCTACGTCGTGTTCGTTTCCGAGTGGCCGATGTCGGCGACGAAGATCCAGAAGTTTCGCCTCAAGGAACTGCCTCTCGGCGAGCGATTCGTCGTCTGATTCCGGCGTGGCGGCGACGACCTCTTCCCGCGCTATTCAGGAGAGTCTTAAGCCTCCAGATGTCGATAGTTGTCCTGGCGAAACCGCGGCGTGCACAGGGCATAAAACACGAGATCGACGTTCCCGGTGTTCGCTATCCGCTGCGGGGCATCGGGCGGGATGAGGACGACGTCTCCCGGGCCGACGACGGCAGCGTCGATACCGGCCACTTCTACCCGCCCCTCACCCTCGAGGATCACGTAGCGCTCGGCCGTCCCCTCCACGCGATGCCACGCCGTCGTCACGCCCGCCGCGACGCGTGCGCGCGCGATCGACAACGCCTCGTCGTCGTCGGAGTTCGACAGCTCGAGGATCGCGCAGCGTTCCCCGGTCATGTACTCGCCCGACGCATCCGGACGGATCACCCGCGCTTTCATGGCCATTCCCCTGAGTTCGAAACCGGGATTGTCGCGATGCCGCCGCCCGGCGTCCACGCGCTTGCAATCGCCGGATAATTAAGTAACCTATTGGTTACTTATGCAGCCCGAATCGATGGACAAGCTGTTTCACGCGCTGGCCTCGGCGCCGCGCCGCAAGATCCTCGACATACTCAGGGAACGACCCGGTGCAAGCGTGCTCGACATCAGTCGCCACTTCGACGTCAGCCGCATCGCGGTGATGAAGCACATCAACGTCCTCGAGGGCGCCGGACTGATCGTCTCCGAGAAACGGGGCCGGACCCGCCACCTGTACTTCAACGTCGTGCCGATCCAGCAGATCCATGAACGCTGGACCAGCGAGTACAGCGCGCTGTGGGCGGGCGCCCTGACCGGCTTCAAACACGAGATCGAAAAAGGCAGGGACTGACAAACAAAACAGCAGTGGCTCGAGGCCGCATGCGACAACGTCCAGGGGAAGACATGAGCGACGACAAACCGAAAAACGAGGCGGTCTTTCGCATCCACATTCGCGCACCGATCCACGAGGTCTGGGCGCATCTCACCCGCACCGACAGCGTGCTGCCGTTCTTCTTCAACGGTACCTGTCGCAGCCCCGGCCTCGAGCCCGGCGCGCCGATGCGGATAGTATCGAAGGACGGCAAGTACACGTCGGTCGCCGGCGAAGTAGTCGAATTCGAACCGCCGTATCGTTACGCACATACGTTCAAATTCACCAACCTCGACGACCCGGTCTGCATCGTCCGCTACATCCTCAAAGAGACCGACGAGGGAACGGAGTTCACGCTGATCAACGAAAACGTCCCGGAAGGATCGAAGTCCGGGAAGTACATGACCCAGGGCGCGGACTTCATCACGAAGAACCTCAAGGCCGTCGTCGAAACCGGCAAGCCGACCCTGAACGGCCGCCTGCTACTCGCGCTGATGGGCCTGATGGCGCCGTTCACGCCGAAGATCAGCCGCAGCGAGAACTGGCCGTTCGACAAGCGGGTGAACTAGCGAGGCACGAGACTAGCGTCGCGCCAGCGTCGCAAACGTCGTCGGCATATAAGCATTGAGCGGCGTTGCGGCGTCGGTCCAGCGGTCTTCGTAAAAGCCTTCGATGCTGAATCCCGCCCGAATCTGACCGCCGATCTGCGTATCGAGGCTGTGGCCGAATTCGAAGGCCTCGTTCCGGTCGACGCGCCGGTCGTGAAGCGGCGGCGGCAGATCGCGCTCGGCGACAAACGGCAGCCGGTAGCGAACTTCGAGCGCGCCGCCCTGCTCCAGCGCATCGTGGTCGAAGAGGTAGAAGTCCGGGTTCATGAAAGCGGCAAGCAGGCGACCGTCGTTCGCGAGCACCCGATGGCATTCGCGCCAGACGACCGTGACGTCGGGGACGAAGACGTTCGACACCGGATGGAACACGAGGTCGAAACTGCCGTCGGCGAAGCGGGACAGGTCCCGCATGTCGCCTTGCTCGAGTTCGATAGCCAGCCCGGCACGTTCCGACGTGACCCGGTCCTTGTCGAGCTGTGCCGCCGACAGATCGAAGCTCGTCACCCTGGCGCCGGCCGCCGCGAGGACGGGAACCTGCTGACCGCCTCCCGATGCGAGGCACAGCACGCGGGCACCTTCGATGTCGCCGAACCAATCCCGGGGCACGGGCCGCTGCGGCGTCAGGAACACCTCCCAGTCGCCGCGCTTCGCCGCCTCGACGATCGCCGGCGCCACGGGCACGCACCAGGGACTCTCGCCGCTTTGGGACTCGATGTCCCATGCCTTTTGATTGTGCCGGACGATTCTCTGCATCGCGGCGCCCTCACTGCTCCGCCGACATCATGTGAACGTCGCGCTGCGGGAACGGGATCGTAATGCCCTCGGCATCGAAGCGCTCCTTGACGGCGCGCGTCAGATCCCAGTAGGTCTCCCAGTAGTCCTCGGTTTTCACCCAGGGGCGAACGATGACGTTGACGGACGACTCGCCGAGTTCGTGCAGCTTCACGAGCGGCTTCGGCTCCGGCAGGATTTTGTCGTAGCCGTCGAGGATCTCCCACAGGACGCGCTCCACCGTGGCGAAGTCGTCGCTGTAGGCGATCCCGAAAGTCAGATCGACGCGCCGCGTCGTCTGCGCCGTGACGTTCGTGATCACGGACTGCCAGATGAGATTGTTGGGCACGACCATCACCTGGTTGTCGAGCGTCGTGAACGTCGTGTTGACGAGACTCATGCGGTCGACGCGCCCCGTCACGCCGCCCGCCGTGACGAAATCGCCGACGTCGAAGGGCCGGTACATCAGGATCATCATGCCGGACGCGAAATTGGACAGCGTGTCCTGCAGCGCAAAGCCGACGATGAACCCGGCGATGCCGAGACCGGCCAGGAGCGGGCCGAGCGAGATGCCCATCTGCGACAGCGCGATCAGGATGCCGATCAGCAGGATAAGGTTGCCGATCGACGACACAATCATGCGCTTTAAGAGATTGGAGACCGGAATCCGGGACGAATCGAGGCCGCGGCCGGCGAGCCGGCGCGCGATCCGGCCGAGCCGGGCGGCAATGAAGACGATCAGCGCGAACAGCAGCAGGCTGAACAGGAACCGCGGCCCTTGCGTCTGCACGAGCGTGTATACCTTGTCGGTCCACTCGACGATGAGACCGGTCGCCACGCCGACGTCGAGCACGTCGGTCGTCACGGCACCCGTCGCGGAGACGAGCTGCTGCCGGTAGCGGCGCGTGTCGAGCTCCATGGCGTCCATGAGCCGCACGGCTTCCTGCAGGATCGCCGACGCGGTCTTGACCCGCGCTTCGGCGGCCCTGACCCGATCCGCGAGCGAGGCGTCCTGCGGCAGCGTCGCCGCGGCGGCTCTGGCGACGCCGACCTGGGCGATCGACAGGTCGAGATAGGCCGAGCGGTTCGCGGCACCGTCCGGGAGAACTCTCAGCAGATAGTCGACCTGCTCCGTGTCGTCGAGCTGCATCGACTCGGCAATTTGCGTATAGGTGACGAGCGACGCGAGCACCGCATCGTAACGCCGCACCGCCGCGAGCAACTCCTGATCGCGGAGCACCAGATCGGCGGGATCCGTCGCGTCCGCGGGATAGCGGATCTCGGCGCTGATGCGCTCGATGGCCTTTACGGCCTCCTGGGGAAACACTTCGAGATCGCCGATCAGCGCTGCCTGAAGCCCGCTGACGTCGAAGCCTTCCTCGCGGCGCGCCGCGACCCGGCGAGCCAGGTTCAGCGCGTTGCGGAACATGTCCGTCCATACCGCATCCATGCGCGCTTCGTAGACCGATTGCATGAGCGGCGAATCCTCCCGCTCGACCCGTTCCTTGAGCTCGATGATCAGCGCCTGCTCCTCGCGGATCGCCTCGAGTTCCGCATCGAAGGCGACGGCGACGTCGGTCGGAAGCTCCGCCGCGGCCGGGTCGGCACCCGGCTCGTCCGCGCCGACCGGTGCAACACTCAGCAACAGACACGCGACCGGCACGGCAGAGATTAAGCTACGAGAGGTCAAGCGGGCTCCGGGATGGCTTGCACGATGCAAGCCGAGATGATACTCAAAAATCCCCGGCCGGGAGTTTGGCCTCCAACGGATCGCAAGAGGTGGACTGATGCAGCGCGCAGCGCGCGGAGTATTGCTGACGGCGACAGCGCTCGCACTCGCCGCCTGTGCCGGCAATCGGCCGGGACCGAACCAGCTCTTCCTGATGCCGGCGCCGGAGGTCTTCGACGACGGCGAGATCGACCCGTTCATCGACAACGATCCGATCAGCCGCGGCGTGCTGCCGGGCATCCTGTACGCTACCGACCGCAGACCGGCCGAAGCCGGCGACAGGAAGTACGCGCGCTACACGCACGAGCGCGGTCATGCCCTGCGGCTCGGACTCGCCGAGACGCGCCTCGGCATCGACGAAGAAATCACCTGGGAGGAAGCGCGTCGGGTTTCGCTGTTGAAAAACCGCACGACGAACTATCCGATCGAAGTCGCGGCCGTCGAGGAGTTCGGCATCCTCGCCGAAACCGTCCGGCCCTTCGACACCACGATCGAACTGGACGATGCGCCCAAGCAGCGTTTTTTCGCCGAGATCGACGCCCGGCTGGCTTCCTCGCCGAGGAAGGACGTGTACGTCTATGTGCACGGCTACAAGGTGAACTTCGAAAACCCGATCCTCGTCGCGGCGGAACTGTGGCACTTCCTCGGCTACAACGGTGCGTTCGTGGCCTACTCCTGGCCGACGAAGTACAGCACCTTCGCCTATCTGGCCGATCTCGACAGCGCCATCAACTCCGCGCGCAACCTGCGCACGCTGATGGTACAGATAGCCCGGAACACCGCCGTCGAGCGTATCCACGTCGTCGGCTACAGCATGGGCACGCGGATCGTGAGCCGCATGCTGGCGGATTTCGGCATCTACGGTCAGCAGCGCGATGACGAGGCGCTACTCGCACTCAAGCTGGAAAACGTCATCCTCGTGGGCAGCGACATCGACCGCTCGATCCTCGGCGGCTATCTCGTCGACGGTGCGCTGCGCGTGCCGCAGTCGCTGACGATTTATCAGTCGCAGCGGGACGGCGCGCTCGGGATGTCGCGGTTCGTCTTCGGCCGCGAACGGACCGGGCAGGCCTTCACCGGCGACCTCAACGAAAAGACGCGACGCTTTCTCGACAACCATCCACGGCTCAGAGTCATCGACGTCAGCGACGCGGACGGCGGCAAGGTCGTCGGCGGACACGGCTACTTTCGCAAGAGCCCGTGGGTGAGCAGCGACATCCTCATGACGCTCATGTACAACCTCGGCCCCGGCGATCGGGGCCTCGTGCGCGACGCGGACCGGCCGATCTGGCGTTTCCCGCCGGACTACGTACAACGCCTCCGGGAGTCGCTCGGCCGGGCCAACCCGGCGCTCGCGGCCGGCGAACCGCCGCCATAGCGTCTGCGTCCGGACGGGACGCTAGATCGCCGTTTCGGGATCGCTGAGCCAGCCCCGCCAAAAGGCCAGCACGGACAGGTAATCGGCCCGCGCCGTGTCCGGATCGCGCGGCAGGAACCGTACCCGGCTGCCGCTCCTTAGCTGGCCGATCAGGAATCGATCGCAACGAATCACTTCCGCCACGCGCGGATAGCCGCCGGAGGTCTGGCAGTCCGCTCCGAGCAGGAAGAGCTGGCCGCTCTCCGGACACTGGACCGTGCCGGGAAACACCGGCGTGGAATCGAGCCGTCCTTCCGAGCGTACGTGAAGGCCTGGCCCGTCGAGCGCCAGGCCCATTCGATCGTTGCGCGCGCTCACCGTGTACGCCTCGCCGTACAGTTCCGTCCGGCTGGCTTCGTCGAGAAGGCCGAACTCCAGACCGTTGACCGCGCGCAGCGTCACGACGTCGCTGAAGCGGGGGCGAAACTCCGGCGGCGTCGTCTCGCCGGGAGCGCCGGTCGTCCCATGCAGGCAGCGCAACTCGTCGCCCTCCCGCAACGCGCGGCCGTCGAGGCCGCCGATTCCCGCGGGAAGGTAGGTCGACGGGCCGCCGAGCACGTCGGGGACGTCGATGCCGCCGGCGATCGCGAGGTAGCTTCGTGCGCCGTTCATCGCCGGCCCGATGTCGAGCGTATCGCCACTCCGGAGTTCCAGAACGCGATGCATCCCGGCAAGCTGTCCGTTGAGGCGCACCTCGCTTGCAGCGCCGGTAACTGCGAGCGCCGACGCCGACCGGGCGAGAAACGCCGCCCCCGACAGGCTCATCTCTATGCCGGGCGCCGCCAGCGGATTCCCGACGAGTCGGTTCGCAAGCGCAAGCGACAGCGCATCCGCCGCGCCGGAGTACGGTACGCCCTGATGGCGAAGGCCGTGGCGGGGCTTACCCTGGACGGTGCTCTGCACACCCGGCCGCAAGACTCTCAGACTCGTCATGTCGCCGGGACGAAGCGCAGCCTGTCGCCCGGACGGAACAGGAACGGGTCCCCGGCACCGCCGCGATAGAGTTCGGCATCGGTGCGGCCGACGATCTGCCAGCCGCCGGGACCCGAGAGCGCGTAGATTCCACAGCGGCTACCCGCGAGACCGACGGAGCCGGCAGGCACGCGAACCCTCGGGGTCGCCAGCCGCGGCACCTCGAGCGTGGGATCGAGCCCGTCCAGATAGGCGAATCCCGGCGTGAAGCCCAGCATGGCGACGGTGTACGCGGTCGCCGTATGCCGCTCGATAAAGTCGGCACGGCTCAACCCGAGGCGCTCGCAGACCGCGGCAAGATCCGGGCCGGCCGCGGCATCGTAGACGACGGCGACTTCGTGAACTCGTCCGGGCGGCAGCCCGACATCGGCCAACCCGGCCAGCGCCTGTTCGACTGCACCACGAAACGTGGCGCCATCGACAGCCGCCAGATCGTAGCGAAGCTCGACGCAGCCGACGCCGCCGACCGCGTCGAGACAATGAGGCAAGCGACTCAAAACCGGCAAAAGCGCCTGACCGGCCGCGGTATCGCGCAGCTCGATGGCGACGCGGTCGTCGGCGCTTTGGAAGACCCGGTATCGCACGTGCTTAAGGGCGACGCCGTCCCGGCGCAAGCAGGCGGATGCCCGCGTCGTTCAGTGCGGCGCGGACCGCAAGCGCCATGTTCACGGCGTCGGGACTGTCGCCGTGTATGCACAGCGTAGCGGCCGGTACGGCAACCGATTTGCCGCTCATGGCCACCGCCTGTCCGTCCCGCGCTATTGACAGCGCCTGCGCGGCAGCGCGGATCGGATCGGAGTACACGGCTCCGGGTTCGGAGCGCGGCGCCAGCGTGCCGCGGTCCGTGTAGGCACGATCGACGAAACCTTCGCGCCAGTAGCGCAGGCCGCGTTGCCGTGCGCTTGCCTCCAGCTGGCTTGCGGGCGGCCCGATCAGTGCGAGATCCGGGGCCGCCGCGATCACGGCATCGCACAGCGCATCGGCCAACCCGGCATCCGCCGCGGCATCGTTGTAGAGCGCACCGTGCGGTTTCACGTGCGCCAGCTTCACGGCCTCCTCTTCGGCAATCCCGCGAATCGCCGCCAGCTGCGAGACGACCGTCCCCGAGAGTTCCGCGGCGGACAGAAAGCCGCCCCGCCGGCCGAAGCCCTCGCGATCGGGATACGACGGATGCGCACCGGCAGCTACGCCGCGCTCGCGCGCGGCGATCAGCGTTTGCCGCATCGACGTCGCGTCGCCCGCATGGCCGCCGCAGGCGATGCTGCAGGACGTAACGATCCCGAGCAGCGCGTCGTCGTCGGGAGCCCCCTCCCCCAGATCGGCGTTCAGGTCGATGACGGGTTTTTCCTCTGGCGCACTCACCCGGAGATCCGTATTGAGGCCGATGAGGGGTTTTCGTCTGGCGCACTCACCCCGAGATCCGCATTGAGGTTAATGATGGGTCACCGTTACCCACCGTCTTCACTTCTCATCCTCCGCTGCCGCAGAAGGACTGCCTTGTAGAGTTTGCCCTGAGCACGCTCGCGGGCGTGCCGCGCCGCCAGTGACTCGGAATGGCGCCGATCCTCGGCAAACAGCTTGCGGTAGCTCAGGAGCCGCCGCGGATCCAGCGCTCCGGATTCTATCGCGGCCACCACGGCGCAGCCGGGTTCGGCCTCATGCCGGCAGTCGGCGAAACGGCATGCTGCCGCGAGCGCATCGATCTCGCTGAACACGGTCTCTATGCCCTGCCTCGACTCCGCCAGCCGGAGTTCGCGCATCCCGGGCGTATCGATCAGCCAGCCGCCGGCGGGCAATGCATGCATCGAGCGCGACGTCGTCGTATGCCGGCCGCGGTCGTCGCCGCCGCGCGCGCTCCGCGTTGCCTGGCCCGCCGAGGTCAGCGTATTGATCAACGTGGACTTACCGACACCCGACGAACCGACGAGCGCGACGGTCTGCCCCGGTCCGCAGTAGGCCGCGAGACAGCCCGCGCTTGCGGCATCCCGCGCATCGAGCGCCTCGACGAGAAGACCGGGCTTGAGCGCGGCGGCGGCGCGAACGTAAGCATCCACATCGGACACGAGATCGGCGCGGGTGATGACGACGACGGGAATCGCGCCGCCCTGACTCGCCAGAGCCAGATAACGCTCGAGACGTGCCGGGTTGAAGTCGCGATTGGCCGAGGTCACGACGAACAGCGTGTCGATGTTCGCCGCGACGTGCTGCAGCTGGCCGGCACCGCCGGCCGCGCCGCGGCGAAACTGGCTCAGACGGTCGAGGCGCGCCAGGACACGCTGGCCGGCCGGGTCCAGCCAGAGCCAGTCCCCAATCGTGATGTCGAGCGCCGCCGCCGCTCCGGACAAAGGCAGGCTGCGCTCGAGGTGTTCGCCGACGACGGCGACCCGGCCCCTTTGAACGTTCACGACCCGGACGGGCAACGCCGCGGCGTCCGGCGGCGGCTGGCTGGCGAAAAAACTCCGCCAGCCGAGCGCCGGTAAGCTCAGGTCGGCTGCATCCCGCGTGATCGACACAACGTCTATGGCTCTTGCACGTGACTGGGATACACTGCATACCACGTTCGGGCGAGCTTGGGGGAATTCCGATGGCGGTAGCACTCGTGACGGGCGCAAGCTCGGGCATCGGCGCCGCGGTGGCCATCGCCCTCGCGGACGCCGGTTGGGACGTGATGGCGGCTGGCCGCGACGAGGCGCGCCTCGAGGAGGTGGCCGACGTATCGGACCGAATCGCGACGTGGACGGGCGATCTCACCGGGTCCGCGGACTGCGACGAACTCGTCGCCGATACCGTGGACGAGTTCGGCGGCCTCGATTGTCTGGTCAACTCTGCCGGCATATTGCTGCGCGCGGACGCAGCCGAAACCAGCGACGACGACTGGCGCGATACGATGACGATCAACCTCGACGTCCCGTTCTATCTGTCGCGCGCCGCGCTGCCGCACCTGATCGAAGCCGAGGGCAATATCGTCAACATTTCGTCCTACTGGGGCATCCAGGCGGGCGAGCGCGCGACTGCGTACAACACGAGCAAAGGTGCGCTGATCCTGCTGACCAAGGCGATGGCCAAAGATCATGGACGCGAGGGCGTCCGGGTCAACGTCGTCTGCCCCGGCGGTGTCGACACACCCATGCTTGCGGCCGGCGCGGACGAAGAGGAGATGGACACCGAAGAGTTTCTCGAAATGGTCGCAAGCTTCTCGCCGAACGGACGCATTGCGACACCGGAAGACATCGCCGGCCTCATCGTGTTCGTCGCCAGCGACGCCGCGCGGCAGGTCAACGGCGCCGTACTGACCATCGACGGCGGTCTTACGGCCTAGCTCCCCGGCAAGGTACTAGCGTCGGCGGCGCCAGTACTGCAGAAGCAGAAACCCGAACACCATGCCGCCGATATGAGCGAAGTTGGCGATTCCCGGCGCGCGGCCGCTGAATCCGACGTACAGCTCGAAGATGCCGATCAGGATGACGAAGTACTTGGCCTTCATCGGAATTGGCGGAATGATCAGCATGACCGTGCGGTTCGGGAAAGCCATGCCGTAGGCCAGGAGAATCCCGAACACGCCGCCCGACGCGCCAACGGTCGGATAAAACCCGCCCTGCAGGTTGGCGACGAGAAGCTGCACGAGACCCGCGCCGATCACACAGACGACGTAGTAGGTCAGGAAGCGCTGCGGTCCCATGAGGTTTTCGAGTTCGCGGCCGAACATCCACAGCGCGAACATGTTGAAGGCGATGTGCGGCAAGCTGCCGTGCAGGAACCCATAGGTCACGAGCTGCCAGAACCCGAAGCCCGGCTCCGGCAGGCCCGGCGGCCAGCCCCGGATGCTGCCCTCGGCCGGCGGCCAGAGTGCGAACAGCAGGTCGATCCGGCTGAGTCCGAGCTGCGGCACGATCGTCAGCATCTGGCCGGCGAATACGAGTCCGTTGGCTACGAGGAGCGCGAGGATGACGTCCGGTATCGCGCTCGGCCGCCGGGGCCGATATTGGTAGATGGGCTGATTCAAGCGGAGTTGCCGTCTGGCTAGCGGTGTCTTGCGCTCGAGGCGGGATCGCCGGGCGCAGCGACGAGTCTACCAGCCGCCGTCAGAGAAACCAGCACGGCCGGAGTCCGCGGCCGGCACGGCAGCACAGAACGCTCGCGCTTCGGACGTACGCCGGTCTAGTACCAGAACGACACGAAGACCTGAATCACGTTCGAGTCCATCGTATAAAGCGGTTCCTCTCCGACCGGCGCCGCGACGCGCAGATCGCGGAAATCCTCGTATTCGAAACGCAGCATGTCGATGGCCGCCGTCACCGAGGCTTTCTTGAACATGCCCCAGCCCTTGTTTTGATCGATGAACTCGTAGGTGCCTTTCAGGGTGAACGCATAGCTCTGCAGCGGGCTGAGCTCCTTGTCGCGACCGCGGAAGTTGGTCGCCTCGGACCGGGGAAACAGGTCGCTGTAGAAGTGAGCAGCCGTCTGATCGTGATAGCGGGCCTTCAGTTTGAACGTGAAATTCCGCCAGGGTTGGATGTAAGAAAGCGACACCGTGTTCGACTCGATGTCCCAGGTATCGATGAAGTAGCGGTACTCGCCCTCGATAGCGGCGCGCCAGGGGAGAAAGTAGCGCGCGCGGATCCCGACGGCATTCGAGGTACGCGTGTTCGGATACAACTCGCCTTCGAAGCTGAAACCGCGATCGACGTTCGGGTCGAGAAAACGCACGGACCGATAGGGGTTGTTGAGATAGCCCTCTTCGGTCGTCGTCTGAATGTTCAGCGAAGTTATCAGATTCTTCGTCAGGATCTGCGTCAGGCCGATACCGTATTGCTGACGCTTCAGAGTACGCTCGAAGGTTTCGTCGTCCGAGCGGCCGACGACGTCGTCGCCGTACGCGTAGCTCAATGTCAGCGTCGTGAGCTGTCCGAACATGTCCTGACTGACGGAGAAGGCTGCGGTGCTGGCGTCGTAGTCCGATTCCTCGGAGCTGACGTAGTTGACTCTGAGCGTAGTGTTGCCGCGCAGGTAGTCGGCGCCGAGGGACCACTGCGTGCGTTCTTCGTCATACGGGCTTGCCGTCGTGACCACGTCGATGGACGCGGAGCTGACGTAGTCCACGTAGTAGTTGCCGACTACCGACAGGTTCTTGGTGGCCTTCTTCCGCACGAGCACGGACGGCCCGTCGATGACGACGCCGCCGCCCTCGTAGCGATGATACAGAACGTCCGACCGATCGTCGGGCAGAACGCTTGCAAGGGCGTCCAGCGCGAGCAGATTGCCGAACAGCAGTACCAGCAGGGGAATCGTGCGACCAGGCATCATCGCGTGTCCACTCCTCAAGTAAGCTCCCGCGCCGCCCGCTTAGTTGCAGCCGCAGCCGCCGCCCGCGGCCCCTTCTCCGCCCTTCGCGCCCTCGCGTGCCTCGTACACGTGCTGCAGGTACGACGAGTACACCGGATCGCTGTCGAGCGCCATGATGGGATCGGCGAGGTTGTCGCGTTCGTAGGGCTTCACCCACGGCTCCACGTTGCTGCAGCCGGAAACGGCGACGGCCAGCGTCAGCGTGGCAATAACGGCGAATACCTTGTCAATGCGCATATCTAATTCCTCAATCAGAAGAACACTGTCAGGCCGAGATGGCCCTCGAGGTTGTGTACGGTCTTTTCCTCACCGAGCAGATCGATATCGAACAGGTGATCGCGAAAATCGATGTGTATCGCCAACGTATCGCTCAGAAGGAAGCGGAACCCGGCACCGTAGTTGACGGTAAAGCGGTCGTCGCCCGCGAAGCGCGTCGAGCCGAGGCCGGCGATCAGGTACAGATTCGTGTTGTACGCCCTGCCCTCGCCGAGGAACGCTTCGCCGGGGAAAATGTTGTAACCCAGATTCAGGTTGTAGTAGGTCAGCCGCCGCTCGTCGTCGTCGATCAGGCGGGCGTCGCCCGACAGAATTTCGAAGCTGGTCAGGTCACCTTCGGTCGTGCCGGCCGTGCCTTCCACGAAGAAACCCTCGGTCACGTGATAGGCCAGACGCGCGCCGTAGACTACGTTGGAGCCGAAGTCTTCGATCGACATGATGCCGGCGAACGCACCGAGCTCGAAATTCTCGGAGTCGATTCGCGCCTCCTTGATCTCACGGCGTTCGACTTCCGGATCGACCACCTGACCCGGCGGTTCGGCAGCCGGCGGCGGCGCCTCGGCGCGCCCAAGTCCAAAGAGGCCCCTTGTAGCGGCGCAGCCCGACAAGTGCGTCAGCGCAATTATCAGAAAAAGAATGCGAAACCGACTTTCCACTCTTCCACTTCCTCGTTGTCGTCCCGGCTCGTGAACACCACGTAGCTCTTGTACTCGGCCCTGAGCAGGAATCGCCGGGCCGCATAGATACGGAATCCGGCCCCCACGTGGCCGATCTGGTCGGTTCGGTCTTCGCCCTGCACGATGGTCGACTTCGGCTCGGTCCGAATGACGCCAGCGCCCAGCGTGAAAAACGGCGAAACCCGCCAGTCGGGAAAGGCCTCGTGAACGACGTTAACACTGCCCGTCCAGCCGTTCGAAAAATTTCCCAGAATCTGTGAACCCCATACTTCCACGGACACCTGGGGAGTGAGCGAGTACCCACCGTATAGCGCGACGCTGTTGGCGCCGCCGAAATCGCCCGCCAGAACGCCGAACTCCCACTTTGCGTTGGTGAAGTCCTCGATGTCGATGACTTCGAAGTCGAGCTCGGTGCCGTCGTCCTCGAGCGTGAGCTCCATCTGTCTCTTGGCTACCCAGCCTTCCTTGCCGTCGGGCGAGCGAACCTTGAACCAGTCGGTCTTGCGGCGCACGATCTGAACGGTCTCGCCGCGGTCGACCACGTGAAAAATCGGGTAGCCGCGGCCCGGCCCCGTATGCATTTCGAGATACGGGTCGGCGACCGCGACGGTACGGAGCTCCCGCGCGGCTTCTGCTTGTCCCGGCCAGAACGCCTGCAACAGAGCGACTGCAACAAGGCTCACCAGCCACCGGGACGTCAATCCGTTGGGTCTAGTTGAGCGGTGCGTCGAAAGGATTGTTGTAGTACTGAGCACCTAAATCCAACCATTCGGCGAGCAACGCTCGTTCGGTTTTCGTGAGTACGTCGTAGTGGAGATCGTTCGGATCGTCGAAACGATCGAAAAAATCGGCCGATGCAATGGCGCCCGCGATGCTTGCCGGCGGCGGGATCGGAATTACGTCGAGAATATCGTTGCCGTCCGCGTCCTGACCGACGACCTGTTGTGCATCGACGAGTGCGCCGTTGACCACTTCCTGGAGGTTGTCGGTCGCCATCAGCTCGCGATAAGCGTTGAAGTGCATCGGCTCATCGGGAGACGGGCCGTCCGCCAGATCCAGCTGGCCGGCCGGGACGCGAACCACGTTGTTCACCTCGTCGAGCGGCGTATGGCAGTTCAGACAGTTGTTGCTGAGCTGTACGCCGTTGGGATCGAGCACCGGAGCACCCATGTCGTCGAACACCAGTCGGGGCTGACTCCACATTGGGTGGACGTGCGATTCGTAGTTGATCACGTTGCGACACTGCGACTGCCAGTCGCGGCGCGGCAGTCCCGGGATCGTCGGACAGACGGCGTTCGTCGGCGAACCGCTGGGCAGCTCCTGCGCATCGTCGTAGTTGTAGTCGATAGACTCGTTCTGCGCCTGGATCGCCGGATCGGCAGACCAGACGTCGTCGTAGCTCAGGTGCATCGTCGGCTCGATCGCCGAGCAGTCCTCCGCCGTGCAGCTTATCCGCGCGCGGACTTCGGCCATCGTCTCGCCGACCTCCCCGATGAACCATTTCGGATCCGTGTTGGGGAAATTCCCGCCGGAGGTCTCTGCGCCCGCGTAAGCCGAGTCGAAAGCACCCTGCCTGCCGTGCGATACACCCTGGTTGCCGATGTGACAGCCGGCGCACTTGTACTCCTGACCCGGAGTCAGCGAAATCCACGCGTTGTGGCGCTGTGTGATCCGCTTCCCGTCGCCGTCGAGTACGCTGATCGCAAGCGCAACGTTCGCCGGCACTTTAGTGACCACGGAACCATCCGGTTCAATCATCGCGTAAGCGACGGTCTCGCGCATCCCGTTTGCCTGGGACACGCCGAACGCGGTGTCGTCGAAGTCGAGCAGGTCCTCGTCGGGCAGAGACACGGGCTTCTCGATGCGCAGGAAGCGTGCGGGGCGATCGGCTGCAAGCGTCTGTGCAGGATCGCGCAACGCCTCCACGTTCGCGACGAGACCGCCGTTGAAGTCGTACACGTTGCGAATATTGAGCACGGCCTCGCCGGCTTCGCTCAGCAGCGGATCGTAGGGAAAGTTATTGCCGCCGTCCGGAATCCCGGGCGGCACTGGCCGCGGGTCGGCCGAGACGACCTCGGTAAACATGAAGCCTTCTTCGCCGGGCACGACCGGAAGCTGCGTGTTGTCGCGCGGGTCGTAAATCCACAGGCCGTAGAGGGGCTGTGCCGGCTCGTACAGCACCGGATCGGCAAGACGTTCCTCCGTGCAGGCATAGATGTTCACCGGCGGCGGCGGATCGATCGCCGGATCGACGACGTCCTGCACGCGACACTGGCTCCAGCTCACGAGGAGGCGACCCGTCCCGTCCTGAATCGGATAAACGGAGCTGTAGCGGCCCCCTTCGGACGGTACGCCCTCGAGCGTCGACACGTCGAGCGTCGTTGCCGGCTCCTGAGCCGGACCCGTCAGCACGCCGACGTTCTCGGCGAGGGGCTGGGCGATCTCCACGTACTGCGGCGTGTCGATGACGAACACGTCGCCGCCGCCTTCGGTATTCGTGAAAGGCCTGACCAGAGACATGATCCGGCCGTCTTCGACCTCACGCGGCTGCGTGAACTGGATGATCTCGCCGTTCGTTCCGGTTGCATGGCTTTCGTTGCCGTACAGGAGCTCGTTGTCGGTTCCGTCGGGATTCATCCGGTACAGATTCACGACGTCGTTGCCTGGCGCGTGATCCCAACGGCTGTAGACGATCTGGCCGTTGCCGAGCACCGACGGATCGAGGTCGTGACTCTGATTGAAGCTGATCTGCTCGAGTCCCGACCCGTCGCGGTCGATCACGTGCAGGTTGAAGGCTTCCTCGTTGCGGTCCTCGTCCATTGCTCCGAAGCCGCTCTTGCCCTCGTCGAGCAGGATCGCGCGCGAGCGAACCTGCCGCGTGGACGAAAACACGATTCGTCCGTCGGGCAGATACTTGGGCATGATGTCGTGCCCGATCTCGGCCGTCAGGTCGGACGGAATGAGGCGCCGTAGCGTATCGTCCTCGAACGTGTACTCCCACAGGTTCCAGGTAGGCTGTTCGTCTTCGTCGAGGTTAGGGTCGAACGGACCCCGCATGGCGAACAGGACAGCGCTGCCGTCATAGGCGATCTCGACGTCGCGGACGGCGCCCATGTCGCCGATGACGCTTTCCGTGATGTTACGCGCCTCAGCACTGGGCGACGCGCGGTCGCGGACGAACAGTTGTCCGCCAACGTCGAAAGTAATCTGTTCTCTGTAGTCCTGTTGCTCGAAGACCCCGTCGTCGTCGAGGGGCAATGGAGCGCGCACGTAGGCGATCGGGAAATCGAGGACAACCGGATCCGGGTTCTGACCCGTTCCGATCTGGACGCCCTGATTGGCGCCATCGCATGCCGTCAACAGCATGGACACGGAGAGCGCACCGGCGAGGAGCCGGCCGTGTGCGAAGGATCCATCCTTTCTCAGTCGCGATGCCCTGTTCATAACGATTACCTCGGATCAAAATGGCGGGAACCGAGCCGCTAAACCGGCATCGGACGGTCGCCTGCTCGATTCAGGGTTCTCCGTTACCCTTTAACGAGCGTTGGCGGCCGGGTGCGCACCACCCCACCTTTTGTTAAGTGCAATAGTGGACGCGAGCCAGGCGTCGTACCGTTAACGCGATCACAAACCGCGTAACGTTCGGTGCCTCGTGCGCGCCACCGAGTACGCGTCTATCCGGAAATCGAACGCGGACAACCGCGTCGTGGACCCCCGAAGTCGCGCGAGTATAAAAGACGCTTTGTCAACGATGTAATGTCGAAAATGAGCGACAGGCGCGTGTCAAAAAGTGACGTTTCGCAAACGGCGCGCGCAGCATCCGGCGTCGTCACTTGCGAATTCGGCCTGACGTTTTTTGCAGCGACCGGGAACCGCGAGCGCCGTTCGAAGCGAAATCGAGGACCGCGTCCAGGCGTTTGATCCCGTTGTCGCGCTTACCTCGCGATGGTCACCTGTCTCCCTTCAGCGACAGCGAATAAGGGCTGGGATATCAGTGATTTAGCTTGCCGGCGGGGCGGCGATGTACCAAAGCGCCGACAGCAACTTGACATATAGCCACCTCGGCAAGCTTGCATCATGACTGCGCAAGCAACTGTTTTATCCGGGTTTTTATAGCCTTTCGACACACCGCTCTGCGGCCTGGCACAGCACTTGCACCGATACGGCTGATCGCCGCAGGCAGGGTCGTTTCGCGACCTCAAACCGGATGGTCGAGGACTGTGAATACATTCACGGCCGCTGTCACAAGACTCTGGCACAGTGAATTGAGCAGTCGGTTCGCGAAAGACGAGGGATTCGTCACGCCTCGACAAGCCATCGGGCAGGCAATCAAACCGGTCGAACGGGTTCGCCCGACATGGCCGGCTTAGAAGACGCTCGAAAGAGTAGTCGGGAGCTTGAGACAAAGGCAGCAGGGAAGCCTCGAAGCGTTTCGCGACGCAAACCGACGGCCGGACCCGAACCCTAAAACTCTCCGACTCGCTGAAGCGTAAAGACGGGCCAGCGAAAGACTGCTGGTGAAACGATTGGGACTTCAAGGTTCGTGAGCAATTCGCTATGAAAAACATGACATGGACGAAGACGAGTTTTGCTGGAAGAACGCGGGTAACGGCGGCGCGATCCGTGCTGGCCGCAATGCTCGCGATTCTTATCGCGGCACCGGCGGTAGCGGGACCGCGTGAACAGGCGAAGCGCATCCACGACAGACTCGCCGGCGTGCCGCCTACGGAAGCGGTTCTGCAGGACATGGAAACCGCGATTGCAGGAGGCGATGCGCAAGCGGCGGCCTACATCGCGATGGACAACGAGAACTTCTACAACGTGACGTTGAAGAACTTCGCCGCGCCGTGGACCAACCGCGACATGTCGATCTTCGTCCCCCTGAATGACTACGTCGCCACGGTCATCGGTATGGTCCGTGACGACGTGCCGTTCAATACGCTGCTCTCGGAGGACCTGCAGTACGTCGGCCGCTCCGGTGTCGTTGCTGCCGCGCCCGCCGCGAACAACAACACTCACTATGAGCAGCTCGAAGCGAACAACGTCAACCTGCGCGACGACCTCGTCGCCGTTACCCAGTCGTCGGTCAACGGGCTGCCGTCTTCGGCGACAGCCGGCGTGATGACCTCGCGTGCGGCGGCCAAGGCGTTCTTCATCGCCGGCACCAACCGCGCGATGTTCCGCTTCACTCTGCTGAATCACATGTGTAACGACCTCGAGCAGGTCACCGATCCGACGCTGCCGCCGGATCGCATCCGCCAGGACGTGTCGCGCTCGCCGGGCGGCGACAGCCGGCTGTTCCTGAACAACTGCGTAGGCTGCCACACCGGCATGGATCCGATGGCGCAGGCCTTCGCGTACTACAACTATCCGGACGTTGAAGACGACCAGCCGGGCGCGATCGAATACACGCCGGGCAACGTTCAGCCGAAGTACTTCAACAACGATCTCAACTTCCCGCAGGGTTTCCGCACGCCGGACGATAGCTGGGAGAACTACTGGCGCCGCGGTCAGAACTCGTATCTGGGATTCGATCCCGGCCTAGAGGGCAGCGGCAACGGCGCAAAATCGCTGGGCGCAGAACTGGGCAACTCGCACGCGTTCGCATCCTGCCAGGTCAAGAAGGTCTTCAAGGCCGTCTGCCTGCGCGAGCCGGTCGACGCCGCCGACCGTGCTGCCGCCGACCAGATCGTCAACACGTTCCGCACTACGGGTTACAGCATGAAGCAAGTCTTCGCTGACACCGCCGTTCACTGCATGGGCCAGTAGGGAGACAGGAAATGAAAAACGCAACGGAAAATGCCATGCAGGGCACCCTTCGGTCGCTGAAAGGCGCATCGCTGGCCGCGTTTGCAAGTGTCGTCCTCGCCGCGTGCGGCGGTGGCGCGGAGACGGTCGACAATCCGGCACCGCCAGGAGGCGGAACCGGCGGCGGCCCGATCTACAGCGGTCCCGTCGCGCGCGACAGCGACGTTCAGAGATTCCAGAACACTTTCTGGACCGACGTTCGCGAGCAGGGAAGCTGCGGCGACTGCCACAACGAAACGACGGCTCAGCCGCCGCTGTTCGTGCGCTTCGATGACGTCAACCTCGCCTACGACGAGGCGTTGACGGTCGTCGACCTCACACAACCCGCGCAGTCGCGTCTCGTCGAGAAGGTCGGTCAGGGCCATAACTGCTGGTCAGCGGACCTGTCCGTCTGCACGTCGCTGATGACGCGCTGGGTCTCGAACTGGGCCGGCGACGTAGCGGGCGGCGGACGCACGATCAGCCTGACACCCCCGATAGTCAAGGATCCCGGCGCGAGCAAGAACTTCCCGTCGGATACGTCGTCGTTCGCGACGCTGATCCATCAACCGATCCTCGTCCCGTACTGTGCCGAATGCCACAGCTCCGAGTCCGAGGACCCGCGCCAGCCCTATTTCGCCGATCCGGACATCGCCAGCGCCTACGACGCCGTGAGGCCGCGAATCGATCTCGACGATCCGGCGGCATCGCGCCTGGTCGAGCGCCTGCGCTTCGAGTTCCACAACTGCTGGGGCGGAAGCTGCGACAACTCGGCCAACACGATGGAATCCGCGATCGCCCAGTTTGCCGGCGGCATTCCCGAGACTTCCGTCGACCCCGCGCTGGTGTTCAGCAAGGCGCTCACGCTCGTGGACGGCACGATCGCATCCGGCGGCAACCGGTTCGAGAACGACCAGATCGCACTTTGGGAGTTCAAATCCGGCAGCGAAGACCCGAACATCCGCGTGGCCGCGGACACGTCCGGCGTCGCTCCGGCGATCGATCTGAACCTGTCGCCGGAAGTCGAGTGGTTCGGCGGCTGGGGCATCACGCTCAACGGCGGCAAGGCGCAGGGTTCCACGACGACGAGCCGCAAGCTGTTCGACTTCATTCAACAGTCGAACGGCCTGTTCTCGATCGAAGCGTGGGTCATCCCGGCCAACGTCACGCAGGAGATGGCCCGCATCGTCAGCTATTCGGCAGGACCTGACGCGCGCAACTTCTCGCTGCAGCAGACGCTCTACGACTACGACTTCCGCTTGCGGCACACCGAAACCGGTTTGAACGGAGACCCGGCATTGTCGACTCCGTCCGCCGACGAAATTCTGCAGGCAACGCTGCAGCACGTCGTCGCGACTTACGACCCACTGGAAGGCCGCAGGATCTACGTCAACGGCGAGCTGGTCAGCAACGTCGACCAGGTAGCGGGCGGCTCGATTGCCGACTGGCAGGACACCTTCGCCTTCGTCCTCGGCAACGAGGCCTCCGGCGACGCGCCGTGGGAAGGCACTATCCGCCTCGTCGCGATCCACAACGCGGTACTGACGCAAGAGCAGATTCAGCAGAACTTCGATGTCGGAGTTGGCGAGAAGTTCTTCCTGCTGTTCGATATCTCGGAGATTCTCGCGGCGGCACCGCAGTCGTCCTACATCCTCTTCGAGGTACAGCAGTTCGACTCCTACGCCTATCTGTTCGAGAAGCCGCACTTCATTACGCTCGACGGCAGCGCGCCGACCGGGATTCCGCTGCAAGGTATGCGCATCGGTGTCAACGGTGCCGAAGCGCCGGTCGGTCAGACCTACGCAACGCTGAACACCATGCTCGATGCGACGCAGTTCGTCGAGCTCGGCCAGCCGCTCTCCACGCTCGGCGCGGTGCTGCCGCTCGAGAGGGGCCCGGCTGAGGACGAGTTCTTCCTGACCTTCGACGTGCTCGGCGGCGAAAGCTACGCGCGCGCCGACACCCCGCCGCTGGTAATCTCGCCGACCGACCTCGATCCGGTATCCGAGATCGGCGTGCGTACCTTCGACGAGATCAATGCGACCTTTGCCGCGGTCACAGGCGTCGATCCCAACCAGATGGACGTCGACATGACCTACCAGGAGCTGCGCCAGTCGTTGCCGGCTGTCGAGGACATCAACACGTTCCTGTCGTCGCACCAGGTCGCTTTGGCCCAGCTCGCGATCGAGTACTGCAACGTGTTGATCAACGACACGACGGCACGTGCGGCATACTTCCCGGGCTTCAACTTCGGGGCCGCGCCGGCTACGGCGTTCAGTGCGGCAAATCGCGCGGCGTTCGTCGATCCGCTGATCGCGAACATGGTCGGCAACAGCCGCAACGGCACACAGCTTGCCTCGCAGCCGGCCTTTAGCGTGATCTACGACGAACTCGCAGTAGCCACCGACGACAGCAATCGGCCCGACAATCTGGTCGATCGGCTGATCGCCGGCGGCTCCGACACGGAATCGATCGCCAAGGGCGTATGTGCCGCCACGCTCGGCAACGCGACGACACTCATACAGTAACGACAGGCAAACGAGGAATCACCATCATGGCTAAGAAACGCAATGCTCGGGACTTCGACGCTCCGCAGCTTCATGGCGATCATCCGCGCCCTGTCACACGCCGCCAGTTCGTGGCGCAAGGCTTCAAGCTGGGCGCGGCCTACACGAGTGCCGTCAGTGTCGGCAGCCTGTTAGGAATGCGCGATGCGGCCGCGGATCTTTCTCCGGACCTGCGGGGTCTCCTACAAAACCCGTGCGAGATCGCCACGAACGGCGCCGGCAAGATCCCGTTCATCGCTTTCGACCTCGCGGGCGGCGCCAATATGGCCAACTCGAACGCCCTCGTCGGCGGCCAGGGCGGCCAGCTCGACTTCCTGTCGACCGCCGGCTACGAGAAAATGGGCCTGCCGGGCGACATGGTGCCGAGCCTCAACGACCCGGTCAGCGGCGCGCCCTACGCGAACTTCGATCTCGGTCTGGGCTTCCATCTCGACAGCGCGTTCTATCGCGGCATTATGACGCGGGTCTCGCCCACGACACTGGCCAACATCAACGGCGCGATCATTCCGGCGCGCTCCGACAACGACACCGGCAACAACCCGCACAACCCGATGTACGGCATCGCCCGTGCCGGCGCCGCCGGATCTATCCTCACGCTCGCGGGCTCGGAGAACTCCGACTCGGGTGGCAACTCGATGCTGCCGATGATGCTCTACGATCCCGAGCTGCGGCCGACCAAGGTCGACCGGCCGTCCGACGTCACGAACCTCATCGACACGGGTGAACTCGTAGGTATTCTGTCACCTGAAGACGCCACCGCGGTCATGGAGTCGATCTACCGGCTTAGCGCCGCGAAGATGGGTATCGTCGACACGAACGTCTCCCAGGATGCGCTCATCAAGGAGGCAGTCAACTGCGGCTATCTCAAGGCGGCGGACATCGCCGACCGCTTCGGCGACTTTGAGATCGACCCGGGTTTGGACCCGGAAATCGTCGGACCGGACGGTATTTTCACGGAAGCCGAATTCAACGACGGCGGCCGTGACGGGCGGGAGTTCCAAAAGACGGCGTCGATCATGAAGCTCATCATGAACGGCTTCGCGGGCGCGGCTACCATCGAAATGGGCGGCTACGACTATCATGGCGGCCGCCGCGCCGAAGGTGAGGTCAAGGACTTCCGTGCCGGCATCTGCATGGGCGCGTGCCTCGAATACGCGGCCATGCGCGGAGTACCGCTGATGCTGTACGTCTTCTCGGACGGCTCGCTGTCCTCGAACGGCGCCATCGACAATACGGTCGAAGGCCGCGGCAAGCTCGAGTGGTCATCGGACAACTCCTCGACGGCCGCTTCGTTCTTCCTGGTCTACAACCCGACACGCCGACCTACGCTGATCGGGGGGACGCCAGAGGAGCAGGCCGTGCACCAGCAGATCGGCTACATGTCGGCCGACGGCTCGGTCCAGCGGGCGGCGACCCCGGCGGCCAACAACGTACCGCTGCTCGTCAATACCGCGATCCTCAACTACATGGCGCTGCACAACGAGACCGGTCTGTTCAGCCAGGTCTTCCCGAACCACGGACTGGGCAACGCCGCGATGTTGGACTCGCTGACGGCGTTCACGCCGATCTGCAACGGCACGATCGGGCAGCCGATCTAGGTCCGGACCCCACGTCTCCAGCACCTGGGCCGGTCTGACGACCGGCCCTTTTTTTGTCGTGTGCCGGCAGAGGTATACTCGCGCCATCTACGCATATGTCAGGGGGTGGCCTATGTACCGGCCAATAACCGGCCTCATCGCCGGCGCGACGCTCGTGCTGACCGCAGCCTGCGGCGGCGGCACCGGCACCGATTCAGCGCCTGCCGCGGAAAGCGGCGGCAAGCCCGTGCCGCGATACAGCGCGGCGCAGTTCTTCGAGACCACGAGCTACGGCCTGGCCGGACCCGCGGGTCTCGCGTTTTCCGTCGACGGCAGCCGGATCCTGATTCACTCGGACGAGAGCGGCGTGTTCAATGTCTATGCGCTGCCCGTGGACGGCGGCGATGCCGTCAGCCTTACCGCCTCGGACGACAACGCCATGTTCGCGGTGAGCTGGTTCCCGCTCGACGACCGGATACTCTATACCTACGACCAGGGCGGCAATGAACTCAACCACGTTCTGGTGCGCGAGGAGGACGGTAGCCACCGCGACCTGACGCCGGGCGAGGGGCTCAAAGCCGCATTCGTCGGCTGGTCGGAGGACGGCCGGCACTTCTATCTGAGGACGACCGAGCGCAACCAGCAGAACTTCGACCTCTACCGCTACTCGACCGAGGACTACAGCCGCGAACTGGTTTTCGAGAATCCGGGCTTCCAGTTGTCGGGTATATCCCGCGACGGCCGCTGGCTTGCACTCAACAAGCCGCGCACGAGCGCCGACTCGGACATCTACATCGTCGATCTCGCCGCCGACTCACTGGAACCGGAGCTGATCACCGCGCACGAGGGCAACATCGCCTACGGCGCAGTCACGTTCACCCCGGACAGCAAGGCACTCGTGTACTCGACGAACGAATACGGGGAGTTCGGTCAGCACTGGACGTACGATCTCGCGACCGGCGAAAAGGCGGCGCTCGTGACGGCGGACTGGGACGTCATGTACACGTTGTATTCGAGTACCGGCCGCTTCCGGGCAAGCGGTATCAATGCCGACGCGCGCACCGAAGTCGTCATCACCGACACCGAATCGGGCGAAGCCGTCGGGTTGCCCGCGCTGCCGCCGGGCGACCTCAACAGTCTGCGCACGTCGCGCGACGACCGGCAGCTTGCGCTGATCGTCAACAGCGACGTGTCGCCATCCGACATCCACGTCATCGACCTCGAAGCCGGAACGAGCCGGCAGCTGACCGACGCGCTCAATCCCGGGATCGACCGGCGGCATCTCGTCGAGAGCGAGATCGTGCGCTACGAAAGCTTCGACGGCCTCGAGATCCCGGCGGTGCTCTACAAGCCTCACGGCGCGTCCGCCGCCAATCCGGTGCCGGCGCTCGTCTGGGTTCACGGCGGCCCGGGTGGCCAGAGCCGCACCGGCTACAGCGCGATGCGGCAGCATCTCCTCAACCACGGTTACGCGATTCTCGCGGCGAACAACCGCGGGTCCTCCGGCTACGGTAAGACTTTCTTTCACATGGACGACAAACGCCACGGCGAGGAAGATCTTCAGGACATCGTTTACGGGCGTGAATATCTCCAGTCGCTCGACTGGGTGGACGGTGAGCGAATCGGCGTCATCGGCGGCTCCTACGGCGGTTACATGGTCGCCGCGGCACTGGCGTTCGAGCCGGAAGCCTTCGACGTCGGCATCAACATCTTCGGCGTGACGAACTGGGTGCGTACGCTGAAGAGCATCCCGCCATGGTGGGAAGCGTTCAAGGAAGCGCTCTACGACGAGATGGGCGACCCCGCGACCGACGAGGAGCGCCACCGCCGCATTTCACCGCTGTTCCACGCCGACAACATCGTCAAGCCGCTACTGGTCGTGCAGGGTGCCAACGACCCGCGCGTACTCAAGGTGGAGAGCGACGAGCTGGTCGCGGCGGTTCAGGCCAACGAGGTACCGGTCGAATACGTCGTATTCCCGGACGAGGGCCATGGATTCCGCAAACGCGAGAACCGCATCACGGCATCGGAAGCCTACGTCCGTTTCCTCGACGTTTATCTCAAACCGGAGAGCTGACCCCGCGTCAGGTCCCCGTGGCGGCCCTGGCGTCGTGCTTGAGTTGCATCACCTTGCCGCGGCTCACGTAGAGCAGGTCGCTGATCTTGAGGACCAGCGAGTCTTCGTACTTGTCCAGTCGGCCGTCCGCGTAGGCGACCTGCCACAACAGCGACACGACCTCGGCTTTTTCGGCCTCGCTCAGATGGGTGTGCAGTTCCTTCGTGAACTCGTGAGCGGACACCGCATCCTCGGCAACCTCGGTCGCCTCGTTGGCAAGCTGCGTCGCGTCCTCCGCCGACAAGCCGAAGTGCCGGCTGATCAGCGTAAGGAGCGCCTCGAACTCTTCCTCGCTGAACTCGTGGTCGGCGCGGGCGATTTCGACCATCAGCGTCGCGGTACACAGGCGCAATGCCGCGTCGCGATCCCCGCCGGACTCGCCGTCGGTCGATTGAACCGCTTCGCTGATCTTCAGGTACAGAGTTCGGAGCATTCCGGTCTTCCGTGAATTCTAAAACTTGTCAGCTCGCAGCACGCCGACGTCGATAACAAACGATACCATGGCGTAGTCGGCGTAAAAATGCGCCCTCAGGTGCTCGGTGATCTTCACAGCCACTTCGTCGGTGCATATCACCTCGAGGCGGACGTTGCCGTTGTGCATCCATCCCGCGCTGCGCACGCCGCGGCTCCCGGAGCCGCGGGCCTCGGTCACCGTGTAGCCGGTGGCGCCCATCTCCCTGACCAGATCGATGAGCCGCGGCTCCAGCACCGCCTCGGTAATGATCGTCAGGAGTTTCTTGTGCGTGGTATCCATGCGTTGTCTTCCTCCCGGGGTTTAAGCCCCGGCACCGGCGCCCGAAAGCCAGCGGGCAATTTCGAAGTACAGCGGCACGCCGATGAAGATGTTGAACGGAAAGGTAATGCCGAGCGACGCGGACAGCGACAGCGACGGATTCGCATCGGGGACCGCAATGCGAATCGCGGCCGGCGCCGCGATGTACGACGCACTTCCGGCCAGAACGCCGAGCAGCGTCATGCCGCCCAGATTGAGCCCGATCAGATGGCCGATGGCGATCCCCAGCGTGGCCGCCGGCACGGGCGTGACGAGACCGGTCACGATGACGAGCACCGCGCGCCGGCGCAGAGCGCCGGCCTGACCGGCCGCGATCAGGCCCATCTCGAGCAGAAACAGCGCGAGGACGCCCTTGAACAGGTCGAAAAAGAGCGGCTCGAGCGGCTCGATGCCCTCGGGCCCGGTCAGCGCGCCGATGACCAGCCCGCCGAGCAACAGCACGATCGATTTACCGAGAAACACCTCGTGCGCGACGGCGCCCCAGTTGGACCCGGCCGACAAGCCCTTGGCAAGGACGATACCGACCATGATCGCGGGCACCTCGAGGATCACGAGAAACAGCGGCAGTTGCCCGTCGAAGGGCACGCCACGCGTCGCGAGAAACGACACCCCGACCGCGTAGGTGGCGACGCTCACCGAGCCGTAGTGTGCAGCCAGCGATGCGGCGTCGGCGCGTTCGACGGAGGACAGGGCACGAATCGCCGCGAACACGACGAGCGGAACGATCAGCCCGATGGATGCAACCGCGAGAACCTGCGGTACCAGGCGGCCGATCGGCTGCTGAGCCAGCTCGACCCCGCCTTTGAGGCCGATCGTGAGCAGCAGCAGCATGCTGAGCAGCTCGTAGACGGCTTTCGGCATGCGTAGATCGGACCGCATGACGCCCGCGAGGACGCCCAGCAGGAAGAACCAGATGACCGGATCCATGAAACCCCGAAGCCTTGCCGCAAACCGGCAAGCTTACCGTGTTGGGGCTCGGTGGGACTAGCGTTCGATACCGACGATGTCGTCCGGCCTCTGACGCCAGTCGCGAAGTTCCTGCCGGGCGACGCGGCGTCGCTTTTCGATAGCGCGACGGACCGAGCGCTTCGCGCGGCGGGCGGACAGAATGATTGCCGCGTGCAGATTGCTGCTTACCGTCTCCACGGTAACGCTCTGCTGCGACGTCAGGTTGACGCGAACGACGACGGCCTTGTCGAAGCCGCCCTTGGGACCGTTGACGTCCTTGAGAAACACATCCAGATCGACGATCGATTCGCGGAAGCTTCCTAAAGCCCGTTCGAGCTGGCCACGCGCCCGGCGATACACCGAGGATGACATTGGAAATCCCTGCGTCTGGATGGTCATTTGCATGGCTTACTCCGTGGCCGAACAGTCATGGTAGACACGCTCAGAGTTCGCGACAATCGAACTTTTGAGCGCATTGTGGTATTTTTTTCGAATTCTTTCCGGGCCGGGAATTCGTCTTGAGACACTTGAATTACAATCACTTGCAGTATTTCTGGACCGTAGCCCGCGAAGGTAGCGTCGCGAAGGCGGCAGACATCCTGCATCTGACGCCGCAGACGATCAGCGGGCAGATCAAGGTACTCGAGCAATCCATCGGCCAGCCGTTGTTCGAGCGGGTCGGACGGCGTCTGACGATGACCGAGACCGGGCGCGTCGTGTACAGCTACGCCGACGAGATCTTCTCGATCGGTGCCGAACTCGCGAGCACAGTGCGGAGCAATCTGCCGAACGTATCGTCGACCCTCACCATCGGGGTCGTGAACTCGATCCCGAAGCTGATCGCCGAGCGGATCATCGCCCCGGTGATGCTCGGCGATCCGCCCGTCCACGTCCGCTGCTTCGAATCCACGTTGAACCAGCTCCTGGCCGACCTCGCGGTCCATAAGCTGGACATCGTGCTATCCGACCAGCCCGTGCCGCGAGGCTTGAGCATCAAGGCTTACGATCATCAACTCGGCGAAAGCGGCCTGAGTTTCTTCGCACCCCGAGGCAAGGCCCGCGCGCTCAGAAACCGCTTCCCGGGCTCGCTGCACGAAGCGCCGATGCTGCTGCCCACGAAGAACTCGGCGCTGCGGCGGCGTCTCGACGACTGGTTCGATACGCACGACATCGCGCCGCGCGTTGCCGGCGAGTTCGACGACAGCGCGCTCCTCAAAGCCTTCGGCGAGGCGGGCGCCGGTGCATTTGCCGGCCCTACCGCCATCGAGGACGAAATCTGCCGGATGTATCGGATGAGCGTGATCGGGCGAACGATGGATATCACCGAGCGCTACTTCGCGATCTCGTCGGAGCGCCGCCTGCGCCACGAAGCGGTCGTCGCCATCACCGAGACCGCGCGTTCCGATTTATTCGAACGGAGCGCCTAACGCAAGCCCCGCGGCTGTGATGCGGTACCGGAACCTGCCTGACCGGTAGGACATAATGCTCCCGGCAACACGACACGGAACCGCCATGCACGAAACCCTCGCCGACCTGTATGCGTGCCCGCGCTGCGACAATGCGCCGCTGACCGTGAGCGATGCCGGCCTCGCCTGCAGTGCGTGCAAGGCCGAGTATCCGCTGTTGGACGGCATGCCCTGGCTGTTCGCCGAGCCGGACGCGGCCTTCGGCGAGTGGCGCAACCGGCTGCACTTTGCCGTGCAGAAGTTGAGCCATGAGGTCGCGCGCCTGACGGCCGAGGAAAAGGACAAATCGCTGCACTCGCTGACGGCGCGGCGGATTCAGCGCTATCGCAAGTCGCTGGACTCACACCGGCG
The DNA here is from genome assembly GCA_028277185.1 of Woeseiaceae bacterium. Taxonomy (GTDB): domain Bacteria; phylum Pseudomonadota; class Gammaproteobacteria; order Steroidobacterales; family Woeseiaceae; genus UBA1847. Next base: position 248,405 of record JANQGQ010000018.1, read on the forward strand.
CAAGCTGTCCCGCCTGCTGGCGCCCGTCGAGCTCGGTAGCCACAGCGGTAACGTCGAAACGTATCTGGCGCTGCGCACGCGCCTGCCGGTGGATCAGGGTCTCAATACCTACTATCCGAACATCCATCGCGACTGGGCATGGGGCGAGGACGAAAACGCGGCATCGCTCAGGCAGATCGAGGCCGTGCTGCAAGACGACGCCGAGCTCGGCGACGTGCTCGTACTCGGTGCCGGCGCGGGGCGTCTGGCCTACGACATCCACATGACCCTCGACTGCCGGCGCACCGTCGCCTTCGATTTCAACCCGATGCTCATGCTCGTCGCGCGCGCCGTCACGGGCGGCGACTCTCTGCCGATGTACGAATTTCCGATAGCGCCGCGATCGCTCGAAGACGACGCGGTCCTGCGTCAGCTCCAGGCCCCCGAGCCCGTCCGTGACGGCTTTCATCTGGTACTAGGCGACGCACTGCGCCCGCCGTTCAGGCCCGCGGCGTTCGACACGATCGTCACGCCGTGGCTGATCGACATCGTCACCGACGACCTCGGCGTGTTTGCGCGACGGCTCAACCGGCTGCTCCGGGAGGACGGTCGCTGGCTCAATTTCGGCTCGCTGGCCTTCCACAGCGCGAAGCGGGCCGGGCAGTACAGTCCGGAGGAGACGAAGAACATCGTCGCCGAATCGGGCTTCTCGGATCCGTACGTGGCGGAGGCCACGATCCCGTACATGTGTTCGCCGGCCAGCCGCCACGGGCGACAGGAGCACACGTTCTCGTTCTCTGCCTGCAAGGAAAAGGACGTCGACGCGCCGCCCAGGCACAAGGCGCTGCCCGATTGGCTGGTCACGGGCAAAGAGGCCGTGCCGCTTGCCCAGGCCTTTCGCGCGCAGCAGATGACCACCCAGGTCTACGCCTTCATCATGTCGCTGATCGACGGCAAACGCAGCATCGAGGACATGGCCAGGATCTTCGAGAAGCAGCAGCTCATGACGCGCGAAGAAGCCGTTCCGGCGATCAAGAGCTTTCTGACGCGCATGTTCGACGACGCCAATCGGCAATCGGGCTACTAAAGCGAATCCCTGGACGGCGCCAGGGCCTCGCCGATTCGCCGGGCCAACCGCTCGACGGCATCCCGGCTTTCGGGCATCACCAGAACGAAGGCCTGGAAGACGTGCCACATGTCGGGCCAGACTTCGAGCTCGACGGGGCCGCCGGCCGATCGGATGTTCGCCGCCAGACGCTCCGAGTCACTCAACAAAATCTCGTGATCGCCGACCTGTATGTACACGGGACACAGTCCGCCCGCTTCCGCGTAAACGGGAGATACTAACGGTGAGCGGAGCTCACTTTCTTCGCAGTAGAAGCGCGTCACGTGGGGCAGATCCTCGGGGTTGAACCAGGGGTCCGCCGCGCGCCGCGTTTCCATGGATTCGCCGCTCGCCGATAAATCCAGCCACGGCGACAACAGGCAGCCCAGCGCCGGCTGCGGCAAGCCGCGCTCGCGTAACGCCAGCAGCAGCGCCATGCTTAAGCCCCCGCCGGCCGAATCGCCGGCGACGACGATGGCTTCGGGGGGCGTGCCGTCGTCGATGAGCTGTGAGTAGACGCGAACCGCATCCTCGAGCGCCGCCGGAAACCGGTGCTCGGGCGCGAGACGGTACTCCGGCAACAGCGCCGCGACCCCGGCGGCCCGCGCTATGTGGCTTGCGAGATGACGATGCGAATCGCAGCTACCGAGTACGTAAGCGCCGCCGTGCAGATAAAGGAGTACCGACGGGCCCTTTGCCTCGGCCGGGCGCAGCCATTCCGCGGCCAGTCCGGCGAAACGGACGCGTTCCATGCGGACTCCGCCCGCGACCGGCACGAGGCGTGCGAAACGGTCGAGCCGCTGACGCATGCGCACGACGTCCGCGGTTTCGGGGCTGACGAGGAATTCGAAGTAGCGGGCGCTGATGGCCCGGATCAGGCGCGCGCGGAAACTCGGAGTCGGTTCGTTGGCGTTCAGCGCTCGAGGTGCTCCAGCTTGTCCTTGACCTCACGCCAGTCGTCGGCGTCCTCGGGCGCCGGCTTCATCTCCGTGATTACGGGCCACTGCCGCGACAGGTCGGCGTTGATCTCCAGAAACTGTTCCTGACCGGCCGGGATCTCGTCCTCGGAATAGATCGCCTCCACCGGGCACTCGGGCTCGCACAAGGTGCAATCGATGCACTCGTCCGGATCGATGACCAGGAAATTCGGCCCTTCGTGGAAACAGTCGACGGGGCAAACTTCGACGCAATCCGTGTACTTACACTTGATGCAGGATTCGGTCACTACGAACGTCATGATGGAGCCTTAGGTTTAGAACCAGTCAAAGCTATTCGAAAGGCATGCGGGTTTCAAGACGGGATTCCCGCTCGTCCCTTCGGGGCGAATGTATCGAACATGTTTCGATCTCTTGAAATTTTTGTTGCGTAGCTAGTTTCCACAGCGCTTCCTGCAACGTGCCTCGACTAGACTTCTCCTCGCCCGCGCTCCGGGCGCTCACAAAGCACAAACAGACTCACGACGGCTGCTGAAAGGAAGAGGCATGACTCGCCTGCTGTTAATTTCGATAAGTGCGGTGCTAATCAATCTGCTCATATTCACGGCGATCGAATACATGGTCGGCAGCAAGCGCGTCCGCCTGACGCCGGCGGAAGACGTGCAGATCGCCAACTTCATCCGCATGACGGAGCAGTCCAGAGAAGTGCGTTCCCGGCGCGATCCGACGGCGCCGCAAAAACCGAACCAGGACGTCAACCAGGATCTGAACCGTCTCGCCGACGCATCGAATGCAGGAGGCCTCGGCACGATCGACCTCAGTGCACCGCAACTCGACATCGACATCGGCCCGGCCGTCGCCGGCGACATCCGCATCGCGCGCGAACTGACGCCGCTCGTGCGCGTGTCGCCCGACTATCCGCCCGGCGCACTGGCCAAGCGTATCGAAGGCTTCGTCCTGCTGCGCTTCGAGGTCACGGAGACCGGCTCCGTCGAGAATCCCGAAGTCCTGCGCGCGGAGCCCGAAGGACTGTTCGAACGAGCGGCCAAACGCGCCGTAACGCGCTGGAAGTTTCAGCCGCAGATCCGCGACGGCAAGCCGACGCGCGTCGTCACGATGAACCGCATCGTCTTCATGCTCGACCGCAGCGGCGAAGTCGAAGGGTGAGCAGAGCCCGTCGTGTCCCGGCTCACCGCGCTCCTCGCCCTCGCCCTCTGCATCGCGGCCTGCGGTGACGCCGCCGACAAGACTCGCCTGACCGGATCGGGCGCGAGCTTTCCGTACCCGATCTATGCGACCTGGTTCAAAGCCTACGGCAAAGCGAACCCGGACGTTCTGATCAACTATCAGGCCAAGGGCAGCGGGGCCGGCATCCGCGATCTGATCAACGGCACGGTGGACTTCGCAGGCAGCGACGCCGCGATGTCCGACGCCGAGATCGCCGAACTCGAAGGCGGCGTCGTGATGATTCCGATCACCGCCGGGAAGATCGTGATTGCGTACAACCTCCCTGGCGTCGACGCGCCGCTGCGCCTGGGCCGCGAGGTCTATCCGCGGATCTTCCTTGGCGAGATTCGCCGCTGGAACGATCCTGCAATCGCAAAGGACAACCCGAACGCCAGACTGCCCGATCTGCCGATCACGGTCGTGCGACGCGCCGACTCGAGCGGTACTACCTATGCGTTCACGAATCACCTGAGCAGCGCCTCCGCACTGTGGCAGCGCGGTCCCGGGCGCGGCAAGACGGTGCCATGGCCCAACAACGACAAGATCATTGCCGCGCCCAAAAACGACGGCGTCACGGCAACGATCCTGCAAACACCCGGCGCCGTCGGCTACGTCGAATACGGCTACGCCAAGTTCGGCCAGCTGCCGATGGCGATGCTCGAGAACCGCGCCGGACAGTTCGTCCTGCCGGGCGCGGAGAGCGGGCGCGCCGCGCTCGAAAATGCGGCAGTGCCGGACGATCTTCGGGTCTGGATACCCGACCCGGCGAACGACGGCGCCTATCCGATCGTTACGTACACCTGGCTGCTGCTCAGGCAGCAGAACCCGGATACCGGCGTCGCGGCCGCGCTCAGGCGCCTCGTCGCCGACTGTCTCACGAGCGGCCAGACGGCGGCGGTCGACCTCGGCTATCTGCCGCTGCCCGACGCCGTGGTCGAGCGCTCGCTGTCGGCGCTGGACCGGGTTCGCTGATGGCTGGCGAGCCGGCCAAGACCGGAAACCACGGCGGCATCGCCCGCGCACCGGCGGCCGGGGAACGCATCGCCGACCGGCTGTTCCGCGGCGGCACCCGCGTGCTGACGTGGCTGGTCGTGCTGCTGTCCGCCTACATCGTCTGGGAGATCGGCGGCAGCGCGCTGCCGGCGATCCGCGAATACGGACTCGGGTTTCTGATCGGAACGGAGTGGGACCCCAACGCGGGCAAGTTCGGCGTGCTGCCGCAGATCTGGGGTACCGTGTACAGCTCGTTTCTCGCGCTGCTTATGGCCGGCACCGTCGGCCTCGTCATCGCGATCTTCCTGACTCAGGGCTTTCTGCCGGCGAAACTGGAGACGGCCTTTCGCTCCATCGTCGAGCTGCTGGCCGCCGTCCCGAGCGTCGTCTACGGGCTCTGGGGCATTCACGTCGTCATCCCGCTGCTGCGGCCGGCGGCGGACTGGCTGCACGCGGAACTGGGGTGGGTGCCGTTTTTCGGCACGACCCTGAGCGGGCCAGGCATGTTCCCGGCCGCCCTGGTGCTCGCGATCATGGTGCTGCCGACCGTCGCGGCCATTTCGCAGGACGCACTGAGAGCCGTGCCGCACAAGATGCGGGAGGCCGTTTACGGGATGGGAGCGACCCGCTGGCAGGCAATTCTCAAGGTCATCGTGCCGGCGGCCTCGTCGAGCATTTTCGGCGCGATGGTGCTGGGGCTCGGCCGCGCACTCGGCGAGACGATGGCGCTGGCCATGCTCGTCGGTAACAGCAATCAGATCACCCTGTCGCTGTTCTCGCCCGCCAACACACTTGCCGCCTCGCTTGCGCTGAACTTTCCCGAGGCCGGCGTCGTGGAGGCAGGCGCCCTCATGTACGCAGCCCTCGTGCTGCTGGCGATAACGCTGATCGTCAACGTCATCGGCGCAAGCATCGTCGCACGCTCGACGCGCCGGCTCGAGGGTCAGGCGTGAGCGTCGCGCCCGGGCCGAGCGCCTTCGACAGGGCCGCGATCACGCGGTCGTGGCGGCGCCGGCACACACTCACGAGCAGCCTGCTCACCGTCTTCACCTGGCTGGTCGCGCTGCTTGCCTGCGTGCCGCTGTTTTCGGTCCTCTACATGCTCGTCGTGAAAGGCGGTGCCAGACTCAGCCTCGCCGTCTTCACGGAGCTGCCGCCCGTAGCCTTCGAGCCCGGCGGAGGCTTCGGCAACGCCATCGTCGGAACCGGTGTCATGGTCGGGATCGCGGCGCTGCTGGCCGTTCCCGCCGGCATCCTCATCGCGGTATACCTGGCCGAGTTCGGCCGCGCCAGCCGCATCGCCCGCATCGCCCGTTTCTGCATCAAGACGCTCACGGGGATGCCGTCGATTCTCGCCGGCGTGTTCGCCTACGCCGCCGTCGTGCTCGTTACGGGCGGCTACTCGGCCCCGGCGGGCGGCGTTGCGCTCGCGCTCCTGATGCTGCCCACCGTCGTACTGACGGCCGAGGAGTCGCTCCGGATGGTGCCGCAGCCGATGCGGGAAGCCGCCTACGGGATCGGCTGCACGCCGACGCAGGCGGTGCTGCGCGTCGTCCTGCCGACCGCGGCGCCCGGGGCGCTCACGGGCATCATGCTGGCCGTCGCGCGCGCGTCCGGAGAGACCGCGCCGCTGTTGTTCACGGCCCTGTTCAGCGACTACTGGATCAACCAGCTCGGCACGATCGAACTCATGGAGCCTACGGCATCGCTGGCCGTACTCATTTACAATTACTCGGGCATGCCCTTCGAGAACCAGATCGAACTCGCGTGGGCGGCGTCGCTGGTACTCGTGATCCTCGTCATGCTGGCCAACGGGGCCGGCCGGCTGCTCGGCCGCAATCGGACAGGACACTAGATGGCAATCGCGGAAAACCTCGTGACGACGGCCTTCGCAAAGGACGCGGTACTCGACTGCCGGCTCGACAGGCTGCACTACGGCAGCTTTCAGGCCGTTCGCGACAGCCACATCCCGGTCCACAAAGGCCGCATCACGGGCTTCATCGGGCCTTCCGGCTGCGGCAAGAGCTCGGTGCTGCGCTGCTTCAACCGCACGAACGATCTGATCCCCGGATTCAGCTTCGACGGGCAGGTGCTTTTCGAAGGCAGCGACATCTACGCCGCCGACATCGATCCGGTAGCGATCCGCCGGTTTATCGGCATGGTGTTCCAACAACCCAATCCATTCGCGATGAGCATCTTCGACAACGTGGCGTTCGGCCTGAAGATCAACCGCTACAAGGGCGACGTCGCCGCACGCGTCGAAGAAGCGCTCAGGCAGGCCGCGCTGTGGGACGAGGTCAAGGACAAGCTGAAACGCAGCGGCCTCTCACTGTCCGGCGGCCAGCAGCAGCGCCTGTGCATCGCACGCGCGATCGCCACGTCGCCGACCGTCCTGCTCATGGACGAACCCTGCTCGGCGCTCGATCCGATCGCGACCCAGCGCATCGAGGAACTCATGCTCGAGTTGAAGGAGCGGTACACGATCGCACTCGTGACGCACAACATGCAGCAGGCACGGCGCGTGGCGGACAACACCGCGTTCATGGGTGTCGACATCGCCGGAGGCCGACGCACGGGCTACCTCGTCGAGTTCGGCAGCACCGACCAGGTTTTCGAAGACCCGCGCGAGGCGCTGACGCGGGAATACCTCCGCGGCAAGTTCAGTTAGCGGCAGCGGCCGCCGGACCCCGCCCCGTCACCGCGGATACCAGCGGTCGGATTCCAGCCGCGCGCGGCCATCGGCGGCGAGCTTTTCCAGATGCGCGAGCAGGGAGCGTTCGGCCAGACCATGTAGCGCCGCCGGGACCTCGGCATAGACGTGGGCGACCAGCTCGCCCGTCCCCAGACCCGGATTCCCCGCAAGCGCAGCGACGACCTTGGCCTCACGTTCGAGCCGGTGCTCAATGATCCAGTCGATCACCCGCCGCGGATCGTCGATCCGGTCCCCATGTCCGGGCAGCAGCGCATCCGGTTGACGGTCGCGCAGCTTCCCGAGACTCGCGAGATAGTCGCGCATGTTGCCGTCCGGCGGATCGATGACGACCGTGGAGCCGTCGATGACGTGGTCGCCGGTGACGATCCAGTTGCTCGGCTCGTGACGGTAGCAGAGGTGGTTCGACGCGTGTCCCGGCGTGTGAACGGCCTCGAGCCGGAATTCGTCCGTGACGAGCGCGTCGCCGTCATCCAGGATGCGCAGAGGCCTGAAGCTTGCGTCCTGGTGCGGGCCTTCGGGCGCCGGGCGCCCGAGCACCTCCGCGCCGGTGCGCTCTTCCAGCAGCGCCACGCCCGGCGAGTGATCCGGGTGCGTATGCGTGACCAGTATCCAGCGGATCGGCGCGCCCGCGTAGTCGAGTATCGCGTCGATGTGCCGAAGCATGGCCGGCCCCGGATCGACGACCGCGATCTCGCGCTCGCCAAAGAGATAGGTGTTGGTGCCGGGCCCGGTCATCATCGACGGATTCGGTGCCAGCAATCGGCGGACGCCCGGCGCAAGCGTGGCCGTTTGCGGCAGCGACGGCCCGAACGTTGTCATGCGCCGCCCGCCGGATAGCCGGGGTCGCCCGGCAGCAGCACGCGGCGCTTGCCGTCGACGGTGACGGCGACCGGCATGACCGGGTCGATGCCCGCCCGGGCGCGCGCGTCCGCGTCGCGCATCGCCGCCGCAAGCGTTTCGAATCGCTCCAGCGCGCGCAGCGTCGTGATCGTCGGCAGGAACATCGGCAGGCGGTCTTCATCGTGCCGCCTGACGGCCTCCGCCACGCCCATCCAGCACGAGTCGGTAAGTTCCAGTCCGCAGTGACCGGCAGTCTGACCGCTCGGAGCGGCGGCGAGATAGAACCGCGTCGAGAAGCGCCGGGCGAAACGCTCGGGCGTTATCCAGTGACCGGTCAGATGCAGCGCGGCCACATCGATCCCGACGCGGTAATCCTTAAGCAGAGTAGTCCACGCGAGTTCGCCCGCGTTCAGCGCGCTGCGCGCCGCCGACAGCGACCGGGACCCCGCTGCCGTGCGTCCGAGCAGCACCCCCGTTTCCTCGAAGAGCTCGCGAACCGCCGCGCTCAGGAAAGGGATGTCGGCCGCGGCGACGTCCTTACAATCGAATTCGGATGCGGCACGTTCGTCCTCCCGTTCAAGCACACCGCCCGGAAAAGCCCATACGTCAGCGAACGCCGTGGTCGCGCCGCGACGCACGAGGAACACCGCGAGGCCATCCGGCCGCTCGTCGAGGAGAATGACGGTCGACGAAGGTCTCGGCGCGTCGTCAGCCACCGGCCGGCGACGCTTCGGCGTTATCGGCGTCCCCGGTTTCCACCCAGGCCCCGAGTCGGGCCAGCGCCTCGCCGATGACGTAGTCGACCGGGATCGCCACGGCGTCGAGGCCGCCCGGACGATACCCCCCCACCGCGTAGGTCCACTTCACCCGCGTCTGGCCGTCGGCCGTTGGGAAGAACTCCCAGGTCATGTTGCCGTCGACGCCCATCAGGCCCAACGGACCGAGGCCGCCGGTGAGGCGGACCAGGACGTTGCGATTGACGAAAGTCACCGTCAGATGCACGACACCGTCGCCGTCCTCGAGGTCTTCGCAAAAACAACCCTGGGGGCGGGCGTCGATCCGGAGCCGGGACGCGTCGCCGGATATCGTATGGTCGCTGCTCCACCAGTCCCCGACGCGGTCCACCGCCGCCGCGTAGACCGACTCGACCGGCGCATCGACGACGCGTTCGTGCTGAATCGTGAAACCGCCCGGGGCGGAGTCGAGCACCTCGGCTCCGCTTTCGGCGGCGAGGACCGGCAGCAACATCAGCAGCGCTCGGCGCATGGATCGTTTCCGAATCGACTCCGTTCAGTCGGAGCTTACCGCAGAACGATGCGCCGGTCCCTGGCGTCCTCAGAACAGGGAAATGGCGAGAAAGATTGCGCTGGCGATCGCCGTGGCGAAATACAGGCGTTTGAAAAGCGTCATGGCCATCCCAATCGTGGAGTACGGGGCCAGTATTGCCTGCGCCTCCTGAATCCCCCCTGAAGACCGGATCGGGACACATTGAGCATGCTTGACCGCCGAACGAACGGAATGCTGGAATCCGCGCCATGAACGCCGCCCTCGAGCTTCGTGAATTCCTGGATCGCCACCGGCGGATCGCCGTGCTTACCGGGGCCGGCATCAGCACGACCTCAGGCATCCCGGACTACCGCGACGAAGCCGGCAACTGGAAGCACGCGAAACCGATGCAGTTCGCGGAATTCAGGGGAACCCTGAGTGGGCGGCAGCGGTACTGGGCGCGCAGTTTCGCCGGCTGGCAACGCATGTCCGGTGCGGCGCCCAATGCCGCGCACCGGGCAATCACGTCGCTCGAGGCGGCCGGTCGCATCACCCGGACGATCACTCAGAACGTGGACGGGCTGCACAGCCGCGCCGGCAGCCGCAACGTCATCGACCTGCACGGCCGCCTCGACCGCGTCGTGTGCATCGATTGCGGCTGGGGGCAGGCACGGCGGGACTGGCAGGCCGCACTCGAGCGCCGGAACCCGGCGTGGGATCGCGCCGTCCGGGCCGTCAGGCCGGACGGCGACGCGGTCCTGGTCAACGACGACAGCAGGGGCTTTCGGGTGCCGGACTGCCCGGACTGCGGCGGAATCGTCAAACCCGACGTGGTCTTCTTCGGCGAAAACGTGCCGACGGAGAGAGTCAGGCAGAGCCTGGCCGCGATCGACGCGGCGGAGGCGCTGCTCGTCATCGGGTCGTCGCTGATGGTGTACTCGGGCCTGAGATTTCCGCGCTATGCCGGACAAACGGGCAAACCGGTGGCCATCCTCAACCGCGGGCGGACGCGCGCCGACGAACTCGCCAGTCTGCGGCTCACGGCAGACTGCGTTACCACGCTCGATGCCGCACTCGCCCGCCCCGACCCGCCCGCCTCCTGAACAGGACCGGCCGTGAACGATGATCTTAGGGTCGTGTACCAGAGCAACAGCCGCGGCGACTGCGCGGACCGCTCGCTCGTCCTCACGGCCGCCGGAATCCCGCACGAAATCGTCCACGACGCCGGCTCGTCCGCCATTCTGGTTCCGGCCGACTTCTCGCTCCGCGCGGGCGACGAGATCCGGCTTTACGATGCGGAAAACCCGGCCGACGCGACGGTGCCGCGCCCGCCGTCGATGATCTATCAGAACGCGCTGCCGGGCGTAGTCGGCTACTTCGCCACCGTGTGTCTCGTCGCAGGTCTGGCCGGCCGCTCGGCGTTCGGGCTGGACTGGCGCGTCGCGGGCCGCGTTGACGGCGTACTGATCCGCGACGGCGAATGGTGGCGGACGATCACGGCGCAGACGCTGCATCTCGACGCGGTGCACCTCACCGGCAATCTCGTGTTCGGCCTGTTCTTCGGTTGGTTCGCGGGGCGCTTCGCGGGATCCGGAATAGCGTGGCTCACGATCGTCGTTGCGGCAGCGCTCGCGAATTTGACGAATACGCTGTTGCTGGACCCGACCCACCGCGCGATCGGGGCATCCAGCGCGGTCTTTGCGGCACTCGGGCTGATGTCGGGCTTCGTCTGGCGCGGGCGATTCATGAAGCAGGACCGCTGGGTCTATCGTCTCGGCCCAATCATCGGCGGTCTCGCACTCCTGATGTTCACGGGGACCGGTGACGCGAACACCGACATCGGTGCGCATCTTCTGGGCTTCGTCTACGGCTTCGGCGGTGGCGTAGTCCTCACCCGGCTCCAGGCACACATTCGCTGCAACCGCCGCCAGCAGGCCGCCGGGCTGCTCGTGCTGGCGCTGCTTACGGCCGCGTGGTCGCTGGCACTCCTTAGGGCCTGAGGTAGAATCGGCGCCCACAATGAAGAAGCTGTTGCTCTTGCTGTTGATCCTGGCCGTAGCGCTGATGACGGGCGCCTGGCTGCGCTATGGCGGCGGCGAGCCCTACGCCAATCTCACCTCCCCGCCGCTCGTCAGTCAGGACCGTCTCGAAGCGGTCCTGAGCTACCCCGAACCGCTGGGCAACGTCGCCGTAACGGCCGACGGGCGGGTGTTCTTCACGGTGCACCCGGAAGCGCGTCCGGTCGGCAACAAGCTGCTCACCCACGTGGACGGCGCCTCCGAACCCTGGCCGGACGGACGGGCGCAGCAGGAGTACTTCGACACCCCGCTCGGCGTTGCCGCCGACGGATTCGGCCGCCTTTGGGTCATCGATCACGGCAATCACGGCATGCGGCAGCCGCGGCTCCTCGGATTCGACATCGAATCGGGCTCGCTCATCGCGGACACACGCTTCAACCCGATGATCGCTCCGGCGGGATCGTTTCTACAGGATCTGGTCGTCAGCCCCGACGGAGCGACGATCATGATCAGCGACGCGAGTTTCTGGCGCCAGCGACCCGCTCTCATCGTCTACGACGTCGAGTCGGGAGCGTCGCGGCGGGTTCTCGAGCGGCATCCGTCGGTCGCGGGCGAGAAGTTCCTGATCGAGAGTAACGATCGCGAGATGTCGTTCCTCGGCGGTATCGTGACGCTGCGCGGCGGCGTCAACGGCCTCGCTGCGGACACCGAGTGGCTTTACTACGGCGCCATAACCGGATCGGGACTCTATCGCGTGCCCCTCGATCAGCTCCTGGACCGGCGGCTGCCGGACTCGCAGCTCGGAGCCGCGGTGGAGCGCTACGCGACGAAGCCGCTGAGCGACGGTATCGAGATCGACCCGGCCGGCAACGTCTACGTCACGGACGTCGAGCACAACGCCGTATACCGCGTGGGCCGGGATCGCAAGCCATTGACTCTGGTGCAATCATCGAGTATTCGTTGGCCGGATGGTCTCGCGATGGGTCCGGACGGCTTTCTGTACATCACGGACAGCGCGCTCCCGGAGCTGGTGCTCCGGTCTCCCGAAGACATTCGGAGTGCGGGTCCGTTTACGATGTATCGACTGCGTATCGAACCCGACACCACTTTGTAGCGCCCCCGGCGCATACGTCTTTCAAGTCCTCGATCCGGATACGGCTTAAGCCTGAAGGCGATAGTCGGTTCGGTCCGTGACGAAAATAAAGGGAGAACCCATGAACGAAGAACCGCTCACGCAGCTAACGGACTACTGGACTCAAGCCGTCGAGCTTGTCCGTACCGCAGGCATGGATTTTGCGATCAACCTCGTGACCGCGATCCTGATCTTCTATATCGGTAAGGCAATCGTCGGCATCCTGGTGCGGGCCTTTCGCAAACTGCTGGAGAAGAACGACGTCGACCCGACGCTGACATCCTTCGTCAGCAACCTGGTGCGCATGACGCTGCTCGTCTTCGTGATCATCGCCGCAATCACCCAGCTCGGGGTTCCGAGTGCGCAGTTCGTGGCCGTCGTCGGCGCCGCCGGCCTCGCGGTCGGACTCGCACTGCAGGGCTCCCTGGCGAACTTCGCGGCCGGCGTGCTCATCGTCCTGTTCCGGCCCTACAAGGTAGGCGACTATGTCGAAGCCGCAGGCGTCAGCGGCACGATCGAACAGGTGCAGATTCTGACGACCATACTCAAGACGCCGGACAACAAGCAGATCATCGTGCCGAACGGCCAGATCATGGACAGCATCATCACCAACTACTCCGCCAACGACCGTCGCCGCGTCGACCTCGTCGTCGGCGTCAGCTACGACGACGATCTGGACAAGGTTCGCAAGACGCTCGAAGAGCTGATCGCCGCCGACGACCGCATTCTCGACGATCCGGCCGTCACGATCGCCGTGTCCGAACTCGGGGACTCGAGCGTCAACTTCATCGTTCGGCCGTGGGTGAAATCCGCGGACTACTGGGGTGTGCACTTCGACCTGACCGAGGCCATCAAGAAACGCTTCGACCAGGAAGGCATCTCCTTCCCGTTTCCGCAGCAGGACGTTCACCTCTATCAGGCTACGGCAAACTAGGTCCCGAAGGACAGTCAACCGGCACGGTTCCCGCGCGTTGGACAAGAGAAGGCGCGCGGGCCGTTCAGGTTCCGGGCCGCGCGCTGTTGCATAATCGCGGAATCGCGAGACAACGGAGCGCGAACATGACGACGAAACGGGCATGGCTTGCCGTCGGCCTTTGTGTTGCGGCTGGCTGCGCCGCAAACCCCAGGCCCATCATCGATACGCGGGGTGTCGATCCCGAACTCCTGGCGCGCGACATGACCGAGTGCGAGGAGTACACACACGAAATCGATATCGTCGAGGGAGCGGCCAAGGGAACCGCCGCAGGCGCCGTCGTCGGCGCCGCTGCGGGCGCCGTTACGGGCGACGCCGGCGAAGGCGCGGGCTTAGGCGGCATCTACGGCGCCACGCGTTCGGCGCTCGACGCCGATCGTGACAAACAACGCGTATTCAAAAACTGCATGCGGGGACGCGGCTATCGCGTCCTGAACTAGACCCGCACACGGGGTATCGGCCCCGGTTGACGACGCGTGCCCGGCCGAATACTGTATGGATTTACAGTATCGGTTCTCCGACCATGCCTCGTCACCGCAAAGGCCGCGGCGCCGTCTCCGCCCCGGACGGCCGGTTCAGCCGCCGTACCGTTGTCCTCGACGCGGCGGAAGAAGCCGCCGTGGAGGCCGCGAATCCCGCCACGAGCTACACGCCCGTCAGCGCCCGCTCGATCATCTCGGGTAACCGGTCTCCCGACGTGCCCTTCAGCCTGTCGATCAATCCCTATCAGGGCTGCGAGCACGGCTGCATCTACTGTTACGCAAGGCCCGCCCACAGCTACCTGGATCTCTCTCCCGGCCTCGATTTCGAAACGAAGATTTTCGCCAAGACCAACGCCGCGGAGCGGCTCGAGGCGGCCTGGTCCCGGCCGGGATACCGCTGCGAGCCCATCACGATCGGCGCCAATACGGACCCGTACCAGCCGGCGGAAAAGCAGATGAAGATCACGCGCGCACTGCTGGAGCGCTTTCTCAGGCACCGGCACCCCGTGAATCTGATCACGAAGGGAACGCTGATCCTGCGCGATCTCGACCTGCTCGAGGCGCTCGCGAAGCAGAGACTGTGTTCCGTCGCGCTGAGTCTGCCGACGCTGAGCGACTCCCTGAAACGCATCATGGAACCGCGCGTGCCGGCCGCCTCGGCTCGCCTCGCGGCAATGCGGCAGCTTGCGGCGGCCGGCGTGCCCGTCAGCGTGCTCGTGGCACCGCTGATTCCCGCGATCAACGACCACGAGATCGAGCCGATACTCGAAGCGGTCGCCGACCACGGCGCGCGACAGGCGCACTATGTGTTCCTCCGGCTGCCGCACGAAGTGCTGCCCTTGTTCGTGGAGTGGCTGGATGAGCATTTTCCCGACCGGGCCGGTCACGTCATGAGTCTGGTGCGTCAGGCCGGCGGCGGCCGCGAGTACGATGCCCGCTTCGGGATTCGGCAGCAGGGCCGGGGCCCCTACGCGGAAATGCTTGCGGCCCGCTTCCGCACCGCGACGCGGCGTCTGGGCCTGGTGCCGGGCAGACATGAGGACCGGCTCGACTGCACGTCCTTCGAAGCGCCGGGGCAGCGGCAGCTCGGCCTCGGTTTCTGAGCGCGGTCCCGCTCAGCCGTTTCGGTGTGTAACACGGCGGTTAACACCCGCCGGATTCCGCGGAGGACTGGTATACACTAAGGTCTGCGGCGTCGGATCGTTCGCGCTTCGCGCGAACTCAGACAGATCTGACTTGTCTTAATCCTGTTGAACAAGGCTTTTCATCGCAACGCACCCCATGTACACAGCGCGACTCGTATCGAAACTGGTGTTGATCGGCACGTTGACGCTTGCCGGCGCGGTGAGGGCGGCTGACGTCGTCGAAGTCGGCCCCGACGTCGACATGACACCGCCCTCCGACGACGAGCAGGTCCCGGTCGCCGATGAAGTCGTGATGGGTCCCGAGGCGCCGGAAGACGACTACGAAGACCCGGAGTCCGCCGCCGAACTGCCGCTCGACGACGAGGCCCTGCTGCAGGACGAGTTCCAGCGCTTCAAGGACCTGATGTCGAACGGCAGCATCGATGCCGCCGACAACGTCGCCAAGCGCATTGTCGAGCTCGCGATCCGGACGAGCGGGCCGCGGTCGCCGGAGACCGCGCGAGCCCTGACGAACCTCGGGATCGTGCAGCAACGCAACGAACAGTACGAAGCGTCCATCCAGAACTTTCAGGGGGCCGTGGACATACTCGAAGACAGCTTCGACCGCCTCGACTCGCAGCTCGTCAATCCTCTGAAGGGACTGGGCGCGGCGCAGATCTCGGCGGGGCGAGCCGAAGAGGCGCTTCAGACTTACGGCCGGGCCGTCCATATCACGCACGTCAACGAAGGTCCCCACAACATGGATCAGGTGGAGATTCTCGAGTCGATGGCGGAAACGAATCTTCGGCTCGGACTGATCGACGACGCCCTGAGAAACCACGAGCTGATCTATTCGCTCAACGAGCGCTACTACCGATCGAACATGCTCGCGCTGGTGCCGTCCCTGATGCGCCGCGCGGAATGGCAGAACCGCACCGGGTATTTCAACGACGAGCGTACGACCTACCGCCGGGTGATTCGCATCCTCGAAACCCGGAAGGGCAAGAACGACCTGAGCCTGATCGAACCGCTCGTTCGCCTCGGCAATTCGACGCTCAACATCGAAACCTCCGATTCACTCGGCAACCCGCCGGCGGCGGCCTACAACGGCGAGATATATTTCAAGCGCGCCGTGCGGATCGCGGAGGCAAACGACGACGGAAACTGGGCCATCGTGGCGAACACGAAACTTGCGCTCGGGGACTACTTCACCCAACAACAGTCGAGCCCGAGCGCGCGCCGCGTTTATCGCGACGTCTGGGAACTGCTGTCGTCCGACGAGATCCGACTCGAGCACCGCGAGCGCACGCTCGGGCAGCCCAACCTGCTGCGCGCCGGCAACCCGGCCGAGTTTGCCGGAAACGCGAGGCCCGAGGACGTCATCGCAAGCGACGTCGATCTCAGAGAGGGAACGGTCTCCATTCGCTACACGATCACGTCTCGCGGACGCGTCGGCAGCCTCGAGCTTGTCGAGCACAGACCGCCCGAGTTCGACGGCGTGCTGCGCGACGTCCAGCGTCAGCTGCGTAGCCGCATGTATCGCCCACGGTTCGCCGACGGTCAGCCGGTAGACACGGGCAACCAGCAGTTCACCCATCGCTTCTACTACCGGCAGGACGACCTCGAGACTCTGCGGCGCGAGAACGCGGCTGAATGAGAGCCGGTCTTCCAGTGGCCCGGATCTGTCGTCGACCGCGCATAGCTTCGCTGCTGTTGATCGTCGCGGCGGGACCCGCGGCGGGCGCCGACTGCCGCGAAGAATCCGTTTGCGTCACCGCTATCGAGAGCGCGAACCGGGTCGCTTTCGAAGCACGCAATCTCAAGCACTTTCCGGTGACGCTGACGCTCAGCATCACGCCGCTGAGTGCGGCACCGGCCGCTCCCCGGGTCGTCACACAGACGCTGCGACCGCTGCAGTCGCGCGAGGTGCTGGAACTGGCCCATGAGGGCGGGGGAACGCGCGGCAACATCGAAGTCGATTTTGCGTGGACGGTAGGCGATCTCCACGCGGAGCACGATGACGAGCACCTGTACGCTCTGCCCTATGCGCCGGGCGCAGGCTGGCGCGTGCTGCAGGGCTACAGTTCGCGCTTCACTCATCGGGGGCTCGAGGCTTTCGCGGTGGACTTCGACATGCCGGAGGGCTCGCCGGTCCATGCTGCACGCGGCGGCGTCGTGGCGCGGGTGGTGGACACCCACGATCGGGGCTGCTGGGTTGCGGGCTGTTACCGCCACGCCAACTATATCGTGATCCTTCACAGCGACGGCACGACGGGAGAGTACTATCACCTCAAGCATGGCGGCACTCTGGTAGAGGTAGGCGACGCGGTGCAGCGCGGCCAGCAGATCGGCCTGTCCGGCAATACCGGCCATTCGACCCGTCCGCATCTGCACTTTGCGGTGTACCGGGCGGCACCTGGCGGTGAGACGCAGTCGATACCCGTGCTGTTTCAGACCGCCGACGGCGTCGTCAAACGCCCGCGCCGCGGTGCCATCTACGTTGCGGATCACTGACATGTTCGGAATTGGAAAAAAGACCACGCTGCCCGACCGCGACCGCGCCCTGCCCGGCCGCCCCACCCCGATCGAGGTGCCGGAGACGCATTTCGTGAACGGCAACGCCATCAAGGGTCCATTCGATCCCGCGCTGCGGACCGCGGTCTTCGGGCTCGGCTGTTTCTGGGGGGCGGAACGACGCTTCTGGGAAACCGAAGGTGTCTGGTCTACGGCGGCAGGCTATGCCGCCGGCTTCACGCCTAACCCCACCTACGAAGAAGTTTGCAGCGGCGGGACCGGACACACGGAAGTCGTGCTCGTCGTCTACGACCCGTCCATAGTCAGTTACGAGGACCTGCTGACGGTGTTCTGGGAAAGCCACGACCCTACGCAGGGCATGCGTCAGGGCAACGACGTCGGCACTCAGTACCGGTCGGGCATCTACTCCGACGATCCCGGCGAACGACGCGTGGCGGAGCGCTCCCGCGACCGCTACCAGTCCGCGCTGGGCCGGGCGGGCCACGGCCCCATCACCACCGAAATCCTGCCGCTCGGCGAGTTCTACTACGCCGAGGATTATCACCAGCAGTATCTGGCGAAGAACCCGGGCGGCTACTGCGGAATCGGCGGGACCGGCGTGAGCTGCCCGACCGGGCTTGCCGCGGACGAGCCCGCGGCCTGAGAAGCGCGTTCCTGGCTCTCCGTTTCGCTCTGTACCGCCGCTGACCCGACACGCTTGCGGTCGGCGCAGGACTCCCTTCGATCAACTGCAAATCGGTCGTAGATTGAAGGCGTGTTCTACCGCTGAACACTAAGCCTGGTTTGCGAACGAGTGAGGAATGACCGGTGGCCATCGAATACACGTATCGACACTGATATCTCATCGCAGTCAGGATTGCCGGCAAATGATATCAGCGCCCGTAAAGATGGCCTGGGGCAAGCTGCACCGGGAACCCGGCAAGGATCCGGCGTTCCTGGAGCTATCGTCGCACTGCGCCGATGTCGCCGCAGTAGCTGTGCGTCTGCTCGAATTGCCCGTATGGCAGCGGCGCTTCGAAGCGCTTGCCGGGCGTGAGCTAACCACATACGACATCACTCGCCTCGGCCTTATCGCCTACCTTCACGATCTGGGTAAGTGTGTCACCGGATTCTGGCTCAAGCAATTCGACGAGCAAGCCGACGATGGCACTGTCGACACGAGTATCCGCCGCGATATTGTCAGGTCTCTCGGCGGCGACATCGGCGAATGCGGGCATACGACCGTTGTCAACATGCTGTTTCGAGGTACTGTTTTAGCAACCTTGAAAACGCACCCTGTGTTCGGGATGTTGCAGAAAGCACCTGGCCATATCGATTTGCTGATTGCGTCGGTTTCACACCACGGTCAACCGGTAGATCCCAGGGACACCCGCGATTTCTCGTGGACGTGGAAGCCCGCCCCGCTGCTGAACTACGACCCAGGCAAGCAACTCGACATTCTTCTCGATAAAGCGGCAGCGACGTTTGAGCCTGCGTTGCAGGATGGCGATCCACTGCCGACATCGGACCGCTTCGTGCACGGGTATTGCGGACTAGTCAGTCTTGCCGACTGGATCGGCTCGAATCCGGACCCAGCGTTTTTTCCATATGGTCTTGCGTCCGTCGATGATCGCTACGCGGCTGCATACGATCGAGCCACAGACGTATTGCGGCGCATGCGCATCGACTGCGTCGACGCCACCACGTACGTTAGGGACCGTCGATCGTCTTTCGGCGACGTCTTTTTCGACACCGAGACGAGCGAACCGTACCAACCGACCCCCATTCAGGCTGCAGCAGGCGATCTCGGCCTGGGGCCGCTGGTAATCATCGAAGACGAAACCGGGGCCGGCAAGACCGAAGCCGCATTGTGGCGATTCAAGAGTCTCTTCGAAGCGGGCGAAGTCGATAGTCTCGTCTTTTGCCTACCGACACGCGTATCTGCCGTGTCCTTGTCGAAACGCGTCGAGAGTTTCGTCTCGCAGATGTTCCCCGACGGCGATGTTCGACTCAACACAGTCACGGCCGTGCCGGGTTACCTCGTCTCAGATGGTCTGATTGGGGAGCGCCTGGCCCGTTTCGAATTTCTATGGCCGGACTCCGAAAACGAGTCAAGCGCTCACCGACATTGGGCAGCCGAGAATTCAAAACGCTACCTCGCTGCAGCCGTCGCGGTCGGCACGATCGATCAGGCGCTGCTCGCGGGGCTTAAAACGCGCCATGCTCACCTTCGCGGCACAGCACTGCTGCGGAGCCTGCTGGTGGTCGACGAGGTGCACGCATCGGACGTATACATGACGCGAATCCTCGAGAAACTGCTGGCACGGCATATCAAGGCCGGCGGACATGCGTTGCTGCTATCCGCAACGCTGGGCAATTCGGCGCGGTCCAAGTTCCTAAGGCTCGTCGAATCCAACGACGACACCGAAAAGAGCGGACAAACCGGAGGCAAGCCCGAAAGAAGCGCTACGATGCCATACCCTGCAATCAGCAGCGCCCGATCGTTGTGCGGGTTTGTATCGAGAGGCCGGCAAAAGCGCGTTGAGATCGAGCTAGTCCCGGCTCTCGGGGAAAGTGCCGCCGTCACTAATCTCGCCGCATCGGCGGCCATGGCCGGTGCTCGGGTTCTCGTCGTGCAAAACACGGTTAATCAGGCAATCAACGTCCAGCGCGAACTCGAACGCAGCGATGCCTTGCGCGACGTACTCTTTCGCTGCAACGGCCAACCGTGCCCGCATCACGGCCGCTTCGCAGCCGTCGATAGAAAAGTGCTCGATGGAGAAGTCGAGCGGTTCTATGGCAAACAGAGTTCAAGCGGTCCGAGGATCCTGGTTGGTACCCAAACCTTGGAGCAAAGCCTCGATATCGACGCGGACTTCCTGATCAGCGATCTGTGCCCGATGGACGTGCTACTACAGCGCATTGGGCGACTGCATCGACACCACCGCAAGCGTCCAAAGGGCTTTAAGAGACCGAAGCTAATTCTGCTCGTTCCGCAGGAACGGGATCTGGCGCGGTGTCTATCGCAACTCAAATCTCATGGCCTCGGCTCCGTGTACCAGAATGTCGTCTCCATCGAGGCAACTTGGCAGGAACTGGAGCAGCGGACTGAACTGGCGATTCCCAACGACAACCGTGAGCTCGTGGAGCGGACGACCGATTACGATCGTCTCAAAGCACTGGCGACGGAACTGGGACCGAACTGGGAAACCAGCTGGGCACGCCTCCAAGGTGTGGAGGCGGCCCGCGGTCAGCAGGCAATGCCGTTTTTGTTGGACTGGGATAGCGAATTCGATGCATACGAGGAAAACACCGACGTTCTCACTCGGCTTGGCGATAAGCCGAGGCTTGTGAAGTTCGCCGAAACGCGATCACCCTTCGACCAGTCTTTGACCGAACTGCAGATACCCTACTATCTATGGCCAGTTAACTGTGAGCAGGCCGAGGTCAATATTGAGCGCAAGAGCGACGGAATCTATTTCAGCGTGTCCGATCGCCTGTTCACCTATTCCCGTCTCGGTCTCGTCTGCATTCCTGCGGGCGATGCGGATTCCGGAGAACCTCGCCGCGTCCCCACCAAGAAACAGGATCGTCGATAGCTATTTGGACATATGCCGACTTTGAGCGTCTACCAGATACGGATGTGCTTACTGGAGTTCTGCGCACGAAGCCTAGAATTCCTTTACCACTCACGTACTCCCGCCCGCAAATAGAAAGGCTTGATGGAGCATGCAACAATGGAATGCCCGAGGTGGGATTCGAACCCACATGCCTGCTGCGGCGACGGTTTACAAAACCGCTGTGTATGCCAATTCCACCACTCGGGCACAAAGGCCTGCGACGAATAGTCGTGGGCCTTTTTGTTTTCGTTTGTCGAAGACTAATAGCTATCTTTACGGCTTGCAAACCACCTTCCGTAATTATATTTTCTTAGCACCCCGCTCTCGGGGATGGCCCTTACGGCAGGTGTTTTGCACCAATTGCAAGAGAGCTAACCCCGCCCGCGCGGGGATTCGGATGTAACTAATTGAATTTACTAACCGATTCATTGTTTTCCGTTGCCGATACCAGCTGCACGTCGCATAAGTGCAGCCTTCCCGACATCTATGAGCTGGCAACTACCGATGAGGTTTCCAACTTCGAGCGTATACGCCCGCATCAGATTCCCGCTTTGCATGCCTTTCTGGTGCAGCTCGGCTGTATCGCCTGCGAGGCTGCCGGGCTGTCTTCTCCGCCGGAACACGCAGACGACTGGCGGCGCATACTTCGGTCGCTAACCCCCGCCTGGCCTGATGACGAACCTTGGCGGCTGCTGGTAGCCGACTGGACCCAGCCCGCTTTTCTTCAGCCCGCTCAACCTGAAGCGGCCCCGCCGCTCAAGACGCGTGTCGAGCAGCCGGATAAGCTCGACTTCCTGGTCACGGCCAAAAATCACGATCTCAAGCAGCGGCGCATGGGCAGTAGCAGCGCCGAGGACTGGTTTTTTGCGCTGTTGTCGTTGCAGACACAGGAGGGATTTCTCGGGCAGGGCAACTACGGTATCGCGCGGATGAACGGTGGCTTTGCAAACCGCAGCTTTCTGACATTGGCGCCGGAACACGCGGGTTTCGGCGGACGTGTGTTTCGTGATATCCGCGCACTGCTCTCGAACATCGATGCTTTCCATGAAACGACGGTACTCGGGAACGGCCGAACGCTGCTTTGGCTCGAGCCTTGGGATGGAACGACGTCGATCGCCGTTCAGGAATGCCACCCGCTGTTCATCGAGGTGTGCAGACGGATTCGTCTTGTCGAAGAAAATGACACCATCAGCGCGGCATTGGGCAACAGCAAGGTTCCGCGCGTAGACGCGAAAGCGTTCTTCGGCAACGTTAGGGACCCCTGGTTACCGCTCGATATCCGGAGCGAGCCTCCGAAAGCAATGACCCTGGCTGCCGACGGCTTCTCCTACCGCCGGATGGCACAGCTCCTGTCCGGTTTCGACGGTAGATATCAGCTCCCATTTCTTGCAAAGCCTACAAAAAGGGAAAACAAGGAGCCGATGGCTTACGAAGCCTACGGTCTCGTTCGTGGTCAGGGCAAGACCGAGGGATTTCATCGCCGACGGATTCTCGTTCCGCGGAGTGCATTGCGGTTGTTTCACGAGCCCGATGGCCAGGAAAAACTCGTCGAGCGTTGCAGGATTTTCATGGACCTCGCCGCCAATGCCTCGGGGAAGGTGCTGCGGCCGGCGCTGATCCAGCTGTATCAGGGCAAAGCCGATGTCGAATGGAACAAGCCATCGAATGACGCGCTGTGTCGGCCCTGGCTGAAGCGCTTGGATGATCAAATCGATGAACGGTTCTTTCCGGTGCTTTTCAACACGCTGGATGAAGGCGATGGTGAGGCCAGACTGAGGTTCAGCGAGGTTCTGAGAGAACACGTGCAATCGACGTTTGACGACGCCGCGGAAGCAGCACCGCATCAGGAGGACTGCCGAGACATTGCGCGTGCCCGCGCGGAGCTTCTGCTGGCACGATTGCTGAGAAAACACCTGCCGTCGCTGCGACCACAGGCCAACACCAACGAAGGAGAGCCAGATGAGCAAAGAGCCTGACGAAAAGCGCCCAGACGCCCTCTGGCGGCTCTCCAATTGGCTGCTGAATAAACGCAGGTCAACCGGCGACCTTGCCCGGCTGCGCCGCATGAACCCCAGAAGCCCCGAGGCAGCCTTCGACGTACTTCACTATCTGCACGGTGAGCCGATTCTGCATACCCCGCTGGTTCGTCTGCAACGCTGGGCATTGATCGTGCACTGCCTGGCCCTGGCAGGAGGGCGCCATCGTAAAGGAGCCCCTGGCTTCGGTCGCGTATTGGTCGAAATTCACTATGGAGAACTCCGCCTGCGGCAACTGCTGAGAGCCGATCTCGACGTGCTTCTCGATGTACTGCCACGAGTCGCCCGGCGTCTCGCAGCCAAATCGCTCGAAGCGGACTGGTGGTTCGTCAGGGAACTCGTCCTGAACGTGCCGCCCGCCGACAGAAACGCCGACCCGGACAAGGCGGATGCCGCCCGCCGGCATATCGCCAAAGACTTCGTAATCGCCAGCCGCGCCGAACAGGCCAAAGCATCCTGACGTAAGACTATCGGAGAAACTCATGCCCCGTTTCCTTCAGCTTCACTGGCTCGCTTCTTATCCTGCCACCCTCCTCAACCGTGACGACGCGGGGCTTGCCAAACGTATTCCGTTCGGCGGCGTGACTCGCGGTCGCATCTCGTCACAGTGTCTGAAACGCCATTGGCGGCTTGCAGGTACCGATTCGCTGGAGGCTGCGCGAACCAATCCGTGGGCCCTGCAGAATATCGGCGTCGAGACGTCGCTGCGGAGCAAGGAAGTCGTGGAACAGCGGATTCGACCGCGTTTGGAGAGCTTGGACGCCGCTACTCCCGAGAAGCTCGACACGCTGTGCACGGCATTGATTGAGGCGATCTACGGTTCGAAGGCGGCTGATCCGAAGAAGCGTCAGGCACTGCTACTCGGAGAAGCAGAGATCGAGTATCTCGCCGGCAAGGCCGAGGAGGCGATACACGCAGTTGATGAGAACGCCGCTCTCGCGGCACTGGCAGATTCGCTTAAGAACGAGAAAAAGAACATCAAAGCTCTGGTTGGCGGCGGCGGTCTGGAAGCTGCATTGTTCGGGCGAATGGTCACTTCCGATCCGGCAGCGAATACAGATGCCGCGATTCACGTCGCGCACGCGCTGACGGTTCATCCACTCGAGCGGGAGCTTGACTTCATGGCCGTCGTCGACGACTTGAAGCACCGGGAGGACGGTGACGACGCTGGTGCCGCCGGCATTTTCGACATGGAGCTCGCGAGCGGACTGTACTACGGCTACGTCGTCGTCGATCTGCCGCTCCTCGTCGCCAACCTGAGCGCCGACGACAGCATTGCCGGCAAAGTACTCGAGCATCTCGTACACCTGATCGCAGAGGTTTCCCCTGGCGCAAAAAAAGGTTCTACGGCGCCGTACGCCTACGCCCAGTGGATGATGGTAGAACTCGGCGACCGGCAGCCGAGAACGCTCGCGAATGCCTTCCATGAACCGCTTGTCGCACGCGGCACCGGCGTATCCGATGCAGCGGCGAAACTCGGCGAGCATCTGACAGCCATGGATGAAGCCTACGGCGCGCACGAAGACCGCCGACAGATGAGCGTGGACGCATCGCTGTCCGATATCCCCCGGATCAACCTCAACGAACTCGCGGCCTGGGCAGCAGCAGGAGTCAACAGTTGAGCGAATACTTGCTGCTGCGGCTGGAGGCACCGTTGATGAGCTTCGGCGGCGTTGCGGTCGATAACCGTGGCGTCGAAATGCCGCTGCCAGCGGTCAGCATGATGACCGGTCTGCTCGGCAATGCTCTCGGTCTGCGGCGACAGGACTTCACCGAGCTGAACGCGCTGCAATCTCGCTTACGATTTGTCGTCCGCATGGACCACAGCGGCTTCTCGCTGACGGACTTTCAAACAGCGGACCTGAACAAGTCGGATCACGGCTGGACGACACGTGGCGAAGTGGAGAGCCGCGACGGTGGAGCCGGTACGTACGCGGGTAAACACATCAGATACCGCGACTTCCATGCCGATCGCAGTGCTTTGCTGGCGTTGTGGCTCGAACCGGCACAACAGGAGCCAGAACTAGCACAGCTTCAGGAGGCTGTCCGGGAACCCCGCCGACCGTTGTTTATTGGCCGGAAGCCGTGCTTGCCGTCAACTTATCTGGATGCGGGCATCGTCGAAGCGGCCAACCCGCTCGACGCACTCGCGACACGACCAGTCAAGTCCCCTGACAGCTCAGCTCAGGTAACCGTCTTCCAGCAACTACCAGCCGACGCGGCGCCACAGCCCGGAGATTTGCGAGTCAGCGGTCACCGCATCTGGGAGAATCAGGTACACGGCGGAGAACAGCGTTGGCGAGAGTCTCCATTCGAGCAGAAACACGACTCATGAGCGCGCTGCAAATAGTCCGATTCGAACCCGATGTGCTTGCGTTTCGCCGTTGGGGACACCAACACGGGCTGCTGGCTCCGGGCGTTGATGGCGGGTACGCGTGGCACGCGTTGATGAAGGCAGCACTGGGTGACGACGCGCCGAAGCCGTTTGTCGTCAGAACTCGCAGCGGTAGCACCGAGCTGTTGTCATACACGACGCGAGATACCCGGCACTGGCTGCCGATGGGTCAGGAAGAAGAAGCGATCAAGGCACTCGGTCTGGCAAGCTTGCGGGTCAGACCGTTCCCAACCGATTGGACGGCCGGCGATCACGCAAGCTTCGAAGTTCGTATCAGACCCGTCGTACGAGCACGTACCAATAGAGACAACAAGCGGGAACTGGACGCCGCAGTGCACGCGCGGCAGGCCGATCCGGAAGCGCGCCGAGAAGACGTCTATCGCAGGTGGCTGAATGGCCAGTTGGGGCGCGACGGCGCAGCGAAGCTCTACGGTGCACCGAGGCTGGTGCGGTTTCGCCGCTCGTACGTTCTGCGGAGGGACCGAAGTGCAACAACATCTGCAGTGCGAAAGGTCGCCGGACCGGACGCCGTTTTTCGCGGCGAACTCGAAGTCATCGATGGCGATGCGTTTTTAGCCCTGATCGCTCGCGGTTTGGGACGCCATCGCGCTTTCGGGTTCGGATGTTTGTTGCTGGCGCCGCCCGGCGCCTTGAGATAGCAGTATGCTTCGCGGCAGGCTGGGACTGGAGACAGCGCGCGTTGCCCACGCAGACCGACACGGCATCATACTGCTGGATCGCGGCAACCTCGTGGTGGAGGACGGTTGTCTTCGGTTCTCCACGGCCGGTGGCTCGCTGGAACCGGGTGACTATCAGATACCCCATCAGACGTTGAGCGCAATTCTGCTTGGCCCCGGTAGCACAGTCAGTCACGACGCGTTGCGCCTGCTCGCACGGCACGGTACGGGACTTGCCGCAGTTGGAACGGACGGCGTGCGATGCTACACGGCACCGCCACTCGGTCCGGACCGATCCGACTGGGCCAGACAGCAGGCGCGACTTTGGTCGGACGAGAAGCAACGACTACAGATTGCCCGACAGATGTACGCCTGGCGCCTCGGCGAGGTGCTTCCGCACCGGAGCATCGAGGTATTGCGGGGCATAGAAGGCAGCCGCATGAAGGAATCCTATCGGCTTGTCGCTCGCCGCTTCGATGTAGGATGGCATGGCCGACGTTATGACCGGCAGAACCCCGATGCAACAGACCCACCAAATCAGGCCATCAACCACGCCGCTACCGCCGTGGAGTCGGCCGCCGCAATTGCTGTTGCCTGCACGTCGACACTGCCACAACTGGGGTTCATCCACGAGGATTCCGATCAGAGTTTCGTTCTGGACATAGCAGACCTATACCGAACGTCTGTGACGCTACCCATTGCATTCGCGTCAGCCAAGGAACTGAAAACGAATCACGGAGATACCTTAGATCGGATCGTGCGGCGCCGAGCCAGCCGGGCATTTCGTAAGGAAAAGCTCATCCCGAAAATGATCGATCGAATCAAGGAGCTCTTTAGAAAGCCGGAACAACTGTGAGTCTGACCGTCGTAATCACCAGAGATGTTCAGAACCGCTACCGCGGATTTCTCGGTTCGGTCATGCTGGAGGTTAGTGCCGGGGTCTACATCAGCCCCCGGCTGAACGCAGGTGTAAGAAATCGGATATGGAACGTGATGTCGGACTGGCACGGACACCTTCAGCGCGGCGCGATCATCATGAGTTGGAGCTCGCCCGAAGAACCCGGCGGAGTCGGACTCAGAATTCTGGGAGAGCCGCCCAAGACTTTGTCGATAGTGGATGGAGTGCTCCTTGTACGCCGCATTGCGGAATCATCCGATAGCTCTTTAACAAATTGATTTTTAAACCTAGATCAGCAGGTTAAGATCTAGGGTCTGCCCCGCCTGCGCGGGGATGGCCCCTGAGCAAAAGCTGCGCGATATTGCTGAGCAGAGTCTGCCCCGCCTGCGCGGGGATGGCCCCTACATCGCCGAACTCGAGCAGCTAACCGGAGAGTCTGCCCCGCCTGCGCGGGGATGGCCCCGGCTTGGGAGACGTCAGATCAATTCGCTCGTTGTCTGCCCCGCCTGCGCGGGGATGGCCCCCAGATAATGTATGGCTCTCCGAAGTTCCAGGAGTCTGCCCCGCCTGCGCGGGGATGGCCCCGCGCCACCACGTATCGGTGACGGGCGCCTCGAGTCTGCCCCGCCTGCGCGGGGATGGCCCCTCGTACGTGTCCTAACGAGGGCATCGTAGTGTGTCTGCCCCGCCTGCGCGGGGATGGCCCCGACCGCCGGCATTGTCGGTCTCGGCCGCGGCGGTCTGCCCCGCCTGCGCGGGGATGGCCCCGAATCTGGCGGCCGGGCTGGTGCAGGCTTTCGGTCTGCCCCGCCTGCGCGGGGATGGCCCCGTAAATGTGCCGGCCGTTATAGATCCTGACCTGTCTGCCCCGCCTGCGCGGGGATGGCCCCGCGATACCAATTGCGGAAATTCCCGACAGCTCGTCTGCCCCGCCTGCGCGGGGATGGCCCCGTAAGCACGGTGTTACTGGTATTCGTATCGTCGTCTGCCCCGCCTGCGCGGGGATGGCCCGTCATAGAGGCGCAGGTTGTTGATGCGAACGCTGTCTGCCCCGCCTGCGCGGGGATGGCCCCAGCTCTTCTTCAACGAAGTACGGATTACTACTGTCTGCCCCGCCTGCGCGGGGATGGCCCCTGGCTGTTCAGTCCCGCATCAAGCCAAGCTACGTCTGCCCCGCCTGCGCGGGGATGGCCCCATCGATTCTCAGAAGCCCGAGCGTGTTGGTGTGTCTGCCCCGCCTGCGCGGGGATGGCCCCTTGACCTCACTCGATGCGTTCTCCTTTTGAAAGTCTGCCCCGCCTGCGCGGGGATGGCCCCGATCTCTACCTCGATCTTCGCCTTGTGCGATCGTCTGCCCCGCCTGCGCGGGGATGGCCCCACTGGCCCACCGCTCGCGTCGCTGAATTCGCAGTCTGCCCCGCCTGCGCGGGGATGGCCCCGAATCGGTGTTCGCATCGTTGACGATGAAAAAGTCTGCCCCGCCCGCGCGGGGATGGCCCCTGCTGCAGCTGGCCCGTGTCCTGCTTCGAGACGTCTGCCCCGCCCGCGCGGGGATGGCCCCTTGGCGGGGGCGCAAGGCTCCGGACGAAACTGGTCTGCCCCGCCCGCGCGGGGATGGCCCCCTAGGCTCACCGCACCCTGATCATCTATCAACGTCTGCCCCGCCCGCGCGGGGATGGCCCCGTGTTAGGCAGCTGGGGATATGCTGCGCATATGTCTGCCCCGCCCGCGCGGGGATGGCCCGCCTTCCAGGTCGTCAAACTCCCGCACGATACGGTCTGCCCCGCCCGCGCGGGGATGGCCCCGGGACAAGCTGGCCGCCCTGGCGCGGCGTGACGTCTGCCCCGCCCGCGCGGGGATGGCCCCGTCTTGTGATTCTCCAGACTGGAGTTTTCGTAGTCTGCCCCGCCCGCGCGGGGATGGCCCCATCATCAACCGCAAATCCTCCTGCGGCATCGAGTCTGCCCCGCCTGCGCTGGGATGGTCCCACGTTCCTGAATCCGGACGCGGTCAAGTACACGTTTGCCCCGCCTGCGCGGGGATGGTCCCGATGCGACGACCGGGCAAGTGGTGCTGGGGCAGTCTGCCCCGCCTGCGCGGGGATGGTCCCGGCCAGTTAAACGGCGGGCCGTTCTGCTTGACGTCTGCCCCGCCTACGCAGGGATGGTCCCGTGTAGAACTCGGCGGCGTGATCGGCAAGCGTGTCTGCCCCGTCTGCGTGGGTAGGGTCACAGCTACCGCTTAGCAATTCGAGGTAGCTCGTAGTCTGCCCCGCCCGCACGGGGATGGTCCTCCTTCACAACACCTTTCCCGACAGGGCAAGAAGTCTACCCCGCCTGCGTGGGGATCGTTGCAATCCGGCCAGTCAGCGCACTGAGTTCGCTTGACCGGCCACCGCGGTAGGTTACAAAACTACACATTGACCCTTCATTCGCAAATTGTTTGGGTTCTGGCTGCCGGATAGGCTCGATGTGTTCGTTCAATTGCGCAAGGAGGTTTCATGGCTGCCACCAATCTCGATCGTAGGCACCATCTGGCCATTGACGAACTTGATCGGAGGATCGTCGGGCTGGCCGCGCACATCAATGCCGGTACCTACGAGCTACTACTGCTGATCCGCGAGTTCGACGAGCGCGCCGGCTGGCTGAAGTGGGGTCTGTCTAGCTGTGCCGAGTGGCTCCACTGGCGCTGCGACCTCAGCATGAGCGCCGCCCGCGAAAAAGTACGTGTGGCTCACGCTCTCAAAACGTTGCCCGGCATCTCGGCGGCCTTTGCCGGCGGCAGCCTGTCGTACACGAAGGTACGGGCGTTGACACGGGTGGCACGAACCAATAACGAAGCGGATCTGCTGGCCTTCGCCGAGCAGACAACCGCGGCTCAAGTCGACGAACGCTGCCGGGAGCTGCGCTGCGGCACGCCGACCTCGGTCGCTGACGCCAACCGGGCGCACGCAAGCCGCTCGCTGCGGGTGTTCCGCGACCCGTCCCGCGGCACGATGACGATTACCGTGGAGCTACCGTTCGAAACGGGTGCGTTAGTAGAGAAGGCGCTGGACCGCGCTCGCGACACCGCCGCCGCCGAGGCGCCCGAGCTGATGGACGAATCCTGGTCGGCCCGGCAGGCGGATGCCCTCATCGCCATGACCAAGGCCTATTTGTCCGGCCGTACTGCGTCGTCTGGTTCTGCGGAAAACTACCAGGTGATGGTGCACGTGGATCAGTCGGCGTTGGCAAACGGCCAAGGCCGAGCCGGCCTGCCGATCGAATCGGTGAAGCGGCTGTGCTGCGACGGCGAGCTGGTGGCTATCGTCGAGGACGAGCATGGGGAGCCGCTGAGCATCGGCCGGAAATCCCGCGCGGTACCGACGGCGATCAAGCGGGCGCTGAAGGCGCGGGATCGGGGCTGCGTGTTTCCGGGCTGCGGGAACACGCGCTTCGTGGATGCGCATCACGTCGAGCACTGGTCTGCCGGCGGCGAGACCAGCCTCGATAACCTCGTGCTCCTGTGCTCACGCCACCATCGCTTAGTGCATGAGGGTGGATTCCGGATCGAGCGCGACTATCGGAACCGCTGGTTCTTCAAACGACCGGATGGTCGCGCGGTACCGGCTTGCGGGTATCGGCCCGAAGACAGGGTTGACGATGACATAGCTGGTCTTTCCGCGGCGCTCAGAAATCCCTCCGCGGAGGGATCCTCAGGAACGGGCTGGCCGATCACGTCACAGCCCGAGCACGTCTCGCCCTTGGCGAAACACGATGTCTACCGGGATGCCGGCTTCAGTCAAGCGGGCGAGATCGCGCGCGAGCTGCTCACCGATCATGCCCCTCGTCGCCGTTAGCTCCGCGGCACCGTCGTAATCGCCGTTCGCCTGTAGCGTCAGCAGCAGACGCGACAGTGACGTCATTGCCGACTGCATGCCGTCGAAATCGACGCGGTAGTGTCCCGTGTCGGCGTCGCGCACAAATGCGTCGTTCTCCACGAAGTAGTTGAAGCAGATCATGTTCGCCTTGCCGTGAGCGCTGCCTGCGCCGAAACGAACTGAGCGGAAAACACTGGCCATGAAGGTCACGTAGTAGTCCATGAGGCTCACGTCACCCAGCTCGCCGCGCTCGTGCAGTTCGGTGATCATGTACAAACCCAGAACGTCGGCTTTGCCCTCTTCCATGCTCGAAGCGACGTCCCTGAGCGCCTGACGCACGGTGCCGCGGTTGTTGATCGTGTTCCTGACGCCGAGTCCGTGCGCGACTTCGTGAAACATCGTATTCCCGAAGAACGCATCGAAAGTCACGTGCTGCCGCTGCTCTTCGGCGACGAGTTCGCCGGCGATCGGCACGAGAATCTGTTCGAACTTAGCCTGCATCGCGTTTTTTAACTGCAGCCGGCGCGTGCCCTTCGTGAGCTGCACCTCCTCGTCGTTCGGCAGATTGATGGCGATAGTCTTCGCCGCGGCATTGCTGTCCCCGGCATAGTAGACGGCATCGTAGGCATTGAGATCGGAATCGGTTCCGGGCGATTCGGCCTTGATCGCGTCGTCGACCGGCAAGCCTGCCTGCAGTTCGGGAAGAAACCCGGCGAAACGACTGAGGCGCTCGCTCCATTCGAGATCCTTGATCAATACGAAGGATTCGAACGCGGCGCGATAGCCGAACAGCCCGTCCTCGTAGGTCTCGATCGGGCCGAAAACGAGTTCTATGGGGTTGTTCCTGACATCCATCCAGTACATGTCGCTCGTCTGGTAGTCATCGCTGATGAGCGCCGCCGCACGCAGCTTGAGATAGGTGGCGAACTCCTGATCTTCTGCGTAGCCGGCGGCCTCGCGAAGGAGGTCCGCCGCTTCCGCAAGCTCTTCGGGGTAGGCCTGAGAGTAAGGCACGAGCACCAGCTCGCCGGCCTCGTTGCGACGGACGAGCGAATACAGGCCCGTCTTGCCCGGCAGGTAAGCCGTCTCGAAGTCCTCGATCTCCATGTCGGGCGGATAGAAGTTGGCGCCCGGCGGCTTCGGTCCGACGCCGCTGAGGAACGGCCGGTTCCCGTCCAGCCGGTCCCAGGGACCATAGTTGATCTCGACGAACCGCCGCGTCTGCGGATCGTCGATCGCATCCAGGCGTTCGCGGTAGTCGTCCGCCCAGGCCTGACGCCAGAACAGATCGTCCATGATCGCCGAAGCGTCGATCAGAAGCCCCACCATCGTCTTCTGCCGTTCGCTCAGATGCGACAGATCGGCCGTCAATGTGAACTCGGCATAGACGTCGGGCCGAACCTCGGCCATGCCGCTGTCGGTCTCGACGGCGGGCGGCGTTTCGCCCGTGCAGGCGACGAGGGAAAGGGCGGCGGTCAGGAGTAAGGGTATTGACGGTCGGCTGGCGTGCGGCACGTCGCCTCCTTTGGATCGTTACGAATCGTTGTCACCGGACGCGTGGATTATCGCACAGCGTATCGCGGGCTTAGCCTCGCTAGATGTCCACGAGTTCGACGTCCGCGGCCGTGAGCGCCGCACCCAGAAAGCGGCCGCCGACGCGCGCGAAGCGCTTTGCGCCGTCAGTCGCGAGCAGGCGCAGCTGGCCCGTCCCGTTGTCGCGGCAGAGATTCTGTCGATCGAGCGTATCGGCGACCACTTTCGCCGTCGTGACGGCGGAGTCGACGACGCTGACTCCCGGATCGAGACACGCGCGAATTGCGTCGACCAGCAGCGGAAAGTGGGTGCAGCCAAGGATCACCGAGTCCGGGTGGGACGCATCGGTATCGAGGTAGCGCCGGACGATCGACTCCGCGATCTCCCCGCCTGTCCAGCCCTCCTCGGCGAGTGCGACGAGCAGCTCGCAAGCCAGTTCCCGGACGCGCGCCGCCGGATCCAGCGCGGCAATCGCTTTGCGGTACGCGCCGAGGCGCACGGTGGCTTCGGTTGCCAGCACGAGATGCGAGCCCTCTGGCCGCGCGCTGGTCGCCGCCAATGCCCCGGGCTCGACGACGCCGACCACCGGCAGGGGCGCCATGGCCCGGGAAAGCGCCTCCAGCGCCACCGCCGAGGCCGTATTGCAGGCGACCACGAGAAGTTTGACGTCCTCAGCCAGCAGGCGGCGCGTCGCCTGCTCGGCATAGCGCACTACGGATGCGGGGCTTTTGGTGCCGTACGGCAGGCGCGCCGTGTCGCCGAGGTAGACGAAGTCCTCGTCGGGAAGTCGGGTCCTAAGGGCCTTGAGAACGGTCAGGCCGCCGACGCCCGAGTCGAAGACGCCGATCGGGCGGGATGGGTCATCAATCATCGGCGCATTGTGCCCAGGCCATCCCGGCGACGCACCCCTTCCGCTGATGCGGGAGGTATGATTGCGGCAACGTCAGGAGGAGTTCGTCGATTTGCAGCGCATACTGTTCGCAACGCTGGCCGCCTTCCTGGCGTTTCTGCTTGCCGGCCTCTTTGTACCGCGTTTCGCCCGCGTCGAGCTTTCGGTCGAAGTGGATGCGCCCCCGTCGGTGGTTTTCGCGCAAGCCGAAGACCTTCGGCGGCTGGAGCGCTGGGCCGCGCTCTACGTAGACGATCCGGACATCCGCGTCAGCCGCTCCTCTCCGCCGCTCGGCGTCGGCGCGACGCTCGAGTGGGACGGCCCGCTGGCGGGCAGCGGCGTGCTCGAAATCGCCGAGAGCGACGCTCACGAATACGTCGCTTACCGGCTGAACCCCGGCGAACCTGGAGAAGCCGTTAGCTGGCTGGAACTCGAGCGCACGGCTGTCGGAACACGGGTGGCTTACGGGTTCGAGCACGACTACGGCTTCAATCTCGTCGGCCGGTATTTCGGGCTGCTGTGGACGGGGGTCATCCGCCGCGATCTGGAACAGGGTCTCGGCCGGCTCAAAGCTGTCGTGGAAGCACTGCCCCGCACCGACTTCGCCGATCTCGCGGTGGAACGCGCCTACGTCGAGGCGGCCGATCTCGTCATTCGACCAACCGAGGCACCGCCCGACCCGCAAGCTACGACCCGGGTGCTTGCCGAAAGCTACCTGGAAATCCTGAGCTTCATTGCAGCGAGAGAACTCCGGGAAGCCGGCCCGCCGATCGCGGTGCTGCGGGAGTTCGACAACGCCAGCCGCCGCCTCGACGCGGGCATCCCCGTCGACGGGGTCGGGGCGGACACGCCGGCGGCTGAAGGACCGATCAGACTCGGCCGGAGCTACGAAGGCAGCGTGCTGCGGGCTCTGCATCGGGGACCGTACGCAAGCATCGCGGAGACCCACCGGATGATGGGTTCATACCTCCGCGCCTACGGTCTCGAACGGAACGGCCCGGCCTGGGAAGTCTACCGCCGCGGAGCGGACGGGAGGCTGGACAATGGCGAGCCCGTCACCGAGATCGTCTATCCTGTTCGCCCGACGGCGCCTGCGGGCCGCGCTAACCGACCGATTTCACAATGAACGGTTCGGCCGCCTCGCCGCCAAGTGGAACGACTCCGCTTTGTCGTTCGTCACGCGCCGCAACCACCTCCCGGTAGAGCGAGAGCAACGACGCCGCGCAGCGGCTGGCCTCATCGGAAGACATCTTGCGAACCGTCGCGCAGACGGCAGCTTCGCCGTTCAGCGGCGTCACACGGTGCAGACGTTCCCTCAAGGAGGCGAATGCAGCCTGAACCGGCTGCGGCATCTCGTCCTCGTCGAGATCGTCGAGATTGTCCCGGTAAGCAGCGATAAGTCGTTGTTTTATACTGCCGTCACCCGCCAATACCTCGAGGGCGGCGTAGAACCGATCGACGTGGTACTGCATGTCCACTCCAGCGCTTTTCGTTTTCTTAGGTGCCGCTACTTCTTGAGCCTCTCGAGCGGCTTGTTACGCTTTTGTTTTGACTACAGATCCTCCTTGATCTATCAGAGTCTTGCGCTCATTTCTTATAGCAAATCCTGGAAGCCCGATGCAACCGCTCTAGAGCTTGCTGAATTCGAGGCGCCAGTGGTCGTCGCCGAGCGACCGATCCTCGGCGTGAAGCGGCGCCGTCTGGCCCGGCAGCCATTCGGCCGCAAGCGTCTCGCTCATCACGTAGTCGCGATGCCCGGCAAGCGCCTGTTCGATCGCGGGCGAGCCGGACACGCCGAGAACGATACGATCGGACACTTCGAGACCCGCCTGTTTGCGGGCGTCCTGGATCGACCGAACGACTTCGCGGGCGAGGCCTTCGTTGACGAGATCCTGATCGAGGGTCGTGTCCAGCGCCGTCAGGAAACCGCCATCCTCGCCGCAGGCGTAGCCCTCGGCGGAGCTGGTTTCGACGAGCACGTCGCCCCCTTCGAGGCGCAGAGTCTCGCCCTCCACGGCCAGATCGAACGCTTCGCCGCGGGTAACCGCGCCCGCGATCGCGGCGCCGTCGGCATCTGCGAGGGCCGCGCGGATCGCCGGCAGGAGCTTCCCGTAACGCTTGCCGAGAACGGGCAGATTCGGCTTGATGCGATAGTTCACGAGGCCGGCGTCGCGGGCGATGAACTCGATCGCCTTGACGTTGAGTTCTTCCTTGATCTGGTCCTGGTGTTCGTCGAGCGCGCGATGACTTGCATCGTCGGGCGCACGGACCAGAAGGCGCGAAAGCGGCTGACGGGTGCGGACCCCCGACTGCCCGCGCGCCGCGCGCGCCAGTCCGACGACTTTCTGCACCACGCCGATTGCGTCGAGCAGTTCGTCATCCTGCCAGGCTGCATCGGGCTCCGGCCAGTCAGCCATGTGCACACTCAACGGAGCGTCGGGATTCACGGTCCGCACGAGATTCTGATACACGTGCTCGGCCAGGAACGGCACGAACGGCGCCATTAGCTTGTGCACGACGTTCAGGCATTCGTAGAGCGTGAGATACGCCGCCTGCTTGTCGTCGAGATCGGTCGACTTCCAGAAGCGCCGGCGGTTTCTTCTGACGTACCAGTTGCTCAAGCGGTCGACGAAGGTCTCGATTGCCTCGCCGGCCGCTTTGGCGTCATAGCGTTCCATCGCTTCTGTTGCCGTAACGACGGTCCGATGGGCAAGCGCAAGCGCCCAGCGATCGATCTCCGGCCGCTCGGCGGCGGCGACGTGCCGCGCGAGATCGACATCGTCGATCCGGGCATAGAGAACGAAGAAGCCATAGGTGTTCCAGAACGTATTGATGAAGGAACTCGCGACGTCCGCGACGATCTCCACCGATATGCGCTTCGGAACATCCGGCGACAGGCGTGCGAGGAAATACCATCGCAGCGCGTCGGCGCCGACGGTATCGAACACGTCGTACGGATTGACGATGTTGCCGAGCGACTTCGACATCTTCTTGCCGTCTTTGTCGACGATCAGGTTCAGGCAGATCACGTTGCGATAGGCGATGCTGTCGGACACGAGGGTCGCGATGGCATGCAGCGTGTAGAACCAGCCGCGGGTCTGGTCGATCGCCTCGCAAATGAAGTCGGCCGGGAAGTGCTCCCCGAAGGTCTCCCGGTTTTCGAACGGGTAGTGCCACTGTGCATAGGGCATCGCGCCCGAGTCGAACCAGCAGTCGATGACTTCGGGCACGCGCGTCCAGGTACGCCCGTCCTTTTCGAAGCGGATGTCGTCGACGGCCGGGCGATGCAGGTCGAGATCGGACAGATCGCGGCCGGTCAGTTCTTCGAGTTCGGCGATGGAACCAATGCAGACATACTCGCCCTGACCGTCCGTCCATACCGGTAGTGGAGTCCCCCAGAAACGCTCGCGCGAGAGCGCCCAGTCGATATTGTTTTCGAGCCACTTGCCGAAGCGCCCGTCACGGATGTGCTCGGGAACCCAGTTGATTTGCCGATTGAGTTCGGTCATGCGATCGCGGAAAGCGGACGTCCTGATGTACCACGCATTCTTCGCGTAGTAGATGATCGGATCGCCCGTCCGCCAGCCGAAGGGATAGTTGTGGCGATAGCGTTCGTTCCGGAACAGAACGCCCAGTTCCTTGAGGATACGGATCAGCGGCTTGTCGGCGTCCTTGAAGAACATGCCTTTGACGGGTTCCACCGCGTCGACGAAGTGCCCGTCGAGCCCTACGCCGTGCAGCACCGGCAGACCGTTGGCTTCACCGAGCGCCAGGTCGTCGACACCGTAGGCTGGCGCCGTGTGCACGATGCCGGTGCCGTCCTCAGTGCTGACGAAGTCGGCCGCGTAGACCCGAAACGCGCCTTCCGCATCGACATCGAGGTAGTCGAAAAGCCGCCGATAGCGCAGGCCGACGAGCTCGCGGCCGGCAACCGTCTTTTCGACCGTGTGCTCGTGATCGCGAAGGACCTGCTCGCGCAACGCTTCGGCGACGATCAGGGTTTCGTCGCCGCTACGGCAGTAGCTGTAGTCGATATCCGCGCCGACGGCCAGCGCGACATTCGACGGCAGTGTCCACGGCGTCGTCGTCCAGACCAAAAACGACGTGTCCGGCACGTCGGCCAGCGTGAAGCGGACCGTAATGGACGGGTCCTCGACCTCCTTGTAGCCGAGCGCGAGTTCGTGTGAAGAAAGCGTCGCGCCGATCCGTGGATCGTACGGAACGACCTTGTACCCGCGGTAGACGAGGTCCTTGTCCCAGATGGTCTTCAGGAGATGCCAGACGGACTCGATGAAGCTGTTGTCGAGCGTGTAATACGCGTCGTCGAGGTTGACCCAGAAGCCCATGCGCTCGGTCATCTTCTCCCAGTCGCCGATGTAACGCATTACCGACTCCCGGCAGCGCCGCGTGAACTCCGCAATGCCGACCTTCGCTTCGATCTCCTTCTTGTCGAAGATCCCAAGCTCTTTCTCGATCTCGTGCTCAACCGGCAGGCCGTGCGTGTCCCACCCGGCTTTTCGCGGCACGTAGTAGCCCCGCATCGTGCGATAGCGCGGGAACGCATCCTTGAAGCTGCGCGCGAGCACGTGATGGATGCCGGGCCTGCCGTTCGCCGTGGGCGGACCCTCATTGAAACTGAAGTGCGGCCCACCCTCGCGGTTGGCGAGCGTCCTCGCAAAGACGTCGTGTTCGCGCCAGAACGCGAGAATGTCCTGCTCCAGGGACGGACCGTCGTAGCGTCCCGATACTTCGTCGAATTTCACTGCCTTGTCGCCTGCTCCAAAAACCAAAACGCCCCGGACGCATCGTTGCGTCCGGGGCGAGGATTCTCGCGGTACCACCCGGTTTCAGCCTGCCCTCACGGACAGACCCTTTGCGGCTTGGTCGCCCAAGCGCCGGGGCCTTTGTCGGCGGCCCGCCCGGCTGAGCCTACCGGGCTCAACAAAGCCGTTCGGTCAGCGACTCGGGGGTGATATTCGGCGGGATCGGGCCGGAGCTCTCACCATCCTCCGGTCGCTGAAATTGCCCGACGGTCCGCGTACTCGTCCCCGTCTCCGTCTTGAGCCGGAAAGTAACGGAAAAGCCCCACGAGGGCAATTGCGCGGGCGTAATACGGCGTCAGTGCAAAGCCGGCGACGTCGGGGCGTCGGTACCCTCGCCGAACATGGCCCGGTCGAACGCACCGACGAGCGTATCGGTCGACTGGGCGCCGACGACCAGCAGGCGCCGGTTGAGCAACACGCCGGGCACGCCGGTGAGCCCGCTTGCCCGCACCTCCGCTTCGCGCTTCTGAACGAACTCGCGCGTCGAGGTGTCCGCGAGGGATGCAAGCAGCCGCTCCGTGCTGATGCCGTGGCGTACGGCGATCCGACTAAGTACGTCCGTGTCGCCGATATCGAGCCCGCGAACGAAGTAGGCCTCGAAGAGCGACTCGGCGAGCGGCGTCTGATCGATCCCGTCGAGAGCCGCGATGTACATGAGCTGGTGGGCCGCCGTCGTGTTGGGCACGCGCTCGATCCGGTCGAAGTCGAAGTCGATACCCGCATCCCGGCCGTCGGCGATCAGCTTGTCCAGCACCGGCTGAACTTTGGCGCGACTGCCGAAGCGGCTGTCGATGTAGGAGTCGAACGGCGTGCCGCCGGCGGGCAGATCCGGATTGAGCTGAAACGGGTACCAGGCGACTTCCGACGGACCGCCGACGGCGTCGAGCGCCGTGTCGAGATGGCGCTTTCCGATGTAGCTGAAAGGACACACGAAATCGGCGACGACCTCGACGCGCAGCGCCGCCGCGGGCGTCAGCCGATCCTCGGCGTTCGGGGCGTTGTAAAGAAACTGGCTCATCGTGTCACTCCTCGCGGTTAATGCACGAAATGCGGCCTTTCGCCGGCTTATCAAGGTCGCCTCACGGTCGCCTCACGGTCGCCGATAGCCCCTTAACCGGGCCTGAACGAAGCGGCAACAGCGTTAATAGCTTGGACTGCTTGAGGACAGCGAAGTTGAGGGAACTTTCCATGGAGCGCCTGCCGCCGGCCGACGGCGGCCGAAGGTTGCGTAACATTTTGTTCCCGGGCTCCTCTGCGCCTGCCGGATCGTGCAATATTTGCGGGACTTTCGCGGTCTGAATAGTGGAACCGTAGCGAGGATTGCAAGGTGCTGATCAGAAAACCCGCCGACATCCGGCCGTCGGAGATTACGAGCAAGTCGAACTATGTTAACCGCCGCAGCTTCATTAAAGCCGGTCTGGCGGCCGGCGGCGGACTCATCGCCTCGCCGGGACTGAGCGCCGTGCTGCCGAGGGAACCGCGCGCGAAGCTTGACGATATCTCGCCGAGCCCCTTCAGCACCGACGAAACGCCGACCAGCTACGAAGATATAACGACCTATAACAATTTCTACGAGTTCGGCACCGGCAAGGACGATCCGCATCGCAATGCGCGCGATTTCGAGCCGTGGCCATGGACGCTCGAGGTCGAGGGACACGCCGACAAGACCGGCGCTTTTCATCTCGAGGACTTCGTCAAACCCTATGCGCTCGAGGAACGGATCTACCGGATGCGCTGCGTCGAAGCCTGGTCCATGGTAATACCGTGGGTAGGCATTCCGCTGGCCGACGTCATCAAAACCCTGCAACCGACGTCGAAGGCGAAGTACGTCGCGTTCCGGACGCTGCACGACCCGAAGCGCATGCCGGGCCAGCGGCGGCGGGTACTGGACTGGCCGTACCGTGAAGGACTGACGATCGCCGAGGCGATGCACCCGCTGACTATCCTCGCGGTCGGCGTCTACGACGAGGTTATGCCCAACCAGAACGGTGCGCCGATACGGCTCGTCGTTCCCTGGAAATACGGATTCAAAGGCATCAAAAGCATCGTCGGCATCCGCTTCACCGAAAGGATGCCGAGGACGAGCTGGAACATGTCGGCGCCGCACGAGTACGGTTTCTACGCGAACGTCAACCCGAACGTGGACCATCCGCGTTGGTCGCAGGCGCGGGAACGGCGCATCGGATCGGGCCTGTTCGCCAGTCGCCAGCCGACTCTGATGTTCAACGGTTATGCGGAGCAGGTGGCCAGCCTCTACGAGGGCCTCGACCTCGTGCGCAACTACTGAGCGTCCGGCGTGACGACGATCCAGCGAGTCCGCTATATCGGCAAACCGCTAGTCTTCGCGGTATGCCTCGTTCCCGCGTTTCTCGTCGTGGGCGACCTGTTCGGGATCACGGGTACGCTGGGAGCGAATCCGGTCGAGGAAATCCTCGACCGCTTCGGCAACTGGGGCCTGCGCTTCATGATGATCGCGCTCGCGGTCACCCCTCTCAGAGTCCTGACCGGATACAACTGGATCGGCGGTTTCCGGCGCATGCTCGGCCTGTTTGCCGCCTTTTACGTCTTCATGCACTTCCTGGTCTGGCTTGTCCTCGATCAGGGAATCTATCTGCCCGGCATCCTCGAGGACATCGTCGAGCGGCCGTTCATCACGATCGGGATGATTGCCCTGCTGCTGCTGGGTGCGATGGCAGCCACGTCGACCGCGGGAATGCGCCGCCGCCTGGGACGGCAG
Organism: Woeseiaceae bacterium; assembly: GCA_028277185.1. Taxonomy (GTDB): domain Bacteria; phylum Pseudomonadota; class Gammaproteobacteria; order Steroidobacterales; family Woeseiaceae; genus UBA1847. Next base: position 289,173 of record JANQGQ010000018.1, read on the forward strand.
TGGCAGCGCCTGCACTATGGCGCCTACGTGGCCGCCATACTCGGGGTCTGGCACTACTGGTGGCAGGTCAAAGCCGACATACTGGAGCCCGCGATCTACGCCGCGATACTTGCGCTCCTTCTCGGCTTCAGGCTCTGGAAGAAGCTCACGCGGCGCTCGCTTCCTATGCGAAGATCGGCAGTACCTGCTGCGCAAACGGGAAGTTAGACGTCACTCCCGGATTCTGATCGATCCCTGCGAGGCTTCGAAGCGCCTGGTGCATGTACTCCGGTGTCAACTCGACGCCGTTGTCGTCGAACGCCAGCGTAGCGGCGTTCAGTCGCCTCGAGCGCTGCACGTCGTCGGTGCCACCGACGACGCGATCGCCGTCGAAGTAGGTCGAAGAACCCCAGACCATCATGCTTGTATGCGCCCAGTGATCCTTGCCGTTGTCGTTGTTGTAGCGATTCGTGCGCGCGAAGTCTGACGCCATGACGATAATCAAGCGATCGCCGATGCCGCGCTGATTGGCATCGCTGATGATGTTGTCGATGCCCGCCAGGTAGTCCATGAGCCGCGGGTAGTGACGGTTGTCGTGATCGTTGTGCGTATCGAAACCGCCCATGCGGATCTGCGCGGTTGCTGCAGCACCGGACTCGAACGCGGCGAACGCGGTTTGCGCGGCATCGAAGAGGCTGCGTGCCCGGCTGCGCGAATCGACGTAGCTGTTCGGGTTCGACGTGCCGTTCAACCCGTCCACAAAATCACGCAGCGCGGCAACATCGCGATTACGCGCCGCATCGTGCTCCGCCAGCGCGTCGGTCAGCCTCTGCAGGCGCTGCTCGTTGAGCTGGCGCTGCCGGCGTGCCGAGGCAGCCTGGTCGATCAGCAGGCGAGCTCCGTCGCTATGGTACTGACCGGTCTGGAAGACGTTGCTGCGATTCGGGAACGCGATCTCCCTGACCGCGTTCAGATCGCCGCCGTTGAGCAGTGTGCGGGGCACGATACCGTTGGTCTTGCTGCTCTCGGAACTCGAACTCGCCACCATGGGCAGCGCAAGGTCACCCGCGTTTTCCGACGCGATCAGCGCACCGATACTCGGGTAGTCGAGGGCGCGTGAACCGGTCCAGCTTGCGGTACGTCCGACCTGGTGCGAGTTGGTGCCGTGGTTGATCCCGTTGACGACGACGAGCCGCTGGTAGTGAGCTTCGAAGAAGTCCTGATTGCTGAACAGCGTCGAGCTGGCAAACGAATCGGGCGGCGGCGCGTAGCGGATGTTGCCGATTTGTCGGATGTCGCCCTGATCGTAGTTGTTGATGTCGCCGTTGGGCCCGAGCCCGGAGCCCTTGGGATCGCAAAAACTCGTCGGGTCCCAGCCACCGTCGGCTTCGATGAACAGCCAGTATGGGCCGCTGTAGGCCTGCTGTGCCATCGCGAGCCGGGTACCGCCGCAAAGCAGCATGCCGCCCGCGGTCACCGTCATGCGCATAAAGTCACGTCGTTTCATGCTGATTCTCCGGCTTTACTGGTACAGGAAGCGGTAGTCGGACAACAGGTAGGTCACGACCGCCATCCATGGGAGCACTGTCTGGTTGCCGTCGCTCGACTGGCCGTTGCTGCGGCAGTCGCTGGGAATGGAGGTTTCACCCAATGCGCGCGCGTCGAGGAACAACTGGTACGTCGCATCGACCTCAGCCGAATCGCTTGCCAGATCCTCCCCGAGGAGATGCCGGTGCAGGAACACGATGTTGTCGCGAATCGCTGCCTCGCCCGCGGGCGGCACCGTCGTCTCGTCGACGCTGGGGAACAGCGGCCCGTCGTTGTACAGATCGTCGGCTACTCTGTCGCAGGCGACCTGATTCGCGATGCGCTCCTGAATGCCGTCGATGAGCGAGTTCGGGGACGTGGTACGGAGGATTACCTCATCGGAGTCGATGCCGCCGTACAGCATGTAGTGGCGTCCCGTCAGGCCGCTGTTCGAGTTTGGCCCGCGCCACTCGTAGCTGCCGCCGGTCACCGCTGAGATCTTGCGGGCAAGCTCCTCCGGCGTTAAGAGCCGGCCCGTCCCCACGTCCGCGTAGCTTGCCGGGTTCTCCGTCGGCGCGAGATTCCGCGCCCGGAAGAAGTCGCTGAGCACGATGTCCTTGACGAGTGCCTTGAAGTTGTAGTTCGAGCCCACGAATCGGGTTTTCGTGTCATTGACGAAGGCAGTACCGGCCGGGCTCGACGGAGCGATTCCGGTGAGCGAACCGAAAACCGTGCGGACGGTTTTGTCCGCGAAGCGGTCGTCGGCGGCGAGTCTGCTGCCGAGGAAAACCAGCGGGTTGAACTCATTGGCTGACGGCAGTTCGTCCGCCGGGTCCATAGAGTAACCCGCCGTCACCATGCGGGGCACACCGCCGGTCGTCCGCGTGTGCTGGTAGACATTGTCATCGTCGTACTCGCCGTCGTTGTCGCGCATCGTGAACAGTCCGGCCACCGGATCCATGACGTCGTGGCAGACGGTGCACTGCGGGTCCTCGTAGGTCGGCACGTCGCCGATCACGTTGTCGAGATCGAGACCGTCGCGTGCCGCAAGTCCCTCGATGTCGATGCCGAGGAAATAGTAGAAGACGAAGCGCGCGCGCCGCCGGTTGACGTTCGTGTTGGTGGACGGATAGCGGGCAAGGAATGCATGTGTGCTGATAACGCCCGCCAGCGGTACGACGTCGCCGCTCTGCTGGACGAGACCCTGGGCAGGACGGAACTCGTTCGGATCGTGATTGCCGATGTTCTCGGTCGCGCTGAAGGGGAAGCCCGGATCGCCTGCGTTCGTGCCCAGAATATCGGCGGAGTACGGGTTCACCATGACGTAGTCCGCGGTGAGGATCTCGGTAAACGGTCGATCGTTGCGGATCACATATTTGACGAGCTCGATTGGCGCGCGCGCCATGCCGAAGTTGGCGTTCTCGCGCAGGTCGTTGCGCAAGTTGTTGCCGGTCGGGAAACCCTCGAAATAGTCGCGATTCGGAAACGCATCGACGTCGAAGTTATTACTCACGGTGCCCCGGTCGTCGGCATCGCGGTCCGTCAGAAGCAGATCGTTGTACATCTCGGTAACGCGTTCGTAGAACGCGTCTTCGGCAAGCAGTCCGTCGATCACGGCCCCAAGCGCCTGGTCGATCGCCGCCTGGTCCGTGCCGGCTGCGGCCACGAGATTCGCTTCGTCCACGGTCGGGACACGGCTGCCCAGCGCTGCCACGATTTTGTAGAGTTGCTCGTAACCCGAGCCGAGTTCGACCCTCTCTGCCGTGCTGCTTTGGGGGACGCAGGCCTGAGCCCGCCCAACGAAGTCCGCGAAAGTCTGATAGTCGGGATCGTTCGCGGCATCGGGAAAGCGGTTGCCGCCGGCGTGCCCCGCGAGGCCGAGCGCCTTGGCCAGGACGAGCGACTGGCCGTTCGAGTCGATGTTCGCCACGGTTCGGAAGACTTCGAAGTCGTCGGCCGTAGGCGGATTGTTGCGGAACTCGAAACCGTTCGGCGTAGCGAGCGGAGCCGTTCCCACATGACAGCTTTCGCAGGTCTGTGGGTTAGCCTGATTCATGATCGGAAACGCGACCGTTTGGAAGTCGCCGACGAGGTCCGAACAGATTTCCGCGACGAAGGCCGTAACGGTGACGACCTGGACGCCGGTTGCGGTGTTACCGCTGGCATCCGTCGCAGTCCAGGTGACGGTTGTGTTGCCGACCGGATATCCGCCGGCCGGTGCGTCGTTCGACACGACCGGGGTCGGGTCTGCAAGGTCGGTCGCAGTCGCCGCACCGATATCGACGTCAGTATTGCCAAGGCCTGCGCCCTGGGAGGCCGTGACGTTGCCGGGCACGGTCAGCGACGGTGCCGTCGTGTCGGTGACGTTCACGCGCTGCTGTGCGGTGGCTGTCGCCATGGCAGCGTCGGTCGCTGTCCAGGTGACCTGCGTCTGTCCGACCGGGAACCCGTTCGCCGGGGCGTCATTCGCGATCGTCACCGGTGCCGTGCCGCCGGTAACCATCGCCGCACCGAGCGTCACGGCAGACAAGGCCGCTGACGCCTCGACCGTCACGTCAGCGGGCGCCGTGACCGTCAGAGGACCGCCGCCCGACGGCTGGGCAACCGTGATCATTTGAACGGCCGTGGCGACGTTGCCGCTTGCGTCCGTAGCGGTCCAGGTCACTGCCGTACTGCCGAGCGGAAAGCCCGCCGCCGGCATGTCATTGCTCAGGTTTGGCGACGTATCCACGAGATCGGTCGCCGTCGCGGCGCCAATGTCGACGCTGGTGAGCGCGCCGGTTGTCTCGACCTGAAGGTCGGCCGGTTTGTCGATGGTCGGCGGCGTCGTGTCGCCCACGCTCACGGTCTGCGCCGCGCTGGCCTGAGCGTTCGTGCCGTCGGTCACCGTCCATGTTACGACGGTGTCGCCAAGCAGAAAGCCGCCGGCGGGCGCATCGTTTGCGTACGTGTAGCTGCCGTCGCCGCCGCTGGCGCTTGCCTGACCAATGCTCAACGATGTCGCCGGCCCCGTGGCCTCGGCCTGCATGTCCAGAGGCGCCGTTATCGACAGACTCCCCGGCGGCGGCGAGCCCGGCGGCGGGTTGCCGCCGCCGATCGGATCGGACGGATTGTCCGTGAGCGCTTCCTCTTCCCGGACGCAGCCGGCAAGAACGAACACCGAAACTGAAACAAGCCAAACAAGTCGCGAGATTGTCATCTGCCCTAACGCCTCCTGCGTACCGGCACGTTGTCGTGCGCTGCTTGTCTTCGTGCCGGATCGACGTGACGTTTTGTGTCACTTCCTGTCGCTTGCCGACGACCTGGCGCGACCGTAGCGCCTGAAAAGGGCGATCAAGAGCAGTTGCTACATAATCGAAAAGGTCGTCCCTGGAGTGTGATGCACTTCACATGGAACGGGATCGCATCCCGGTGTGTGAAGCCACTCCGGAACGAAGATTTACCCGAGTTCAATCAGCCGCTTGGAGAGTTGCGATGAACTCGAGGTCGAAGTACCGAGCGTAAACGGCATCGGCAAAGCAAAATCCGAAAACTGTGACGAAACCGTTTCGCTGCGCAAAACGACCTGTCTGCTATTGGCGACAGCCTGGGTATTGCGACGGTTCCCGGGCTAACCGCCGTTCAGCGATGCCAGGACGCCATCGTGACCGAAACGCTCTGCGAGATCCTGAGCGTTGAGACGCGCGGCATTGACCTCCCCGGCATCGGCGCCGAGTGCGAGCAGCGCCGCCACGGCGTCCGCGTCGCCGCGCTGTGCCGCAATATGGAGTGCCGTGTTGCCTGCGGCATTGCGGACATCGGGATCGTGGCCGAGGTCTCTGAGCTGTTCAGCAAGCGCGAAGTGACCGTTGGTCACGGCGAGCATCAACGGCGTCATGCCGTCGGCGTTCCCCACGTCGCGATCGTCGCCGGCTCGAACCAACGCTCGCAGCACGCCTGCATGACCCCGCTCCGCTACGCGATGCAGCGGCGTATCGCCGTGGCTGTCGGCAAGCGCACCGTCGGCGCCGAAGCGCGCCAACAGCAGCACCGCATCCCGGTTGCCTGCGTCCGCGGCATGCCACACCGCGGTCCGCCCGGCGGCATCTCGCCGATCGATGGGTGCTCCGGCATCGAGCAGGGACCGGAGCAACGATAGATCGCCGCCCGCGGCCGCATGAGCGATTGCCGGCACGCCCTCGCTGTCGACCGTGTCGGCGGATGCGCCGGCCGACAGCAAGACGTCCGTGACTTCGGCCCGCCCGAACCGTACAGCGGGAATCAGCCCTTCGAGGGGCGACGCGCCGGCGGCAAGCAGCGCGCGAACCGTCGCCGCATGGCCCCCTGCCGCTGCCGCGGCAAGCGGCGTAGTCCCGTCGGCCGACCCGAGCGTCGGCGACGCGCCGGCGTCGAGGAGTACCGCGAGCGCTGCGAGGTAGCCGCGCTCGGCGGCGATCATCAGCGCGGTCCGGCCCGCGGCATCGCGGCGATTGGGCTGGGCACCGGCCGACAGCAGCACGCGGAGCGCCTCGTCGTTGCCGCGATCGGCCGCTACGAACCAGACCGGACGTCCGTTCGCCTGACTCGCCCCCAGTCTCAGGCCGCCCAGGCTCGAACGGACCGGGAGCTCAAGCGCACCGGGATCGGCATTGCGCGCCAGCAGCGAAGCTGCGATCGCCCGGTGTTCGCGCGCGCTCGCGATGCCGAGCGCCGTATTGCCCGCGTCGTTTCTCGCATTCACGTCGGCGCCGGCTTCCAGCAATGCGGTAAATGCCGCTTCGGAGTTTTTCTGCGCGGCAACGATCAGCGGCGTGTTGCCATTCGCCCCGGCCCGTGATGGATCCGCCCCGCCGCCCAGCAGCGTCTCGACGGCTGCCGATCGTCCGCGCCGCACAGCCTGTATCAGCGCCGTATCGCCGGCGAGATCGACGGCATCGGGTTCCGCCCCGGCAGCGATCAACGCCTGCAGACTGGCCTCCCTGCCGGCCTCCGCGGCCTCGATCAGAGCCGTACGCCCGAACGGTCCGCGATGGCTCGGGTCGACGCCGGCCTCGAGCAGCGCCGTCAGCACGTCGAGGCGTCCGCGTTCCGCCGCCCATATCAACCGGAGAGCGGCATCGTCCCGTTCGGCGTCGAACCAGCTTTGTTCGGAAGAGCGCCGCGCGAGCGCCTGCACCGCGCCCGGATAGTCCCGCGCAGCCAGATCCGCATACATCCCGGCGGCTCGCCGTTCGTCGCGCGGCACGCCCAAACCGCGGCGATACAAACCCGCCAGGCGATACAGGGCGGCGTCGTTTCCGCTATCGGCGGCGGCGCGGAGTTCGTCGACCGCGGTCTGGAAATCCTTGAGGGCGATCGCCGCCACGGCTTCCCGCGGCACGTCTGCGAGAACCGCGAACGGCGAACAGAGTAGCAGCGCCACGCTGAGTCTGATCGTCTTCATCGGGCGTCCCGACGCTCGTCCATAAGAAACCTCCAGCCATCCCGCGGGGGCCCGAATCGAGTCTACGGATACGCCGAAAACTTAATGTGACGGTGATCACGGGAGCGCCACGGGCGCTGCGCTATCGTTCCCCGACGCCCCGGTCCGCCCGGGTTTCTGCCGCCACGACGCTCGCCGGTCCAGGCCCGACGACGGCCGGCGCGGCGTCGTACGCTCAATGGACGAGCTGCACATGAAGGGACGACTCGCGACGCCAGGATCATTGACCCGGGGGCTGCCGCTTCTCATGGTGCCGATCCTCGGGCTCGGCGCCTGCGCCCCCGAGTCCGGAAGTCCGGACGAAGGCGCAACCGCAAACGACGACGAACTCGCGATTGTGCGCGAGTGGGCGACCGACGGCGGCCCCGCGCCTTCGTCCGCCCCGATGACCGAGCCCGCCAGCGTTCCGCCCGTCGAGGACATGATCGCCGGACTCGAGGCTCGCCTCGCCTCCAACCCGGACGACGTCGAAGGATGGTCGCTACTCGCCCAGTCTTATGCCTACGTCGGCCGCATGAGCGACGCGCGGGACGCGGTGGACCGGGCCGTCGCACTCGGTGCCGGGCGCGCCGCACTGGAAGAGCGCGTTCGCCGCGCGCACGTCGGGACGCCCTAGAGCCCGCGGCGTGGCAGCCAACCCTTCGACGATAGGCTCCGGAAGAAGCCGCGCGCACGGAGCGACCGGCCGCGCCGACGAAACGCATAAGCCGCGCTGGAAGCGCCTGTACGACAAGTATGGGACGGCCGCCGGCATGTCGCTGGCGGCGCTGGCGATCGTGATCGGTTACGCCGGCCGGGATTCCCGCCGCCTGTTCGCCGAGCACGGCCTGGGTTATGCGCTGGGCATCATCGGCAGTCTGCTGATTCTCGTTCTGCTGCTGTACCCGCTGCGCAAACGCTATCGAATCCTGAAGGTGCTGGGTCCGGTCAAGAACTGGTTCCGGGTTCACATGATGCTCGGGGTGGTCGGTCCGATAGCCATCCTGTATCACAGCAACTTCGCGCTCGGATCCGTGAACAGCACCGCCGCACTCCTGTCGATGCTGCTGGTCGCCGGAAGCGGTCTCGTGGGGCGCTTCCTCTATGCGAAGGTCCACAAAGGTCTGTACGGCCGCAAGACCAGCCTCAAGGAGCTTCTGGCAGGCGTCAAACTGACGACCGCGGAGACCGGAGGCGCAGCCCGCTTCGTGCCCGACCTCCTGTCGATGGTCGCCGAGTACGACCGTCAGGTGCTCAAACCGCCGGTCGGCATCGTCGACAGCATCCTGCTGCCCATGCGGCTGGAGTTCAAAACCCGCGCCGGGTATCGCAGCATCGTGGCAAGAGTTCGACAACAGCTCGATGAGCAGGCAGCGCAGTCGCCGGTCGTTCGCCAACACCGCGACCGGCTGCTCGAACTCGCATGCGCGTTCGTGCGCGAACACCTGAAGCGCGTGAGACGGGTCGCCGCCTTCGCCGCCTACGACCGGCTGTTCGCGCTATGGCACAAAGTGCATCTGCCGTTTTTCTATCTCCTCATCGTCACGGCGATTGTGCACGTCATAGCCGTGCACCTGTACGCGGTATGACGATCTCGAGCCGGGTAGCCATAGTCTTCGCCGTAGCCGGCCTGGCGCTGTTGTCCACCGACGCCGCGGCGCAGATACTCGAGAAGCTGGTCATGCCCGGCCGCCTCGTCGAAGCGCATGCCGACATTGAGTCCGACTGCGGCGCCTGCCACGCTGCCGAGACCGACGAGGCCGTCAGCAGTCTGTGCGTCGCCTGTCATGAGGACGTGGGCGCGGACATTGCCGCGCACACAGGATTTCACGGCCGCTTCGCTCCGGCGCGAAACAGCGAGTGCATCGCCTGTCACACCGATCACGAAGGACGCGACGCCGACATCGTGGGACTCCATGCCGGCGTGTTCGATCACGCGTTCACGGATTTCCCGTTGGGCGGCAGTCACGCCGCCTCGGCCTGCGGCGACTGCCACGCAAGCGGCGACGCGCACCACGAGGCGCCGACGAGCTGCGGCAGCTGCCACGCCGACGACGACGTCCACGACGGCAAGCTCGGTGAAGATTGCGGCAGCTGTCACAGCGACCGCAACTGGATCGACTACGAGTTCGATCACGCGTCGACGGGCTATCCTTTGACGGGCGCACACGCGAGGACGGCCTGCGCCGACTGCCATCAGAACAACTCGTTCGCCGACACGCCGCGGAGCTGCAATAGCTGCCATGCGATCGACGACGTACACGCTGGCAGCAAGGGCACACAGTGTCAGGACTGCCACACGACGGCTACGTGGCAGTCGATCGGGTTCGATCACTTCCAGGAGACGGGTTTCGCTTTGCTCGACGGGCACTCGGGCCTGGCCTGTACGGATTGCCACACGCGCGAGGATTACAAGGATCCGTTTCCGAACGGTTGCGTGGACTGCCATCGGGCCGACGACGACCATCAGGGCCGCAACGGCGACGATTGCGCAAGCTGCCACGTGCCGACGTACTGGGCGGACAGCCGCTTCGATCACGGCGATACGGGCTTTCACCTGGTCGAGGCGCACGCCGACCTGAACTGTTCGGCGTGCCACAAAGCGTCGACGGCCGCGGAGGTGGCGAACACCTGCTCCGACTGTCATGCCATGGACGACAGCCACGGCGGGCAGATGCAGGCGGAGTGCAGCACCTGCCACACGCAGACGGCATGGCACAGCTCGGTCAACTTCGACCACGATCTGTCGTCGTTTCCGCTCACGGGACTGCATGCCGTCGTATCCTGCGGCGCCTGCCATGAGAGCAATCGTTTCCTGGACGCCGAGCCCAACTGCGTCAGCTGCCATGAAGACGACGACGCGCACGAGGGTACGCTCGGGCCGGACTGTGCCAGCTGCCACACGAGTAACGGCTGGACCGTCACGGTGTTCGATCACGACCTGCATACGCGCTTCCCCCTCGAAGGCCGGCACGACGGTCTCGCCTGCACCGACTGCCATAAGACGAGCGCCGCCAGCGCCAGCGACGTGCCGTCGACCTGCGGCGGCTGCCATGCGAAAGACGACGTCCACGACGGTCAGTTCGGAGGCGACTGCGGTCAGTGTCACAACGTGAACTCGTTCGGCGAGGTCGAGTCGCTGTGAGCTGCGTCCGGACATGGCTGCCGGTGCTGCTGCTCCTCCTCCCGGGCATCGCTGCCGCGCAGAGCACGATCCGCTCGGACTTCGATCACGACTCGACGGGCTTTCGTCTCGACGGCGCTCACCTCGCAAGCGGCTGCGGCGATTGCCATTCGCGCGGGATCTTCGAAGGCACGCTCCGCGAGTGCGAGGACTGCCACACCCAGGGCCGCATCGTCACGGCCACCCCGAAGCCGGCGCGACACGTGCTGACGAGCGAGCGCTGCGCAGCGTGCCATGCGACGCGCAGTTTCGTTCCGCTGGCCCGAATGGATCACACGGAAGCGTTCGGCGATTGCGTGAGCTGCCACAACAACCAGGCGGTGCCGGGCAAACCACCGGACCACCCGCCGGCGGGCGATAACTGCGGCACCTGTCATCTGACGTCGACGTTCGAGGTCGTCGTTTTTGGCCAGTCGGGCCTTAGCCGCGACTCGCGGAGCGGGATCGATCGCGCCACGGTCCACGCGTTCGATATCGACCGCCTTCTCGACCAGCCGCGGGGTACCTGCGCCGGGTGCGCCGACAACGTCCCGGCCTCGGGTTCGAAGGCCGATACCGCGCGGCCTGATGAGATGTGCGGTAGCTGCGGTCTGAAGGAGCGCTGAGTCGTGCCCTGTTGCCGCCGCATCGTCGTCGTCATCGCCGCGCTGGCCTGCCCGATGAGTCTGTTCGCGGGTCCGAACGTAGCACTGGACAACATCCTGCTGAGTAAGGTCGACGGCGTCACCAAGGTCGAGATCTGGCCAGGCTGCACGATGCGCTACGTAGACCACTCGCCCGCGGCCGCGGGTGTCGAGCTGCGCATCCGCGTCGCGGTCGACCCGGACTGTGCCGAACGGCTCGATGCGGTCGTCAGCGAACGATATGCGCCGTCGAGCCTGCGCCTCGGCAACGTCGAAGAAATCGTGTTCGACCGCTTCTCCGACCGCGACACCTTCATCACTCTCAACTTTCGCGAACCGCAGCAGTTCGAAGTGCGCCAGCATCAGGTCGGCTGGATCGAGGTCTTCGTCGACACGACGATCGCGTCGGCAAGCCTGCCGGCCGCGCGACCCGAGCCGCAGATACGTGCGGTACCGGACAGCCCGATACCGCCCGCGCCTCGCCCGGAGGTTCGCGACCGCCGCTCGGCGGCGTCGCGGCCGGCAGCCCGGGTCAACGTGCCGCCCTCGACGACCGGTGACATCGTCATCCAGCTCGGCGTGTTTGCCGACGCGGCCCCGGCAATCGCCGAACTCACGCGCAACGGCTCGCCGCATTTCGCGTATACGACGGAGTTCGAAGTCAACGCCAGGGACTGGGAAGGTCTTGCGCTGGGATTTTTCGATACCGAAGACGAGGCCAGCGCAGCGCTCGACGGCCTGCGGTCCAGCTTCCCCGATGCCTGGATTCGCTTCGTCGACGCGGACGAGCGCGACCGCGCCATGGCGGCCGGCGAGGCGCGCGAGCGTCTCCGCGCAAGCGTTCCTGCCGTACGGCGCGGCGCCGGCGAGCCCCTATCGGCCGCTGCGCTCGACGCGGCGATGAGCGAGGGCCGGCGTGCCATCCTCGAGCGGCGCCACTCCGACGCCGTGCGTCTGTACACCGACGTGCTCGGATCGCCGGGACACGAGCACGGCCCCGAGGCCCGCGAGATGCTGGGCATTGCGCTCGAGCGCAGCGGCAACGTCGAGGCGGCGCTTGCCGAATACCGCGCGTTCGAACTCGAGTACCCGGAGCACATGCTGGCCGGCCGCGTCGGCACGCGACGCGAGGCGCTCGAAACCGCTCTCGCGCAGGCCGCCGTCGTGGCCAGTCCTGCACCCGCCGCCCGTTCGCGGCGACACGAGGGCGCCTGGCAGCTTCACGGGGGCGTTTCGCACTACTACTGGCGCAACCAGGAGCAGATCGTCCATGACGGCAATCGCCGCGTGACGAGCTCGGGTGTGCTCGGGCTTCTGGACCTCACCGCCACCCGCCGGGGCGATCGCTTCGACGTACTCGCGAGGGTCAACGCCGCCTATCAACACAACCTCGTCGACTTCGACCGGAGCGGCGACGTCGGCTGGGTGTCCAGTGCGTTCGTGGATTTGCGGGACAACGACCTGGGCTGGCAGAGCCGCCTCGGCCGGCAGACGCGGCGCGAGGACGGCGTACCGGGCCGCTTCGACGGCATCGGGATTCGCTACGACTGGCGCCCCGAGTTGAGCTTCAGCGTCAGCGGCGGCGTACCGGTCGATTCGCCGCGCTTCCTCGCCGACGGCGGACGGGCCTTCGTCGCGGCCAGCGCCCACGCCGGCGGCCTCTGGGACGGGCGCGTCGATGCAAGCGTCTACACACACCAGCAAACGGCGGACGGGATCTATGACCGGCAGGCCGTCGGGGGCGAACTGAGTTATCGCGAGGGCGGATTCACGGCCATCGCGCTCATCGACTTCGACGTCTCGTACAGTGTCCTGAACACGTTCCTTCTCAACACGACGTGGCGGCTCGACAACGGCTGGATTCTCACGGGACGGGTCGACGTCGGCGCACTGCCGTATCTCACGACCCGCAATGCGCTTGCGGGACAAACCGCTACGACGATCGACGAGCTGCTCGAGAGCTATACCGAGGGTCAGGTACGTCGGCTCGCACGGGACCGGACCGGGCAGGCGAGCACGGTGTCGGCGGGTCTGTCGCTGCCGCTCGGTGAGCGTTTCGACCTGAGTTTCGATGCGACCCTGCGCCAGAACGAGGGCACCGTCGAGTCCGGCGGCGTCGCGGCGATTCCCGACACCGGCGCACAACTCTTCTTCAACGCGATGGTCGTCGGAACCTCGCTCGTGAAGCGGAACGACCTTTGGATGCTGTCGCTGCGCTCGGACAGCAACTTGTCGCGCGACAGCAGGACGCTCATCGCCGACTGCCGGCTGCCGTTCGGCCGCGCACTCAGAATCAACCCGCGGCTCACGGTGGCGGTGCACACACCCAACGTCGTCGCAGCCAGCGAGCAGACCGTGATTACCCCGGCGCTCAGGCTGCTCTGGCGCTGGAACCGCGTGCTGATCGATCTGGAAGCCGGCGCGCGCTGGTCGAACCGCGAGCTGCCGCCACTGGAAGCCGATCCGTTCACGCCGGACGGCACCGAGGAACTCAGCGGCGGTTTCGTGAACCTCGGTTATCGCCTGGAGTTCTGAGATGCGGCTCAGAGAATTGCTCCTCGGACTGCTTGCAGCCCTGTCGCTCCAGGGCTGCGCCGGAACGCCCGACAACGGTGTCGTCGCGGACGTCGACGAAAGCACTGGCGACTCGCTTGCGAGACCTAAGGAGCCGTTGCGTCTCGCGACGACCCGTCCCGCGCTGTCCACGGTGGGCAAGGACTACCTGCTCATCGCGCCGGTTGCCGTGAGCGGGTCGGTACACCGTGGACTCTATCTCTGGTTCGCCATCGGCAGTACCGTCGACCGCGAACTGCACGGGCTCTCCGCGCCGGGGATCGATCGCATCGTCTTGCTCGTCGACGGCATGCCGATGAGCTTCGATCTCGTCGACTGGTCGGAACGATCGGGCGTCGAACCGTATCGGGTGCCCGTGAAGACGCACCGTAGCTTCGCCGCGCGCGTGACCCGCAACCAGCTTGAGCGCATCCGCTCGGCGGATGCATTGAGCGCCTGGGTTACGAACCCGTCGCAGCGCTCGCCGGACTACGAATTGGTCCGGGGTCATCCATCCGACTGGAACACGTTCTGACGAAGGAAGAAGCCCGGCCGGCGGCCGGGCCTCCTATTCCCGAGCTACTGCACGCGTCGAACGCTCACGCGGGCGACAGGGTTCCGCCAGTCGTAGGCGTCGGGCGCGAGGTCCGCGATACCGTGCACGCCGTTGTGGATGTGCACGAATCCCTCACCGCCATCGGGTGTGCGCGCATTGCCGCTATCGGGCGGACATGCAGGACCCGGAATGAAGGCGCAATCCTCGTTGTTCGCCTCGCTGCCGGCATCGTAGGCGTTTGCACTGAAGGAGCGCGTCGAGAAACGGCTTCGCGGCAGCGATCGCGAGTCGATCGCGAGAAACGCATCGTTCGTGTTGACGAGCATGGACACCACGCTCAGGACCCGGAAACGACGAGTGCTCTCGATCCGGTACGCGGCCGACGCGCCCGGCGGGATCGGCGCCGTCGTCGATTGCGCCTCGAAGACCTCGGGCAAGGATCCGGCAAGATCCGCAAGCGGCACGCCGTCGCCGTCCTCGGCGACGATCGCGAGTTCGTCCAGCGCCGGTTGCCCGGCCTCGAACAGCGCGACGTCGCGTGAGTGCGTCACGAGAACGGGCGGACTGAAGACCTGCCCTTTCGTGATGTTGGTGATGGTCACCTCGTACACGAGTGTGCGCGGCTTGTAGCTGTAGCCGTCCGCCTGTGCGGCAATCGGCAGCGCCGCCGTAGCGAGCAGCGAGCAGAACGCAAGCGCTCTGCGAAGAGTGATCGTCATCTTCGGTTTCTCCTCAATGGTTTGGAAACGAATGGGTCGGCGCCAGAGCGCTGCCCCATTCAAGCAGGGAGAAAACCGGCAAATATCACGCAACCATCACGATTCTATGGAGATTCTTCGCGCGGCCGCTCAAGCGGCCTGACGATGCCGCGGCAGCTCGAACTCGAAACGCGTGCCGGCATTGAGGCGGCTCGTCACGGCAATCCTCGACTCGTGCAGGTCGAGGATCCGCTTGACGATCGCAAGCCCCAGCCCGGACGAGTCGGACAGCGCTTCCTCGCCCTGCTCCGCCCGATAGAAACGATCGAATATCCGACCGAGCTCGTTCTCGGGAATGCCGATTCCGGTATCGCTGACCGCGACGGACACCGCCTCGGGACGCTCCGCGATGCTGAGCACGATCTCGCCGCCGGCCGGCGTAAAGCGAATGGCGTTGCGAACCAGATTCTCGAGCACGCGCTGAATCAGGCCGATATCGCCGACCGTCAACGCCGTATCCGCGTCGAGCCGCATCGACAGGCCGATGCCCTTGCGCTCCGCCTCGAGCTTGAACTCCTGCACGACGTCCTGGGCCAGCTCGGGAACGGAGAACGCCTCGAGACTCGGCGTAACGCTTGCCGAGTCGAGCTTCGACAGCTCGAACAGATCGCCGATCAGCGTGCCGAGCCTGATGACGTGGCGCCGGGCGATTTTGAGATAGTGCGCACGCTCCTCCGGAGCGAGCGACTCGCCCTTGAGCAACAGCGTTTCCAGATAGCCCTGCATTGCCGACAGCGGCGTCCTCAGGTCGTGGGAGATGTTCGTCACGAGCTCGCGGCGCAGGCGATCGTTCTCTTTGAGCTGCTCGATCTGCTGACGGATCTGCGCCGACATCGCCACGAAGGAGCGTGCGAGGCAGTCGATCTCGTCGGTACCCGCCTCCGTGACGTCGAGTGCGGGCTCTGCCTCGAAGTTCGACTCGACGAGTTTCTTGACTGCCGTGCTCAGGCGCTTCAGGCGCCCGGTGAGCAAGCCGAAGACGAGCAGGCCGACGGAAGCGGCCGCGAGTACGATCACTACCGCCATCACGGCACTGACGTTGCCGACATACGTGCTGCCGATATCGCTGGCCAGCTCTTCGTATTTCTGGCCGCCCAGGACGACGTACAGATAACCTTCGAGCCGGCCGTTGTGCCGAATCTCGGCCGCGGAGAAGACCTTTCTCGTTCCCGGGCTCCGCGGGTCGTCGCCGTGAATCGGCATGTGGACGCCGCCCGCAATCAGCGCCCGTACCGGCTCGAGATCGACGCGGTCGCGGATGGTCACATCGGGCGCGAAGCCATGCCCCAAAATCAGTCCCGTCGCGTCGAGCAGATAGATCTCCGCGGTCGGATTGATGATCATCGCGTGATGCGCAAGGTCGCGCAGACTGTCGATGTCCGCGACGCCGTCGGCGATCAGCTGCCGCTGCTCGATCACGTACATGGCGATCGGCGCGTTGAGCTGTTGCGTCAGCTCCTCGTAGTAGAGACGTGTGTTGTGGCGATCGACGAGGAAAAACGCGGCCCCCATCAGGACGACGATGGCGAGCAGCGCCGCGGACAGCTTCGCGAACAGCGAGTTCATCGTCTGTCGAAAGCGAGGACGTTGGACTCGGCGGCGAACTTGTACCCGACTCCCCACACCGTAACGATCATCGCGGGCCTGGACGGATCCTCCTCGATCTTCGCGCGCAGCCGGTTGATATGGGAGTTGACCGTATGCTCGTAGCCTTCGTGACCGTAGCCCCAAACCTGGTCGAGCAGATCCGCGCGCCGAAAAACGCGCCCCGGATGACGCGCGAAGAAATCCAGGAGATCGAATTCGCGCGCGGTCAGGTCGACGGTCTTCTCGTCCAGACGCACCTCGCGCCGCGCCGCGTCGATAGCAAGCCTGCCGATACGCAGAGGCCTGTCGGGGTCCGGGCCGGAAGCCAGCTGCCGCCGCAGATTGTCGATGCGCCGAAAAATCGCCCGAACCCTGGCCACGAGTTCCAGCACGCTGAACGGCTTGGTCAGATAGTCGTCGGCACCGGTTTCGAGGCCCAGCACACGGTCCATCTCGGCTGACTTCGACGTCAGCATGAGGATGGGCTGGTACGGCCGGAGACGGCGGACGGTCCGGCAGATTTCGAGCCCGTCGGGGCCCGGAATCCGGAGATCGAGGATGATTAGCGTCCACGTCTCCGAGGTGGCAAGTCGAAGGCCGTCGTAGCCGTCGCGCGCGACGGTAACCTCATCGCACACGTCGCCGAGATGCATCGCCACCAGATCGGCGATATCGCGCTCGTCCTCGACCAACAGGACTTTACGGATCTGCGGCGAATGGGCGTGGCTCGACACCGAGCGGTTCTCCGACTACATCGGCACGCCATAGTAGACCGGGGATATCACGCAAATATCACGGCCCCTTCCGGCGCCTATCCCCGGCGCCAAAAAAAGAAAACCCGGTGCGAAGACCGGGTTTTCTCGTAGAACGCCCTGAGGCGACGACTTACATCATGCCGCCCATGCCGCCCATTCCGCCCATGTCGGGCATCGGCGGAGCCGCTTCTTCCTTCGGCGCTTCGGCGATCATCGCTTCGGTCGTCAGGAGCAGGCCCGATACGGAAGCCGCGTTCTGCAGCGCGTAGCGCGTGACCTTGGTCGGATCCAGGATGCCGGATTCGATCATGTCGCCGTACTCGCCGGTGGCCGCGTTGTAGCCGTAGTTGCCTTCGCCGGCCGCTACCGCGTTCAGAACGACGCTGGCGTCGCCGCCCGCATTGCGGACGATCTGGCGCAGCGGCTCTTCGACGGCGCGCCTCAGGATGTTGACGCCGACGTGCTGGTCGTCGTTTTCAGCCTGAATGTCGCCGGTCTGCGCTACGGCGCGGATCAGGGCGACACCGCCGCCCGGCACGACGCCTTCTTCGACGGCCGCGCGCGTGGCGTGCAGCGCGTCTTCGACGCGAGCCTTCTTCTCCTTCATTTCGACTTCCGTCGCGGCGCCGACCTTGATGACGGCAACGCCGCCCGACAGCTTGGCGACACGCTCCTGCAGCTTCTCGCGGTCGTAGTCCGAGGACGATTCCTCGATCTCGCGATTGATCTGCTCGACGCGTCCCTTGATGTCTTCGCCGCGACCGGCGCCATCGATAACCGTCGTGTTTTCCTTGGTGATCTGGATCTTCTTGGCGTCGCCGAGATCTTCGATCGTTGCCTTCTCGAGCGACAGACCGACTTCCTCGGAGATGACCTGGCCACCCGTCAGGATCGCGATGTCCTGCAGCATGGCCTTGCGGCGGTCGCCGAAGCCCGGTGCCTTGACGGCGGCAACCTTGACGATGCCGCGGATGTTGTTGACAACGAGCGTCGCGAGCGCTTCGCCTTCGACGTCTTCCGCGATGATGACCAGCGGGCGACCGGCCTTGGCGACGCCTTCGAGGACCGGCAGCAGATCGCGAATGTTCGAGATCTTCTTGTCGTGCAGGAGAATCAGCGGGTTGTCGAGCTCGACCTGCTGGCTGGCCGCGTCCGTGATGAAGTACGGCGACAGGTAACCGCGATCGAACTGCATGCCTTCGACGACTTCCAGTTCGTTGGCGAGGCCGGAGCCTTCCTCAACGGTGATCACGCCTTCCTTGCCGACCTTCTGCATGGCGTCGGAGATGATTTCACCGATTTCCGCGTCGGAGTTGGCCGAGATCGAACCGACCTGCGCAATGGCGGTTTCGTCTTCGCAGGGCTTCGACAGAGCCTTGAGCTCTTCGACGATCGCAGCAGATGCCTTGTCGATGCCGCGCTTCAGGTCCATCGGGTTCATGCCGGCGGCTACCGACTTCAGACCCTCGCGGAGGATTGCCTGAGCGAGAACCGTGGCGGTCGTGGTGCCGTCGCCGGCAACGTCGGAGGTCTGGGAAGCAACTTCCTTGACCATCTGCGCGCCCATGTTTTCGAACTTGTCTTCGAGCTCGATTTCCTTGGCGACGGATACGCCGTCCTTCGTGACGGTCGGTGCGCCGAAGCTCTTGTCGAGAACGACGTTGCGGCCCTTGGGACCGAGCGTGACCTTCACGGCGTTTGCCAGCGTGTTGACGCCGGAGAACATCTTCTGCCGGGCGTCGTCGCTAAAACGTACTTCTTTAGCAGCCATTTCCAAATTTCCTCTTTATGAAGTTTGGTCTTTGCGGCGGATGCCGCAACGATAAGTAAACGTGTGCGGGTGGGCCTTAAGCCTCGACCACCGCCATGATGTCGTCTTCTTTCATCACGAGCAGCTCTTCACCGTCGACTTTGACTTCGGTGCCGGCGTACTTGCCGAACAGCACCTGGTCGCCAGCTTTGACGTCGAGGGCGCGAATCTCGCCGGAGTCGAGGATCTTGCCGTTGCCGACCGCTATCACCTCGCCCTTGATGGGCTTTTCGGTGGCCGCGTCGGGAATCACGATGCCGCCGGGCGATGTGCGCTCTTCTTCCATGCGCTTGACGATTACCCGGTCATGAAGCGGACGAATCTTCATGGTGCAGATCTCCTGTAAGATATTGATTTAAAACCGATATGTAGCAGCGAATGGGGCGAATTGTTAGCACTCCCCCCGAAGGAGTGCCAATGATAGGGGCCGGCCACGAAAATTCAAGCGCTCAACCGTCGAAAAAACCGGACCTGAGTCGATGACAGCCGCCCCGGAGCAGCCGATAATCCCAGCCGGAACCCGTGGAACCGCCCGCTGTCGGTAACAATGCCGGCGGCCCGGCGGTCTGTTCCTTGAGTTCCGGCCACTGCTCATGTCACCCCAAAACGCGTCTTGATGAATATTCAGCGACTGAAAACTTGGTTTCTCCTCGCCGGGCTCATGCTGCCCGCGCTCTCGACGGCCCAAACCGAGCCGCCTCCGCCGCCCGAGGAGGTGTTTCATTACGTGGTGTTCGATGCCGGTGACGCGCTGGAGATCGACTGGGCGGTCGACGACGGCTACTACATGTACCGGGACTGGTTCGGCTTCGAGACCGACGCCGACGGCATCAGGCTCGGCGAACCGGAAATGCCGGAGGGCCAGGTGTACGAGGACGAGTTCCTCGGCGAGCAGGTCATCTACCGGCGGAACTTCCTCATCAGGATTCCCTATACGTCGACCGGGGACAGGCCGACGAAACTGGACCTCGTCATCGAAAGCCGCGGCTGCAGCGACGGCGGCTTTTGCTACATGCCGACGACATGGACGGAAACGGTCGCGCTCGAGCCGGCTAAGCCGAAGCTATCGCTGAGCGGTCTGGCGGGCAGCGGCCCGACGCTGGTCACGGGCAGCAACGACTTCCCGCCGCAGGAAGAAGTATTCATCCCGAGCGTTTCCGCGGTCGACGGCAACACGGTCGAAATCGATATCCGGATCGAGCCGGGCTACTACATATACAAGGACAAGATTGCGGTCCGCGCACTCAGCGACGCGGCCGAGGCCGGACGGCCGGACCTGCCGGACGGCAAGATGAAGTTCGACGAGTACTTCGGCGAGCAGGAAGTCTATCTGTCCGACGTTCGCTGGCGGCAGTCGATCGCCCGCGCTACGCCCGAGGCGATGAGCCTCGACATCGAACTCGACTACCAGGGCTGCGCCGACGGCGGCATTTGCTACATGCCGAAGACTACGAGCTTCACGGTCAGCCTGCCCGAAGCGACGGCCGTCACGGCGCTCAGCGGCATTGCGGGCGGCGGCTCCTCCGGCGGCGCACCCGTAGTGTCCGAACAGGGCCGCCTCGCGCAAATCATTACCGGATCGAGCCTTTGGGTCGCGGCCGGCGTGTTCTTCCTCGCCGGGCTCGGCCTCGCGTTTACGCCCTGCGTCCTGCCGATGGTGCCGATCCTGTCCGGGATCATCGCCGGCGAAGGCGACGACGTGTCGCCGCTGCGCGGCTTTACGCTGGCATTGTCCTACGTCATGGGCATGGCGATCGTCTATACGCTGGCCGGCGTCGTCGCCGCAAGCGCCGGCGCGAACCTCCAGGCGATCTTCAACCAGCCGTGGGTCCTCCTCATATTCTCGGGCTTGTTCGTGGTGCTGGCCCTGTCGATGTTCGGCGTGTTCGAGCTGCAGATGCCGAGTTCGATACAGAGCAGGCTCTCGACCATGTCCGGCAACCAGAAGTCCGGCACGATGGTCGGCGCGTTCGTCATGGGCGCCATATCGTCGCTGGTCGTCACGGCTTGCGTCGCACCGGCGCTGATCGCCGCGCTTACGGTCATGGCCCAGACCGGCGACATGGTCCGGGGCGGCGCGGCTCTGTTCGCCATGAGCTTAGGCATGGGCGCGCCGCTGCTTGCCGTCGGTGCCGCGCAGGGCAAGCTCCTGCCGCGCGTCGGCCCCTGGATGGTCGCGGTCAAGGGCGCTTTCGGCTTCATGATGCTCGGCCTCGCGATCTGGATGCTCTCGCGCATGCTGCCGGGCATCGTCACGATGTCGCTCTGGGCGTTGCTGGCGATCATGATCGGAGTGTTCCTCGGTGGACTGACGACGCTGGGCACCGACTCGACGACCGGGCAGAAACTCGGCAAGGGCTTCGGCGTGGTCTCGCTGGTCTACGGACTTGCGATGTTCGTAGGCGTACTCGCGGGCGGCAGCAACCCGCTCAAGCCGCTGGAGGCGCTCACGGTCACCCGCAGCGCGGACGGCGGTGCCGAAGTCGTCAATGCGCACGACATGTTCAAGCGCATCAAAACCAGCGCCGACCTCGATCGCGAGGTCGCCGCGGCAGCCGCCTCCGGCAAATCGGCGCTTCTGGACTTCTATGCCGACTGGTGCGTATCGTGCAAGGAAATGGAGGCGTTTACGTTCCCGGCACCCGAAGTGCGCGCGGCTCTGAGCAATACCGTGATGCTGCAGGCGGACGTGACGGCCAACGACGAACTCGACAAGGAACTGCTCGATCGCTTCGGCGTCTTCGGACCGCCGACGATCATTTTTTTCGGCACGGACGGCCAACAGCGCCACGGCTATGAAGTCGTCGGCTACATGAAAGCCAGGGACTTCGCGGCTCACGTTAACGAGGCGTTCGCGCCGACGGCCATGGCGGCCGACGCCGACCAGCCGTAAACCCCAGGGAATACTCGTGCAACGATCTATGCTGATTTTCGGCGTCGCGCTGCTTGCGCTGATGTCGGGCGCTCTGTTCTACGCCGCGCAGGCACCGGTCAGGGTGGCGGAGCCGTCAGCGGCCGCCACGCCGGCAGACGAGTCGGGCGGCGGCGCTGCCGAGGAGCGCGTAAGCTTCCTGCTGAACGACATGGACGGCGTCAAGCGCGATTTCAGCGAGTACGCCGGCCGGCATTCGCTGCTCAACTTCTGGGCGACGTGGTGTGCGCCCTGCCGCCGCGAGATCCCGATTCTCAAGGAGTTCCACGCGAAGCAGGACGAGCACGGCGTTCAGGTGTTGGGCCTGGCGTTCGACGTTCCCGAGGAAGTATCGGTCTACGCCGAGGCAGCGGAGTTCAACTATCCGATTCTCGTCGGCGAGCAGGACGTCATGGCCGTCGCCGAAACCTCGGGCGTGGACGTCGTCGGACTTCCGTTCACGATGATCGTGCACCGTGACGGAGAACTCCTCAGCGCGCACATGGGCGAGATCCATCAGGAGCAGCTCGAGGCAATCGCCGACGTGTTCGTGGAACTCGACGCGGGCGATATCGACAGGGATACCGCCCGCGCGAGGCTCAGCTCGCTCTAGCGAGGCGGTGTCGGAATAGGACTATCCTGATCCGTCACGCTGACGCGGATCAGTTACGCATCGGAGTTCAAGAGATCGGCGATCATGCGCACGGTCCGAATCAGTGACTCGAGCAGCGCTTCACTAACGTCGAGTTCGCCTTCGTACTCGGCAATGTTCCTCAATCGGTGGGCGTTATCCAGCACACGCCAGCTTTCGTTGGGGAAGTCCAGCGTGTGTTTCAGGCACTGAAAAACGATGTAGCGACTTTCGGATCGATAACCGGCCTTTCGCAGCGCAGCAAGCGAAAGTGCATGCGCGGCGTTGTAGGCGAGATCGAAACGTGACTCGATACTGAGCGATTCGTTTGCTGAATCATTCAATCGCGCCAGCCCGGACTTGATAAGGCCGCTGATATCCTTTTCAGAGGGAGGCTCCGGCTTGAGCTGCCTGACCTTCACGAGGTTTTCCCGCTGATCAGATGGCATCGAGTTGGCCAACCAACGGGCTCACAGGGCCGCTGAGAATGCGCTCCAGGAACGGGTTGCCGCCGGTGCGGCGTTTGTTCAATTCGCCGGTGGTCAACAGCGTAGGGTTGACCGGTCGGCCGAGCTGCTGCTCTGCCGGAGAGAGCGCTGAATACAGGTCCTCCAGTGTGAGTTCGTCGGCCACAACCAGGAGATCGATGTCGCTCGTCGCAGAATCCGCCTTTTTTGCGACGGACCCGTAGATAAGGGCGGCGGATATTTTCGCTGCGAGAGGCGCGAGAGCTTCCCTGATCTGAGTTTCTATGCCTACCGTCTTTCGCACGATGGAGCACAGTTCGTCGAAAATCGGCGCGCGCGGATTTGCACGATAGTGTTTCTGGTTGCCGCGTTTTTCAGCAATCAGAAGGCCAGTCTGTTCGAGTCGCGACAACTCCCGCTGGACTGCTCCACGCCCGACGCCGGCGAGATCGATGATCTCCGTGACAAAAAAGCTCCGTTCAGGCTGCCCAAACAACAGGCCGAACAGGCGCTGTTGGGTGGCGGTGAAAAGCGCGTCTGCGAGAGATCCTTGCGGCTTCGCTGATATACCCATAGTGGGTACTATAATACCCTAAATGGGTATCTTCAAGCTCTCACCGGGCTCCGGCTTTATCTCATCGTGGCGCCTCTTCCGGGATTGCGAAACCGCACTCCGGGATCAACGCCATTGCATCGATGAAATCCATTCCCTGGAATTGAGAGTGAGTCTTTCAGAACGCCACTCTCGCGATGAGTTGGATTACGGGTCCGGCGTCCTCGGTTTCGATCTCGAACTCGTCGAATACCCGGTCGATCTGATCCTGCTGACTGGCGAACTTGTTGAAGTCCTCGTCCTTCGACGCGTTCAAGAGGTTCTGCCCGACGAGCCGCACCGTGACGCGTTCCAGGAAGCTCTTCTCGATGAACACCTCGAGATCGGCGCCGTAGCGGGTAAACACTTCTTCCGCGACCGTGCGGCCGAAGGCATCGCCCTGCTCGCGATAGGTCACGCCGAAAGCCGCGTCGTAGTTCGGCAGCGTGTGAATGAAGCCGATGTTGTAGACGAAGTCCGACTGATCGTTGAAGCGGCGGTCACCGAGAAAGTCCGTGACTTCGCTGTCGAGCCACGAGAAGTTCGCGAAGAAACCGGTCTCCGGCAGGCCAAGGAAGTCGAGCTGCGTCGACACGTCGATTTCGACGCCGTAGACGTCGCCGTCACCGACGTTCTGCGGCTGATACACCGTGTTGCCCGGGCCCTCCGAACCCTCGATACCCGTGTTGACGAGTTCGATGAGATCCTCGACCGAGCGGTAGAAGACGTTGAAGCCGACGACGCCGTTGCCGGCCAGGCGCCGCTCGTAGCCCAGATCGAAGCCGACGGCCGTCTCGGGCTCCAGTAAAGGATTGCCGAGGAAATCGTCGTCCTCGATCTCGCCCTCGAGGAGCGCCGGATTGATCAGGTCGAACTCGGGCCGCCTGACGGTACGCGCAACCGACGCCGTGATCCGGTTCTGATCGTCGAGATCGAACTTGAGGCTGGCCGAGGGGAGCAGGAAGTCGTAGTCGGTGTCCCGCGCGACCTCGACCGTGTCCTCGGTGATCTCCGAATCGGTGGTCTCGTAACGCAGCCCGGCCTCCCACTTGACGCGACCGGCCTCGCCGTTGAACACGACGTAAAGATCGAGACGCGTTTCCTCGATCGTATTGACGCCGGCGTCGATCGGCTCGACGTCCGGGTCGCTCGTGCGCAGATCGAAGGGCTGCTGCGTGAACTGGTCCCACGGCCCCGTAAATTCCACGTCCTGATCGCCGGCCAGGATCTCGGTATCGCGCTCCTTGCCCTGCCAGTAGATACCCGTTTCGAAGTCGAGCGTCGGGCTCATCTCCCAGAGCTGCGACAGTTCGACCGTGAACTCGTCGTCGCTGATATCCGTGAGCTCCCGCTCCTGACCGATTTCACCGTCCTCGAAGTCGATCTCGTCTTCGTTGTTGATGCGATCCTCGGTGTAGTTGGCGAATCCCGCACGCGCCGACGCGATGCCGCCGAACATCAGTTGCTCATAGCTGACATCGAGCACATAGCTGGTCTGCTCGATCTCCTGAAGCTGCTGGTTGTCCGTCAGCAGGTTACCGCCGTCCGTTACCGGCCCGCTGATTGCCGTGGGATCGTCGTACTCGAAGGAACGCTCGCGCTCCTCGCGGTCGGTGTAGGTCAGAAAGCCGCCGATTTCGAAGCGGCCGTCGTTCTGCAGATCGACGGTGTAGCGCGTGTTGAACGAATAGTCCGTGCCGTCACGGGTATCGGTCTGGTCTTCCCGGTTGTCGAACTCTTCGGTTTCGAAGTTCGGGTTGTTTTCGGGCCCGTCGCCGTAGCGAAAGGAGTTCTTGATCTTGGGGTTATAGCGGCCCTGCAGGTTGGCGCCCAAAAGAAGGCGACCGGGACCGGCCTCGGTACCGTACACGGCGCCGACGCTCGGCTTTATCTCGCCGTCGTCGAAGCGCAGCGCGCCGGCGCGTACGTAGCCGCCGTCGATGTCGTAGCCATCGCGCAGCACGATGTTGAGAGCGCCCGCCACCGAGTCGCCGGTGCGTCGCGCGCTTGACGAGCGCACGATCTCCACGCGCTCGATGAGCTCGGCCGGGATCCGGTCGAGAAAGAAAGAGCGGTCGTTTTCGCCGCCGGGCACGCGTTCGCCGTTGATCAGGAGCTGGGCGTAGCTCGGCGCAAGACCGCGAAACCGGGGTCCGTCCGACTCGATGACGTCGGAGAGGAACGTAACGGACGGCACGCGCCGCAATGCATCGCCGGCGGTGAGCGGCTCGAAGCGCTGAAAGTATTCGGCGTCGTATTCGAGAATCGGTTCGACGCTGTCAGAGCGGTTCCGGATCGGAATGGTGCCGATGACGACGATCTCCTCAGCTTCCAGTACGGACTCGGGATCGGCTTGTGAATCGGTGCTCTGCTGCGCAAACACAGCAGGACCCAGCGCCAGCGACACGGCGGCCGCTACGCAAGTCGTGCGAAATCGCATGATGCTCCCCTCGGTGATTCTGTTCGTTGTCGTCGCAGCGTAGGAGCCGTTTGTTTCGCTCGGCTTTCGGTTAGATGACAGTTTTTCGAATCGTTTGACGATGACAACTCGTCTCGGCTAGCGTCTCGCCTGTTCCGAGGTCAGGGGGTTCATCGATGCCTGCAGTCTGCCGGCGCTTGCGGCTGTTCGTCGCGACGGTTCCGTTTTCCGCAGCGCTGCTGTCGGCGTGCCAGTTCAACGAGGCCCGCGTGCTTGCCGGCGAAGACGGTTACGGCAAACGCCCGGCCACCGTGAGCCCGAGCGCCGAAACGACGCCCGTCGCGAGTTCCGAAGACGCGGCCGACGACGCGGTAGTTCTGGTCTCGGCTTCCGGCGACGAGGCGTGGATTGCCGCTGCCGACAAGCGCTTCGGGCTGCGGGTCTACGAACTCTCGGGCGAGGAACTGCCGGAGCTGGCCGCGCCCGTGGGCCGCCTGAACAATATCGACGCCTTGAGCCTCGGCCCCGATCGCTTCCTTCTGCTTGCCAGCAACCGTACGGAGCCCTCGATCAGCCTGTTTGACGCGACGATCTCAGGCGGCAAACTGAACGTCCTGGAATTGCCGGCGCAGCCGCTCGAACTCGTCGAGCCCTACGGCCTCTGCGCGGGCACGCTGGCCGGCGACCACTACGTGTTCGTCGGCGACAAAGAAGGCGAAGTGCAGCAATGGCGGCTGGATACCGTCAGGCAGGCACACTACGTGAGGACCTTTCGGTTTGCCTCGCAGACCGAAGGCTGCGTCGTCGACGCCGAATCGTCGCGACTCTTCGTCGGCGAGGAGACCGTGGGTATCTGGGCGGTGGACCTCACCGACGGAACGAAGTCCCTAATCGATCGGGTCGGAGACGGTCGGCTCATTGCGGACGTCGAGGGACTCGATATCTACCGCGGCGACGGGGAACCGCTGCTGCTGGCATCGAGTCAGGGCGATCACGCGTTCGCCGTGTACGCTTTACCCGGCGCGGTGCCGCTCCTGCGCTTTCGGATCGTCGCCGACGAAGCGGCGGGCCTCGACGGCGTCAGCGAAACCGACGGGATCGCCGTGAGCCCGCGCGCCCTGCCAGGCTATCCGGCGGGAATCCTCGTAGCGCAGGATGGTTACAACGAACTGCCGGCGGAGAATCAGAACTTCAAGATCGTCGACTGGCGCAAGATCCGGAAGCTGCTCGACGCCAGCCGCTGAGCTGACCGCGGCGCCGGCTGTGCGGAAACTTGCGCCATCATCGGCTAATAAGGGTAGAATTGCGCCCATCTTCGGCCAAATCGCTCGATCCCCCAATGCCAAAGATACTGCTCCTGAACGGCCCGAATCTGAATCTGCTGGGCTCCCGCGAACCCGACGTCTACGGGTCGGCCGGGCTCGACGATATCGAGGCCCGCGCCCGCCGCGTGGCGGGCGAACTGGGTGCGGAACTGGACACGCTGCAAAGCAATGCCGAGCACGTTCTCATCGACCGCATCCACGCGGCGGGTCGCGACGGGACGGATTTCATCGTTTTCAATCCGGGCGCGTTCACGCACACGAGCATCGCGCTCCGGGACGCGCTCCTGGCAGTCGCCTTACCCTTCATCGAACTGCACCTCAGCAATACGCACGCCCGAGAGGCGTTTCGGCACAAGAGTTACTTCAGCGACATCGCGAGCGCCTGCCTGTTCGGCTTCGGCGCACGCGGTTATGAGATGGCGATCCGCGCGGCGGTCGACTCACTTGCCGCTGATTGAGGAACCCGTAATGGATATTCGCAAGGTAAAGAAACTGATCGAGCTGCTCGACGAGTCCGGCATCGCCGAGATCGAGATTACCGAGGGCGACGACTCCGTCAGGATAAGCCGCTACGCAACGGGCGCACCGGTAGCGGTCAGTCCGCCCGCGCCCGTGGCGGCACCGGCGCCAGCCGAGGCAGCCGCTACTCAGACAGAACCCGTCGCGGCCGCTGCAAGCGCGGCACCCGAGGAAGAGGGGTTCGCCGTTACGGCGCCGATGGTAGGTACGTTCTACGCCGCCCCATCGCCGGGCGCATCGCCTTATGTGCAGGTAGGTGATCGCGTCAGTACCGGCGATACGCTGTGCATCATCGAGGCGATGAAGATGATGAATCAAATCGAGGCCGACGTGTCCGGCGTCGTCAAATCGATCCGCCTGCAAAACGGTGAGCCGGTCGAATACGGGCAAACGTTGATCGTCATCGATCAGCGCGGCGCGGACTAGCAGAGACGACGATGCTCGACAAAGTCGTTATCGCCAATCGCGGCGAAATCGCGCTGCGCATACTCCGCGCGTGTAAGGAAATGGATATCAAGACCGTCGCCGTATACTCGACGGCGGACAAAAACCTCAAGCATGTCCTGCTTGCCGACGAAACGGTTTGCATCGGACCGCCGCCCTCGGCCGAGAGCTACCTGGACATGCCGGCGATCATCTCCGCGGCCGAGGTTACCGATGCCGTCGCGATCCATCCCGGCTACGGCTTCCTGTCCGAGAATGCAGATTTCGCGGAACGCGTCGAGTCGTCCGGCTTCACGTTCATCGGTCCGCCCGCAAGCGCTATCCGCCTGATGGGCGACAAGGTCTCCGCGATACGCGCGATGAAGGAAGCCGGCGTGCCCTGCGTACCCGGCTCGGACGGACCGCTCGGAGAAGATGCCGAGGAAAACCTGAAGCTTGCGCGCGAGATCGGCTATCCCGTAATCATCAAGGCATCCGGCGGCGGCGGCGGGCGGGGAATGCGGGTCGTGCACTCAGAGGCATCCCTCACTAACGCCATCACGGTTACGCAGAGCGAAGCCCGCGCGGCGTTCGGCAACGACGTCGTCTATATGGAGAAGTTTCTCGAGAGACCGCGGCACATCGAATTCCAGGTGATCGCCGACGGCCAGGGCAATGCCGTCCACCTCGGCGAGCGCGACTGCTCGATGCAGCGGCGTCATCAGAAGGTCATCGAGGAAGCACCGGCACCGGGCATCACGGCCGAGCAGCGAGCGGCCATCGGCGCACGCTGTGTCGAGGCCTGCCTGGAAATCGGCTACCGGAGCGCCGGCACGTTCGAATTCCTGTACGAAGACGGCGAGTTCTTCTTCATTGAAATGAACACGCGGCTGCAGGTGGAGCACCCGGTCACGGAGATGGTCACTGGTATCGATATCGTGCGCGAGCAACTCCGGATTGCCGCTGGCGAGAAACTGAGCTTCGACCAGAGCGACGTTCGGATCCAGGGCCACGCAATCGAGTGCCGCATCAACGCGGAAGATCCGAAGACCTTCATGCCGTCGCCAGGCCTGATTACGCTTGCGCACGCACCGGGCGGCCCAGGCATTCGTTACGACAGTCACATCTATTCGGGTTACAAAGTCCCCCCATTCTACGACTCGATGATCGGCAAGCTCATCGCGCATGCCCAGGATCGCGATGCCGCGTTCGGGCGAATGCGGAACGCGCTGACGGAAATCGTGATCGAGGGCATCAGGACGAACGTTCCGCTCCATCAGGAAATCTTCCAGCACGCCGCATTCCAGCAGGGCGGCACCGACATTCACTACCTGGAAAAGCGCCTGGGCCTCTGAGTAAGCCCAATGCCCTGGCAACAGTTCGTCATCGAGCTCGGCGCCCACGACCCGGAGACGGTCGAAGCACTGCTCGTCGGGTTCGGGGCCTCTTCGGTTACGCTCAGCGATGCCGGCAGTGAGCCGGTTCTCGAGCCCGCGCCGGGCGAAACCCCGCTATGGGGACAGACGCGACTCACCGCCCTGTTCGACGCCGACGCCGAGCTCGGCGGCTTGCCCGCCGCGCTTCGTCAGGCGCTCGGCACCGACGAGCTGCCCGAGCACTCGCTCGAGCTGCTCGAAGACCGGGTCTGGGAACGCGAGTGGCTGCGGGATTTCGGGCCGATGCGTTTTGGCGACCGCCTCTGGGTATGTCCGCGCGGCGTGCCGGCCGGCGATGCCGCCGCGGTGGTCGTCGAACTGGACCCGGGACTTGCGTTCGGCACCGGAACGCATCCCACGACCGGGCTCTGCCTGAACTGGCTGGATTCGCTGGATCTCGTCGACAAGTCGATGATCGACTTCGGCTCGGGATCGGGCATTCTCGCCATCGCCGCGCTCAAGCTCGGCGCCGCTAACGCCGTGGCCCACGACATCGATCCTCAGGCGGTCGTCGCAAGCCGCAGCAACGCCGAGGTCAACGGCGTCGCGAGCCGGCTGGTCGCCACCCGCCGGCCCCCGGACACCCCGGCCGACGTCGTCGTCGCCAACATTCTCGCCGGACCGCTGATCGAACTTGCGAACCAGATCCTTGATTTGACAATAACGGGCGGCAAACTGGCTCTTTCGGGCATACTCTCGGAGCAGGCCGCCGAAGTCGTCGACGCGTACTCGGGCAGCGTACGCTTCGATCCACCCGAAGAAAGAACGCTGGACGGGCAAACCTGGGCCCGCCTGACAGGAACCAGAAAGTAGTACAGATGTACACACAGTGCCCAAATTGCGGCGCGGCTTTCCGCGTCACCGCGGATGTCCTCCGAGTGGCTGGCGGGAAGGTCCGCTGCGGCAGTTGCGGCGTGGCATTCAACGCCTTGAATCATCTCTCCGAGCACCGGCCCGAGCCGGCGGCATCGGCGGAGCCCGAGCCGCTGCCCGAACTCCGCCCGGAAGGAGCGCAAAGCGAAGCCGCCGACGCGGGCATGGAATGGCGGTTCGCGGACGGCGATCCCGCCGGGCAGCACGACAGGACTTCCGATGCGAACGGCAGGGACACTCTGCTCGACGCCGAACTCTCCCAGGAACTCGCCACCCCGCGCGTGGACGAGGTCCTCTCGGACACGCCGACACCGCTGGACGAAGTGCTGACCGACGCCGGACACGCCGCCGTCGACTCGGCCGAAGTATTCGCTCCGGAAGCCGCCGCGACGACACCCGACAGCGAGTTGCGATTCGACGACCATACCGGCCTTCCCGACGACTACGGGTCGGGCGACGACGAAGCACCCGCTCCCGCTCCCATTCCGGCGCCGACACGCGACGCGCCCGAGCCGCTGTCCAGCCTCGAGGTCGATCTCGGCCTCGACAATCCCGACGAATGGCGCGACATTCTGGCCGAGGTCGGACCCGGAGCAACGGAACGGGCGACCGCGGGGCCGCCAACCGATGCAGAACTGGCCGAAACCGACGTGATCGATACGGGGTCGGTCGCCGAGAGCGGCGCCATGACGCTCGAAGAGGAACTGGACGCCCTCGAGATCGATCTCGACGAGCCGGAAGACGAACCGCAGGCTGACGAGCTTGCCGATCAGATGGAAGCGCTCAGTATCGAGCTCTCCGGCCTCCAGGAAGAGCTCGATCTACTCTCTGAACAGACGTCGGAGCAGGCCGCGGAGCAGGCTGCCGAACCGACGATCGCCGACGAGCTCGAAGCCCTCGACCTGGAGCCGGAAGAAGACCCTGCGCCCGTCGCTTCCGCGGAACTTCCATCCGAGTCGTTTCAACCGCCCGTCGTCGAAGCGCCAACCGACCATGTCGTGCCTCCGCCGACGGAAGAAGAAGAGACGATCAATCGACTTATCGATCAGGATCTTCTGGCGCTTGCGATCGAGGACGAGGAAGGCATGGCTTCGACGATCGTCCTCGAGGAGTCAGGAGCCTCCGAACACGACGACGATTCTGCAGAGCTCCGCGCCTTCGCCGGCAGACTGCCCGACGACGCAAGCCCGGTCGAAACGATCATCATGGAGGGCGATACGACCCGCAGTGGCGATGCGCCCGACGACGTGCCGGAACCTCAGGAGAATGAAGACATACCGGAGCTGCCCGCTGCCGTCGTAACCGAGGCGGAGGAACCGCCGGCACGCAACTGGCGCATGATCGGCGGCGCGGCCGCGCTGGCGGCGTTGCTGTTACTCCAGGCCGTGCACTTCTCGCGGCACTCGCTGGCGACCGTGCCCATGCTGTACGGCGTGCTGGAACCCGTGTATGCCGCTGTCGGCCAACCGCTCAATCCGGCCTGGGACATTACGGGCTGGCGCTTCGAAGCGACGCGCGGCAGCACTGACGAGGCGGGTGAGACGTTGACGATCTATTCACGAATTGGCAACAACTCCGAGGCGGCGCTGCCTTACCCGGTAATCAGCGTCGCGCTGACGGATCGTTTCGAGGAAACGATCGGCAGTCGCGTGCTCGAGCCCGCTGACTATCTCGGCGACGACGTGGACAGCGGCCGTCTGGTGCCCGCGGGCACGACGTTCAACGCCTCGATTGCGATCGAGTCGCCCGCGGACGCGGCGATGGGCTTCAAGCTCAACGTTTGCTACCGTCAGACCGGTGACCGGCTCCGCTGCGCCATCGAGGACTTCCGGGACTGAACACAGACGACTTCCAGCCGCCGACACTTCGAATCGGGCCGTACACGCTCGCGAGCCCGTTCGTGCTCGCGCCAATGGCCGGCGTTACGGACAAACCGTTTCGCCGGCTGTGCCGGCGTTTCGGTGCAGGCATGACGACCTCCGAGATGACTACCGCGGATACCGCGCTCTGGCAAACGGCCAAGTCCCGGCGGCGTCTCGATCTCGATCTCGACGCCGAGCCCGTCGCGGTGCAGATCGCCGGTTCGGAGCCTGAGCAGATGGCCGATGCGGCGCGCGCCTGCGTCGATCGGGGCGCTCAGATCGTCGACATCAACATGGGCTGCCCCGCGAAAAAGGTCTGCCGCAAGCTTGCGGGTTCGGCGCTGCTGACGGACGAAAGGCTCGTCGGCAGGATACTCGATGCCGTGGTTCGCGCCGTTAACGTGCCCGTCACGCTCAAGACGCGCACGGGCTGGGACCCCGAACACCGGAACGCGCCGACCATTGCCCGCATCGCCGAAGAGGCAGGCATCGCAGCGTTGACGGTTCATGGCCGCACCCGCGCCGACAAGTATCGCGGCGCGGCGGAGTACGCGACGATCGCTGCGATCAAAAACGACGTTGCGATACCGGTCATCGCAAACGGAGATATCGCGACTTTGGAGAAGTCGCTTGAAGTTTTACGCCTAAGCGGAGCAGACGGCATCATGATCGGCCGCGGCGCGCAGGGTCGGCCATGGGTGTTCGCCGAACTCAATCAGTGCCTGCCCGGTCGACCTCGGTTTTCCCCACTCGCAATACACGCGTTGCGTGATATGATGCTCGGCCACTTGAACGAACTGCACCGGTTTTATGGGGAACACACCGGCGTTCGAGTGGCAAGAAAGCACCTCACCTGGTACTGCAAGAACCTCGCCAATGCGACCGATTTCCGTAACCGGGTGGTGCGCGTCGACAGCGCTTCAGAACAAATCGCTTTGACCGCGGAGTACTTCGCCCGTGCCGACGGGAGTATTTCGGAGGCAGCGTAGTCGTTCCGAAGCTATAGGGAGCATCGTTGCCGCATCGGCAACTGTCGGGACACAGGATCGAACGCGTGGCCAGCAAAAAACCAAAAAAGAATCTAAACAGCTCGAAGAATCGCAAACCCCTCTGCCAGCACACCGAAGACGCCCTCAAGACCTATTTCGCGACACTCAACGGCGATCGTCCGGGAGATCTGTACGACCTGGTCTTGAGCGAAGTGGAAAGGCCGTTGTTCAAAACGGTCATGGATTACACCCAGGGTAACCAGAGTCAGGCAGCCGGCATCCTCGGTATCAACCGTGGCACGCTGCGCAAGAAGCTCAAGACCTACGAACTGCTGCGTTAATGTTTACAGTGCGGCGGGCGCTTATCAGCGTCTCGGATAAGCGCGGACTCGAACCCTTCGTCCTCGGACTCAGGGAACTCGATGTCGAGATCGTATCGACCGGCGGTACGGCGAAAGCGATCCGTGACGCGGGCGTAGAGGCCATAGAAGTCGCGGACAAGACGGGCTTCCCGGAGATTATGGACGGGCGGGTCAAGACGCTGCATCCGAAGATCCACGGCGGCCTGCTGGGCCGACGCGGTACGGACGAGGCGACCATGGACGCGCACGCGATCGAGCCGATCGATCTCCTCGTCGTCAACCTCTACCCTTTCGAGCAAACCATCGCGCGCGACGAGGCGACGATCGACGACGCGATCGAAAACATCGACATCGGCGGACCGGCGATGATCCGTGCTGCCAGCAAGAACCATGACGGCGTTGCGGTCGTCGTCGATCCCGACGATTACGAGCACGTATTGACGTTGCTGCGGACGAACGCACTCGCGCTCGAGGACCGGCGCCGGCTCGCAGCCAAAGCTTACGCGCACACTGCGGCGTACGACACGGCAATCTCCGGATACCTGTCCGCCAGGCTGGGTGACGACCGGCTCGGTGAGGCCGAACTCTATGCGGGAAAGCTGCTCGAGCGGCTGCGCTATGGCGAAAATCCGCATCAAAGCGCCGCCTTTTACCGGGACCAGCAAACCCGGCCGGGCGCTCTCGCCGGCGCGAAGCAGCTCAACGGTAAGGCGCTGTCGTACAACAACATCGCGGACGGCGATGCGGCCCTCGAGTGCGTCAAGCAGTTCGACGAACCGGCCTGCGTCATCGTCAAGCATGCCAATCCCTGCGGCGTGGCAGTCGCCGACACGATCCACGCGGCCTACGACAAGGCCTTCAGGACCGATCCGACCTCGGCCTTCGGCGGCATCATCGCGTTCAACCGGCCTCTCGATGCACAAACGGCCGGCGCGATCATCGAGCGCCAGTTCGTCGAAGTCATCATTGCGCCGCAGGTCGACGCAGACGCACAGAAGGTCGTCGCGGGCAAGAAAAACGTCCGCTTGCTCGAGACCGGCACGTGGCCGGCTCGGCCCGAAGCGGGCTTCGACTACAAAAAGGTGTCCGGCGGGCTCCTGGTCCAGAGCGCCGACATCGGCCGCGTGACGGCGGGCGATTTGAAAGTCGTGACCAGCAAGACGCCGTCGGATGCCGAGCTTGCCGACCTCCTGTTCGCGTGGACCGTCGTCAAGTACGTCAAGTCGAACGCGATCGTGTTTTGCAAGGACGCGATGACCATCGGCGTCGGAGCGGGCCAGATGAGCCGCGTCTACAGCACGAAAATCGCCGCGATAAAAGCCGGCGACGAAGGACTCGAAGTGAAGGGTTCGGTCATGGCCTCCGATGCGTTCTTTCCGTTCCGCGACGGTATCGACGCCGCCGCGGAGCACGGCGTTGCCGCGATCATTCAGCCAGGCGGCTCGATGCGCGACGACGAGGTCATCGCCGCCGCGGACGAGCACGATCTGGCGATGGTGTTCACCGGTATGCGGCACTTCCGGCACTGACCATGAAGGTGTTGATCATCGGCAGCGGCGGCCGCGAGCACGCGCTGGCATGGAAATGCCGCCAGTCGCCGGAGGTCAGCGAAGTGCTCGTTGCGCCGGGGAACGCCGGAACCGCCCGCGAGCCCGGAGTCCGCAACGTCGACGTCGCGGCCGACGACATCGAAGGCTTGCTGACCCTTGCACAAGACGAAGACGTCGCGCTGACGCTCGTCGGTCCCGAAGCGCCGCTCGTCGCCGGTATCGTGGATCGTTTCGTCGAAGCCGACCTGCCCTGCTTCGGCCCGACCGCCGCCGCCGCAGAGCTCGAGGGCTCGAAAGCGTTTACGAAAGACTTCATGGCGCGCCACCGCATCCCTACCGGACGCTACAGGAACTTTGGCGAACTCGGCCCGGCGCTGGACTGGATCCGCGAGCAGGGAGCGCCGATTGTCGTCAAGGCCGACGGACTTGCCGCCGGCAAAGGCGTCGTCGTTGCCGCAACCGTAGCCGAGGCGGAGCAGGCGGCGCGCGACATGCTGGAAGGCAACCGCTTTGGCGATGCCGGGGCACGCATCGTCGTCGAGGAATTTCTCGAGGGCGAGGAAGCAAGCTTCATCGTGATCACCGACGGGACGACGGTCGTGCCGCTGGCCAGCTCGCAGGATCACAAGGCGCGCGACGAAGGGGACGCGGGACCCAATACGGGCGGCATGGGCGCTTATTCGCCCGCCCCGGTGGTCACGGCCGAGGTCGAAGCCCGAATCCTGAACGAAGTCATCGGGCCCACACTCGCGGGGATGCGGATCGACGGCGCCCCTTACCTCGGCTTCCTGTATGCCGGCCTCATGATCGACGCTGACGGTGCACCGAAAGTGATCGAGTTCAACTGCCGCATGGGTGACCCGGAGACGCAGCCGATTCTGATGCGGCTCCGCTCGGATCTCGTTGCAGTCTGTCGCGCGACGCTCGAGGGCGGCCTGGAAGACATTAAGCTCGATTGGGACGACCGCGCCGCCCTCGGCGTCGTCATGGCGGCGGGCGGCTATCCCGAGGGCTACGCGAAAGGCAAGACCATTCACGGGCTGGAAGACGCGGACGGCGACGATCAGAAAGTCTTCCACGCCGGGACGGCGTTGAAGGACGGCGACGTAGTCACCAGCGGCGGCCGTGTGCTGTGCGTCGTCGGTCTCGGCGAGACCGTGAGCCGCGCCGCGAAAAGCGCCTACGACGCCGTCGGCCGGGTTCGTTGGGACGACGTGTACTTCCGCCGCGACATCGGTCATCGGGCGATTGCGCGCGAGAACGCCGACGGCGGAAACACCTGAACCGTGCTGACCGTCGCCGAAGCAAAACAGCGGATACTCAAAGCGGTGCAGCCATTGCCCGCCGAGCAGGTCGCGCTGGAAGCGACGATCGGCCGAACGCTTGCGCAGACGGTGCTCGCCGAGCGCGATCAACCGCCATTCGACCGCGTCATGATGGACGGCATTGCCTTGTCTTACGATGCGTTCGCGGCGCTCGAGCGCAGCTTCCCGATTCAGGCAACGCAGATGGCCGGCGACCCGCCGCTGACGCTTGAGCCGGGGCACTGCATCGAGATCATGACCGGTGCGGCGTTGCCCGAGGGTGCGGACCTGATCGTCCCGGTCGAACAGATCACCGTCGCGGGCGGTGCCGCCCACGTTCAGGCCAACTACATGGCGGAGCACAGGCAGTTCATTCACGCCCGCGGCTCGGACCACGGACAAGGCGCAGAGCTGCTGCGTCCGGGCAAACGAATCCGCGCTGCCGACGTGGCCGTGCTTGCCTCGGCCGGCCTCGCCGACGTGAGCGTTGCGCGACAACCCCTGGTCACCGTCATCACCACCGGCGACGAACTCGTGCGCGCCGGCGAAACGATCGAACCGCAGCAAATCCGCATGTCGAACGGACCGGCCGTGCTGGCGATGCTCACCGAGCACGGCTATACCCACTGTCGCCTCGATCACTTGCGGGACGACAAAGCCGAGCTGGCGGCGCGAATCGGGGCACACCTCGACGAATCGGACGCGCTGGTACTGAGCGGAGGCGTCTCCAAAGGCAAGGCGGACTACGTGCCGGACGTCCTCGCCGAACTCGGCGTCACCGTGGACTTTCACCGGATCAGTCAGCGGCCGGGCAAACCGATGTGGTTCGGCACGGGTACGCGCGGACAAGCCGTGTTCGCGCTGCCCGGCAACCCGGTATCCACGCTGGTGTGCTGCCGCCAGTACGTCATCCCGGCCCTCGACCGCATGTCCGGCGCCGCGACGCCGCCGCAACAGTTCGCGAACCTCACCGAAGACGTGAGCTTCAAGCCCGAACTCACCTGCTTCCTGCCGATCCGCGTCGTGACGAGCGCAACGGGTCAGTCGCTGGCGCTGCCCGTGTCGACGAACACCTCGGGCGACTTTGCGGCGCTCAGCGGCACGGACGGCTACGTCGAGCTTGCACTGGAGCAGGAGCTGTTTGCCAGCGGGACCACGGTACCGTTGACGCGCTGGTAGGCGGTCGCCGAATCCCACCACGATCCGTCAGTACATTGCCACAAGTCTCTGGCACGATAGGCGAGTCGGCCAAGCCCGGAACCTCGTCATGGACAATCGTCGTCATCTCGTAATCGCTGCCCTGCTGCTGGCGCTCGGAATCACGGCCGCCGGTTATTTTGTCGGCCAGACGCTCTATAACTCGAGGGCCGGAATCAATACGGCCGAGGTCAAAGGCCTGGCCGAACGCCGCGTCATGGCAGACCGCGCCGTCTGGCAGATTCGCTACGAGGTCGCCGGCAACGACGACAGCGACATGGCGGAGCTGTACGCGCGCTCGGAGGAGCAACGACAGGCTGTCGTCGAGGTATTGACCGCGGCGGGCTTCGATAGCGACGAGATTACGCCCGGCACAGTCAACTATCAGCGTTACGAGTACCGCGACAGTAATCAGCGGCTGGTCGAGGCACGGCGAGTGCTGGAAGGTACGATCGACGTCGAAACAGCGAAGGTCGACGTGGTGGCCTCTGCCCGGGCCCGACTAAACGAGCTCATCGCCCGCGGGATCGACATCAACAACAACCCGCCGCGATATCTCTTCACGGGCCTCAACGACATCAAACCCGAGATGCTGCGCGAGGCGACGACCAACGCCCGGATCGCCGCGGACGAGTTCGCACGCAATGCCGGCGTAGCGGTCGGCGGCATCCGCGAGGCGCGGCAGGGCAATTTCGAGATTCGCGACGCCGGCAGTGAGTACGGCAATACGGCGCGCATCGAGAAGGACGTACGCGTCGTCACGACGATCAGCTTCTATCTGAGCCGGTAGCCGACTGTGCGCGTGGAAGTGCGGCTTCGCAAGCCCGAGCCGGGCGAGGCCGCCGTGCTCAGCGCCATCGCCTGGCGCTCGAAAGCGCACTGGGGCTATGACGACGCCTTCATGCGCGCCTGCCGGGACGAACTCACCGTGAGCGCGGAGTCGCTTAAAGATTCGTCTGAGTACTGGCAACTAGCCGAGGTCGATGGTCGAATCGCGGGCTTCATCGGGGTCGTACCCGAGTCCACGGACACCGCGGAGATCGAAGCACTGTTCGTCGAACCGGAATTCATCGGCGGCGGTATCGGGCGTCATCTTCTTCTTGCGGCTACAGACGCCGCGAAAGCGCGAGGCTACACTGTCCTCGTGATCCAGAGCGACCCGGACGCCGCCGGTTTCTACGAAAAGATGGGCGCGAAACTTGTCGGCGACCGCCCGTCCGACAGCGTTCCCGGTCGCCGCCTGCCACTTTACGAACTGGATTTGACGAAAGCATACGAACAGACGGAGGCGTAAAATTGCCCGCAAAACAAGCGAATCGCTCGACGCCCGACGACTGGCCCGCCCTGCCCTGGGACGCATGGTCCGATACAGCAACTACCCTGCACCTCTGGACGCAGGTCGTCGGCAAGATCCGCCTCGTGCAGACGCCGTGGATCAATCACTCCTGGCACGTGGCCCTGTACCCCACTGCGCGCGGCCTGACGTCGTCGCCTCTGGCATTCGACGGAGCCATTGCCGAACTCAGCTTCGATCTCGTCGATCATCAGCTTCTGATCCAGCGCAGCGACGGCCGCCAGCGACACGTCTCGCTGCGCGATCGCAGCGTCGCGGATTTCTATCGCGCCGTCATGGACAATCTCCGACAGCTCGATCTGCCGTGCGAGATCTATTCGACGCCCAGCGAGATCGCGGACGCGATACCGTTCGAGCACGACGAGGAGCATCATCGCTACGATCCTGGTTTCGCCTCCCGCTTCCATCAGGCGCTACTGCAGATCGCCCGGGTGTTCACCGAGTTTCGGGCGCGCTTCGTCGGTAAGTCGAGCCCGGTGCACTTCTTCTGGGGCAGCTTCGATCTCGCCGTCACGCGTTTCTCCGGCCGCAAGGCGCCGCCCCATCCGGGAGGCGTTCCGAACTTCCCCGACTGGGTCGCGGCGGAAGCGTACTCGCACGAAGTCTCGAGCGCAGGCTTCTGGCCGGGCAACGGCCTCGGCTATCCCGCGTTCTACGCTTATGCCTATCCGACGCCCGAGGGTTTTGCCGGGCAGGATCTGAAACCGGCCGGCACGCTCTGGTCGGCCGAGCTCGGCGAATACCTGCTGCCTTACGACGTCGTTCGCGAGGCCGAGTCTCCCGACGAGGTACTGCTCGGGTTTCTCGAGAACACGTATGCGCTGGCAGCGACGGCCGCCGGCTGGCCGCGCGGCGATCTCGAGGCACCTGTGGGCGGCTTCGGCCCGGCCTCGTGAGCGAGGGGCAGATCGTGCAGCTGGCAGCGCAATCCGACGACGCCATCTGGGCGGCAGCTGCCCCGCTCATGGACAACCTGATGGATGCGTCCACCAGGATCGATCGCGCGCGCCACATACTTCTGAACGCGAAGCCGCGAAGAGCGAATCCTTGAACGCACGCAATCGCCCGCTGCGCGAAGTGTTCACCGCGTTCCTGCGGCTTGGCGTAACGTCCTTCGGCGGGCCCATCGCCCATATTGGCTACTTCCGCACGGAGTTCGTCGAACGTCGCCGCTGGCTGAGCGACAGTCAGTTCGCCGAGCTGCTCGCACTGTGTCAGTTTCTTCCGGGCCCGGCCTCCAGCCAGTTGGGGTTCGGGATCGGCTTGACGCAGGCCGGACCGCTCGGCGCGCTGCTTGCGTTCGTTGCATTCACCCTCCCGTCCGCGCTGCTGCTCTTCGCGTTTGCGGCATGGTTGCCCGCCGCAGGAGGGCCGATCGCCGACGCTGCCCTGGAGGGGCTGAAGGTCGTCGCACTGGCTGTCGTCGCACATGGACTCGTCGGGATGATCCGCAGTCTGACGCCCGACTGGCAGCGCGCCGGCATCGCCGTTGTCGTTACGGCAAGCATGCTCGTCGTCCCTTCCGCCTGGTTTCAGCTTGCCGCTATCGCCGCGGGCGGCGCGATCGGTATCGTCCTGCTGC
Source organism: Woeseiaceae bacterium (assembly GCA_028277185.1). Classification (GTDB taxonomy): domain Bacteria; phylum Pseudomonadota; class Gammaproteobacteria; order Steroidobacterales; family Woeseiaceae; genus UBA1847. The sequence continues at coordinate 329,741 of JANQGQ010000018.1, forward strand.
GGCGGACGCCCGTCATGGAAGCGGGGCGTATTGCGACAGGCTATGGCTATCGCACGGGGCTGTTGCTGCTCGCCCTGTTTGCGCTCCTCTTGGCGGGGCTCGCGATTCCGGGGCTCGGCGGACCGCCTGCCGTCGCGACGGCCGATGCGTTTTACCGCGCCGGGGCACTCGTGTTTGGCGGCGGCCACGTCGTGCTGCCGCTTCTGGAAGAGACGGTCGTTGCGCCGGGCTGGGTCAGCGCCGACGATTTTCTCGCGGGCTACGGCGCCGCTCAGGCCGTGCCGGGACCGATGTTTACTATTGCTACGTATCTGGGCGCGCTGCTGCCGGAATCGGCCGGCGGCGCGAGCGGCGCCGTCATCGCTACGCTTGCGATCTTCCTGCCGGGCTTTCTTCTGCTTGCAGGTATCCTGCCGCTGTGGCAGCGGCTCGCCAGCCGGCCGACGGCGGCGCGGGCGGTAGCGGGCGTGAACGCCGCTGTCGTCGGCTTGCTCGCCGCCGCGCTGTATGACCCCGTATTCGTATCGATTGCACCGGACCCAAGCAACCTCGTGATTGCTTTAGTGGGCCTCCTGCTGCTGTGGCGCTGGCGGGTGTCCGCGCTGCTCGTCGTCCTGTGGTGCGTCGGTGCGCGGATCGCCGTCAGCCTGATCTGAACCGGGCGACACCGCTGCCGCAAAGGCTCCCAGGGCCCTCCCCGGCATGAATCGCGCAGAGGTTTTCTAGCGTTTCATCGCCTCGAAGAACTGCGTGTTGGTCTTCGTGTCCTGCAGCTTGTTCAGCAGGAACTCGATCGCGGCGAGTTCATCCATCGGATGGAGCACCTTGCGCAGCACCCAGAGCTTCTGGAGTTCGTCCGGATCGGTCAGGAGCTCTTCCTTACGCGTACCCGAGCGGTTGATGTTGATCGCCGGGAACACCCGCTTCTCGGCGATCCGGCGGTCGAGATGGATCTCCATGTTGCCGGTGCCCTTGAACTCCTCGTAGATGACTTCGTCCATCTTGGAGCCGGTGTCCACGAGCGCGGTCGCGAGAATCGTCAGACTGCCGCCTTCTTCGATGTTCCTCGCCGCGCCGAAGAAGCGCTTCGGCCGGTGCAGAGCGTTCGCGTCGACGCCGCCCGTCAGGACCTTGCCGGACGACGGCACGACCGTGTTGTAAGCACGTGCGAGGCGCGTGATCGAATCGAGCAGGATCACGACGTCGCGCTTGTGCTCGACGAGGCGCTTCGCCTTTTCGATCACCATGTCGGCGACCTGGACGTGGCGACTCGCGGGCTCGTCGAAGGTCGACGAGACGACCTCGCCGCGCACCGTGCGCTCCATCTCGGTTACTTCTTCCGGGCGCTCGTCGATGAGCAGGACCATCAGATCCACTTCCGGATCGTTCGCCACGATCGCCGAAGCGATGTTCTGCAGCAGCATCGTCTTACCCGCCTTCGGCGGCGACACGATCAGACCGCGCTGGCCCTTGCCGATTGGCGCAACCATGTCGATGATGCGCGCGGTCAGATCCTCCGTGCTGCCGTTGCCCTGTTCGAGCTTCAGGCGGTCTTTCGGATGCAGCGGCGTCAGGTTTTCGAACAACACCTTCGAGCGCGCGTTCTCCGGCGCATCGTGGTTGATCTGGCCGACCTTGAGCAGCGCAAAGTAGCGCTCGCCGTCTTTCGGCGGCCGAATCAGGCCCGAAACCGTGTCACCGGTTCTGAGCGCGAAACGCCGGATCTGGCTCGGACTGACGTAAATGTCGTCCGGGCCGGCCAGATACGAGCTGTCCGCCGAGCGCAGAAAGCCGAAGCCATCCTGCAGAATCTCGAGCACGCCCTCACCGTAGATGTCTTCGCCATTTCGCGCGTGCGCTTTGAGGACCGAGAATATGATGTCCTGCTTGCGCGAGCGCGCGAGACCTTCGAGCCCGAGCGACTCGCCGAGCTCGACGAGCGCGGCAGCCGGCCGGGTCTTGAGCTCCGACAGGTTCATTACGTTCTTGCTGGCCTCGAGCTGCTCAGGAGGTATCACCTCCAGGCTGGCATCGTCGTCCGGGTACTCGCTTTGCGACGGACGGCGGCGCCGGCGACGATTGACGTTGCCCTTGCCTTTGTTTCCGGTCTTCGCTGGCCGGCTCTTCGTCTGGTTACCCAAGTATCCTCTCACTGATAATTCACAGGTTGATTCAGGAAGCCTTTTGCGCCGATCCGTCCAGATTGGCGTCAAGAAACTCGTTGAGCTGACCCTTCGACATGGCGCCAAGCTTCTGCGCCTGCACTTCCCCATTTTTGAACAGCATCAGGGTCGGAATGCTGCGGATGCCGAACTTCTGCGGCGTATTCGGATTCTCGTCGATGTTGAGTTTGACGATAGACAGACGCCCGTCGTACTCCGCCGCCGCCTGTTCCAACAACGGCGCGATCATCTTGCAGGGGCCGCACCACTCTGCCCAGAAATCCAGCAGCACGGGTACCTCGGCGTTGAGTACGTCCGTCTCAAAGCTCCCGTCATTGGTGTCTACGATCTTGTCGCTCACCGGTCGTAACCTCCGTCTATGGATCAAGGATCAGAAATGTCGCCTGGAACAAGCTGCTCGTTGAAGTCCCCCTGACAAACGAGCGCTTGGGATTTTTGGTGACGCTGCCCGTTTCTTCAGGCAAACTGTCGCAATTTCCGGGCCATCGCTGCAGGGCAGCGGTCGGCTGAGTCTGGAAGCGTAGATTGCGAAACCGGCAGGTGCGACGAGTGTCGCGTCGAATTAACGGTAATTTGACCGTTTCGCGAGCCATTTTGCAAGCCTTATCCGCACTTTTTTAAGGGCCTTTTGCATGACCCAAAGTCATCTGAGTGATCTCAGATTAGATTCACTTGCGCTCGACGACAGTCTGCACCGCGGTATCCGCGACGCCGGCTTCGAGTTCTGCACCCCGATCCAGGCCAGCACGCTGCCGATTGCGCTTGCCGGCCGGGACGTCGCCGGTCAGGCCCAGACCGGCACCGGCAAGACGGCCGCGTTCCTCATCGCCGCCTATCAGCGCATCCTGACCTCGGCGGCCGAAGCAGCGACCGACGACGACGCGAACGAGACGGCGAAAAGAAAGCAGCCGCGGGTTTTCGCGCTTGCGCCGACGCGCGAACTCGCAGTCCAGATCGCGAAGGACGCCGAAGTGCTGGGCCGGCACACGGGCCTCGAAATCGGACTCGCTTTCGGCGGAACCGACTACGAGAAACAGCGGCGCACGCTCGAAGCGGGCGTCGATCTTCTGATCGGCACGCCGGGCCGAATCATCGACTACTACAAACAGGGCGTGTTCCGGCTCGACAGGGTCCAGGTGGCGATCCTCGACGAGGCCGACCGCATGTTCGACCTCGGTTTCATCAAGGACATCCGCTACCTCTTGAGAAGGCTGCCAAAACCGGAGAAGCGCCTGAACCTGCTGTTTTCGGCAACGCTGTCGCATCGCGTCATGGAGCTTGCCTACGAGCACATGAACGAACCGGAGCTGATCCGGATAGAACCGGACAAGGTCACCGCGGACCGCGTGCGCCAGGCAATATTCTTTCCCTCCAACGAGGACAAGCTGCCGCTCCTGATCGGCTTGCTTCGGGAGATGGGCGAGGCGCGCATCATGGTGTTCGTCAACATGAAGCGGGAGGCCGAACGGGTCGAAGCGTATCTGAATGCCAACGGGATCAATGCCAGCGCTATCTCTGGCGACGTCCCGCAGAAGAAGCGGCTGCGCATGCTCATGGAGTTTCAGTCGGGCCAGCTGCCCGTGCTGATCGGCACCGACGTTGCATCGCGTGGCCTCCACATCCCTGACGTTCAGTACGTCATGAACTACGATCTGCCGCAGGACGCCGAGGACTACGTGCACCGTATCGGTCGCACGGCGCGCGCGGGTGCCGCAGGCGACGCGATCAGCTTCGGCTGCGAGAGCTATGCGATGTCCTTACCGGAAATCGAGGACTATATCGGCCATAAGATCCCGGTCGCGAACTACACGACCGAACAACTGCCCGAGATTACGCGGCCCGAACGCAAAGCGCGCCGCCAGGGTCCCCCGCGGCGCAGACCGGGCGGCGACGGCGGGCGGCGGCGGCCGAAGCGCAGCGCGCGCTAGGGAAATCCTGACGCCTGGCTTCCCACAGGGCTGGCACGGCTCAGGTGGGGATATCTCTGACACCCGACACCTGAACGAAATCGTCTCTTCCGTCCCGGGCCGCTGCGGTCGTATCGGGCTCGGTGATCGCTATGGTGCCGTATAATCCATAGGTCCTTGCGCTATCGAGAACGGCATACGTATCGTCCACCATCACGGCACTGGAGGACTCGAAACCGTCGGCCTCGCAGAGCGCCCTCCAGAACGACTGCTGCTCTTTCGGGTGCCCGAAGTCGTGCGATGTGTAGACCGCATCGAAGTACTGCGTCACGCGGGTGACCTCGTCTTTGACAGCCAGCGTGTCAGGGTGCGAATTCGTTACCAGAATGACCCGGGTATCCCGATCGCGCATCACCGCGAGGAAGTCCTCGGCCCCGGGCAGGAAGCCGATGCGTGCGTTCTCGTCGCGGTGCAGGCCGAGCAGATCCATGTCCAGCTCGTCGCTCCAGTGGTCGAGGCAGTACCACTTGAGGTCACCCTGCACCCTGCCGTAACGACCGAACAGGTAATCACGTGCCGCATCGACGTCGAGGCCATGCCTTGCCGCGTAGCGCTCGGGGACGAGCTGCCGCCACATGAAGTTGTCGAACGCAAGGTCGAGCAGCGTGCCATCCATGTCGAGCATCAGCGTTTCGCAGCGCTGCATGATGAGTTCCAGCTTGCTCGGTGTCGTCATTGTCGTGCCGCCAACAGGGCATGGGATATACTCGCGGCCCTATGGATATCCGCAAGCTTGTCGACCCGGTTGTCGACCTCGCCGTCACCGCGGGCGATGCAATTCTGGAAGTCTACGCGACCGACTTCGAGGTGCAAAGCAAGGCCGACGACTCGCCGCTGACACAAGCGGACATGGCGTCTCACCATGCGCTTGTCAAGGGTCTGCGTGAGCTTGGCCCCGGGTTGCCCGTTATCTCCGAGGAAGGAGGCTTGCCGCCGTTCGACGAGCGCAGTATCTGGCCGGAGTACTGGCTGATCGACCCGCTGGACGGCACCAAAGAATTCGTCAAGCGAAACGGCGAGTTCACGGTCAACGTCGCGCTGATCCGCGAACACCGGCCAGTACTGGGCGTCGTTCACGCGCCGGCACTCGGCGTCACTTACACGGGCTGCGAGGGAGCAGGAGCCACGCGCCGCGATCGCAACCGCGGGGGACGGGACGTCGAACCGATCCGGGTAAACGCCGAAGTCGGCGATCCGCCGCGCGTTATCGGCAGCCGATCTCACCGCAGCCCGGCTTTCGAGACCTTCCTCGGGCGCGTCGGAGAAGCCGAGCTGGTCTCGATGGGCAGCTCGCTCAAGTTCTGCGTCGTCGCTGAGGGTCGCGCCGACGTCTATCCACGGCTTGGCCCGACGTCGGAGTGGGATACGGGCGCCGCCCAGGCGGTCGTCGAGCAGGCCGGCGGCTCGGTCCTCCGGCTCGACGGTAAGCCGCTCTCGTACAACGAAAAAGCAGACATACTCAACCCGCATTTCGTGGTCTGTGGCAGCACGGCACGGGACTGGCTGGCGCTCATGCCCGACGCCGAGTAGCATGAAGGGCGGCAGCGCAGCGGGATACCTGCGTCGATTACCGGGGACCGCCGCTTCGATGAGGCTATGAGCGACAAGGTCGATACAGAGGCGTTCAAGCAGCTCGAGCGTCTGCGCGAGCTGCGTGTCAGTCATCGCGACCTCGACTATCTGATCGACCGGCTGCAGCACGACCCGATGGTCGACCAGCTCAGGATCCGGCGCCTCAAGAAGCGCAAGCTGCTGATCAAGGACATGATCGCCGCGCTCGAATCCGAGCTGATCCCGGATCTCGACGCCTGAAGCGGCAGCGCCGCCCGATACGCTACAGGTCCCGGTCTTCCGATGCCGCGTCGTCGAGGATCGCCCCGACGTGCGTCTCACCGCGCTCGCGAGCGATCCTCACCTGGCGCGCCCGCTCCTCGAGCCGCGCTTCGCGCGCGGCGTCGAGCCGATCGACACAGCGCGGGCAGGAGACGCCCTCGCGATAATCGGGCGATGCGAGATCCGCCGACGAGAGCGGCCGCCGGCACGCGTGACACTGCACGTAGCCGCCTTCGGCCAGATCGCGATCGACCGCGACGCGCGTGTCGAAGACGAAGCACTCGCCCTGCCAGCGATTGTCGGCGTCCCGCATCTCTTCGAGATAGCTCAGAATCCCACCGTCGAGGTGGTAGACGTTCTCAAATCCCAGCTCGAGCATCAGCGCGGTTGCCTTCTCGCAGCGAATACCGCCGGTGCAGAACATCGCCAGCGGACGCTCCCGATCTTCCCCGGCAAGCGCCGCGGCAAACGCAGGGAACTCGCGAAAACTGTCGGTTCCCGGATCGAGCGCGCCTGGGAAACTGCCGATCTCGACCTCGTAGCGGTTGCGCGTATCGACGACGACGACCTGCGGATCGTCGAGCAGAGCGTTCCATTCGGCGGCCGATACGTGCCGTCCCGTCTTTCGATGCGGCTCGATATCGGGTCTTCCGAGCGCGACGATTTCCTTCTTCACCTTGACCCGCATGCGCCGGAACGGGGCTTCTGCCGCATCGGTCCAGCGCGGCTCCAGTGCGGTATCGAGACCGAGTTCCGACCCGATGAACCGCAATACCCGCTCGATGTCCTGCCCGGCGCCCGCTACCGTACCGTTCAGTCCCTCGTGCGCGACGAGGATAGTGCCGAGCAGTCCGGCCTCGCGGCACTCGTTGAGCAGCTCCCGGGCAAAGGACTCCGGATCCCCGAGGTCGAGAAACCGGTAGAAAGCAGCGACTCTCATGCGGCCGCCGCGTCCTCACCCGCGTCTTCGTCGGTCTCGACGAAGGTCAGAGAGAGAATGCTGTGGCGGATCTCTTCGCCGAGAACGAGGCGTGCATCGGCCCCGATACTCTCGATACTGTCGTCGAACTCGAGAAGCCCGTCGGCGTTCTTCTGCACGACCTTCTGCAACTGTAGCTGCTTGATGAAATCGTGAAACAGAGACTTGTTGAAGAAATCGGGTGAGTGAAGCCCGTAGATCATCGACAGTCGTTCGGCGCTCTGCTGACAGAGCTGCTCGAGCCGCGTCCGCGTCAACCGGCCGGAGCCGTTACGCACGAGGATCGCGACGACGAGGTAGAAGCGCTGCAGCATCGGCACCATCGCGTTTCCGAGCATCAGCAGCTGATAGGCGTTCGTCGAGCCGGCCGGAGGGCGGGTGAGCACTTTCCTTAGCCGACCGCGGGACAGGAGGCCCTGCCCGACCAGCGCCTCGATCGCCTCCGTGGTCACGTCATCGATATCCCGGAACTTCCACTTGAGACACAGCTCTTTCTTCATGAAGGGATAGATCAGCCGAATCAGCCGCTTGAGCTCGGCGCGCTCGAGTTCGCGTCCCTGAATGAAGCAGCAGGCCACCGACGCGGGCACCGCGAGGAGGTGGAGTATGTTGTTGCGAAAGTAGGTCATGCGGACGGCCGTGTCCTCGGACATGTGCCAGACGTCTCCGGTCGCGTGCGTGGTTCTCGATATGACGCCGAGCTCGCGCCCGTGCTCGACGATCTCGTCCGCCGTCATCGCGGGTACGGTTACCAGCTCCGAGTAACGGAAGCGCTTGAGCAAGTCGATGCTAAGCCGTAGCTGCCGCCTGAGTTCGTCGGCCCCGATCTTCTGCTTCGGCGTTGCGAGCAGAACATAGGCAAGCAGACTGATAGGCGTCACCGCCGCAGCGGAATTGATCTCCTCCATGATCCGGGTTCCCAGGCTGTCGATCACGTCGCCCAGCCACTCCGGCCGCTCGTCGGCGTCGCGATCGGCGTCGCGCCATTCGGGATGGAGCTCGTCGAGCATCGGCTCCAGCTCGATCGGCCGGGCGAAGTTGACGTAAACCTTGCCGAAGTTTTCCCGCAAGGATCGGACCGAGCGGATCAGCCCGAAGACCGATTCCTTCTGCTTCGCCGCCCCGCCGAGTTCGCTGATGAACGCATCGCCTTCGATCAGCCGCTCGTAGCCGAAATAGACGGGCACGAAGACGATCGGGCGCCGCGGGTCTTTGATGAAGGAATGCAAGGTCATGACGAGCATGCCGCCTTTCGGGGCGAGAAGACGGCCCGTACGACTCCGTCCGCCCTCGATGAAGTACTCCATCGAATGGCCGCGTTTGATGACGAGGTGCAGGTACGCGTCGAACACCGAAGCGTAAAGCCGGTTGCCTTTGAAGCTGCGCCTGAGAAAGAACGCGCCACCGCGTCTCAGGATACTCCCGACAACGGGCATATTGAGATTGATTCCGGCGGCGACGTGCGGCACGTGCAGCCCTTCCTCGTACACGATGTAGCCGAGCAGCAGATAGTCGAAATGGCTCCGGTGACACGGGACGTAAACCACTTCCTTGCTTTTCGCTACTTCGTGGAGCTGATCCACATGGTTCAGCTCGATGCCGTCGTAGATCTGGTTCCAGACCCACTTCAGCAGACGCTCGATCACCCGGATTGCGGGATACGAGATGTCCGCGGCGATCTCGAGCGCGTAGCGGCGTGCCTTCTTCTCGGCACGCTCACGGCCGTGGCGCGTCCCCGCTGCCTCCGCGTCGATCGCACGCTGGACCGCCGGGCTGCGCAGTACCTGGTTCACGAGCGTACGCTTGTGCGAGAGATCGGGGCCTACCGTTGCCGCCCGCCGCTGCCTGAAGTGCACTCTGAGAATGCGCGAGACCTTGCGAAAAGCGACCGGGCTCTCCAGGTCCTCGGTAGCCACGGTCCGGAGCGGCAAACCTTCGGAATAGCGGAGCAGCGTGTCACGGCCGAGAAGCAGCGTGGCGAAAAACTTACGGGTGCGGCCGACGACTTCCCAGTTCTCTGAGAACAGCAGCTTAAACAAGGATCGATCCTTATCGGGCGACCGTCCCCAGTAGATGGCCACCGGCACGAGCAGCAGTTCCGTGGGCGTAGACGCGGCGGCTTCGACGAGCCGCCGGAGGCGCGGCGAGCCCCGCGTGCTCGCGCGGCGAAACAGGAATCCGGCTTTGCGTCGCAGTACTACGACGCGTCGCGGCTCGCGACGTCCGCCGTAGTCGAAAGCCTCGGTCGGCGACGGCATCCCCTTTTGCCGGCACACGCGCTCGAGCGCAAGCAGATCCGCAAGCCCGCCGGTCTCGAGCACATACACGAGCTCCGCGTCGGCGGGAGTCCGCAACCCGGTGGGGTTTTCCGGCTGCACTACCGGCCTCGCCCAGAGCCCGAAGACCCGGCAGGCAAGCCAGTACAAGGGACTGGCGAGAGATCCCGCAACGTTCATGGCAGCGCAGTCTACCGAAAACGCCGTGCCGGAAGCACGGTCTTACTCCCCGCCTGCTGCTTCCTCGAGCGCGGCATCCACGCGCTCCTTCTGCTCGAGCGCCAGATCTTCGACCGCTTCCGCTGCCTCGATCGATTCCACGTAGGCCTCGCCGATGACGCCGCCACGCGCTTCCTCCTCGTCGCTGGTCTCATTGCCGCACGCGGCAAGCAGTACGCCGAACGCGAGTAACCGGATTGCTTTCATCGTTTTCCCCCTAGCCCGAGCTCATCGATGAAATCGCCGAACAGTTCGCCGATTTCCCTGATGTTCGCGGTTAGCCGGTGGTCGCCGTCGAGAATGTGCAGCGCCGCGCTGCACGATCTCGCGAAACGGATGCTGTTGTCGACCGGCACGACGTCGTCATGCCAGCCGTGGACGATCGAGATGGGCACGGCGGGCGGTTCCGGCGTCGTTGCGTCGAAGCCCTCGATGAAATACGCCGGGGCAAGCACGAACAATCCCAGCGGACCGAGGTCGGCGGCAGCAGCCGTTGCGACGTAGCCGCCCATACTCGAACCGACCAGAAGCAGCGTATCGTCGATCTGCCCGGCTTCCCGGAGGAGCTTCTGCACCCGCTCGCCGAGGTCCGCAATGCCCTGATAGTCGATGCTCTCGACGCCGAGACCTTTGTCCTTCGCCACGGCGGCCAGCGCACGAATTTTCGTTCCCCACGGCCCGCTTTCCTGACCGTGCGAGAAAACCACGGTCGTCACGTCGTCCTCTCTCCGTCCATTACGTCCTTCCAGATCAGTTCGTCGATATCCGGCCGCCAGCGGTAGCGCCGCATGTCCACCCGGCCCCGCTCGACGGCGACCTCCTCCGCATCGAGTCTGTCCGTCTGCTCGCGGAACTGCCGCGAGCCCATGGGAAAAGCTATTTTACCCGACGCCGTGATCACGCGGTGCCAGGGGATTTCGGCGGTCGTCGTCCGCAGCACGTAACCGACCTGTCTCGCTCCTCCGGGGATGCCGGCCAGTTCGGCGATCTGCCCGTAACTCGCCACGGCACCTGAGGGAATGCCCCGAACCGCTTCGACCACCCGGCGCTCGCGGTCTTCGGGATTCACGATGACGCCCGCGTCGCCCCGAGGCGCGCCTCGATTTCGCGGCGCGCATCGTTCAGCACGGTTTCGCGGTCAAGACTGTCGATGATCTTCTTCACGACCTGCTTCGGCCCCGCCTCGCCCCAGGACTTGCCCCGGGCGAGGTATTCGCCCGCTATGCGCCCGACGAGGTAAGTACTGTAGTACGCGACGGCGCCCTGGGCCCCCGCGGTCACGAGGGTCGAGAGTCCGGCCGTGCCGACTTTGAGGGCACTCGACACGAAATGCAGCGCCCAGACCGTACCCATGAGCGCCGCCGACTCGGCCAGAATGACGCGGACCAGCGAGCCGGCTTCTTTGCGGCTGAGCGGCAGGTCGTATACGCGCGACAGATGCACGACCATGCCGACGTCCACGAACGCCGCCGCGAACAAGTCGGCAACGGGAACCGGATTGAGCGCAACGGCGATGCCCTTGCCGACACAGTAGGTCCGGATCAGCCGGTCGCCGATTTTCTGTCGCGCGGCGAGTATGCGCGCTCCCACCTGATCGCTCAGATCCGCCGCGAACAGGCTTGCGTTGAGCGCCGCCAGGGTTTTGCCTTCGGCCTCGAGTATGTCCCACAGCTTGAGCTTGAGCGCTTCGACGTCCGGGTCCCGCCGGCGTTCGCGTTCGGTCTCCGAGCCGTCGGGCCCGATTTCGACGATGCGCTCCGCGCGAGGCTCGGCGGCGACGGCCACGACGTACCGCGGATCGATGAGGCCGTCGGTTCGCGACCGCAAACTATCGAGCAGACGATCGCGGTCCGCCGGCGTGTACAGATCGATCTTGTTGAGTACGAGAATGACCGGGCGGCCCTGCGCCAGCACCGTCTTCAGTGCCGTCAACTCGGACTCGGTGATATCGGCATCGACGACGAACAGAATCAGGTCCGAACGACCGGCCACCTCGCGGGCAAGCGCCTCGCGCTCATCGCCACCGGCCTCGTCCAGACCCGGTGTATCGATCAGGTAAACGCCGCTGGCCTCGACTTCGTTCCACGGCGTCATCTCCGACAGGCGGGTTTCGCCGTGCAGCGGGCTCGTCGAAAACACGGGCCGTCCGACCAGCGCGTTCAGCAGCGAGGATTTGCCGGTGCTGACACGACCGAACACCGAAAGATGCAGGTGGCCGTGCTCCAGTTTGTCGAGCATCGCGCGAACCGCGGCGTAGTCGTGCTTGAGCGACTCACGCACGCTCTCCGGCAGGCGCGAATCGTCGACGAGCTGGCGCAGAGACTCCTGCGCCAGCGTCAGATGATCCGGGTCCTCGCCGTCAGTCTTCGCGGCGCTTCGACTCCAGGGCCATTTTGGCAACGCGCTTAACGCCCGCTTCAATATGCTCACTGATACTTTCCTCGAATTCCCGCGCCGCGATCTCCGGATCGAGCTCGCCGTGCCGCGACAGGGTCAGCACGAGACTCCGCCCGAGTGCGTCGAAGATCAAGCCGTACGCGACCGCGTGGACGAGACCTCCCGCCACCGTGCCGAGGCCCGGGAATGCCTTGAGGCCGTTGCCGGCAACCGCCAGCGTCAGCGGCAGGGCGCGGCCGACGCGACTCTGGCCGAGATCGAGGAACTCCTCGACGTCCAGGTCTCGCGGCGTCGCGCCGTAGAGCCGGCACAGCGCCTGGGTCATCGTCGTCCCGATGTAGCCCTGAATCAAGATGTCGGTTCCCGGGCTGACCGCGGCCAGCGCGCCGACGACGGCCTTCCGGGTCGAGCCGCGGATGATCTGTTCGGCACGCTCCGCGCGAAACGCAGCCTGGGCGGCGTCCAGCTTGTCGGCGGCCAGGCGAAACACGGCCCGCTCGCGGCGCTTATCGAGCGCGGCGCCTTCTTCCTCGAGGAGCTGGTTGACCGCGACGACGAGTAAGCCGGGATCGGCGTCCCGCGCGCGGGTCGACCGGGACTCGCTCCCGTCGGCCCGCCGTTCGACGACGTCGACCTCGGCGCCCGCCGAGGCAGTCACGACACGATGCTCGAGCGCGGAGCCGCCGGCCTCCTCGAGCCGCGTCAGCAGGCGCTCGACGAGCGCCGCCCGCTCCTCGAGCGAGTAGCGGTCGGCCTTGTTCAGTACCAGGATCAACGGTTTGTCGAGACCGAGCAGCGCCTCGAGCGCGCGAAACTCCTGGCGGGTCAGATCGCCGTCGCAAACGAACGCGACGACGTGCGCCCGGCGTGCTTCCTCAATTGCCGCCGAGTCGAGGCCGGACTCGTGGCCTCCGGTGCCCGGCATGTCGGTCAGCGTGACGTCCGTGCCCGCAACCGTCTGCCAGCGATAGTGCCGGATCTCGGCCGTCGAGCCGGCTCGGACGTCGACCGCGACGTCCGCCGACGGTACGAGCGCGCGGATCAGGGAGCTCTTGCCGCTCGACACTTCGCCGAAGAAGCACAGATGCACCGCACCGTCCTGCCGGCGCTCGGCAAGCGCCTCGAGTTCGGCCTGCGCGGCTTCGACCGGCACTCCTTGCTCCTCGGCGTCGCGCAGCCGGTCTTCGATCGCGCTGCGGGTAAGGGGTTCCTTACGCCTTTCGGCGGCCGGCGCGGCGGGCCGGCGCACGACCAGGCGCCAGATGAACCACAGCGCGGCGACGAACACGAACAGCAGCGCGCCGACATAGCCGTAGAGGATCACGGCCGGCGCGCGGGCAAGCCGGTCCCATACGTTCAACGCCGACTCGGTCAGGAACAGAACCGCGCCCAGCGCGACGATCACGAGCAGCAAGATCGCGCCGGCAATCGCAAAGCGAATCAGGCGATCGACCTTCATTGTCGGTCACACGGCCGCCACGGCCGGTTCGCGCACTACCGGCCTGACCGGCGCGAACGCCGTGTTGCCGGCACGACAGCCGGCAACCGACTGGTGCAGCGTCAACGCGATCGGGCGTTCGCTGCCCACGGGCGTGAATGCCAGCAGAATCTCGATCGCATGCGATCCGGCGGGAGGTGCAGAATCCATACGGCAGCGCACGTCGAAACCGGCGTTGGCGAAAGCCCCGCGATCCGCGAGGGTCAGCAGAGCGGCGTGTACCTGGCCCTGAACGCGCCCCGCAAGCCTCGGCCCCGGCGCTTCGAACACGGCCCAGCGGGTTGCGAGGTCGATGGCCCTGACCAGGTGCAAACAAAAGCGCTGAACACGAAGCTCGGCCTGGCCGTGTTGCGTATCGGCGCCGCGGGACAGGTTGCGGTCCCCTACGACGCGTAAGCGTTTGGCCGCATCGGCGACCAGGGCATTCAGGCCCGCCCGCTCGAGCGCTTCCCGGTCCTCGTCGTCGATCTCGACCAGAGGACGGAACCGGCGCCGAAGTGCAAGCCCCTGGCGATCCAGTGAAGCCCACGGCCCGACGCGCTCGTCGAGACGCGAAAGGAGACCGGCGATAGCGCCGCCGACAGCATGCGAAGAACCTGCTTCCGCGTGCGCGTCGCGCACGCGGGGGAAGTAACCGAGCATGTTGGGGCTGGCGTAGCCGATGCGACGAAGACCCAACACCGCGGACTCGACGGACGTCCATTCGGCCGGCGGGTCGACGAGCAGCATGGCTCCCCGTCTCTGGCAATAACGTTCGGCGGCCAGCAGCGCCGTTGCGCCCACGTCTGCGTCGGCGGCCGGCGGCGGCATGTAGACGATGTCGATACCGTCGATGCCGTCGAGCGCGAACAGCCCGGTTCCGTCCCGGGTGGAACCTACGAGATCGTAGTCCGACAACGACGCCCCGTCGTTACCTTCCTCGCTGTGACCGACGTAGGACACGCCGTCATGGAGCTGCCGCCCGACGGTCGCCAACGGACGCCCGGCAGGCATCGGCGTTCCGGCCCGTACCATCGTCGACGACAACAGCGCTTCGCCGACGAATGCCGCGGACGCAGGTGCGAGGCTGACCCGGCCGAAGTATTCCTGATCCAGCACGTGCCCGCTGCCGCGGTCGATCCGCTGCACCGTAAGATTGAAGAGTTCATCGTCCGCGACGCCGTCATAGTCGACTGCCGCGCGCAGACACTCTGCCGAGCCCGGCTCCACCGCGTGGAGCGTCAGCGCGCCGCCGCCGGACGGCAATCGAATCAATGCGCCCCGCGCACCGTTTGCAACCCGAACGACGTACAGGCGTCTGCCGCCATGCTCGAAGAAGTCGCGAACGGCCGGGCCGAGACCCGAGCCGGTTCTGACGCCGCCGAAGCGGCGGCGAAACTCGCCGACGTTACGCAGCAAAATGGGCGTATTGAGAGGGCCGCGAAGAGCGCAGCCTATGAAAGCAGCGGTGGTATCAGGGTTCAGATCGACAGGCTGATCCTTCGCCCCCATTTCGGTGACCGTAATCCCACGGCCGATGACATCTGACAAAACTTTCTCCGCGTCAGTCAGAATGCGTTGCCGTATTCTAGCCGCATACGCCACTAGCGTCTTCCCCCACTTTGCACCGCGCGGTTAGTGCAAACCCGGACGGCGCGGCATAATCGGGCCAGACCCTCTCCCGAGCACGAGCTTGTCCACAATCGATCAACTCACGCTGCGCCAACCCGCGCTGGCGGCAGCGCTTCCCCGGGCCGGCCTGCTCGAGGCACCGACGCCACTCCGTCGCCACTCGCTGACAATCGGCGGCCGGAGCCACCAACTGCTCGTCAAGCATGACGAACGGAGCGGTGCGCTCTACGGCGGCAATAAGGTTCGCAAGCTCGACTACCTGCTTGGCCGCGCACTCGACAGGCGGACGGAGATCGTTGCGACCTTCGGCGCGGTCGGCTCGCACCATGCGCTGGCCACGGCGCTGTACGCCGGAAAACTCGGCATGACGCCGGTGTGTTTTCTTGGGCATCAGGCCTCGGTCGAACACGTACACGCCACGCTGGCGGCTCACGTCGCCAATCGGACTCGTATCGTCCGCTTCGGCGGAACGCCCGGGGAGCGATTCCGCCTCGTGCGCTCAGAGCTTCGCGGACGGCGCGCTATGATCATCCCGGCCGGGGGCTCTTCGTGGCTCGGTACCGTCGGATTCATCGACGCAGCGCTCGAATTCTTAGCCCAGATCGAAGCGCTCGATACTAAGACCCCGGTGCGGCTCTACGTCGCCAACGGCACGATGGGCACGATTGCCGGGCTTGCACTGGGCTTCGCGCTTGCCGACGCGGATGTGGAGGTGCACGCGGTGCGTGTCGCGTCGGCAGCCTATGCCAATCCGGAAGCGACGCGCCGGCTGATGCAGCGGACCGTCCGGATGCTCCGCCGGACAGACCCGAGCTTTCCGGCAACGCTTGGCGATCGTGCGCGGATACGCTTTCGCGATGGGTTCGTTGGCGACGGCTATACCCGACCGACACCGGCAAGCCGCGAAGCGATCGCCGTCGCGCGGGAAGGACTCGGCCTCGAACTCGAGAATACCTATACCGCGAAAGCGTTCGCCGCCGTATTGCAGGACCTCGCCCGGGCGGACGGTGCCTGCCTCGCGTTCTGGAATACCTACAACGCGCAAGCGTTGCCGGTTTGCCGGAACGCCCGTCTCGGGGACACGGCGTTGCCGCGGGACTTCGCCCGCTACTTTCCCTCGGCCTGACCGTCGCTGGCGTCGGTAGCGCCGCCGTTCCCGTCAGCCGTTGCCCGGCGCTCACGTTCCGCCAGCGCCTCTTCCGCCTCCCGGGTCTTGCGCGCGATCTCGTCGAGCATGATCTTGAGCCACTCGCTCATTCGGCCATGTCGGCTGCGTCGCCGGCGGACAGCATGCCCGCTTCCTCCTCCAGAACGGCGGCATCGATCATTTCGCGAACCTCGGCCAGAGTCGGCGCATCGGGATCCGGCTGTACGGAATTGATCACAGCTATCGAACGCTCGGCGTACTCTGCGGCATCGTAGGCGTACACTCGCAGCGGTACGCCTCTCGCATCCGCGGTCAGTGCCTCTATATGGCGCTCGGCGCGAGCCGGAATCGTAACGCGGTGCCGGTCGGCGAAACCCGCCACGGCCTGGGCCAGCCGTTCGTCCGGCGCCACCGCATCGTCTTCCAGGGGAGCGTGCGCCTCGAAGTACAGCTCGCCGTCGCGCTCACCGAGAAGATACGGTTCGTTGACGATCTGCACGCGCTCGCCGCGCCCGATCTCCGGATACAGGTACTCGATGTTCTCGGGATACAGACGCACGCAGCCGTGACTCACGCGCATACCGACGCCGTAAGGCTGATTGGTGCCGTGAATCAGGTAGCCGGGCATGTCGAGCTTCAGCACGTAGCGCCCAAGCGGGTTGTCGGGCCCGGGCGGCACGACAGCCGGGAGGGGATTGCCGGCGGCCGCGTGCTCCTTGCGCACGGATTGCGGTACGTACCAGTTCGGATCGCGGGCCTTGTCGGTCACCGTCGTCGCGCCGGTCGGCGTCTCCCAACCGACGCGTCCGATGCCGATCGGAAACGTGTAAACGACCGGAAGCTGGCCCTCGACGGCCGGCGGATAGTAGAACAGCCGCTTGCTGGCGATGTTCAGCACGATACCCGAACGCTTCGTATCGGGGAGAACGTACTGCGTCGGCAGAAGCACCTCCGTACCGACTCCGGGAAGCCAGGGATCGACGTCCGGGTTGGCGGCGACGATCTCGTCGAAGCCGAGCCCATACGCCCGGGCCAGATCCGACAGCGTGTTCTCGCCTTCGACGCTTACGCGCTGGAGCTCGCCGATCACCGACTGCCCGGCATAGTGAAGCTCGAAGCGGTTCTTGTCGGCAGCGGCAACGGGTGCGGCCGGGAGCGCTGCTTCCGGTTCGGCGCCGACCGGCTCGCCCGTTCGCGGTTCCAGCAGCGCACAGCCGGAAAGCGCGGCGCAGCATGCAAGCAGGAGTATTGTCTGGCGCAACAGCAGCGAACCCATCGGCAAACTTAAAGAGAGTGTAAGAGAATTCGCGCGCCGAGCCTAACCGCCGAGCCGGCGCGCGATCACGGTAAGCGGCCAGCGGACAGGTCTGGGCCCGCTTCCCCATGCGCCGCGGAGCCGCTCCTCGATCAGAGCGACGGCGTCCTGCCCTTGGGCCTGCCGGTAGCGCTTCGCCGCCGACCAGGTCCGGAGGTAGCCCAGCATGTCGTCGGTGCTCCACTCGAGGCTCATAGAGAGTTCGGGCGCCGCAAGGGTCGTTCCCGGCAGCTCGATTCCCTCGTAGCCTGACTCAACCAGCGCACGCTCCGGCGGCCAGTAGCGCTCGAGAATATCGCCATAAAGGCTCTCCACCACGGCGTCGACGCCCGGGACGACCTCGCAGAGCCCGTAGCTCACACAGACCAGCAGTCCATCGGGCGCAAGCACCCGCCGGACCTCCGCTCCGAAGCGCTCGATATCGAACCAGTGCAGCGCCTGGCCGACGGTCAACGCGTCGACGCTGTTGTCGGGGAGGCCCGTCGCTTCGGCCGGCGCGGTCCGATACTCGACACCGGGATGCTCCCGCGCATTCGCGATCTGCTCGGCGCTGGCGTCCATGGCAATGACCCGGACGAACGATTCGCTGAGCCCGCGGGCGAGTTGTCCGCTGCCGGTTGCCGCGTCGAGTGCGACGCCCCGGCGCGAAGCCGCTTCGGCAATGAACCGGAAGAGCGCGCCCGGATACTCCGGCCGATAGCGGGCGTACTCCGCCGACCGGTCCGAGAAGTGATCTTTGAAGACGGTCCGCGACAGGTTTACGGTGTCACTTGATGGCGGGAGCGGTGCAGTTCGGCCGCCGGCCGGCCGCCTGCGCCTCGTTGTAGAGCGCCAGCGTCTTCCCGAACTGCCCGACGAGTTGATCGATACGGGTATCGCTGGAAGGGTGTGTCGACAGGAACTCCGGCGGCGTCTGCCCCTCGTTCGCGCCGGACATGTTCTGCCACAGGGGAACCGATTCGCGCGGATCGAAACCGGCGCGGGCCATATACTCGAGACCGACGACGTCCGCCTCCGACTCCTGACCGCGGTTGAACGGCAGCATGATGCCCAGCGACGCTCCCGCGTTGAGGGCCTCGTAGGCGGTGTAGGTTGCACCGCTGTGGCCGCCGCCGAGCAGGACCGCCGCGACCTGGATGCCGACGCCCGTCGTAACGGCGCGCGACGCCCGTTCGGCCGAATGTCTTGCCGTAACGTGCGCGATCTCGTGGCCGATCACCGCCGCAAGCTGATCCTGGTTTTTCGCCGCCTTCAGCAGTCCTTTGAAGACGCCGATCTTGCCGCCGGGCATCGCGAAGGCATTGACCGCGTCCTGGTCGAAAATCGCCATCTCCCAGTTCATATCCCTGTACGGCGGGTCGAGCGCATCGACGACCGCGTTCGCGACGCATGCAATGTAGTCGATGGTCGCCCGATCCGTGACGAGCGGAATATCGGCTTTCATCTGCGCAAACGCGCGCGCGGCCTGAGCCTCCAGTTCCTCGTCCGAGGTCCAGATCATCTGCTTCCGTCCGGTCGGGGACGTGGCGCAGGCTGCAAGCACGACAACGGTGATGACCGCGGTCAGCAGCGGGCGAATACGTAACATGCTGATCCTCCGTTAGTCGGGCGCCATTATAGCCGGCTCCCGCCTTAGCCTGTTGACGAGCCTTGGCTCCGGGGCCCCCTCTATAGGACTCTCCCAGCCACGGGCGGTTCCGGCCGCATCGGCCCTTTAGCGCGGCAAGCGGGACTCGAAACGGCGGCGCCAGGCGGCGATGTCGACGTGCTCCAGCGCCGAGTCGACGCCGGACGCAAGGCGTTCCTTGAGGCCTTTTCGCGCGCGAAAACGGATGCGGTGCAGATCCCGTTCGGCGCTGCTCCCGGCAAGCAGTTCGTCGCTCGTGGACAGTTCGTCGACCAGCCCGAGCTCGAGGGCACGGGTCCCATACCAGTATTCGCCGGTCGCGACTTTGTCGAGATCGAGCGACGGCCGGTAGCGGCCCACGACCGATTTGAAGAGTTCGTGCACGTCTTCGAGGTCCGCTTTGAGCTTGGCCCGATCCTCATCGGTGTTCTTGCCGAACATCGTTACGGTGCGTTTGTACTTGCCGGCCGTTATCTCTTCGAAATCGACGCCGCGCGTTTCGAGCGCCCGATTGAAGTTCGGGATCTGTGCAATGACGCCGATGGAGCCGACGATGGCGAACGGTGCAGCGACGACGCGATCCGCGACACAGGCCATCAGGTAGCCGCCGCTGGCCGCTACTTTGTCGATGGCAACGATCAGCCTGAGCTTGCGGTCGCGCAGACGCACGAGCTGGGCCGCCGCGAGGCCGTGCTCGTGGACGACGCCGCCGTAGTTCTCCAGCCGCACGACGACTTCGTCGTCTTCGCGGGCGACTTCGAGAATCGCGGTGACTTCTTCACGCAGCGACTGCACGGCACTGGCCTTGAGATCGCCTTTGAAATCGACGACGAAGCTGCGCGGCCGCTCGCGCTCGGCTCTGGCTTCGGCCTTGCGCCGCGCCTTCTCTTCCTTGTCGAGCTTCTTTCTTGCCTCTTTCCCCGCCAGCGCGCGCCTGAGCGACGTTGCAAGGTCCCGATACTTGTCGTTCAGGTTCTCGACTTCGAGCGTCTCCGCCTGTGCGCGCTTGCCGGCTGCGGCGCCGACGGCGATCAGAACCGCGATCGCGGCAACGATCGTTGCCACCTTGAGAAGGAACAGGCCGTAGTCGGCAGCGAATTCGAGCATGGAGGGCTCCGGGCGCGGGGGCGCGATCAGGAACTAACCGCCAGACCCACGTTGTTCTTCTTCAAAACCTGCTCGGCCCGATAGCTCGAGCGGACCATGGGACCGGCAACGACCTCGAGAAAACCCTTGTCGAGGCCCTCGGCGCGATAGGCCGCAAACTCGTCCGGCGACACGAAGCGTTCCACGGGCAAGTGGTTCGGCGTCGGCCGCAGGTACTGACCGAACGTGAGTATGTCGACGTTGGCAGCCCTGAGGTCGTCCATCGCTTCGAGGATCTCGTGATCCTTCTCGCCAAGCCCGAGCATCAGGCTGGTCTTGGTCAGCACGTCGGGACGATGAGCCTTCGCGAAGCGCAACACGTCGATCGTCTGTTCGTAGCCCGCGCGCGGATCGCGAACGGGATGCGTCAGGCGCCGGACGGTCTCGACGTTCTGCGCGAAGACGTCCAACCCGGAGTCCACGACGGTAGCGACGTGCTCCTCGACACCGTTGAAGTCGGGCGTCAGCGCCTCGACCGCCGTAGCCGGATTTTGCCGCTTGATCTCGCGAACGCATGCCGCGTAGTGACCCGCGCCGCCGTCAGGCAGATCGTCGCGATCCACGGACGTGATGACGACGTACTCGAGGCCCATCAGATGCACGGCCCGCCCGGTGTTCTCTGGCTCTTCGGGATCGAGCCAGCCTTTGGGGTTGCCGGTATCGACGGCGCAGAACCGGCAGGCGCGCGTGCACACGGAACCGAGCACCATGATCGTCGCGGTGCCCGCGTTCCAGCACTCGCCGATGTTCGGACACATCGACTCTTCGCAAACCGTGCTCAGGCGGTGTTCCTTCACGATCGAACGGGTGCGCGAATAGCCGTGCCCGGACGGCATCGGTGCGCGCAGCCAGCGCGGCTTGTTGCCGCGTTCGACGGGCGCCTGCCCGCTTCGCTGCTTGACGCCGTTCTTGATCGCCGCGAAACCCGCCTCGGTCCGGTACTTGGTACCGGATTCGACCCGGTACGCCCCGGTACCGGTTTCGACAATCGGAATGCCCTTCAAACCTGGCTTGTCTGTGCTCATGGTCCTGTCAATACCGTACGCGCGGTCTGCTATTGTCGCATGTTGCCGAATCGCAGGCGAGATCGCAGGGTAGCCTTCACCGGCGGGGAGCGGGAGCGCCGCCCCGGGGCCTTATTGCAGGCAAAAAAATCCCGGCGCAAAGGCCGGGAGAGTCAGGGGGATTAGTAATCGGGCTTTAGCGTACGCCCGAACGCCAGAAGATCCTGTAGGAGAGCTAGTGCAAGCGCGACCAGCTCACGAGCTTCACCGCGCCGCGGCCCAAATCGAAGTTGCGTGCGAGCACGGCTTCGATGTCCTTACTGTCCGAGTCCTCGTCCATGGGCTGGTTGAGCTCGACAACGCCACTGAACTCATTGCCGCCACGGTAGTCTGCGTCGGTAAGGATGAACTGCGTGTAGTACTTCGCGGACATGAGGCAAGCGTACGCAAGCGCGCGCCGGGCGACTGTGATTGCGTGCACAAAACGCGTCCGGCCGGGCGGGAAGCGCCGAAACAGTGAAGCGGATCACACGCCGGCGCGGACCGGAGCCGGTGCTGGCCGACCTCGTACCGGCTCGCGAAACCTCGCGTAACGCACTGTCCATGCGTAAAATTTGCCGCGGGGAAGACACGGCGCACAGTTTCAGTGACCGTTACTATGTAAGATTGTTCGACATTGCCCGGCAGCCGGGCACACGAAACAACCGTCTGACAGAGGTTTGATATCCGATGGTCGCCAGAACGACGATACTGAGCCTGATGGCTTTCCTGTTCCTCGCCCAAACGCCGGTATCGGCGCAAAACGAACTCCGGGATACGCTGTTCAGGGACGCTGACGCCGCCAGGGCCGCCGCCGAGGCCGCCGACGCCGAGCTGCTGGCGCCCCGCAATTTCGAACGCGGGATGCGAGAGTACCGGGACGCCGAGGCGCTGCTCGAGCGCGGCAGCAACATCGAGAGCGTCCGCGGCAACGCCGCCGACGCGACCAGCTACTTCACCGCGGCCACCGAAGCCGCCGAGGTCGCGGCGACCGCACTCGCGCAGGTCATGAAGAGCCGTCAGGACGCCGCGAACGCGCGCGCACCTGAGCTTGCACCGGAGACGTGGACCGAGGCGCAGCGCAAGTTCGGCGACGCTATCCGGCTCCTCGAACGGGGCGATCTCAAGGGCTCCAAGCGGCGCGACATCGAAGCGACGTCGCTATACCGTGAGGCGGAGCTTGCCGCCATCAAGGATCGGTACCTGTCCGAGACGCGCCGCCTGCTGGCCGACGCCGATCGCGCCCGGGTCGGCCGCTTCGCTCCGATCACCCTGGGCAAGGCCAAGGAACTTCTGGCCCGGGCCGAGAAGGAGCTGAACGAAAACCGCTACGACACGGACCTGCCGCGAGAACTCGCACGTGAGGCCAACTACGAAGCCAAGCACGCGATTTACCTCTCGGAAGTCGTCCGCCGGGTCCGGGACCGCGATCTGACGGCCGAAGAGCTCGTTCTCGAATGGGAAGAGGCATTCCGTCTCGTGGCTGGCGCGGCTGACGTGTCGCCGGACATGGCAGCCGGTCCGCAAGCGCTCGCCAACGCGCTCGCGGACTACATCGACACGCAGCGCGTCGAGCTGCAGAGCCTTACCCAGGAGAACGAGGAAAACGCGCTGCGCGTCGCCGACATGGGCGAGGAGCTCCGCGTCCTGGACGAGCGCCTGGGTGGAGCCACCGCCGAACGCGCGGCGCTGATCCAGCGCCTGGAAGCGCAGGCGCGCATCAAGGAGCAGTTCGAGCGCGTCGAGCAGATGTTTACGACCGATGAGGCGCGAGTGTTCCGCCAGGGCAATACGGTCATCCTGCGTCTGGTCGGCCTCACCTTCGACAGCGGTGCGTCCAACATCAAACCGCAAAACTTCGACCTGCTGAACAAGGTCGAAAAAGCCGTCGACGTATTCCCGCGCAGCGAGCTGGTCATCGAGGGTCATACCGACTCCTTCGGCGGTGACGACCTTAACCAGAAGTTGTCGCAGGACCGGGCCGAATCCGTCCAGCAGTACATGATCAACGCGATGCGGATTCCGAGCTACCGGCTGATCGCGACCGGCTTCGGCGAAACGCGGCCCGTCGCGAGTAACGAAACCGAGTCGGGACGCGCGAAAAACCGGCGCATCGATATCGTTATCCGGCCGGATCTCGAAGGCGCGTAGATCCCGGATCTAGCCGGCGGCGGCTACCGACCACCATTCCGCGACGAGCCGCGCAGTCACCGGATTCGCGAGGTAGCCGTATTCGGCGTGCGGATTCAGGACGCCGTCCAGACGGAACGCGTTGGTCAAACCCTCGTCTTCGATTACCAGCTTGCTGCCGGGAAACAGCGCGGCGAAGTCGTTCGCCAGCCGCTGGTCCAGCGACGTCATGTCGCCGGTCGCCGCAAGATTGACCCAACGCCGGATGCCCGGCGGCATACGGCCGGTAGTCCGCGCGGAAAGCAGCCGCGTCTGCACGTAGCGTTGGCCAAGCGGACTTCCCATCGTCAGGAACAAATCGACGTTGGCGTCGATCCGCTGACCGTTGTGTAGTTGCCAGAGGGTATCCCAACAAATCACCGAGCCCATGCTGTGGCCGATCAGCAGGACCGGTCTGTCGCCGGCCTCGCGGAGCATTGCCTCGAGACCCTCGCGAATGCGCGTGGCCGAGCCATCGTCGTCCCGTGCGTAACGATTGAGATCCTTGATGTGCAGACGCTGCCGATCGGTCGCGAAGTGCGGAATCAGGACCGGCACCGCATTGCCGATCCGAAACAACGCACGCTTCACCCGCCGTGCGTACGACCGGGCCTCGCGGATGTCTGCGTCCGTCACCATGGGCGCCGCGACGAGCCGGTCGACGGACGCGGCGTCCAGCGCGAAGTCCCGGTCCACGCCGTAAAACGCGTGCGTCCAGGCATAGACTGTGAACGCCTCCCGCGCCGGGGCGCCGTCGGCACCTATGGCCTCGAGACCGGCGGCGAGACTGCGGGCAAGCGCGTCTCTGTGAACCGTCGCCGGAGGCTTCGGCATCAAGCCCGGCACGTAGATCAGGAGCGGGTCGGCCACCGATGTCAGCCCGCGGCCAGGAAGTGCGCGAGCACCTCGAGGTCCGTGACTTCGAGATCGGCTGCCGGGTGTTCTTCAGGCCAGGCGTCGCGCCGCCGGTTGACCCATGCCGTTCTGAGCCCCGCGCGCCGCGCACCCGTGACGTCGTGTTCAGGATGGTCGCCGACGTGGAGCGTTTCACCGGGCGGCCTGCCCCCTGCTTCGAGCGCCGCCGCGAAGATCCGCGGGTCGGGTTTCGCGGCGCCCGCGGTACGTGCCGATACGAAGCCGTCGAAGTATTCCGCGATGCCGACCTTGTCCAGCCGCGCATTGCCGTTCGTGACCGCGATGAGCCGGTAGCGCTCGCTGAGCCGCTCGAGCGCGGGCAGCGCGTCCGGAAACAGATCGAGGCGGTTGCGATGTTCGTCAAACACGTCGAACGCCGCCTCGCTGATGTCGGCGGGGTAACCCGAGTCCTCGGCCATGGACGCGATCACGCGCTTGCGCAGAAACGTGAGGTCGTGTGCCCGCTCCGCGTGCGCCGCGACGATCTGTCGGCGAAGCGTCTGACGTTTCCCGGCCGGCCAGCGCTCTGCGATTCTCGGATAGTGCCCGGCCAACCAGCTCTCGAGCGCCGCCTCGGCGCGCCGGAGCACCGGCATCACGTCCCAGAGCGTATCGTCGAGGTCGAGGGTAATGACGCGTATCTCCCGCATGGCGTGCATGATAGGGGCAAAAGCAGCCACGTGACACGGTAGATCGGTTGATCCGCACCGCGGCCAAATCTGATCGAATCGGCGACTTTCACCATTGATGTACGATTGCTCGCGGCCTTAGAATCGATGCATGAGCGTGGATGCGAAGAAGCTCGAGATTGAAGCAAGCCGGCTCCCGGTCAAGGAGCGTGCGCGGCTGATCCGCCGCCTGATAGCGACGCTCGAAGCCGAGGACGACGGTAACCTGGAGCAAGCCTGGCTCGACGAAGCTGAAGAACGTCTCTCTTCCTGGCGTAGCGGCAGCTCCGGATCGCGCCCGGGCGACGAGGTGTTCGACGAGATCCTGAATCGAAGCTGATGCCCGGCTATCGTCTCGTTGATGAGGCGCAGCGCGAACTCGAGTCCGGCGTTTCGTTTTACAGCGCCACAGACCCCGCACCTGGCGAGCAGTTTGCGCTCGAGGTACGCCGAGTCTGTCATCAGATCGCAGAATCGCCGCTGCATGGAGCTGAGCTTCGCAGCGGCATCAGAAGGCGGTTGGTTCGTAGGTTCCCATACTCGATTCTGTTTCGGCCGAAGCGTCGGGGGTTCTGGTCCTGGCGATCGCCCACCAGAACCGAAAACCGGGCTACTGGACGTCGCGCACGTAAACTGACGAGAGGAAAACGACACGGCTTGTCCGGATAGCTCGTTGTCCGGACAGGCAGCAGTATCCACGATCGTGGTTCGAGGAGGATGATGAAATACCTGCACACGATGGTTCGCGTCAGCGATCTGAACGCGTCGCTCGACTTCTACTGTAAGCAACTCGGTCTCACGGAGCTTCGCCGTTACGACAACGAGAAGGGCCGCTTCACGCTCGTCTACCTGGCAGCGCCGGGCGACGAAGAGGCGCAGGTCGAACTGACCCACAACTGGGATCCCGAGGACTACGGCGAGGGCCGCAACTTCGGTCATCTCGCCTACCGGGTGGACGACATCTACGCGCTGTGCGACAAGCTCATGGAAGCGGGCGTCACGATCAACCGGCCGCCGCGCGACGGCCACATGGCCTTCGTGCGCTCACCGGACAACATCAGCATCGAACTCCTGCAGAAGGGGGATGCTCTGCCGCCCAAAGAGCCGTGGGCGTCGATGCCGAACACCGGTCACTGGTAGCGGGGTTGGCGCATCGCCGGGTTTTCGTGTCTGTCGCTTTTGTCCGGCGGTGGGTTTGGCGCACGCTCGTGGAGCGACCGGCGGCGATGCCGAAGTAAAGGCAATGTCCTTTCTTCAGGTCAATCTGGCGGCCGGACGGGTATCGGCCACCGCCATGCGAGGGAGCACCAACCCCACCATGCGGCGCAAGCCTTAGCGGGTAGGCATCAACGGCGGCAGTACATCGCGGCTGCCGGCACGCGACGCCGGCTTACGGACCGCAAACGAACGCAGCGATTTCGCGATCGCCTCACCGTCCCAGTGCGGAGCGTCGGGACCGTAACTCGACCGGGACAGCGCGCGTAGCTGATCGGCAAGCGGCGGTTCGAGCCGCCGCGTCAACTCGCCGAGGCTGCGCGGCGCGGAATCCGGCCACTCGAGGCGCCCCCAGTCGAGCAGCGCCGCGCGCAACCCCGCCGCATCGTCGGCCAGCGCCGCCTTGCGGGCGGCCCTGAGACTCCTGGCCTGGCGCTTGTGCACAGGCTCCGGCACCGGCGCATCCGCGACCCGGGCTTGCGGCCGCAGCGACCACCACCACGCCCCGAGCGTCAGAATCCACAGCGCGAACAGCCCCAGAGAGATCTGTTGCCAAAAAGGACTGGATACGACGGCCACGTCCGTCGCATTGACCACCGCCGGCGGCTCGGCAGCCGGGAGATCCGTAACGGCTTCGGCGCTGCCGGGCACCGGCAGGATCGTAAGCTGGCGCGCCGGCAGACTCGCCACTTCCCAGCTTTCGGTGGCGGTGTTGAACCAGGGCACGTCGAGTTGCGGCAACGTAACGTCACCATCCCCGACCGCGATCATCGCGTAGTTGTCGGTGCGCTGCCCCCGAATGCCGCCGGTCTCGAAGCTGCGGGACAGCTCCGGCTGATCGGGATACAGATTGATGCCGTCGGG
Organism: Woeseiaceae bacterium; assembly: GCA_028277185.1. Lineage (GTDB taxonomy): Bacteria > Pseudomonadota > Gammaproteobacteria > Steroidobacterales > Woeseiaceae > UBA1847. The sequence continues at coordinate 356,813 of JANQGQ010000018.1, forward strand.
TTCCGCGATATCGAGTACCGGGATCTGAGTTTCGAGCTGCCCGAGAACGCTTACCGACACCGTGCGGGAGATCGGCTCGCCGGCGACGAGCCGCCGCGGCTCGCGCGACCAGCTCTCGGTGACCTCGAGATCCCGCGCCGGCAACCAGGCCGCGTCGGGATGATCGGCCGGCGGCGCGGGTATCGGCCGGACCGTTATCGTGTGTGCCTCCGACTCGAACACCTTGCGGCCGGTAATGCGGCCGTTGGCGATGATGCGGGCCTCGAAGCGCGTCGGCGAAATCCGGATTTCGCCGCTTTCCTGGGGAAATATCGCGATCGTCTTCTCGATTACGTCATAGGCCTTACCGCCCAGGATCGCGTCGTACGTCGTCTCCTCGCTCGGAAACTCCACGAGCGCCTCGGCGCCCTCGAGCTCGGGCTCGCGCAATGCGGGCTGCCGCCACGGAACCGCACGATAGATCTTTATCTTGTAGAGCACCTGCGCGTGTACCCAGGTTTCGGTGCTGTCGAGCTCCGCGGTAACGAACACGTCGGCTTCACCGGGCGGCGCGTCGACGGGCTCGCGGACGCTTATCGTCAGCGCTTCACTCGTCTCGTTACCGACGCGAATTGCCGGAATCTCGAGCTCGCCCGGCCGGCGCGCCATGAGCGTGTACGCCCAGGTCATGCTGCGGCTGATCTGACCGTTGACGATCCGCGTGTTGCTCATCTGGCTGCTCTGACCGACGACGAAGTCTTCTTCGAGGGGCGATACGTCGGGCTCCGCGGTCAGATTGCCCTCGACGACGATCTCGAGCAGGAAAGATTCGTTTTGCTCGACCACGTTGCGATCGACGTTCGCGGTAACGCCCGCTGACGCAGGCAGCGCGAACGCCAGCAGCGCGATGGCAACATACGGCTTGATGCTCACCAGGGCTGTACCTCGTCATCGGGCCAGAGATTGTTTCCGTCCTGATCCTTCCCCGAGCGCTGATACTGATAGCGGAACTTGCGCCTGAGAAGACCGCCCGGGTCGTTCGGTATGCGGCGCAGCCACTGCTCCATGGCCTGTTGCTCCGCTTGCCGGTGGCGAAGAGCCGTGAGCTCGTCCTCGGACATCTGCCCGGGCTCTCCGTCCGCGTTTTGTTCCGCCTCGCGCGCCGCCTCTTCCAGCGCCTCTTCCAGCGCCTCGAGTTCCTCGTCGCTCATCTCGCCGTCCTCGCGCGCGGCGGACTCGCCGGAATCGCCCTGGTTCTCAGACTGCGACTGGGCGTCCATACCCTGCTGCTCGGGATTCTCCTGCGACTGACTCTCCCCGCCCGAGTTCTGCTCGGACGGCTGCTGCTGTTGGCTGTTCTGCTCCTGCTGCTGCTGTTCCAGCAACTCCCGCAGCAATTCAAGGTTGTAGGCGGCGTCCTCGTGATCGGGCTCCGTCTCGAGCACCTCCTCATAGGCACCGATCGCCGACTCGAATTCACCGAGGCGCGCCAGGGCGGTTCCCAGGTTGTAGAGGTTCCGGATATCGTCGCCGTCCGCGAATACGGCCGCGCTCCTGCCATAATCGCCGGCCCGATAGCTGGCAACGGCCGACCACTCCGGGTCGTCGAAAGCCTGCGCCGCCGCAGCGGCGTCGCCCTCGTCCAGGGCCCTTTGTCCCTGCTGGTCGGGCGTGTACCAGAGGTCCTCCCACACGGATGCCGCCGCAGGCTGCGGCGGCAGACCAACGACGAACACGAGAGCGAGTCCGAACACCCAACCTTTGCGGAATGCAAGCGCCGCAAGCGGCAGCAGCAACAGGACGAGCCAGGGCCCTTCCTCGCGCCAGCGATCGGTAGCAAGCAGCTCGCTTTCGCGGGACGCAAGCGTAGTCTCGCCCGACAGCAGATGGTCGAGATCGGCATCCGTCGGGCTGAGCCGCGCATACCGTCCGCCGCCCGCGTTCGCGAGCCGCCTGAGACCCGACTCCTCGAGTTCCGGCAGGGCAATGCGGCCGCGCTGGTCGGTGACGAAGCCCCCGCTTGCCCGGGGGATGGGCGCGCCCTCCGGCGTACCGACGCCGAGAATCGACAGCGTGTAGCCCGCCGTACGTAACTCGCGCGCGTGGCGCTCCGCCGCCGGCGATGTGCCGCCGTCGGTCACGAGCAGCACTTCGCCCGCCGGAACCTCAGCCTGTTCGAGGAGCTGCCTGCCCTTCCCGATCGCGGCGGGCGGGTAGCTGCCGCGGCTCGGCATGATGTCCGTACTGAGCGAGTTCACGAGAGCCGCGATCGTATCCGTGTCGCTGGTCAGCGGCGTGACCGTGAAAGCGTTCGCGGAGTAAACGACGAGAGCCGTCTGACCGCTCTCGCGGCGTTCGAGCAGATCGAGAATCTTGAGGCGCGCGCGAGTGAGGCGGCTCGGACTCACGTCCTCTGCATCCATCGACCGCGACAGATCCAGCGCGACGACCAGCGCCTGATCCGAACGAAACACAGGCTGCTCGATACGTTCCCAGGCCGGCCCCGCCAGCGCCAGCGAACCCAGCACACCGACGATGCCGGCGAGCAGCCAGCGAAAATCGCGACCGGAACCCGAGCGCGCGCCGGACAGGACGTGCGGCGCGAGGGCCGGATCGACGAGATGCTGCCAGCTTCCGGGCGCAAGCCGGCGAAACGCGAAGACCGCCGCGACCGTCAGCACGACGGGGATCAGCAGCAGCCACTCGGGGCGCAGAAAGCGGAACTCATCCGGCATGCCGCAGCTCCTTCACCCGATAGCGCAGCCGCAAGCCTAAAAGGAGACTGACCAATGCCATGACGGCGGAAAGCGCGAAGGCACCGCCCAACGGCCAGTAGTACAGAGACTTCACCGGGCGGAAACCCGCCTCCGGCTCCTCGACGGGCTCGAGCTCGTCAACGAGATCGTAGATCTCCTGCAGCGTGGCGGTGTCCGTCGCGCGAAAATAGCGCCCGCCGGTCAGCTCGGCGATCTCCGTCAGGGTCTCCTCGTCGAGATCGGCCGACGGATTGATGCGTCGGCGGCCGCCGATGACGGACGCCACCTCGAGCTGGTCCGCGCCGATGCCGATCGTGTAGATACGCAACCCGACCTGGCGCGCGAGATCGGCTGCCTTGAGCGGCTCCACCTCGCCCGCGGTGTTGGCGCCGTCCGTGAGCAGCACCAGCACCTGCTCACCGCCGTCACCCTCGCCTTCGTGGATGCGCTTGACGGCCAGCGTAATTGCATCGCCGATCGCGGTCTTCTCGCCGGCCAGCCCGATGAACGCTTCGAGCAGCAGAATCCTCACGGTTTCCCGGTCGAGCGTCAGAGGCACCTGCAGATAGGCGCGCTCGCCGAACAGAATGAGACCGATGCGATCGCCTTCGCGGCGCGAGATGAAGTCGCTGGCCACGGCCTTGGTGGCGGTAAGCCGATCCACGCGCCGGTTGGCGAGTTCGAAGTCCTTCTGATCCATCGACCCGGACAGATCCACGGCCAGCATCAGGTTGCGGCCGGATACGGGGACGTCGAGTTCGTCGCCGACGCGCTCCGGCCGCGCCGCCGCGACGACGAGAAGTATCCAGGCCGCGGCCGCCAGCCAGACCCGCCAATTGATGAGCTGCTCGGACGGGCGTCGCCCTGCAAGCATCCGAAACCCGGCGAAGCTCGGCACGCGCAGTCCCGCTTCCTGTATCGCGGTCGCCTCCGGCAGCAGCCAGCGCGCAAACAGCGGCAGCGGCAGCAGCAGAAACGCCCACGGCCAGGCAAAGCTGATCATGACCCGCCCCCCGTTTCGGGCAGCGGCGTCGCCAGCCGCCGGCGTACGGCCCGAAGCAGGGCTTCGACGTCGGTTCCGTGTTCGGCGCCCGGACGACGATAGGGCAGTTCGACGAGCGCGCGGCCCGCCCCGTCGGCGAACGCCGGCTTGTCGAGTCCGCTGTCGAGCCATTTAAGCCAGGCCGTCCCGGTCAATCCGGCGACGTCGGCGCGCGGCGCATAGGCAAGCATGGCGCGACGCAGAAGCGCCGACACGTCGATTGCAAGCTGCACCGCGTCACCGTCTTCCGCGTAGCGCCGCTCGAGCTGCCTGAGTGCTCGCGACGCGTGACGTCGCGCCAGCCCCTGCCGGTGTCGGGACAGAGCCACGGCGGCAAGCCAGGCCGCAGCGATCACCAGCGTCGCGACCAACAGCCACCAACCGGGTGCGAGCGGCCACCAGCCGACCGAATCGGGCAGATGCAGATCGCGAAGCGGCAGCTGGTCAGGGTCCATTGGCAATCATCCGGTCACATCTCTCCACTTCCTCAGTGGGTGCGCCGCCCGAGCGCGGTTTGTAGTGCCGCCACCGGATCCTCGTCCGTACCCAGCGGCAGGAGGTGGATGCCGTAGCGCACGCAAAACGCACCGAACGCATCGAGCCTGTCCCGGTACGCCCTGACGTAGTCGCGGCGGGCTGCTTCGGACCATGTGTCGATAGCCAGCTCCTGGTCGCCCGTAACCAGCCGGTAGCGGCCGGGCGGCGGCAACTCGCGCTCGAGCGGATCGTTAAGATACACCGCAAGCATCTCGTTGTGGCGCGCGATGCTCGACAGGTAGGACTGTGCGGTCCGCGTCAGACCGACGAAATCGCTCAGTATCACGATCAGGCTGCCGGGCCGCGCCACGCGGCGCAGCGCCGCCGTTGCCGTCGTGAGCGCATCTTTGGCCGGCACCTCGTCTCCTGCGGCGACTGTCGTCTCCCAGTCCGGATGTTCGACCAGCTGATGGACGAAGCGCAGCGCCGCCTGCCGGCCGAGCCGTGGCTTGAGTTCCCTGTGCACCGTATCGCCGAACACGAGCCCGCCGAGCCGGTCGCCGCGATGATGCGCCGCCCAGGCCAGAAGCGCGGCTGCGCGCGCGGCGTTGACGGATTTAAAGCAGCCCTGTGTCGCGAAATGCATGTTGCTTCGCAAATCGACCATGACCAGCACCGGACGTTCCCGCTCCTCGCGAAACAATTTCGTATACGCGGTCGTGCTACGCGCCGTGACGCGCCAGTCGATCGACCGCGGATCGTCGCCCGGCTGATACGGCCGGGACTCGTCGAACTCCATGCCCCGGCCGCGAAAATGCGACACGTAGGCCCCGGTCTGGAGTGAGTTGACGCGCAGCACGTCGAGCGCGATCGCGCGCGCCGGTCCGTTCAGCCGAATCAGCCCGGGCTGCGTGACCCTCACCGGCGAAGCGTCCTCGGGAACGTGATCCAGCGGCCGCACGGATTACGGGACTCCGACACCGTCGAGAATGCCCTCGATCACGGAGTTGGCGTCAACGCCGTCGGCCTCCGCCTCGAAACTCAAGACCAGTCGATGGCGGAGCACGTCGGGGGCGACAGCCTGGATGTCTTCGGGACCGACGTAGTCGCGACCTTCGAGCCAGGCGTGCGCCCGCGCCGCCCGGTCGATGCCGATGCTCGCGCGCGGACTTGCGCCGTACATGACCTGCCCGGCCAGCGCCTCGTCGACCCGCGCCGCGTCGCGGGTAGCGAAGACGACGTTGACGATGTACTCCTCGAGCTCCGGTGCCAGGTGGAGCGCGAGGATATCCTGGCGGGCCTGCATGATCGCTGCCACCGAGAGCTGCTCCGGCGGCTGGAAAGCGTCACGCTCCGCGGCTTTCGCCTCGTCCCGGTTCAGAACGAGAATCCGCCGCTCGTCCTCGACGCTCGGGTAACCGACCTGCACGTGCAGGAGGAAGCGGTCGAGCTGGGCTTCCGGCAGCGGGTACGTACCCTCCTGCTCGATCGGATTCTGCGTTGCCATGACCATGAACAGGGCGTCGAGCGGGTAGCTCTTGTCGCCGACGGAGATCTGCCGCTCCTCCATCGCTTCGAGCAGCGCCGACTGAACTTTGGCCGGAGCGCGATTGATCTCGTCGGCGAGAATCAGATTGTGGAACAGCGGTCCCTTGCGGAACTCGAACGTGCCCTCCTGGGGCCGGTAGATGTCGGTGCCGGTGAGGTCGGCCGGCAACAGATCGGGCGTGAACTGCAGACGGTGGAAATCGCCTTCGACGCTTTCCGCCAGAACCTTGATGGCCCGGGTCTTGGCAAGGCCCGGCGCGCCTTCGACCAGCAGGTGCCCGTCGCACAGAAGCGCGATCAACATACGGTTGATCAGGTGCGCCTGACCAATGATCAGCCCGCTGGCATGCGCCTCGAGGGCCTGGAATTTCTCGACAACGCTCATCCTTACCCCTGTCAGGCCTATGATCAAAAAGGCGGCTCATTTTAGAGACCTTGCCGCCGGGTTCCAACCGAGCCAGGTCGTTTACGCCCGCTTGCTGTCCGCTTGCGGGACGGTTTCAGTACACTTGGATGCGATATCGACAAGTTCGGACGCAATCCATTGCAACATTCTTCGGGTTTCGCTCTTTTCCCGTGGCTTACGGCGCTCTGGCTCTCGGCCTGTGCTCCCGGAGACCCCGCTGCCGCCCCCCCGACTCCGCCTCCGGACGGTGCCGCCGGCGACGGCTCCTGCCATGCCGACGCATTCTGGCGAGGCCGTTTGCTGGGCGCCGTGGAGGCACAGATGGACTGGCCCGCGGAACGCCTGAGCTGCGCCGGCGGCCCCAGGCCCGACGGCGCCGGAGCGCGCCTGCGCTTCGCCCGCGAGCTCGACGACGGCGAGGGACTGGTGATCATACTCGCACTGCCGACGCTCGAACCGGGCGGCACCGGCAAAGAGTTCCCGGCCAACGTAACCATCATTATCGAGGGCGAGGCACGATTCTTCTCCAGCCAGAACCGCGAGACCTGCTGGGCGGACATCGGGCGTCACGTCACCCTCGATTCCGGCAGCACGCTGGTCCAGGGGCGCGTCTATTGCATCGATCCGCTGGCCGAAGTCAACGGCAGCGCATCGGTAACCCTGGATGACAGCCTGTTCAGCGGGCAGATCGACTGGAGTCCGCTGTGACCGGGATGTCCGGACTGCTGGCCGGTCTGCTGTTGACGGTATCGAGCGTCGCGGCAGAGGAATTGCCGCCGCTCGACGAGAGTTTCGACGAGGCCGTGCTCGTGATCGTCGCGGCAGCTGCCTGTCACCGTTTCGACGTCTATCTCGCGCTCGGGCAGGAACAGCAGCGGCGTGGCCTGATGTTCGTCCGGGACCTGCCGGAACGCCGCGGGATGCTCTTCGTTTACGAGAGAGACGCACACCTGTCAATGTGGATGAAGAACACCTTCATCCCGCTCGACATGCTGTTCGTCCGTGCCGACCTCACGATCGCCTCGATCGCCGAGGACACGGAGCCGCAGTCGCTGCGCTCGATCTCGGCGACCGAGCCCGTGCGCTACGTACTCGAACTGAACGCCGGCACCAGCCGGCAGCTGGGCATCCGGCCCGGCGACCGACTGGTGCCGGACAGCACTTAGTGCCCTAGAGCACCGCTGCTATCGACTTCGCCAGGTGCCCGACGTTCGCCTCGGTAATTCCGGCAACGTTGATTCGACTGGAGTCGACCATGTAGACGCCATGGTCCTGCTTCAGCCGGGTGACTTGCTCCGGCGAGATACCGAGAAAGCAGAACATGCCCGAGGCGCGGACGAGATGACCGAAGTCAGCAGCGGGGGCCTCGGCCTTCAGCGCTTCACAGAGCAGTCCGCGCACGGCCTGCAGACGATCCCGCATCTCGGCCAGCTCGAGCTTCCAGTTGGCGGTCAGCGATTCGTCGTTCAGGATCATCGACACGACCGCCGCGCCGTGATCGGGCGGCACCGAGTAGAGAGTCCGCACGACGTTGCTGACCTGAGACCCGACGACGTCGCGCGCCGACGCGTCGGCCGCCAGGAACGACACGGTTCCGACGCGATCGCGATACAGGCCGAAGTTCTTCGAGCACGAATTGCAGACCACCATCTCCGGCACTCGCCCGGCAAAATGCCGGATGGCGAACGCGTCGGCGTCGACATCCTCGGCGAAGCCCTGATACGCCATGTCGACGAACGGCAGAAGACCCCGCTCTTCGATGACGTCGGCGATGCGCTGCCACTCGTCGCGATCCGGATCGAGTCCGGAAGGGTTGTGGCAGCAGGCGTGCAGCAAGACGATGTCGCCGCTTGCCGCCGTGCCGAGGGCCTCGAGCATGCCGTCGATATCGAGGACATGGTTGTGGGTGTCGTAGTACGGATACGGCTTCAACGACATCCCGGCGCCGCCCAGAAGCGGCACGTGGTTGGCCCAGGTCGGATCGCTGACCCATACCGTGGCATCCGGCCGGGCCCGGAGCAGAACGCCGGCGGCAACCCGCAGCGCGCCCGAGCCGCCGGGCGCTTGCCAGGTGGACAGGCGATCGTTCAATCCCGGGTCGGCGAACGTCAGTGCCTGCATCGCCGCGTTGAAGGCCGGATCGCCGGCCGTACCGATGTACGCCTTACTCGTCTGCTGATCCACGAGGCGCTGTTCGGCCACCTTGACGACATCGAGAACCGGGGTGGCACCCTTTACCGTGCGGTACACACCGACACCGAGATCGATTTTGGATTCGCGGGGGTCTTCGCGATGCTCGGCAATCAAACCGAGAATTGCGTCGGCCGGCAGTCGCTCGAGTGTTTCAAACACGGTTGCTCTCCACGTGGTTGCCTAAGGTCTCTTTGAGAGGGTCTCTTTGAGAATGCGCAATTCTACACGTGGCAGCGTAGCGGCCAGGCAAAAAAAACGCCGGCTTTCAAGCCGGCGTCTCGAACTCCTTAAGAAGCGTCGTTTTTGCAATCAGGCCTTGGGCGCCCAGACGGAGCACCAGCCGTTCGCGTTGACGAGCTTGCCGGGGAAGATCTGACAGGGGCGCCACTGGGCACCATCTTCCCCCTGAATCAGCGCGCAGTTGGCGCAGTTTTGATTCTCGGCGGGATTGGGGCGCGAAGCCGGATCGACGGTACTGGCATCGTGCACATACTTCATTGCCTGCGCCATCGGATCGTCTTCCGTCAGTTGCGGCAGATCCTGGGCGCGGAGCTCACGGGCCGGCAGTACCACCGCACCGGCGGCGGCAGCAGCGGATGCCTTGATGAAAGTGCGGCGTGCAATCTTGTTCAAAGGATTCTCCTTAACGCGTTTTGGTCGGTCGCCTTGCGGCAGGCCCGAAGAACCTTTTCATGAAAAAGGTTTCAATACTCAAGCGAGCGCGGATTCTATCCAGCATTGCTGAACGCCGGCAAAACGGCATACAAACGGTTACAAACTCGCTTTCGAGGCTGTCCCGGCCGAGCGCGGCCCGGCACCTGCCGATATGTCTTTTACCTTTTCTTTTCATACGCTTACGCTTGATTGCGGTACTTCGGAGACGAACGCTCGAGACCTTGGGAACGATCGCGGAAACGACAATGATTCTCATATACAAAAGAGAGTGCGTCTTAGCGTTGCTCTGTCTGGGCACCGCGGTAGCCGCGGCCGCGGAACCGGTCCACAGCTATCGACTTCGCGTCGTCGAGAATCCGAATCGTATCGAGGTCGAAGCCCGCTTCGCTGACGCCGTGAGCAGCGTGCACGTGCGTTCGAACCGGGGCCCGCGCTACCTGAGCTCTCCGCGCGACTGTGAGGGACGAGCCCTCGTGAGGCACGGGCGAAGCCTCCGTGCGGAGGACGGTCGCATCACCTGCCTGCGCTACAGCGTCGACCTCGGCCGGCTGCGCGCCGGCGATCGGCGCAACGCGACGCTCTCACGCCGCAATACCCTGGCGCCACCGTCGCGCTGGTTGTGGCGGCCGCGGGACGGGCTGCCGATCGTCCTCAGCTTCGAACTGCCGGACGGCTATCGCGCGTCGGCTCCCTGGGAGCGGCTCGACGCGTCGGGGCGGCGGTATCGCCTGAGCCCGTCGCCCGAGAACGCCAGCGCCGCCGTCGCGTTCGGGCGCTTCACCGAAGCCGTACGGCCGGTCAGCGGTGGTGAGATCCGCATCGCGCTGCTCGAACCGACCACGGGCCGCGCGCCCGAAACACTCATCGACTGGGCGGCGACCGTCGCGGCCGATGTCGCCGCAAGCTATGGCGGCCTGCCGAATCCGTCGCCGCATGTCCTGATCATACCGGTCGGCGGCAGCCGCACGGGCCCGCCCGTGCCTTTCGGCCGGGTAATTCGCGACGGCGGCGAAAGCGTGGAGTTCTTCGTCAACCACTATGCGCGCATCGATCGCTTCTATGCCGACTGGACCGCAACTCACGAATACAGCCACCTCCTCTTTCCCTACGTACGCCGGGATCATCGCTGGATCTCCGAAGGCTTCGCGCAGTACCTGCAGAACGTACTGCTGGCACGCGCCGACCGCTACACCCCGGAGCGCGCCTGGCAGAAGCTTTACGAAGGCTTCGAGCGCGGCCGGCGCTCGCGGCCGGAGCTGTCGCCGAACGCCGCGGCCGCCGGCGGCACGCGTTCCGCCACGATGAAAGTCTATTGGAGCGGCGCGGTGCTCGCGCTTGCCGCGGACCTCGAGCTGCGGCGCATCAGCGGCGGACAGGCTTCACTCGACACCGTCATCGTCGCTTTAGGGGACTGCTGCCTGCCGTCGGCGAGAGAGTGGTCGGGCACCGAACTGTTGCAGAAGCTCGACGAACTCGCCGGGGAGGCGGTGTTCATGCCCCTGTATCGGCGCTACGCCAACACCGCCGGTTTCCCGGATTACGTCCCACTATTCGCGGAACTCGGCCTGTCGGTCGAGCGCGGCCGCGTCGTGCCCGGCGAGCAGGCCGCAAAGGCAGCGCTGCGCGACGCGATCCTGGCGCCGGTGGGTCCGCGCCTCGCCGACAGAGATATCGACAGGGCTACGGCGTCTCCTGACGCTCACTGATCGGATCGTCGCGATTCATCCACGCCTCGACGCGCGGCGTCATGAAGCGGTCGAAGACGAAGAAGGCAAGCAAGAGGCCGAAACCACCCCAGGGCGGCGCGAAGGCTATGACGTAGACCGGCCAGATCAGGGCGTTGACGAAATTGACGAACGTGTCGATGACGAAGCTCACGATCAGCCCGACGATATCGCTGCTCAGCAGATTGGTGGCCAGCAGAGTCGGCAGATCGTCCGTCACGATTTCGACGATCTCGAGATACAGGAACATCGCGGCGAAACCGGTTGCATAGAGCCCGCCGCCACGAACGGCCCAGACCTTGCGGAACCAGCGGCGAAAAACGCCCTCCGCCTGCCGCGGCAGGCCACGCGGATTCTGTACGGCGGAGCGGCCGAACTCGCCGACACTGTTCAGGCCTTCCCCCACGCGCCGGCCCAGCGACGGCTTGCGCTCGCCCGACTGGTCGCGCCCTTTCTTAGCCTTCGCCAAAATCAGTCCTTATCGAGCTTCGTGAACCGGGAGCCTTCGAGCGTCAGGTTGTACATGAGGCCCTTCGACCCGAAGACGAAGCCGACGACCGGGTCCTTGATGTTGTTGCTGTCGATCGTCTTGCCGGCACCGATGTCGATCAGCGCCACCGAACCGTCGACGCCCACCTTCCAGCCGCTCGACTCGCGAAACTTGTTGAGCGATTCCGGCGTCATGAACGCAATGACGATGGACTTGGCCTGGGCGCCGAGCTGAAAGCCCACGGAGCCGCTCGTCGTCCGATAGTAGTCGACGGTTCTGCCGCCGACGCGCAGCGCGCCCTCCCCGGTTTCGGCGCCGATACCGACCCCGACCTTGATGACGCGGGGAAAGATCAGGTACCCGGCCGCCTGATTCAGGAATACGTCCGCGCCGTTGATCTCTTCCCGGAACACCCCGAGCGCCTCGTTGGCCTGCTCGTCGATTTTGGCGGCGGACGCCGCCTGAGCGGCAGCCGGCATGAGCAGCGCCAGAGCGACGAGTGTAGTAACTGCAATCCAGGACAAACGAAACATCCGGTCTCCTCAGAAGCGAACATCGCTCCGTAACAAACAGCGGCGCAAATGATAGCGCAAAGCTCGCTCCTGTCAGCCTCGCATGGCGGCGTTGGCGGTCGATCGCATGTGGCGGGGTTGGGGGTGCGCCTCTGCAACTATGGTGTCTGACACCTTTTTTCGCCGAACTGAACGGCCAGTACCCGAACCGATTTGGAGTAACGGTACTGTCGAACGGATGCGGGACCAACCGGCCGCTGCATGAGCGTGCTCCAAACGCATCGCTACCTTTACTCAAGCCCCCCACCTCCCTATGCTGCCTAACCGCCCAGAGCCAACCCCCGTGAGCAACCAACACCTGACATCGAAGCCGTCGTTCATCCTGACGCTCGGCTTGCTCACGACGACCGCGGCACTCACCGTCGACCTGAGCCTGCCCGCAATCCCGGCCATGGCCGAGGCACTCCTCGCGGACTTGCCGAGAGCGCAGAAGATCGTCGGCGTGTTCATGCTCGGCATGGCGCTCGGGCAGATTCCGGCGGGACTGTTCTCGGACCGCCTCGGCCGTCTGCCCGTCCTCTATGCCGGCATGACGATCTTCGCGATCGCCGCGGCGGTGGCGTCGTTCGCACCGTCCATCGAAGTCATGCTTGCCGCGCGCTTCGTGCAGGGCTTCGGCGCGGCGTCGGCCGTCGTGCTGTCGCGGGCAATCGTCCGGGACATTGCCAGCGGCAAGGAAGGCGTACGCCTGATGTCGCTCATGGCGATGCTGTTCACGGCGGCGCCTGTGATCGCTCCGAGCCTTGGCGCGGTGTTGATGGATCTGTTCGACTGGCGGGCAACTTTTACGGCCATCGCGATCGCCGGTTTCGGGATGCTGTTGGCGATCCGCGTCAATCTCGTCGAAACGCACACGCCGGAGCCCCAGGGCCATCCCGTCCGGCAACTGATCGACAGCTTCCGGACCTTTTTCTCGTTCCGCCGCAGCGTGTTCGGTCTGCTTCTGATCGTGATCCCGCCGTTCGGTTTCATGGCCGTCATCACGACGTCCGCGGCGCTGATCATCGAAGACTACGGCCTGACGGCACGCCAATACGGCTTCGTCTTCGCGGCAGCCGGCATCGCGATCATGCTGGGATCCTGGCTCAACCGGCATCTCGTGCTGCGCTTCGACGTGACGACGCTCATCGGTATCGGGGCGAGCATCATGATGGTGGCGTCGGCGAACCTGCTGGCGATCGCCTGGCTCAATGCGGCGCCGCTCTGGTGGTTCTGGGGCAGTCTGTGCGTGTTCTTCGTCGCCGTCGGCATACTGGCGCCCAACGCAACGGTGGTTGCTCTGGATCCGCTGCCCAGAGTAGCCGGCGTCGCGTCGTCGATCATCGGCAGCATCCAGAACCTGTTGTCAGCCGCCGGCGCGCTCATCGGCGCGGCGATCTACGACGGCAGCGTCCGCAACGCCGCGGTCGTCGTCGCGGGCGCCGGGACGCTGACGTTTATCGTATGGTTGCTCCGGCCGCTGATTGCGCCAAAGCCTTTCTGCGAGCATCCCCCGGAAACGCTCGAGGAACGTCAGCCGACGGCCCGCTGACGGACTCGTCGATCGGTCCCTACGGCAGTTCGGTCAGCACGTCCGCCAGCGGCTTGCGCGATTGTTGCGGCGTGACTCTTGGATAGCCGAACCAGATCATGCCAACGACGAATTCGGCAGCCGCGTCGATGCCGAGGATCTCGAAAAAGCGCGGGTCGCGTGTGATATCGCCGCTGGTCCACTTGCTGCCTACCCCGGCTTTCCATAGATAGAGCATGAAGTTCTGCACCGCGACGCTGCACGCCGCGTAGTCCTCGCGCTCCAGCAACGGGTCTTCGGAGTGGCGGCAGGTGACGGTCAGCCACCCGGGCTTTTCCGCCCAGGACTTCGCTTTGAACTCGGCGAACTCGGCACCTTTCTTCGCCGCCGTGATCTCACGCACCAGATCGACGGTTCGGGCGACCGCGTCGCTGCCCATCAGAATGAACCGCCAGGGTTCGGTGACGTGGTGATTGGGAGCCCAGGTTGCGGCCTCTATCGCATCGCGGACGAGCTCGCGCGGAACCTCGAGGTCGAGGTAAAGGTTGATTGTCCGCCGCCCCTTGAGAACCTCGCCGAACTCGCGCAGGGACTGCCGGTCGGCGGCGCTACCTCGCTCCATCGCCCGGCTCCGGCACCGCGGCTCCTGGCGCCCTGTCCGGCGTTGCCGCATCGCTGTCGAACCAGCGACCCAGATAAGCGCCGACTGCCGCCCATACGCCCGCAATCGCCGCGGCGACGATCGCGATCCCGGTAAGGCCCATGCCGAACACCGTCGTCAGCATCGTGTAAAACCAGGCTGTAGCGACGTCGCCGCCCCGGTAGACGACGGTATCGATGACCGGCTTGGACTTGAACCGGGTTTCGCTGTCGACGAGCGTGAAGAGCATCTCGCGCGCCGGCCGCGTTACGGCGTAGTTTCCGGCGCGCCGGACGATCTGCACGCCGACGACCGATGCGAGCACCGGACTCACCGCCACTACGATCCAGCCCGCAACCATGATCAGCGGGACGAGCGCAAGGGTCGTCGCTACGCCGAGCCGGGTGGCAAAGCGGCTGGTCGCGAACAGGGCTGTGAACGCGGCAAGCAAGTTGACCGCAAGGTCGATCCGCGCCCAGGCCTGAGCCCGCAGGTCGCGATCGAGGTCAGCAAAGACCTTGCGGATCTCGTAATAAAGAAACGTATTCATCGTGACGTACAGCAGTATGAACGCCGCGATCCACAGCAGATACGGACTGCTAACGAGGCGCGTGAACCCGGAAAAGGGATTCACGCCGAGTTTGGAGCCGCGCAGCAGATCGGATTGCCCGTCGGGATTGCCGAGCGCCGTCGAGCGCAGCCCGTCGAGCTGGCCGACTATCGGAATCGGCACCAGCAGCAGCACCGCGGACACGAGCAGCATGTTCAGCGAGCCGACGTCCACGATGAACAGCTCCACTGCCAGCGGGCCGGCGACGGTACCGAGTATCGCGCCGGTGGCGATGACGCCGAAGAGCCGCTTCGATTGCTCCTTGTTGTAGAGCCCGGACATGAACGTCCAGAACACCGACAAGTGAAACAGAGCAAACACGCTCACCCAAACGTAGTAAACGCGATTGACCAGATCGCTGGCCCCGCCGGTCTTCCCGATCACGAAGAAGCCCAAAAACGCGAGGGCGAAGAACCCGTAAATAACCGGAACGATGATCCTGAAACGGATGTGGGAGATAACGGCTCCGTAGAGGCTGACCGCGAGCGCGCTGAAGACGAACGTCGAGGTCCAGAGCCAGCTCAGCTCTGCGTCGGTCCAATCCGACGAGAACGAGTCCCTCACCGGCCGCAGGATGAAGTACGCAGCCATGACGGTAAACACCCAGACGAACGACAGGATCGTCGCCTTGAGCTCGTGCGGCTCGACCTTCAGCAGGTCGCAGAGGAGTTTGCTCACGTCGGGCCCGTTCCGGCCTTGCCTTAGTCGAGCCCGAGCTCGAAGCCGGCTTCGAGTGCCTGCTTCGAGTAGGCCTGAAAAGCGATCAGCGTTTCAGTGGCGACGATCCCTTCCAGATGCCGCATGCGGTCGCTGATCACATCGGCGAGGTCCTCGTTCCTGGCCACCCGCACGATGGCAACGAGGTCGTGCCGGCCAGTCACCGAGAACACCTCGGTCACGCCCGCCATTTCCGCGATTCGGTTAGCAAGATCGGGGATGCGGTTGGTTTCGGCGTCGATCAGGACTATCGCCGTGACCATGGCGGTCTCCATGCCGGGAACAGGAGCCCGAGAGCCTATCACTCCTCGCGACGCGGCACTATTGTGTCGCCGGACGTCCGGCGTCAGCGCGTCGTCAGACCGGCGGCCACGGTCCGCAGTTCGTCGGCGGGCAGGCGGACCTTGTAGTCGGCGTCGGCGAATGCATACGCGATCGTGCCGCTCCGATCGATTGCGAACACGGCGGGCACCGGCAGCACGCCGTGGCGGCCCATGGATGAACCTGCGATGTCGATACCTTTCTCGGGCAGGACTTCCAGATAGCGCTCCGGCGCACGGAACGCAATCCCCAGCGCAATCGCGGCGTTAGCGTCGGCGTCCGACAGGATCGTGTAGCCGAGGCCGTCGATATCGTCCTGCGTTTCAGCGCTCAGGCTCTTGTACAAGAGCTCGGGGCGATCGCCGGAGAGAAACAGGACGTCGACGTCCATGGCACTGATCTCGGGCAGCACGTGGCGCAGTTCGGAAAGGTGGAAGTTGCAGTACGGGCACCAGCCGCCCCGGAACGTAATGAGCACGGCGGGCCGTTCGAGCCGCCTCGGGTCGAAGTCGAAATTCTCGCCGTCGACGGTACGAACCGTGAAGCGCGGCGCCGCGTCGCCGGCAGCCAGCGGACGCACCGCTTCCGCCGTTTCTGCTATCGGTGCGTCGGCGTGACCATAGCGAATCGCGCTGCTGCAGATCAGACTCATCAGTAGCGCAAGCGGCAGCAGGCTCACGACGAAGGTACGGGGGCTCGGCATGTCGGAACTCCGGAATCGTTAGCGGTCTCTGGATTTCAAGACCCGCGATCGCCAGAGGCTATTACACCGGCGCGGGTTTTTTTCCGTGGCGGGCCGCCGCCCGTGGCATGGAAACCTAGCCGGCCCGCTCGAGACGGCCCTTGACGGCCGCGCCGCTGCCGCCGCGACCGCGCGCCTTCGCGCGGTACATGGCCTCGTCGGCCTCCCGGAGAAGCCCGGTCAGCGTGCTGGCGTTCTTCGGATACAGCGCCAGGCCGATGCTTGCAGAGCAGTTCAGCGTCTCGTCGCCGACGCGATACGGTTCCTCGAGCGACTCCGTAAGCCGTTCCGCAAGCCGCTCGATGGCTTCCGAACCCACGTCCGGGACCAGCGCGACGAATTCGTCGCCACCGTGCCGGCCGATGATGTCGCAAGACCTGAGACTCTTCCGCAGGCGTTCGGCGGCGATCGTCAGAAGCTGATCGCCCGCATCGTGACCGCATTCGTCATTGATCTGCTTGAATTCGTTCAGGTCGACGAACAGGAGCGCGCCGGTCGCATCGTCGTGGCTCTCTTTGAGACGCTGCGACGCATGCCGTTCGAAGCCGCGCCGGTTGAGGACACCGGTGAGCGGGTCCGACCAGGCAATTGCCTCCATGTGCTGTTCCTTCGCCTTGCGGTCGGTGATGTCGACGATCGTCAATGCGTAGTCTTCGCCTACCGGTTCCGCAATCATCTGCAGACAACGGCGGGCGCCGGGCGGTCCG
Source organism: Woeseiaceae bacterium (assembly GCA_028277185.1). GTDB lineage: Bacteria > Pseudomonadota > Gammaproteobacteria > Steroidobacterales > Woeseiaceae > UBA1847. Next base: position 373,922 of record JANQGQ010000018.1, read on the forward strand.
TTCAGCGCTTCGATGTCGACGCTCTTCAGATCGGCGATTGCGCGTTCGAAGCGGGCCTCGGTGCGCTTGCGTTCTTCTGCGTCCATGCCGGTGCAGGCAAGCCGTACGATGTCCGCCATGGTGCTGCCGTCGAGTGCATCGGACGCGCGGTCGAGAAAGCGCCCCGCGGCCGCATTCGCGAAGATGCAGCGCAAGGTCTGGCCGCCGTCGCTATCGTCACGCACCCAGCGCATGCGAATCACGCCGTTGACGGAATGATCGATCAGCGTCCGGAGCAGCTTCTCGCTGTTGCGGACCTCCGTCTGCGCCTTTTCGACATCGGACACGTCGCGGAACATGAGAATCTGTCCGCCGCTCGCGACGCTGCCCCGTCCCTCGATGTCCGAGATCTTGAGGTGCAAAAAGCGGCCGGTGTTGGTCATGACCTTCCGGGTCTTGCCGGTTTCGATTGCCTCGAAGATGCCGGTCCCTCCCTCGGTAAGTACGGTCTCCAGCGGTACTCTCAGGGCCTCCTTCTCGCAAACGTCGAGCAGCTCTTCGGCGCCGCGATTCATGCCAATGATCCGCTGCTCGTGATCGACGACGACCACGGGGTCCTGCATGGTCTGAAACACGGTCTCGTAGGCGAGTGGCTTGAACTCGACGATGCGCTCGCCGAGAAGCAACCACAGATAGCCAGGCAGCATGGCCGTGATCACGAGAGGCTCGAGCGACATCGTCGCCGGGCCGAAGCCGAGGTCGTAGGCAATCGCAGCCGCAAGCGGTGCCACGCCGAACGCCGCAAGCAACACGAGGCCGCGGCGATGTGCAGGCGCCACCGCGGAGGCATGCGACAGCAAGGAGAAGACGGCAAGCGTGGTCAGTGCGTAGCTGTACGGCGCGTGCACGAACAGGAACCAGTTGCCCCAGCGTTCGGGGCGACTGAGAAACCCGCCGTCCGCGTTGACGAACGGCGCCGCCCAGACGAATTCGTGATGAACGTTGGTGGCAACCAGCGTGATCGTGACCAGGGGAATCAGGATCAACGCGACGACCGTGCGCGTGGGAACACGGGAGCCCGTGTATTCGCGAAAGCAGACGTAGACGGCCACCGGCAGGAGCGACGTTGCGACGAAGTGCGCCGTGCGGCCGACGGAGAACACGACGAGCGAGTCGGCAATGACCTCGATCGCGCCGCCGAGCACCCAGACGCTCATCAGGAGGAATACAATCCCGAGAGGCAGGCTGCCGACGTCCCGCGGCGACAACAGGAGCCGGGCGGCGAGCAAACCATAGCAGGCGGCGCCGAAGGTCAGCAGTACAGCGATCAACACGTCGAGGTTCATGGTTCCAAGGGACTGGCCCGGACATTCCTCAGCGTAGCGGGCCTAAGGCCTTGATTCGCGGAACTGTTTCTCAGCCCGGCGCATCGATTTCGTGACGTATTCTGCATCCCGCCGACCCGGATTCCGGAAACCCGGCCGAACCGCGGCATTAACTCGTTGGATCGCCTACGAAAACGCGTAGAATGGACCCCACGAGGCAACGCAGGGGCGTCGTATGTCCGAGGAACTCAAGCAGACCGTTCGTCTCGTTCGCCGGGGCAAGGTCCGTACCGACGATCGCGGCCGCTCGGTCTGGTCCGAGCCCGTCGAGGACGTCGAACTGGAGCTCGTGTCGACCCAGATGCTCAAGAAAATGCTGGGATCGGGCGGCGATGAGCGCAAGGAAGAGCTCAAAGCCGTCGCGGCGGCAGAGGACGGTGTTCTGGCGCAAAACGTCCAGTCCGGCAACTTTGAAATCATCGACGACGAAGATCTCGAAGCGGCACTCAGGACCGCGGCCGAAGACAACGGTCCCGGCCGGGTTGCCGACGTCGTTTACGAGCCGGTGGCCGGCAGTGCGCCCGACGATGACGAGGAACTGTCGCTGGTGAGCACACAGATGCTTCGCCGGATACTCGGCGAGGAAGAGGAAGACGGGGGGGAGGACCCCGGAGCCATCGAGGTGGGGCAAAGCTTCGACCCGTACAACAGTAGTTAGAAAGAAAAAGGGAGCCAGGCGGCATGTCACTGGATATTACGTTTACGCTGTCGGACGATGATCTTGCGCGATTTCAGGCCATCGTCGACAAATCGCGTCACATCAAACACGGGGACGGCACCCACGCGCAGATCGAAGCAGCCGCGCGCGGCTTAATCGACGAATCGCGGTCGGGTGACCTGCCGCAATTCATCGCGGAACGCGTCGAACAGCTCGACGTCGTCCTCAACATGATCAACGACGACGAATGGCAGCTCACGGCTGAGGAACGTGAGGCGATCCTGCAGGCACTGGCCTACTTCTGCGAGGCGGAGGACCTGATTCCGGATCACGTTCCGGGACTGGGCTTTCTCGACGACGCCATCTACGTCGAGGTGGTGTTGAAGGAACTCCAGCACGAGATCGAACTGTATCGCGAGTTCTGCAGCTTCCGCGAAGCCGAGGAAGCCCGGCGGCAAGCCCGCGGCGAGGACGTGAAGGTGGGCCGCGAGGCGTGGCTTGCCGACAAGCGGGCCGCGCTCCACGCGAAGATGCGCAAGCGGCGGATGATCAACGAACAGCGGTTTCGGTTGTTCTGATAGCCCCGTCGTTTGTAGCCTCGCATGGCGGGGTTGGCGGTTGATCGCACGTGGGGGGGCGTAATAGTCGATCGCACGTGGCGGGGTTGGGGGTGGTTCACCGGAATGGCTCCCTGCGGTCCGCTTTATTTCCGGTGAACCACCCCCAACCCCACCATTTCACCGTCGGCGGCGGCCGATGCTCATCCGGCCGTACGATTGTCCTAAAGAATTGACATCACCTTTATTTCGGCGTCGTTGACTGTACGCCACTACTTGGATGCCGTTCCGGGGTGAACGACCCGGACACGAACCGATCTGGAGTAACGGCACTATCGAGCGGATGCGGGACCAAACGACGAGACGCGGCTGGTGGTGGGGTGCCCTCTGCCGGAAATAAAGATTCTATGTTGCAGCGCAAGCCCTATTGCGCAGATCGGGATTAAACGCCGCTTGTTGTCGTAGTAAGGCATAGCAGACTCGCACCAG
>JANQGQ010000019.1 GCA_028277185.1 Woeseiaceae bacterium
CCTTCGCACTCCTGCGGGATCAGTCCGAGTTGCGCCCCCATCGTCCAGCTTGACGTCACAACATAGAATCTGCGGTCCGCTTTATTCCCGCTACAGACCACCCGGACGACAAGGCCGGCCTGCTACGGCGGCCGACCTGAGTGGAAGCCGGACTCGTGCTTCCCGCCGTGTTTCGGGATAGCGGGTGCTCGAATGTTTAGGGATAGCGGGTGGGCGATGTTGGTTTGCGGGAATAAAGATTCTATGTTGCAGCGCAAGCCCTATTGCGCAGATCGGGATTAAACGCCGCTTGTTGTCGTAGTAAGGCATAGCAGACTCGCACCAGTTTTCGTGACAACGCCACCAGGGCCGCCGTTCCGCTCAGGCCGCGGTCCCGCAATGAGCGGTAGTAGCTTGCCCAGTGCGGCTGGCGGCAGGCCGCCATGGCGGCGTTGTACAGGAGTCGCCGCAGTTCCGGATCGCCTTTTTTGGTCAGTTTGCGTCGACCCCGGAAGGTGCCGGAGTCACGCACCCTGACGTCGAGGCCCATAAAAGCGACAAAGGCATCGGCATTACGAAAGTCGTGTCGGTGGTAGGTGGCCACCAGCGCCAGTGCGGTGAGCGGTCCTACCCCGGGTATGCCGCGGCTGCGTTGCAGATCACGGCCCCAGCCCAGATCGCGTGCCTGCTGTTGCAGCTTGCGGTCAACCTGACGGATCAGCTGCCGGCAATGGTCGATGAGGTCCCGTGCCGTGCGATCCAGTTCCCCCAGATCCGTCAGGCTCTGACGCAGGCGGACCGTGGTCTGAACCAGCGTGGCACGACGCTTCAGCAAGCGCCAAAGCTTGCTCTGCTGCGGATCCGGAGGACACCAGCGCCGCAGTTCGGCCTGTTCCTGCTGCACATAGCGCGCTAACAACACCGCGTCATGACGGTCCGTCTTGGCGCGTCGGCCTACTGCCTCCCGATAACGACAGAGCTTTAAGGCATCCACCAGGTAAACTTCGTGGCCCCGGACCTGTGCGCACGCCACAAAGGCCTCATGGAAGCGGTTGGTCGCTTCCACCGCCATACGCGCCGGACCCGGCTCGGTACGCAGCCAGGCGTCGATCGCCGACGCCGTGTTCTCGATACGAACCACCGCATCCGAACCGCTGCCATAAATATCCAACCACGCTTTCGCCACATCAACGCCAAACGTGCGCTTTTCCACTTGCTTCGCCATAATGATCTCCGTTCCGTGTGGAACACGCCGGGAGCTCACCGGGCGCTGGCTTGCACAGATCGGCCACGATACTGGCTGGATTCTTTATCGGCGCTCCATGGTGAGGGGGTGGGGACGATCTCTTTATTCGTCCGTACCAGCAATGGTCGGAAGCGGACCGACGTCCCTCCCACCCCGGCAACCTTCGACATCCTAATCGAAGGGCCACAATCAACATACAAGCGGACCGCAGGGAGCCATCCCGGTGAACCGCCCCCAACCCCGCCATGCGAGACTGCCTGGGATGCTTCGCCGCTGCGGTCTAGACGGGAGTCAGCGGCCAGAAGATCGGCAGCAGGGCCATGACCGTGATGAAGACGACCAGCGTCAACGGCACGCCGACCTTGAGATAGTCGACGAAGCGGTAGCCGCCCGGGCCCATGACGAGGATGTTGGCGGGATGGGAAATAGGGCTCGTGAAGCTTGCGGATGCGGCCATCGCCACCGCCATCATGGCCGTTTCGGGCTGCAGCCCAAGATCCGCCATCGCGGAGAGCACGATCGGCGACATCAGTACCACGAGGGCGGCCGTTGGGATGATCATCGTTGCCGTCGCGGTGAGGATGTAGAGCCCCATTATCACGGGCCAGGGTCCCGCGTCGCCCAACAGGATCATCACCTGGTCGGCCAGGTAGGTGGCCGCACCCGTTTCCTGCATGGCGGTGCCGAGCGGCAGCATCCCCGCGATCAGGAATATCGCCCGCCAGTCGATCGCCCGGTAGGCATGCTCCATCGTCAGGCACCGTGTCAGCACCATGATCGTACCGCCGACGACGGCGGCTACGGCGATGGGAGCGTAGCCGAGCATGACGCTCACGACGACGCCGAACATGATCGCGGCGGCCAGCGGCGCACGGCGCGTATCCGGCGGCTCCTGGCCCAGCGGGGTCAGCGTCAGGAAATCCGAGTCCGATGCCAACAGCTGCAGCCGGTCGCGCGGACCGAGCAACAGCAGCGCGTCGCCGACCTGAAGCCGCTCCTCGGCGAGATCGCCGGTTACCGTGTCGCCCTCGCGCTCCATGCCGGCGAGCTCGATGCCGTAGCGCTCGCGAAAATTGAGCTCGCCGACCGTCTTGCCGGCCAGCCGGCTGCGCGGGTCCAGCGTCGCGTCGAGGAGCGTCAGACGTTCGGAGTCGAAAGCACCGAGGTTCGCCGGTACCCGCGTGTCGATCTTGAGTTCCTGAAAGCCCCGCAGCACGTCGAGATCGCCCGGTTGACCCTCGATGAGCAGCAGGTCGCCGGCGCTCAAAACCTCGTCTCCCCGCGGCATCACGCTCAAGTGACCGTCGCGGAACACGGCGACGACGCGGAAATCGAACGCATCGTTCAGGCGGCTTTTGGCCAGCGTAACGTCGACCAGGCCGCTTTCCTTCGGCAGCCGCACCACGAACAGTCGCTCGTCGCTTCGATACCGTTCGTTCAGAGTCTCCGTCGTGAATACCTCGACCGACTCGAAGTCGGCAAAGCGTTCGAGCCCTTCGATCGCGTCGACCTCGCCCTGGACCAGAATTCTGTCGGTCGCCCGCAGGGGCAGGAACGAGAGATTCGTGAGCCGGTAGCCGTCCCGGCGATGCACGCCGACGACGGCGACGTCGAAGCGCGACCGAAACCCCGCGTCGCGGAGCAGCTCGCCGACCAGCGAGCTGTTTTCGGCCACCGTCACTTCGGCGTAAACGACTTTTTCGGCGACCATCGACTTGAGAACCGGTGCCTCGCGCTCGATGACGAGGTCGGAAAGCCGCCGGAGTTCCCTGAACTGATCGACCCGCCCCTGCACCAGGATGCCGTCGCCGCCGCGGAGCAGGGTTTGCCGGCTCGGCAGCGGTTCGTTCCTGCCGCCCCGCACCAGCGCGAGGATAATGAGCCCCGTCGAGCTGCCGATGCGGCTTTCCGCCAGCGTCTTGCCGACGAGCACCGAGTTGTAAGGAACGCGCATCATGAAGGTGCGCTCGTGCAGCTTGTAGCGCTGGCGCAGGCTGCGCTGACTGACGTTTCGGTCGCGTTCGGCCTTCTTCACGGGGAGCAGCAGGCGGCCGAACAGCGCGACGAAGAGTACGCCGACGAACATCACGCCGCCGCCGAGGGGTGTGAAGTCGAAGAGCTGAAACGGCGCATAGCCATTGCGCTCCATCGACTCGCTGATCAGCAGGTTCGGGGGCGTGCCGATCAGGGTCATCAGGCCGCCGAGCAGCGTCGAGTAGGCAAGCGGCATCAGAAGGCGCGAGGCCGGAATGCGGGTCCGGCGGGCCACCTCGACGACGACCGGCAGCATGAGCGCGGCGACGCCGATGTTGTTCATGAACGCCGACAGCACGGCACCGGTGATCATGATGACGAGAATCATCGAGATCTCGCGGCGGCCCGCGATACGCATTACCTGACGCCCGATGATGTCGGCGATGCCGGTTCGGGTCAGACCCTCGCTGAGGATGAACATGGCCCAGACGGTGATGACGGCGCTGTTCGAAAAGCCCGCGAAGGCTTCTTCGGCGGTGACGAGTCCCGTGATGGCCAGCGCGCCGAGCACCATCAGCGCCACCAGGTCCATGCGGATGACTTCACTGACGAAGAGGATGAGCGAGATCGCGAGAATGCCCAATACGATTGCGATATCGCCGGTCATGCCTGTCTATTTGCCATAAGCGCGGTTGTAACGCGCATTCTAACCAGCGGTCCTGCAAAAAGCGTGTCCGGTAGCCCAATTCCGGCGCCTTTTTTTTGCGGCCGCCTGCGAAGCGGTTTGAACCGTCGCTCGTCGCGCTGGCAAACGCAGAGAAAGTGTCGACAATGGCGGCCCATGGAGATCTATCGAGCCATGCGCGACGTCCGGACCACGAATCTCGAGATTCGGGGCGTGGACTACGCCGTGCACGAGTGGGGGAAGCGCGGCTCGCGGCTGCTTCTGTGTCTGCACGGCTGGGGGGACAGCGGACGAAGCTTCCAGTTCCTCGCGGACGCGCTCGAGGGTGACTGGCACGTCGTAGCACCGGACTGGCGCGGCTTCGGCGATTCCGGCCGCAACCCCGGGCCATATTGGTTTCCCGACTATCTGGCCGATCTTCACGCGCTCCTGGAGCGCTTTACGCCGGGGTCGCCGGCCGACGTTCTCGGTCACAGCATGGGCGGTAACGTGGCGGGCCTCTACGCCGGTATCTTTCCCGAGCGGGTGCGTGCCTTCGTCAACGCCGAGGGTTTCGGCCTGCTCGACGCCGATCCCGCCGCCGCGCCGGGACGCTATCGCGACTGGATCGAACGGGCGGCCGCCGATCAGGCGTTTTCGGTCTATCCCGACTACGAGTCGCTGGCCGTGAAGATCCGGAGCCGAAGTCCGCGCATGAGCCTGCCCGAAGCGCGCTTCGTTGCCCGCGCCTGGGGCCGCGAGTCCGGGGGCAAGGTGGAGCTCAAGGCGGACCGCGCCCATCGTCTCCCCAATGCCGTGCTGTATCGTCGGGCGGAGGCCGAGGCCTGCTGGCGCCGCGTCACGGCGCCGGTGCTGCTGGTGAGCGGCGGAGCGAGTACGATTCGCGACCGCCTCCATGCGCACGACGGACCGTTCGATTTTGCACTGCCGTTTCCGACGGTATCCGGGCACACGATCGAAGCCGCCGGGCACATGCTGCACTTCGAAGCGCCCCGCGAACTCGCCCGGGTCTGCGAGGATTTTCTGGGCGATTCCGTGTAGATTTATCCAGTACTGGATTTATTTACAGGGCGGCGCCGGTGAAGACGGCACAGAACTATCTCGACGGTCTGAACGCCGCGCAGCGGCAGGCGGCCACCTACGGCTCGGCCGGCGAAGGCAGCGTGAAAGCCGGGCCGCTGCTCGTTATTGCGGGAGCCGGAACCGGCAAGACGATGACGCTTGCGCACCGCGTCGCTCATCTGGTGGTCAGCGGCGTCGATCCGGAGCGCATCCTGCTGCTGACGTTCACGCGGCGAGCCGCCGAGGAGATGCGGCGCCGGGTCGAAACGATCGTACGGCGTGCCTGCGGCGAGACGGGGGATCGCGGCGTTCGCCTGCCGTGGGCCGGGACCTTTCATTCGATAGGCAATCGCCTGCTCCGGCAGTTTGCCGCCAACCTCGGTCTCGATCCGGCGTTCTCGGTGCTCGATCGCGGCGATGCGGCCGACATCATGGACAAGGAGCGCCACGGTCTGGCCCTGACGGCAACGCGGCGCCGCTTTCCGCGCAAGGACACCTGTCTCGCGATCTACTCGCGCACGGTCAACACCGGCAAAGCCCTCGAGTCGGTTCTCGACGAGGCGTTCCCGTGGTGCGCGGAGTGGGAGCAGGAGCTCCGCAGCCTGTTTCGCAACTATGTCGGGCACAAACAGGCGAAGTCTCTGCTCGACTATGACGACCTGTTGCTCTACTGGCAGCATCTGGTGGCGGAAGCCGACTTTGCGAAAGCGATAGGCGATGCGTTCGACCACATTCTGGTCGACGAGTATCAGGATACGAACCGGCTGCAGGCGCGTGTCTTGCTGGCGCTCAAACCCGATGGCTCTGGTGTGACCGTAGTCGGCGACGACGCGCAATCGATCTACGCGTTCCGCGCCGCGGAAGTGGACAACATTCTGTCGTTCCCCGATCACTTCGAACCGAAAGCCCGGATCGTCACGCTGGAGCAGAACTACCGCTCGACACAGGCAATTCTCGACACGGCCAATCGTCTCATCGCGGGCAGCAAGCGGCAGTACGAGAAGGAACTGTTCGCGCCCGACCGCCCGGGCGCGCGACCGGAGTACGTAACCGTGGAGGACGGCGACAACGAGGCCGGGTTCGTCGTCAGCCGGGTACTCGCAAACCGGGAGTCGGGTAGCGACCTCAAGCAGCAAGGCGTCCTTTTCAGAAGCTCACATCACAGCGACCGTCTGGAGCTGGAGCTGATTCGGCGCAACATCCCTTACGTGAAATACGGCGGGCTCAAGTTTCTCGAGGCGGCGCACGTCAAGGACCTGCTGGCCGTTCTCAAATGGGCGGACAATCCGCGCAACGACATCGCGGCCTTCCGGGTTTTGAAGCTCCTGCCCGGCGTGGGTCCCCGGCTTGCCCAACGTTGCTTTCGTCTGTTCGAGGCGGCCGGGTACCAGGCGGCGGGTCTCAGGGAATTCAAAGCGCCGGCCGCCGCTTCCCGGGACTGGGATGCGTTTTGCGATCTGTTCTGTTTGCTGACGCTTGCTGAAGACCCGGACGCGGCCTGGCAGTCCGGACTTGCCGCCGCGCGCGTTTGGTACCGAACGCAGCTCGAACGCCTTTACGAATCTCCCGAAATCCGCGACGCCGATCTCGAACAGCTCGAGCGGATCGCCGGCCGCTATGCGACCCGCGAGCGATTCCTGACGGAGCTGACGCTCGACCCGCCGGCGCGAAGCGGCGATCTCGCTCGCGATCCGGCGCTGGACGAGGACTACCTCGTGCTGTCGACGATCCACTCGGCCAAAGGTCAGGAATGGAATCACGTCTTCGTGCTCAACGTAACGGATGGCAATTTTCCATCCGAGTTCGCGGCCGGCAAGCCCGAGCAGATCGAGGAGGAGAGGCGGCTCTTATACGTCGCAATGACGCGCGCCCGCGAGTCGCTGGCGCTGATCGCGCCGCTCAGGTTTCACGTAACGGCTCAACATCCCGCCGGCGATCGGCACGTCTATGGAGCGCGCAGCCGGTTTTTGACCGGCGAGCTCATGGCAACGCTCGAGGCGCGGTTTTTCTCTCGTGAGAGCGGGGGTGAGGTCCGGTTTCCAGGCCGCCCGGAGCGGCAGATCGACATTGCCGGTCGGCTGCTCGATCAGTGGTAAAAAAAAGGCGGTGGCTTGCGCCACCGCCAATTGTTACCAAACAAATAGCATAAGGGATTTCACATTTGCTTCGGTAAACCTCTGCATCGCAGGTCATGCGATGTCTTCGGACTGTTGGATGCCTGGCGCATCCGATTCGTTGCAAGCAGTTTGGAATAAGCCCAATACTTATTCGCATCCCGGCGGTTGCCGGTGCAACGAATTCCTGGTCGGCAAGAACCATCGAGCGGGAAGCATTCGGTAGCGATGCAAAGAGCGTTCGCGAGGACCGTCAGGTGAGAAACAGTCTGTAGCGATGCAGCCGGCGCCGGCGAGGACCGTCAGGTAAGAAACAGCCGGTAGCGATGCAACGAGCGTTCGCGAGGACTGTCAGGTGAGAAACAGTCTGTAAGCGGGATTGTCGCTTTCTTCGTAGTACGGATAGCCGAGCGCTGCGAGATGTGCGTCGAGCTCCTGTCTTTCGTCCGGCGGCACGTCGATGCCGGCAAGCACCCGACCGTAGTCGGAACCGTGATTGCGATAGTGGAACAACGTTATGTTCCATTGACTGCCGACAGCATCGAGGAATGCAAGCAGTGCGCCCGGCCGTTCCGGAAACTCGAAGCGAAACAGACGCTCGTTGGCAATGCCGGGAGAGCGGCCGCCGACCATGTGCCTCACGTGGAGCTTCGCCGTCTCGTTGTCGCTCAGGTCTTCGACCGGGTAGCCGGCATCCCGGAGCAGCCCGAGCAGCGCCGTCTGTTCGCGCCGACCGTCCTTGAGCTGTACGCCGACGAAGATATGGGCCGTGGCGCCGGGCGCAAGCCGGTAGTTGAACTCCGTGATCCCGCGCTTGCCCACGATGGAACAGAAGCGCCGGAAGCTGCCCGGCTGCTCGGGGATCTCCGCCGCCAGGAGCATCTCGCTCCGGTCGCCGACGGCGGCGCGTTCGGCGATATGTCGCAGGCGGTCGAAATTCACGTTCGCGCCGCAGTTGAGCGCTATCAGCCGCTTGTCGCGGGTGCCCGTGGCGGCAACCCAGCGCTTCAGCCCCGCGACGGCGAGTCCCCCGGCGGGTTCGACGATCGAGCGGGTGTCTTCGAAGATATCGCGGATCGCGGCGCAGATCGCGTCGGTGTCAACCGTAACGATCTCGTCGACACAGCGCTCGACGACGCGAAACGTCTCCTCGCCTACGCGCCTCACCGCGACGCCGTCGGCGAAGATTCCCACGTGGGGCAGCTCGACGGGCCGGCCCGCCTCGATGGCTGCCTGCATCGCCGCCGAGTCCTCCGGTTCGACGCCGATGATCCGTACGCCCGGCTGCTCTGCCTTTACCCAGGCCGCGATCCCGGCGATCAGACCGCCGCCGCCGATCGGAACGAAAATAGCGTCCGGAGCCGCCCCGGCCTGCTCGAGTATCTCCTTCCCGATCGTGCCCTGACCCGCGATCACGTCGGGGTCGTCGAAGGGATGAACGAACTCCAGGCCTTCCTGCCTCGAGAGGCTTTCCGCATGCGCGTTGGCGTCGTCGTAGGTGTCGCCATGCAGGACGACGTCGCCGCCCAGCTTGCGCACGGCGTCAACCTTTATCGTGGGTGTCGTGACCGGCATGACGACAACCGCCCGAACGCCTCGGGTTCCCGCCGCAAGCGCTACGCCTTGCGCATGGTTGCCGGCCGAACTGCAGATGACGCCGCGACGAATCCGCTCGTCCGGCAACCTGGCAAGCTTGTTGTACGCGCCGCGGAGCTTGAACGAGAAAACCGGCTGCAGGTCCTCGCGTTTCAGCCAGACGTCGTTGGCGGTCCGCGAAGACAGATTGGGGGCATGCTCCAACGGCGAGCGGATCGCCACCTCATAGACCGATGCTTTCGCGATTCGGTCACGGTATTCGCTGGCAGTCATTGGGAAGATCCGATTCGAACCCGGTCCTTATCGCATACCCGGCCGGATTCGGCAAAAGCGAGCAACGCTACCGGAAATTCTGGTTCCCGATACGTGACAGTCGCGCCGCAAAAGCCGGATAATTCCCGACCAGCTGCTGCCGTGTCCGCCTGATGAATACAACACTAATAAAAAACGCGAGGCTCGTGAACGAGTCGACAGTGGCGGAGCGCGACGTCCTGATACGCGGCGAGCGGATCGAGAAGATCGCCGCCGACATCGCCGCTACCGACGGCGTCCGGGTCGTCGACGCCGAGGGCGCAATCCTGATGCCCGGCATGATCGACGACCAGGTGCACTTCCGCGAGCCGGGGCTGACGCACAAGGGGGATCTGGCTACGGAGTCGGCGGCGGCAGCGGCAGGCGGTATCACCAGCTTCATGGACATGCCCAACGTCAGCCCTCAGACGACGACGCGGGCCGCGCTAAAAGACAAGTATGCCTCGGCGGCGGGTCGCTGCACGGGCAACTACGGCTTCCACTTCGGAGCGACCAACAGCAACATCGAGGAGATTCGCGCTCTCGAGCTGAACGATGCGACGGGCATCAAGGCCTTCATGGGCGCCTCTACGGGCGACATGCTCGTCGACGATCCCAACGCGCTCGAGCTGCTGTTCGCCGATGCGCCGATCATCGTCCTCACGCACTGCGAGGATTCGCCGATGATCCGCGCCCGGGAACAGGAGGCGCGCGAGCGCTACGGCGACGACGTGCCGCTGAGCGAGCATCCTTCGATACGCTCCGCCGAGGCTTGCCTGAAATCCTCGACGCTTGCGACCGGTCTCGCGAAGAAATACGACGCGCTCCTGCACGTGCTGCATCTTACGACCGCCGTGGAAATGGACCTCTTTACGGCGGGCCATCGCCGGGACAAGCGGATTACGGCCGAAGTCTGCGTCCACCATCTGTGGTTCGACGAGTCGGACTACGCGGAGCGGGGCATGGGCATCAAGTGCAATCCCGCGATCAAGCGGCGGACCGATCGCGAGGCGCTGATCAAGGCTTTGAACGACTCGCGGATCGACGTGATCGCTACCGATCACGCCCCGCACACCGCCGACGAGAAAGCCAACAGCTACTTCCTCGCGCCCGCGGGGCTGCCGCTGGTGCAGCATGCCGTCCTCCTGCTGTTCGACCTCGTGGCGCGCGGCGAGATCAGTCCGGAGCTGCTCGTCGACCGGGCCTGTCACGCACCCGCGGATCTGTTCGGCGTCGAGGAGCGGGGCTATGTCAGGGAGGGCTGGTACGCCGATCTTGTCATCGTCAAACCCGATACGCCGTACACCGTCACGCGCGAGTCGCTGCTCGCGAAGTGCGGCTGGTCGCCTTTCGAGGGGCATTCGTTCGCGTCGACGATCGACAAAACGTTCGTCAACGGCCAGCTCGTGTACTCGGACGGAGCGCTGACCGGAAGCGTGGCGGGACAGCGGCTGAATTGCTCGCGTAGCCGATAGCGGCGACGGGGTTACAAAACGGTTTACTTTCGAGGCGATTTCGCTAACCTACCGGCAATACGTAACGGGATTCCACTGATCGGCACTGGCCCTCGCGGGCGCTGACTCCTCAAGCGGATGAAACCGACCGACACCGCCAATCCTGACTACTACCACAAGGTAGTGGATTGTCAGTGGGCGTGTCCCGCGCACACCGACGTTCCTGAGTACATCCGGCTGATCGCGCAGGGCCGTTTCAGCGATGCCTACATGGAGAATCGTGAGTCGAACGTGTTCCCGGGCATCCTCGGCCGGGTCTGCGATCGTCCCTGCGAACCCGCCTGCCGGCGCCGTCGGGTCGAAGAGAAGCCCGTTGCGATCTGCCGCCTGAAGCGCGTCGCCGCGGACCATCGGGACGACATAACGCATCGCTTGCCGAAGGCGCCTCAGGAAAAGAACGGCAAGAAAGTCGCCTTGATCGGCGCTGGTTGCGCCTCGTTGACCGTTGCCAACGATCTCGCACCTCTGGGCTACGAGGTGACAATCTTCGAGTCCCTGAGCACCACGGGCGGCCTGATGCGCACGAACATTCCGCGCTTCCGGCTGCCGCCGGCCGTTCTCGACGAAGAGATCGGCTATATCCTCGACATGGACGTCGACCTCAAGCTGAATCATCCGATCGACAGCCTCAAAGAGCTCTTAGACGACGGCGGCTTTGACGCCGTGTTCGTCGGCACGGGCGCGCCGCGCGGCAAGAATCTCGAGATTCCCGGCCGCTACGATTCGGCCAACATCCACATCGGCATCGAATGGCTCGAGTCGGTAGCGTTCGAGCACATCGACTCCATCGGCGAGAAAGTCCTGATCATCGGTGTGGGCAATACCGCGATGGACTGCTGCCGTACCTCGTTGCGTCTCGGCGCGAAAGACGTGAAGGTAATGGCGCGCAAGCCGCGCGGATTCTTCAAAGCGTCCGACTGGGAGCTCGAGGATGCCGAGGAGGAGAACGTCGAGATCGTGGTCAACCATTCGCCGCGGTCGTTCGTCATCGAGGAGGGCCGGCTCACCGGCATGGTCTTCGACGTCATGGAGTACGAAATCGACGGCCAGGGCCGAATCGACCGGGGCCGCGCCGTCGATCAGGTAAGCATTCCCTGCGACGACGTGATTCTCGCGATCGGCCAGGACAACGCATTCCCGTGGATCGAGCGCGATATCGGTATCGAGTTCGACGACTGGGATTGCCCCGTCGTCGACGAAACCACGATGATGTGCACCCGCGAAGGGGTGTTTTTCGGCGGCGACTCGGCGTTCGGCCCGAAAAACATCATCTGGGCGGTAGCTCACGGCCACGAAGCCGCAATCTCCATCCACAAGTACTGCCATGGTGAGGACATACGGGAACGGCTGCCGCGCGGCATGAACCTCACCAGCCAGAAGATGGGCATGCACGAGTGGAGCTTTTCGAACGACTACGACCCGGCGGGCCGGCGGCTGATGCCGCACGTCGACCTGAAAGAGCGCTTCAAGAACATCGACATCGAGGTCGAGCTCGGGTTTACGGCCGAACAGGCGCAGCAGGAAGTCGAGCGCTGTCTGAACTGCGACATCCAGACGGTGTTTACGGCGAAGCTGTGCATCGAGTGCGACGCCTGCATCGATATCTGCCCGACCAACTGCCTGACGATCACCCACAACGGTACCGAGACCGACTTGAGAACCCGCCTGTCGGCGCCGGCCGAGAACACCGAGCAGGCTCTGTATGTCTCAGCCGGCCTGCCGCAGACCGGACGGGTGATGGTGAAGGACGAGGATCTCTGTGTGCATTGCAGCCTTTGCGCGGAACGTTGCCCAACGGGCGCCTGGGACATGCAGAAGTCGACCATCCTCTTGCCCTATGCGGCCGACGAAGCCGAAGAATCCCGCTGCAAGTCCGGCCCCAGCGCTGCCTGAAGCCTGATCCGTCCATGGCCGCCAACAACGACATCGTCATCAAGATTGCGACGGTCAACGGTACCGGCTCGGCGAGCGCAAACGGCCTGTTGCGGAAAGCCATTTTCCGGATGGGCGTGCCGGTCGTCGGCAAGAATTACTTTCCGTCGAACATCCAGGGTCTGCCCACGTGGTACGAGATCCGCGTCACGGGTGACGGCTACCAGTCCCGTTCCAACCGCGTCGACATCATGGTGGCCATGAACGCGCAGACGTACCAGAGGGATATGGCCGAGGTCGCGCCGGGCGGTTTGCTCATCTACGACGCGACCTGGCCGCGTCCGGACCTGCTCGACCGTGAGGATATCCAGGTCGTCGGTATACCGCTCTCGCGGCTGTGCAACGAGAACTTCGACGGTGTCCGGGCACGAATCCTGATGAAGAACATCGCTTACGTCGGTGCGCTCGCGGCCTTTCTCGATCTGGAGCTCGACATCATCACGGGGCTTCTGACCGAAACCTTCGGCGACAAGCAGCATATGATCGACGCGAACATGCAGGCAATTCGCTTAGGTCACGACTACGCCGTCGAACACTTCGAATGCCCTCTGAGCTACAAGGTCGAGCCGATGGACAGGGCCGACGGGCACATCGTCATCGACGGCAACACCGCAGCCGGGCTGGGTTGCCTGTACGCCGGCGCGACGGTCGGGGCGTGGTATCCGATTACACCGTCGACCTCGCTGATGGATGCGTTCAGGAGTTTCTGCAACGAGTACCGCGTGGACCCGGAGACGGGCAAGCGGACCTATGCGATCATCCAGGCCGAAGACGAACTGGCGGCGATCGGCATGGTGCTGGGCGCCGCATGGAACGGCGCGCGTGCGTTCACGCCGACGAGCGGGCCCGGGATCTCGCTGATGAGCGAGTTCCTCGGTTTCGCGTACTACGCCGAGATACCGTCTGTCGTATTCAACGTGCAGCGGACCGGACCTTCCACGGGTATGCCCACGCGCACGCAGCAGTCGGACATCATTGCCTGCGCCTATGCGTCGCATGGCGACACGAAGCACGTGCTGCTGTTTCCGGCCGATCCCGCCGAGTGCTTCTATACGGCCGTCGAGGCGTTCGATCTGGCCGAGCGGCTGCAAACGCCGGTGTTCGTCATGTCCGACCTCGATATCGGCATGAACGACTGGATGGTCCCGGAGTTCGAGTGGGACGAGAGCTACGTCCACGCCCGCGGCAAGGTGCTCGGTAAGGAGGAACTCGATAGCATCGAGAAGTTCTATCGCTATCTCGACGTCGACGGCGACGGTATCCCGTATCGTACGCTGCCGGGCGTGGATCCGAAGGGCGCCTATTTCACTCGCGGTTCCGGCCACACGCGCCACGGCGCGTACACCGAGGACTCCGCCGCGTATCAGGACGTCGTCGACAGGCTGCTGGTCAAGTGGGAGACGGCCCGCTCGATGGTTCCGGAGCCCGAGATAGAGTACTCCAAGTTCAACAAAGCGGCGATTCTGACGGTTGGCAGCGGCGCTGCCGCTTGCCGCGAGGCGCTGGACCGCCTCGCGGCGGACAACGTCGGTCTGAACTACTGCCGCGTGAAGGCTTTCCCGTTTTCGGATCGCGTCCGCGAGTTTCTCGCGCAGCACGAAGTCGTCTATGTCGTCGAGCAGAACCGCGACGCTCAGCTACGGACGCTGCTGATTCTGGACGCCGACGGCGACCCCCGGAAACTCGTGCCGCTCCTGCACTACAACGGCATGCCCATCAACGCCGGCTTCGTCGTCGATGCCGTTCGCAAGGAACTCACCAAGGGCCGCGCTGCCTGAGGATAAGCCGTGAGCTACATCGCCAAACCGAAGGTTACCCACCCGAGTCTCAAGCGAAACCGGCTCGGTCTGACGACGCGCGACTACGAAGGTACCGTGTCGACGCTGTGCGCCGGCTGTGGGCACGACTCGGTTACTGCCGCGATCATTCAGGCCGTTTTCGATCTCGACATCGAACCGCACATGCTCGCAAAAATGAGCGGCATCGGCTGCTCCTCGAAGACGCCGGCTTACTTCGCGAGCCAGTCTCACGGCTTCAATTCGGTTCATGGGCGCATGCCTTCCGTAACGACGGGCGCGAACATGGCTAATCGCGAGCTGACCTATATCGGCGTGTCGGGAGACGGCGATTCTCTGTCGATCGGCGTCGGCCAGTTCGTGCATGCGATCCGCCGCAATCTCAATATGTGCTACATCATCGAGAACAACGGCGTGTACGGGCTGACGAAGGGACAGTTTTCCGCGTCGGCGGACATCGGCAGCAGGCCGAAGAAAGGACTCCCGAACCAACAGGAACCGATCGATCCGGTCAGCACGGCGCTGAGTCTGGGCGCATCCTACGTGGCCCGGAGTTTCTCCGGCGACAAGGCGCAGCTGGTGCCGCTCATCAAAGGCGCGTTACGGCACAGCGGTTTCGCTCTGGTCGACGTGATCAGCCCCTGCGTTACGTTCAACGATCACGAAGGCTCGACGAAGAGCTACGCGCACACGCGCCAGTTCTATCATCACGTGGTTGACCTCGACTATGTCCCGCCGGCCGAGGAAATCAGGGCGGCGTACGACGACGGGGAGGCGATGCCCGTCGAGCTGCACGACGGTAGCACGCTCGTGCTCAGGAAGGTCGATCAGGAGTATGACCCGACCAGCCGGGCGGCGGCCTTCAAGTACTTGCGGCAGCGCTTCAACGAAGGCGAAATCGTGACCGGCCTGCTGTACATCGACGACGAACGCCGGGAAATGCACGATCTCATGGGCAACGTGGACCGACCGCTTTCGGAGCTCGAACTCGGCACGCTGCATCCGGGCAAGGCGGGCTTGAGAAAAATCCTGGACGGCTACAACTGAGGAAGTCCACTTGAAGAACAATCGAAGAGAGTTTCTGAAGGCATCGCTGCTCGGCGGAGCCGCGGCGGCTACGGGCGTGATGGCCGCGGCCGCCGAGGCAGACGAGACCGCAGCCGGGAGCAAGGCGCCGCTGCACCTGCTGGTGCTCGGCGGGACGGGCTTCATAGGGCCGCACATGGTGCGCGAGGCGCTGCGCCGCGGGCATACGGTAACGCTTTTCAATCGCGGCAGAACCAACAACGAGCTGTTCCCGGATCTCGAAACGATCAAGGGCGATCGGGCTGGTGACCTCGACGGTTTGCGGGGCCGTTCCTTCGATGCCGTCATCGACAATTCCGGGTATGTGCCGCGTCACGTCGAATCGTCGGCGAAGCTTCTGGCTGACAACGTGAATCACTATCTGTTCATCTCGACAATCTCTGTGTACGCAAGCTTCGCCGAGCCGATGGACGAATCCTCCCCATTGGGCACGATAGAAGACGAAACCGTCGAAGAGGTAACCGGCGAGACCTACGGTCCGCTCAAGGCGCTTTGTGAGAAGCGTGCCGCGGCCGCAATGGGCGACGACAGGCTGACGGTTCTCCGGCCGACCTATATCTGCGGTCCGGGCGATCACACCGATCGCTTCAGCTACTGGCCGGTTCGCGCGCAGGCCGGCGGCGACATGTTGTGGCCGGGGAGCCACGAGCACACCACCCAGATCATCGACGTGCGCGATCTCGCCAACTTCACCATCGACTCCGTCGAGCGCCGCTCGGCAGGCGTCTTCAACACGGTGACGCCTCGCGGCAGCTACACGTTCGGCAATTTTCTGGACGATTGCACGGCGCTCTCGGCGGCGGACGTCAATCCGCTGTGGATGGACGAGGCCTTCATCGAAGAGCACGACGTCGCCGCAAGCCTTCCGGTCTGGCACCCGCTCTCCGGTTCTTTCGCGAACGTGTCCAATGTGAGCGGCGAACGGGCCCATGCGGCCGGACTCAGGAACCGGCCGGTTCGCGAGACGATCCGGGATCTGCTTACGTGGTGGGACTGTCAGCCGGAGGACCGCACGGCAACGCTCCGCGCGGGCCTCGACCCGGAGCGCGAAGCGGAACTGCTCGAGCTATTGAAATCCTGACTCGGGGAGCGGGGAGGCCGGATGCAGGACAACTATCAACCGCCCGCCGCGGACGTATCGCCGAAGTTTTCGGGAGACTCCGCGGAGCAGGATCTCGCGAACTTCGTCGGTCCGAACGCTGAGTACTATCTCGAACGCTTTCGCCAGATCGAGAGCGGAGGCGGCGCTTCCTGGCACTGGCCGGCGTTCTTCATCACGAGCGGCTGGCTTCTGTACCGCAAGATGTGGTTCTACGCGTTCGCGTACATCATTCTCCTTCCCGTCACGCTTACCATCGCTTTCACCGCGCTCGGTCTCGTCATCGGCGAAGTGCCGGCCGATGCCGCTTTTCAGCTCGTATACATCGGTATCGTGTTCGTGGCGGTGCCGATCTTCGCAAACCGCCTCTACTTCAAGCACGCCAGGCGGCGCGTAGCGAAAGTCCACGCCGGCACCGCGGGAGGCAGCGCCAGCGCACAGGCGCTTGCCGCCGCGGGCGGCACGAATCTCGTCGCCGCGCTGCTTCTGTTGATCGTGCCGCTGGTCGGTATCGTGGCGGCGGTATCGATTCCGGCGTACCAGGACTACACGGTCCGGGCGCAGGTTGCCGAGGGGCTGTCGCTTGCAGCCTTGCACAAACAAGCTATCGTTGAGTTCTACGACGACGAGGGCCGGCTACCCGCCGACAACGCGGCGGCCGGTTTGCCGGCGCCTGCCGACGTCGCCGGCAGATACGTCGAGTCGATCAGTGTAGAGAACGGAGAGATCTACATCGACTACGGCGGCGCGGCAAATTCGGTCATCGACGGTGAGACGCTGTATCTGTTGCCGGTGCAGGGCGAAGGGCAGACGCTCGGGTGGAATTGCGGGAGCGAGGGCATTGCCGCCAAGTGGCTCCCCGCTGCCTGCCGGGACTGAGCGCGCACCGGCAGGCAGAACCGAGCGCACACCGATCTGGTAATGCCCCGGGTCGGCGTTCGTAAAGGTTTAGCCTTTGAAGAGATCCTTCAGCGGTGCCGCCGCGTTGCTGTCCGGAAACACCTCGCGTTGGACATAGCGTTCCGGTGTTTCCAGATGCTCGCTGAGAATCGATTTGAACACGCTGCGCAGGTCCATCGTCGGCTTCAGGTCGCGGCCCTCGTAGAGTGCGCGCTGCCCCAAACCCGGCCAGTCGGTCGTGATACCGCCGTTGACCGCGCCGCCGAGCAAGAGCGCTGCCGATGCCGTACCGTGATCGGTGCCGCGCGTGCCGTTGACGGAAACCGTTCTGCCAAACTCCGTGACGACTGCGACAGCGGTATGCGACCAGGTTTGGCCCAGTCCGGATCGAAGTGCGCCGAGCCCCGCGTCGAGCGCCGCAAGCTGATTCGCGAGCGCGCCGTTCACGGTTCCCTGATTCGCATGCGTATCCCAGCCACCCGACTCGACGACGGCGATCCGCGGTCCGCCCGCGGCCGTGAGGAAGCTTGCCGCGACTCTTAAGTTTTCGGTGAGCAGCCGCGGCCCTCGCCTGCCGCGGCGGTCGCCGCCCATGTCCAGCTCACCGGCGACCGCCTGCGAACTCATCGCCTGCGCGAAGCGTTCGCTGAAGAACGCATCATCGCGATAGAGGACGCTCAGCCGCTCGAGCGTGTCGCCATCGGTGCCGGGAAGCCTCGACGGAGCCCAACTGGTCGTCGACTGCGCGCCGCGAAGCACCAGCGGTGTGTTGGCCGCAAGCGCGATGGCTGTCTCCTCGCCGACGCCGCCGCCAAGCGGCTTCAGCGCGCGGTTGAGCCAGCCGTCGCGGAGCGCGCCAACGCGCGAACCCCCGTTTTCGAGCACGTCCTGGCCGTCGAAGTGGGAGCGCTCGCGATACGGACTCGCCACGGCGTGCAGAAGCCGGACCTGCCCTTCGCCATAGAGTTCGTGTACCAGCGCGAGGCGCGGATGCAGGCCGAAGAAGCCGTCGAGATCGAGCAGGCCGTCGCCGTCGCCCGGTGCTGACAGCGCCAGGCCGCCGCGCTGCCTGGCGTAGTGGGGGTCGGCGTAAGCTGCGGCGATCGCCAGACCGTCCGCCGCGCCGCGCAGAATCACGAGAACGAAGCGGGCCTCCGTATCGGCGTTTGCCAGTACCAGTCCGGGTGCGGCAGCGAGGGCCGTCCCCGCGGTCATGCGCTTGAGCACTTCACGACGTGTCAGCATGTTCATCTCCGCTGGAAATCCGGTGAGGCAAGCAGCAGCGTCAGGCCCTGGACCCGGCTTTCGGCCCGGGATATCCACGTCCGGCTGTGATTCGAGAAGGAACTGCCGAGCACGGCGTCGCCGAGCGCGACCGGGTCTGTGCGCTTGCCGGCAAGACGCGCGACGCTGTCGCTCCATTCGATACGTTTGTAGAGTGAGTCGGCGCCGCCCCATTCGGCGGCGGTATCGGGCCAGCCTGCCGGGGAGCCGGGCCGCCAGGGCGTCTGGCCCATGAGATCGAGCGCATTGACTACGAAGCGGGAATCGTCGGGTATGCGGTCCAGCGCTCGCAGCGTCGAGACCACGAAGTCGTGTGGCGACTTGTACTTCCGGTCGGTGTCGGTCCAGGCTTCGGGTGCGCGCAGGAGATCTGCATAGACTGCACCCAGTTCACCGTCGTTCCCGAGCCACGTCGCGGTGAGACGATCGACGAGTTCGGGTGGTGGGGCGTCCGCAACGAAGTGGCGAACCAGCTTCGTGCAAACATGTCTGGCGGTCGACGGATGGGTAGCGAGATCGCGGAGGATGGCCAGCCCCTGGTCGAGGCCCGCGTCCGGGTAACGCTTCCCGAGAACGGTTTTCGCACCGGGCTCGTGAATCATCTCGCGAAACTCGAAGGTGCCGGGCGTCCCCTCGGCAAAACGGCCGCGCTGGCCGGCACCGCCTATGGACCAGCCCGTTATCGCTTCGGCGAGACTGACCACGTCGCCCTGCGAATAGCCGCCGCTGACGCCGAGCGTGTGCAACTCGAGGATCTCACGCGCGAGGTTTTCATTGAGGCCCGGATTCCTTCTCCCGCGGCGGCGCGCACGCGTCCCCAGCGTCGAGTTGGGTCCGATCGATTGCGCGTTGTCGAGGTAGAGCAGCATGGCCGGATGCCGCTCGGCCGCAATGAGAAGGTCGGCGAAACTGCCCGTCACGTGGGGCCGGATCGCTTCGTTCTCGAACAGGCCGGCGATCGCGGGGACAGGCTGCTTATCGGCAGACACGGCGAAGTGATTCGCCCATAAATGTACGAGGCGCTCACGGAACGGCCGGTCCGTCGCGGCGGCGGCTGCATAGCGGGCCGTCGTCTGCTCGAGATAGTGCGAGCGGACCGCGCGGCTGTAGCGGCGGACGATGTCCGGGGCGTCGGCGCCCGATGAAGCTTGCTGCTCGCGGCGCAGCGTCTGAACCTCGGCCAGCACTTCGGGCGTACGTGGCAGCGCCCGAACGGCCGGTCCCGGTTCTGCGTGCGTGCTGAGTTGCTCCAGCAGCCAGTCGCGGGGGTCCTCGCGTCGGTCCAGATCGCCGGGCCGGGCACCCAGACCGAAGCGGTTATTGGCTATGATGACAGTCTGGCTCAAGCGTGCTTCCTCCCGGGGGAATACAACGCCCGCCCGGCGGATCGGTTGACGGGCAGGTCATCGGATCCGACGCGCTCATGCCGCCATACCTCGCAATTAACCATAATATTTTCAATAAGTTACAATACTGCATCCAAAACGGTTCCGGCAAGCATCTTTGCTGCAGACGGGCCGTTGAGGGTCCGGCTCAAGCATTCAGGAGCGTAGATTGTGGTTGAAGAGCTAATTCCTATCGTCATGTTCATCTCGATCGCGGTGGTGCTGATCGCGGTTTTCTGGTTTCGCTACCGAGCGAGAGCGGAGCTGCAGCGGACCGTTCGCAACGCAATGGACCGTGGCGTCGAACTGTCTCCGGAGCTGATCGAGCGACTCGGCGCGACGCCGCAGCCGCGCGAGAAAGACCTGCGCCTCGGCGTCATCTGGATGAGTATTGCGGTTGCGCTGATACTGTGCGGTTTCGCGATACCGGAGCCCGACGCGCTGCGCAGTGTTCTTGCCGGAGCGGCTTTCCCGTTCTCGATCGGGTCGGCCTACCTGCTGCTGTGGTTCGTGGTTTCGCGCCATGACAGCGAAGCGCGCTGACAGCCAGCTGAGCGACGATGTCGAACGAAGACCGCGAGCTCGTTGCTCGAGTTCTCAGTCATCGCGATACCTCGGCCTTCGGGGAGTTGGTGCGACGTCATCAGTCGCAGGTTCGGGGCTTCCTGATACGGCTCTCGGGCGACGCCGCGCTCGCGGACGATCTGGCGCAGGACAGTTTCATGCACGCCTGGGATCGGTTGGGCACCTACGCCGGACGGGGCTCGTTCATCGGCTGGCTTTTGAAGGTGGCGTACACGACTTTTCTTCAATCGAAACGCCGTTCGCGCCGCTATGCCGAGATCCTCGAGGAAATCGGCAATGTCGCCGACGTGCAGGGAACGAGCTACACTCGACCTCAGGAGGAAGTGGGCGATCTGGACAAGCTTCTCGCCGTCCTGAGCGAGCAGGAACGTGCCGTCATGATCATGTCGTATGCCTGCGGTCTTTCGCACCGCGAGATCAGCGACGCAACCGAGCTGCCGGTAGGGACGATCAAGTCGCTGATTCACCGCGGCAAGGAAAAGATCAGATCGAACTTTGAAATCAAAGACCACCAACACGATCATCGACATGGCTGAGCGGCAAAAAGACAGTGACGATCGCATGCTGGAGGCGCTGTTTCGTCCCGAGGTCATTCCGGACGACGGTTTCAGCAAACGCGTTGTCGCCCGGGTTCGGCGGCGGGTCTGGACGCGCCGGATCACCTTGCCGCTTGCGGTCGTCCTGGGCTCGCTCGTCGCGGCCGAGCCGGTCGTGTCCTTCCTGAAGGCAGCGGTCGAGCTGCTGAGTACCGTATCCGGTGCCTCGATCACGCCGGACTGGGTGCCTTCCAGCTTCACGCTGGTCGCGGGCGCGGTGCTTTTCGGGATTCTGTTGACCACGCTCAATCTTCTCGAAGAGTAGCGCCGGCCCTTTTCGATTCCGGTGCCGGTACCGTTCGGTTGCTATCGGAGTAGCCGTCAATCCCTCCGGTTTCCGGTACTCAGTCGATTGTCAGTCGGGTACTCGTCGGTTACAGTCGGCGCCATGAGCCTGCGCGAGAAAGTCGAACAGCTTTTGCCGAACTGGGAACAGTGGTATCCGAGCCTGTTCGACGCGGCGAGCGATCTCGGCATCATCAGGGCCGAGGTGTGCGATCCGAACTCCTTGCTGTTGACGAGACGGCACCAGCGGATCGTGCAGCAGGCGGAAGACGCCCACCGCGAGAAATGGGGCGGTAAAACAGATCTCTGAGGTCAATGTCCTGTTCGCTACTGAGCGGAGCGACAAGTCGGACCTCTGAGTTGTCGGACCGGGCTCCTCTCGATAGTGGGCAAAACAGATTTCTAAGGTGTCTGACACCTTTTCGATCGGGCGACGAGTCAAACCTCTAAGGTATCGAACCCGTCCCCTCTCGAACGGGTGGCCGAAACAGATCTGTTTCCTCCAAAAACAAGAAAGGCCGCTGTTCGCGGCCTTCCGTGAGATTTCGTGTCGTTGCGGCGGGTCAGGGGATACGGGAAAGATGCTCCAATATCCGGTCAAGACCCGGTGCCGCTAACGGCAACTCTATAATCTCACTAGACATGGATCACCTCCTTTCAAGTAGTTTGCCCGGGACGGAGTATCCCTGTAAGCGGGTGCTTTGCCAAGCAATTTTTTCACAAAAATCCTTGGTTTAAATGTAAGACTTGATGCGCTATCCTAGCTGGCCGCGCCACTGATCGCCGGGCCATCGGAACAACGGTGGGACTACCATGAGCACCTCGAACACGTCCGGCGATCAGACCGCCGTCGCCGGGCCGGTTGCCGGCAGCGAGCGTATTGCCAGCCTCGACGTGCTGCGTGGCGTGGCCGTACTCGGCATCCTCGTAATGAACGTCTACGCGTTCGCCATGCCGTTTCCCGCCTACACCAATCCTTACGTAATGGGTGGGACCGATCCGCTGAACCTCGGCGTCTGGATCGCCACGCATATCCTGTTCGATCAGAAGTTCATGACGATCTTCTCGATGCTGTTCGGGGCGGGGATCGTGCTGATGGCCGAGCGCGCCACGGCGCGCGGCGCCGCATTCGGCAGCGTCTTTTACAGCCGGCAGATCTGGCTGCTAGTGCTTGGAGCGCTGCACGCCTATCTGATCTGGTTCGGGGATATCCTGTTCTACTACGCGCTGATCGGCATGCTTGCGTTTCTGTTTCGCAAGCGTTCTGTCAGAACGCTGATCGTTACGGCCTGCGTGTTGCTGTGCGTGCCGCCCGTCTTCAACTACGGCTCGTCGTTCTACATGGAGAACCTGATGAGCGACGCCGCCGGGATCGAGGTGAAGGCAGCGACCGGCGTCGAGCTTTCCGACGAGGAGCAGGCAACGCTCGACGAGTGGCGGGCGTCGCGCATCTTTTTCGCGCCGACGGACGAGGACGTCCAGGCCGATCTGGATGCTTATCGAAGCGACTATACGACGATCCTCGAGCACCGCGTGCCCTTCGTGCTCATGATGCACCTGCAGGCCACGCCGTTCTTCATGCTCTGGCGTATCGGCGGCCTGATGTTGCTCGGCATGGCGCTGATGAAGCTCGGAGCGTTCGCGGCCGATCGCCCGACGGACTTCTATCGACGGCTGCTCTTTGCCGGTTACGCGTTCGGCTTGCCGCTGACCGTCCTGAGCGCCTGGCTCCTGTTCGCCAACCGGTTCGATCCGGTTTTCGTGATGCGGGTCGGAATGTTGCCGAACTATGTCGGGAGCATTCTGGTCGCGCTCGGTCATGTGGCCGGCGTCATGCTCATCGTCCGGTTCGGCGTGTGGTCCGCCCTGACCAGCCGTTTCGCGGCGGTCGGCCGGACGGCGCTGTCGAACTACCTGGTGCACTCGCTGATCATGACGACGATCTTCTACGGCTATGCGCTGGGTCTGTACGGTGACGTGCCGCGCGTCGGTCAGCAGGCCCTTGTGGCGGCCGTAATCGGCGGGCAGCTGTTCCTGGCGCCCTGGTGGCTGTCGCGGTTTCGCTTCGGCCCCTTCGAGTGGCTCTGGCGCTCGCTTTCGTACTGGCGCTGGCAGCCCCTGCGGCGGCCTCAGGGAAATCGCGCCTGACGGCAATGAATCCGCCGCGCTGCGGCGTGTATACTCGACCCCGGCCCGCCGGCGGCGCTCCGGCCGGAACAAGGATACAAGTGAGAAACAGATGGCTATTGCAGATCTCAGCAACGTACTGAATATTTTCCGCGGCTCGGATGTCGGCGAGGAAGCCCAGAACGAGTTGTTCAAGGAGGTGCTCCTGATGACGCTGGCACGCGCGGCCGACGCGGACATCAATATCCAGAGTGTTGAGGTCGAGCGCATACAGGCCCTGATCAAGGAGCATACCGGCGAGGAGTGCAGCGCAGCCGACATTCGCATGGCGGCGCGCGAGGAGCTGTATGCCGAGGCGACACTGCGTAAGTATCTGGCGAGTGTGCGCAAGAAGCTCTCCGACGATCAGCGCGCCGAGGTGATCCAGACGCTGGCCGACGTGTTCCGCAGCGACTCCGAGGTGAGCGTCCTCGAGGTCGACTTCTTCAACCGCGTGGCCGAGTCGCTGCAGGTGACGGCAGCACAGGTCGCCGGGCTGCGGGCCGGGAACGTCGGCAACGGTTGACGCCGGCAGCGCCGGTTTCCGTCGATCGGCGGCTCAATCGGAGCGCTTCGTACGCTTCCACGCGGCGCCGGCCCAGAGCGCGCGAAGGTAGCGGGCGGTGGCCGTCCTGTCGATTTCGCGGTACGCGACAAACATGCCCGAGGCCGTAATCACGCCGGCACCGGCAAGCACCCATGCATCCGGTTGTTCGTTCCAGAGGAAGAGCCCGGCAAGCGTGCCGCCGACGATAGCGCTGTACTCGAACGGCGCGAGTAGCGCGGGCGGGGCGCGACGGTAGGCGCCGACGATACCGAGCCACGCGCAGACCGAACAGACGCCGGCACTGACGAACAGCAGCCAGCCGGTCGCATCCGGCGCGATCCAGACTTCCGCCGGACTGGCAGCGGCTGCGATGCTGGCAGTGATCAGCGGGCCGGCGATCACGTAGACCGACAGCGAATAGCTCGATTCCGTGGTTGCGAGACGGCGGGCCGTAATCGCGAGCAGTGCATAGCACAATCCGGCGAACAAAACGGCAAGCGACGCGATTCCGAAACCCTCCACGCCCGGCCGCACGATGAGCAGGACGCCGCCGAAGCCGGTCACGACGGCTATCCAGCGACGCCAGCCGACGCGTTCGCCGAGCAGCGGCACGGACAACGCCGTGACCATCAGCGGCGCCGTGAACGCCAGCGTCAGCGCGTTGACGAGGGGCATGCGAGCAAGGCCGTAGAAAAAGCCGTACATGGAGCCGGCCGCCAGCAGCGTGCGCAGCAGATGCCACTGCCAGCGGCGCGTAGAGAGCGCGGCCAGCCCACCGAAGCGCGGTGCCAGCATGAGAAACAGAAGCAGCCCGATCAGGCTGCGGACCAGAACGAACTGGTTCAGGGAGTGTGTTTCCAGCAAAGCCTTCGCGCATAGATCGAGACAGAGCCCTGCCGCGACGCCGAACAACAGAAACGCGATCGCCTTTCCGGTTGTCGATGGAGTCGTTTGGTGTCGCATGGCGGGTATCCGGAAACCTGGACGTTCAGCGTCAATTCAGTCACCGGGGACTTTAATACCTCACAAAGGACGACAACAGTGAGGACCTGACCATGGAAAGCGCATACCGCAGACAGCGTGGGTTGACGCTGGCGCTCGAATCGACGCTCATGTTCCTGTTCGCTTGTACAGCGCTCGTGACTGCAAGCATTGCCGGTGCCGCGGAAACCGCCGACATGCGCGTTACGGAGACCAGACAGGGTGCCGGCGCTGCGCGAGCAAGCGGCGAGTTCTCGGCCGTCAATACCGATGAACGGGCGCCGCTCGTTACGGCGACGACGGCGACGAAGGGCGCATCGACGCCGGCGGCGAAACCGCGCGCCAACGCCTCGCAGCAGGATACCGCGTACGGCGACTACTGGATCTACTCGGTAGACGTCGATCTCTTCAGCGATCGCGATGGTGACGGCTACTACTACGGCATCGATCTGCTCTTCGACGCCGACACGATCTACGCCGCGGCCGACGTCTATGCGGTAGCGTATCTGAGCTACGAAGGCGGTCCATGGAACGAGTACGCGGTCAGCAACGACTTCACGTTGTTCGGCGCCACCGCCACCGACGACTACGTCCTGGTTACCGAACTGCTGACCGGCTACCCGGCCGGCCGCTACGATCTGCTGCTCGAGCTCTACGAGGTCGATACCGGCCTGTATGTCGCGTCCGTCGGTCCCGAGGATTCTTTCGAACTCGCGGAGCTGCCGCTCGAGGACGCCGATCGGGACCAGCCGCAGGTTGTGGTCACCACCGGTGGCGGCGGAGCCGCCGGTCTTCTTTTCCTCGGCTTGCTTGCCGGCATCGTCCGGCGGCGGTGCGCCGCGCGACGGTCATAGCGTCTCCAGCCTCTCCCCCGCCTCGCGGCCGGCGTCCTTACGTGTCGGCCGCTTTTTTTTGCCCGAACGTTGTGTGCTAACGTCGCAGCCATGCGCCGCAAGAGCTTCAGAACACTGTCCCGTCTGTCCGTGACGTCCCTTGCGTTCCTGCTGTCGGCTTGTGCCGGCACCGGGCTGCGGGAGACCTGTGAGGTTGGGAGCTTCCGGGACTACTCTGACTTCGATGCCGCCAGCCTGCGCTACATTGTCGCCGTAGACGAGAACTCCGCACCGGGTCAACCGTTCTTCGCCTTCGACGGCAGCGACCGGACCGGCTCGCCCATGTCCCTTGCGCTTCGCTTCGAGCTTTCCGACGAGTCGCTTTCGCGAGAGGGATGTCCCGCCGGCAGCGAGCTCAGAACCTACCGCGTCACGAACTCCAGCGCTTCGTGGCGCCTGTTCTGGCTCACGGCGAGCGGCGTCGAAGGCAGCTTCAGTTTTTTGCAGCAGGATCCCGACAGTCCGCCGTCGAAAGCCGCGCGCCCGGCGGGCCTGTTGCTGTTCGATACCGTTACCGGTGATGCGCAGTTCGCCTGCGGCTGTTTGCGCTGAACGACGTCGAGCCGCCCTCAGCCCGTCGCGGGAGCCGTACCGGCGCGCGCGGTCCGCATGACCTTTCGCGACCACGCGGCCAGATTGTCGAAGTACACGTACAGCGCCGGGACGACGAACAGCGATACCACCGTGGAAAAGGCGAGTCCGCCAATGATGGCGCGCGCCATCGGATAGTAGGGCGGGCCGTCGCCGCCGACCTGGGTCGTGCCCAGCGCCAGCGGCGTCAGACCGACGATCGTCGTCGCGACAGTCATCAGGATCGGACGCAGGCGGTCGCGTCCGGCCTGGATGATGGCATCCGTGCGGCTATTGCCCGCAAGCCTGAGATTGTTGATGTGATCCACGAGGACGATGCCGTTGTTTACCACGACGCCGATCAGAATCATGATGCCGATCGACGCCATGAAAGAGAACGTCGTTCCGGTCGCCGCGAAAAACAGGAACACGCCGAATATCGAAAACACGATCGAACCGAGAATGATCGAGAACGGCAGCAGCATCGACTCGAACAGCGCGGCCATCACGAGAAAGATGCAGGCGACCCCAAGGACGATGTTCATCATCATCATTGCCTGCGTTTCGTCATTGCGCTCGAAACCCCGGCCGAACTTCCAGCTGTAGCCGGGCGGCAGGTCGAGCTGATCCATGAGCGACTTCACGTCGGGCCGGACGTCGTCCATGCTGAAGTCCGATTCGAGGTTCGCTGACAGGATGACCGAGGTCTGCCGGTCCGTGCGCCGGATGGTTGCCGGCGAGTTCCCCACCTGAAGCGAAGCGATGCTGCCGAGCGTGACCCGATCGCCCGCGGGCGTGTACAAGGGCAGGTCCGCGAGTTGCTCGACGCTCTGTTTCTCGTCGTCACGAAACGCGATGCGAAGGTCGACTTCGCCGGCATCGCCGCGAAACTCCCGCAGATTCTCGCCGCGCATGGCGATGCTGACGGACTGCGCAACCGCATCGGCCGTCAGTCCGATCGCCGCAGCGCGATCTCTGTCGATGGCAACCCGGACCTCTTTCTCGCCGTCCTCGGCGTCGGTGCGTACGTTCTTCAGTCCTTCTACCGACGAGAGTACCCGTGCAACTTCGACGCTGAGGTCGTTGAGCACTTCGGTCGAATCGCCGGCTATCTGTATGCTGAAGCCTTCGCCGCCGCCTTGTTGCTCGAAATCGAAGCTCGGCTTGCCGATCGCTATCTGCGGCAGGTCCGCCTCGATGCGCTCGATGATCTCGCGCGTCGACAGCGTGGCGTCGTCGTCCTTCAACAGCAGGGTGGTCTGCGCCTGATCCAGCGTGTACCAGCTGTATACGGAGTCGATGTCGAACTCCTCCTGGTGCTCGAACAGGTAGCTCTCGATCGTATTGACGGCCTCCTCGACGCGTTCGAGGGGGTGGTCCCCTTCGATGTGATACGGCATCCAGAGCCGCCGGCTGTCTTCCTGCGGAAACGCGTCGAAATTGACGAGCTTGAGCGGGATCGGCGCCACGCCGATAGCGCAAATCACCAGAATTCCGGCGGCCGTCTTCCAGGGCCGGGAAATGATCCAGCCGAGCCCCCGCACGTAGCGCTCGGTCAGCCGTGAGAGGATCGCCCCGGACTTCGGCTGGCGCGGCACGGCGATACGCGAGGCAAGCATCGGTACGAGCGTCTGTGCGATCAGCAGCGACGCAATGAGGGCGACGAATATCGTCACGGCGACGTGCGTGAGGAAGATTGCAATGTCGGTCTTCTCGCCGAAGACGATCGGAGCGAACACGATGATCGTCGTCATCGTCCCGGCGATGACCGCCAGCCCGACCTCCCTGACCCCGGTGAGCGTCGCCTTGTGCGGCTCGTCCGGGTTCGCGGCCCGATGCCTGAAGATGCTCTCGGTGACGACGACCGCGTTGTCGACCAGCATGCCGACCGCAAGCATCAGGCCCATCATCGACAGGATGTTCAGCGAAAGGCCGGCGAAGTACAGCGCACCCAGAGTGATCAGCAGAGAGAACGGCACGGATGCCGTGACGATCAGCGTCGTCGACACCTGGCGCAGGAAAAGGTAGAGCACGACGATGGCGAGCAGACCGCCGATCAGGCCCGCATTGAGAAGATCGGCCAGCGACTCACGGACGGCGTCACCCTGATTGTCCATCGGGAAGATACTGATGCCCTGCATCTGCGGCAGCTTGCCGACTTCTTCGATTTCGGCGAGAACCCGGTCCGTTACGTCAACGAGATTGGCCCCCGTGGTCTTGTTCACCGAGATGGCAATCGCATAGCTGCCGTCAAGGTGTCTGCCGTAGTTGCGTTCCGGCGTCCTCAGCTCGACGTCGGCGACGTCCGCGAGGCGCAGGCCGTCGGCGCTGATCATCAGATCCCGGATCTCGTCGATCGTGCGGAACTCGCCGGTGGGCCGGACGCTGAAGCGCTGGCCGCTGGCGGTGAGCTGACCGGCGCTTACCGCGAAATTGCTGTCGACGAGCAGGTCTCTGAGTTCCGCGATTTCGACGCCGTGCGCGGCGAGCCGGTCCGGTTTGAGCAGGATGCGGATCTCCCGCGGATCGACGCCGTGCAGGCTGACCTGAGATACGCCGTCGATGCGCTCGAGCCGCCGAAGCAGGAGCCGGTCGAGGAGATCGTAGCTGTCGCCCAGATCGCGGTCGCTGGAGATCCTGAGTTCGAGCACCGGCTGGTCGCCGAGCGAGCCCGTGAAGATGAACACGCGCCGGACGTCCTCGGGCAACTCGTGGCGAATGCTGTCGACTTTGGCACGGGCTTCTATCCCTTTTGCGCCCATGGGCTGATCCCAGTCGAACTGGAGCCAGATCTCCATCTGGTCTTCGCGCGACGTCGAGAACATCTGTTTGACGCCTGACAAGGTCGCCAGCGATTCCTCGACGGGCCGCGTAATCAGCCGCTCGACTTCCTCCGGGGTCGAACCGTTGTACGGTATCTGCACGAAGATCCCCGGGAACTCGATGTCCGGGAATTTCTCGAGCGGCAACAAGCGGGACGCAATGAGCCCGACCAGCGCCAGCGCGACGAAGACGACGACGGTCGTAACCGGGCGTTGCAGGGCGAGTTCCGTGTGCTTCATCGCTAAATCCCTCCGGACTCAGGTGGCGGGCACCGCGGCAGCGGCCGGCCAGCGTTTGCGGTCGAGCAGCGAGTAGACGACCGGTATCACGATCAGCGTCAGTGCCGTCGACACGAGCAGCCCGCCGATGACGGTCACGGCCATCGGCGTACGCACTTCGGCGCCTTCGCCGAATCCGAGCGCCATGGGCAGCAGTCCGAGGGCCGTCGTCAGCGACGTCATCATGATGGGCCGGAGCCGCGCCTCGCCGGCTTCGACGATGGCCTCGAAGCGCTCCCTGCCCTGGGCGCGGAGCTGGTTGATGAGGTCCACGAGCACGATCGCATTGTTGACGACGATACCGGCCAGCATGATCACGCCGATGAAGGCGACGATGTTGATGGTCGTCTTGGTAATGAACAGGGCGAGCACCACGCCGACCAGCGCCAGCGGAATAGTGAACAGGATGACGAAGGGATGAATCAGCGACTCGAACTGCGACGCCATGACGAGGTAGACGAGAAACACGGCGAGGGCAAGCGCGAACTGCATCGAGAGAAACGACGCCTCCATCTCCTCGCTCTGTCCCGAGACCGCCGCGGCAACGCCGTCCGGCATTGCGACGCGGTTGATGATGGCTTCTGCTTCGGCCGCGGCAGAGCCGAGATCGCCGTAAGCCGTGCCGGCCGTGATGATTGCGACCCGCTCCTGGGCGACGCGGCGAATCTCCGCCGGCCCCGCGGATATCGAGATGTCGGCGACTGCATCCAGAGTCACGGGCCGGTCCGATTGCGGATTGACAATGAGCTGGCGGATCTCTTCGATGCTCGAGGATCGCGTGTCGACGCTCTTGACCAGGACGTCGATTTTCTTGTCGCGCCAGGTGTAGCGCGTTGCGACTTCGCCGCGGACGTTGGCGACCACGCCGTCGGCAATGTCACGTACCGACAAGCCGAGCTTGGCGGCCCGCTCCTGATCGAACACGATCTGTATCTCCGGGTTGCCGCGCTCTATCGTCGTTTTGATGTCGATGAAGCGATCCGACGCCGTCAAGGCCTCGACGATTCGGGTGCTGACGCGGTCCAGCGCGTCGAGGTCGTAGCCCGAGACCTCGATCGACAAGGGGCTTGCGAAAGCCATCAGCGACGGCCGGCTGAACTCGTACTGTACGCCCGGAAGACGTCCCAACTCGGACCGCATGGCGTTCATCGTCGCGTTTTCTTCCGTCCGGGATGCTCCGGGGTCGAGTACGACGCTGAGCGTCCCGGTGTTGTCGCCGGCGTCGACGGGGTTCGCGTCGAGCCGGTTGCCTGTGCCGGCAACCGAGTAGTTCAGCCGGACGGCGTCCAGTTCGCTTGCCGCCCGTTGTGCAACCTGGATCGCGCGGTCGGTCTCTTCGAGCGGAGCACCCGGCGCAAGCCGCAGGTCGACATTGAACTCGCCCTGGGAAAACTCCGGAATCAGTTCGGTGCCGAGCCGCGGTACGAGCGACATCGTCGCAACGAAGATCAGTGCCGCCGCGGCAACAACGGCGCCGCGGTGCCTGAGCGACCAGCGCAGTATTCCCGGGTAGACGTGCGCGGCCGCGCCGTAGAGCCGCTGGAACAGCCAGGTCGCGGGCCACAGCAGCAGCCAGAACACAAAGCGGACTCCGGCGAACAACCAGCCGAAGAGGCGAACGACGAAGGCGACGCCGCGCGTAAACCGCCCGGAGGGCCGGTCTTCGTTCTCGGCCCGGTAGCGCGCGCCGGCGCCGAGGGACGCCAGCATCGGGATGAGCGTCAGAGCGACGATCAGAGAAAAGATCAGCGCAAACGTCACGGTCAGCGCCTGATCCCGGAAGAGCTGTCCGGCAATTCCGGTGATGAAGACCATCGGAAAGAACACGGCAATCGTCGTCAGCGTGGCTGCAAACACGGCGCCCGCGACCTCGGCCGTTCCGTTTCGCGCCGCCTCGATGATTCCCTGGCCCTGTTCCTTCTTGCGCACGATGTTCTCGAGCACCACGATGGAGTTGTCCACCAGCATGCCTACCGCAAGCGCGATACCGCCCAGCGACATGATGTTGAGCGATACGCCGTTCATGAACATCAGGAGGAAGGTGCCGATTACCGATACCGGAATGGCGATGCCGACGATAGTCGTCGCCCGCGCGTCACGCAGGAAACCGTACAGGACGATGATCGCGATGATGCCCCCGAAAATCGCCGCGCTTCTGACGTCGTTAACGGCCGACGTAATGAAGCGCGACTGATCGTAGATCTCGATGATCTCGATGTCTTCCGGCAGCGTTTCCCGCACCCGTTCGAGCGCGCGATCGATGCGTGAGGCAACCTGAACGGTGTTGGCGTCGCCTTCTTTGTAGACGGCCAGTTCCACCGACTCCCGGCCGTCGACGCGGGTTATGGCCTCACGCTCCTTGTAGCCGCGCTCCACGGTGGCGACGTCCCGAAGATAGACCGGCCGCTCCGCCACATAGGCAACGATGGCGTCGCGAAACTCGTCGACCGACTGGAACTCGTTCAGCGTGCGGACTAGAAAGCGCTGGCTGCCTTCCTCCAGGCGGCCGCCGGAAAGGTTGACGTTTTCGGCCCGAATGCGCTCCGCAATATCGCCGATGCCGATTCCGAGCTGAGCAAGCTTCTGCTGATCGACCCGGATCTGAATCTCATCCTCGAGTCCGCCGCTGACCTTGACCGCGGCGGTGCCTTCCTCCGCTTCGAGGTCGTTCTTGATACGGTCCTCGGCCAGTCGGCGCAGGGCCTTGAGCGATGCCTCCGACCCGGCTGGAACGGACGCGTCGTCGTAGCGCAGACCAAGACGCATGATCGGTTCCGTCGACGGATCGAAGCGCAACAGCAGCGGCCGGCTTGCTTCCAGAGGCAGCATGAGCACGTCGAGCTTCTCGCGTACGTCGACCCCGGCGATGTCCATGTCGGTGCCCCAGAGAAACTCGAGCGTGACGTCCGACTGGCCGGAGCGCGACACGGAGCGCACGACGCGGACGTTGCGGATTACGCCGACCGCCTCTTCGATGGGTTTCGTCAGCAGGTTTTCGACTTCGAGCGGCGCGGCCCCGGTCAACTCCGAGCGAATCGTGAGCGTCGGATAGCTCAGGTCGGGCAGCAGGTTCATTGCCAGACGCGATAGCGACACCATGCCGAAGAGGCCGACGGCCACCATGAACATCGTGATCGTGACGCGCCTTTCGGTGGCGATTTCAATCAGCTTGCGCATGGCTACTCTCCGTCACCGGCCGATGCGGTTTCGACGGCCGCTTCGGCCAGCTCCGCGTCCGGCTCTTCGGTTCCGTTGATGATGACGACGCGTGAGTCTTCCCTTAAGCCCACCTGGCCCACGGTCACGACGACGTCACCGTCGGTCAGTCCGTCGAGAATTTCGACCATGCCGCGGTCGCTGTAGCCGGTTTCGACGCTGCGTCGAATCGCTACGTCGTCCTCGATGACGAATACGCTGTTGCCGCGCTCGTCCTCGAGCAGCGCGGAGCGGGGGATCTTGAGCGCATTCGAGCGCTGGTCGTAAACGATGGCCATCCGCGCGAACATTCCGGGTTTGATGCGCCGCGTGGGGTCGCTGATTTCAATCGTAATCTTGAACGTTCCGGTTTCCGGATCGACGATCGGGCTGATGCGGGTCACGGAAGCGGGGATGCGCTCGTTGGCAAGTGCGTCTATCGCGATGCTGACGGGTTGCCCGGGCCGGATGCTCTGGTACTCGCGTTCCGGAACGAACAGATAGGAAACCAGCGGATCGAGGCTCGTGACGCGGAACAGCGCCTCGCCTTCGTCCACGGTGTTGCCCAGCTTGATCATCCGCTCCGACACGATGCCGTCGATGGGTGCACGGATGAAGGTGTAGTCGTACTCGAGCTTCGCGAGGTTGTAGGCGGCTTCGAGCGCTTCTTTGTCGAACTGGATTTTCTCGAAGTCGCCTTCGCTGATCAGGTTCCGCTCGCGCAAGTCCTGATTACGCTCGAAGTCGCGCTGCAGCTTTCGCAGGTTGGCTTCGGACTCGCCCAGTTCGAGCCGCAGGCGATCGCCGTCGAGGCGTGCGAGCAGCTCACCCTGACTCACGATATCGCCTTCTTCTGCGTCGATATCCCGTACTTCCCCGGCGACTTTCGCGACGACGTCCGCCTCCGCAAAGGCTTCGATCGGCGCGGTACCGGAATAGATCGCAAAGATTTCGCCGCGCTCGGGCCGTGTCACCTCGACGGGTACGGGGGGCGTTTCTTCTTCCCCATCCTCCGCCTCATCGTTGGTTTGGCCGCAGGCGACGAGCGACAGACACGTGACGGCGACGATACCGTAGCGACGGAGTGGCATTCTTTTCCCCTGTGCTTGCGCCAGCGTTGCTCGCGCGAACCCGTACCCTTATGCCGGGTCAAAAAAAGGACCCGGGCCGGGGGTGGGTCCCGGCCCGGGTCACAACCTAACCAATGTAGCTGTCATTGACGGCGTTGCTGGCCAGGACTTTGGTGCCTTCGCGAAGCGACGACTGACCGGTGACGACGACCTGCTCCGTGCCTTCGAGTCCGCTGACGACCTCCACCCGCCCGTCAGCGCGAATACCCGTACTCACGACCCGCTTGCTCACCGTGTCTTCGGTGACGACGTAGACCGACGTCTCGTCGTCTTCGAGAACGATGGCGCGCTCCGGTACGGTGATCGCGTCTTCGTGCTTTTCATAGGCGATCGTGAAGCGGGCGAACATCCCCGGAGCGAGATCGCCGTCGGCGTTATCGATCACGGCCGTCGCCCGGAACGTACCCGTGCGCGTGTCGATCGTGGGGCTGACGCGGACGATGGTTGCCGGAAATCCCGCACCCGGGATCGAGTCGAACAGTGCAGTCGCGCTATGTCCGGCCGCAAATTTCGCGAGTTCGGACTGTGGAATCATCAGGTGCGCGATGAGTTCGCGCGTATCGGTAATCCGGAAGGTGACCTGATCTGGCTTGACGTTCTGCCCGAGCTTCACGTCCCTGACCGATACGACACCGGCGATCGGCGCCCGGATCGCCGAGTACTCGTAGTTCAGCCTCGCGAGCTTGTAGGTGGCCTCGAGCGCCTCGAGATCGTAGCGGAGATCCTCGTACATGGCGGCGCTGACCAGATTGCGCGAGTGGAGATCCGCGAGGCGTGCGTATTCGCTCCGGACCTGTTCGAGGTTCGCCCTGGCGGCCAGCATCTCCAGCCGCAGTCGATCGCCGTCCAGCCGCGCAAGTGCGTCGTTGCGGTCGACCCGGTCGCCTTCCTCGACGAGGATCTCGACGACATCGCCCCCGACCCGTGCGGGAACGGGTGCGTCGAGGTCGCTGGCAAGCGTCGCCGTGGCGGCGTAGGTCGCGAAAATGTCGCGACGGTCGGCCATGGCCACTTCGACCGGCACCGGAGCGACGCGCTCGGTCCCGGCCACCGACGGTGTGCTGGCTTCGCCGACGCCGCAACCCGCCAGGGCCGAAGCGATTGCGAGAGCGGCGGCTACGCCGATGAGCTTGGTTACGGACATCCACCTATCCGATTTGGTTGGCTAGTGTTGTAGTTGAGTATAACACTATATCTGTATAACGCAACGTCTTGCCGCGGGGCCTGTGCCCCGCCTTCTTAATGCTTGCCGTATTCAGGAGTGCCCACCGGTTCCGGCCGGGCGGAACCCGGCCGGAAGCGGCCTTCTCGAGCTTAGATGCGCCAGACGCGCCAATGGATGCGACGGGGTCGCAAAAAGCGCAGCCGGGCGCCGCGGGCCGGGATCAGGCGCTGCGGGTCGCCGAGCCCGGCTCGGGGAGCGGCTCCGTGGTGTTCCGGGCGCCGAGGCGCTCGGCGATCCGGGCCTGAATGAGCAGGAGGCTCGGGGTCAGGAACAGCGTGAGAACGGTGGCGAAGGCCAGGCCGCCGGCGACGGAAGAGGCCAGTTGCGTCCACCATTGCGAGCTGGGCGCGCCCATCGACACCTCGC
Organism: Woeseiaceae bacterium; assembly: GCA_028277185.1. GTDB lineage: Bacteria > Pseudomonadota > Gammaproteobacteria > Steroidobacterales > Woeseiaceae > UBA1847. Next base: position 35,584 of record JANQGQ010000019.1, read on the forward strand.
GGGCCACGAGATCGATGTTCACGCCGAACACCATCGGCATGAGGCCGATCACGGTCGTCACCGTGGTGAGCAGCACTGGCCGCAAACGGAGAGCGCAAGTCCTCAGGATGGCGTCGAAGGGCGCTTCGCCGCGCTTGCGATGCACGTTGTAGGTGTCGATGAAAACGATGTTGTTGTTGACCACGATACCCGCCAGCGTAATCACGCCGACGCTCGACATGATGATGCCGAATGGCTTGTCGAGCAGCAGATGCCCCAACAGCACGCCGCCCGTGGAGAACAGGACCGCGGTCAAAATCAGCGCGGCTTGGTAGATACTGTTGAACTGCGTTACGAGGATGATCGCCATCATCGCCATCGCAAGCAGCATCGCCCGTTGGAGGAACGCCATGTCTTCCGCCTGATCCTCGGCGCCGCCGCGGAAGGCGCTGGTGACCCGGGGGTCGAACTGCACGTCCGCGAACAGCCCGCGCAGGTCGGCGACTACCTCGGTCTCGAGAAAGCCCGGCGTGATGTCGGCGTCGACCTGCATCGTGCGCCGCATGTCCGTCCGGGATATCGTGCTCACCTTCTGCACGGGTACGCGTTCGACGAACACGCTTGCGGGCACCAGGCCTGACGTGCTCAGGATACGCAGTTCGTCGATTTGCCCGAGCGTCCGCTTGTCTTCGGGATAGCGTACGCGGATGTCGATCTCGTCGTCTGCGTCGTCAGGGCGATATTCCCCGAGCTTGATGCCGTTGGTAACGAGCTGGACCATGGCGCCGACCAGTGACACATCGGCGCCGAAGCGCGCGGCCTCAGCACGGTCTACCCGCATTTGCCACTCTATGCCCGGCAGCGGGCGGCTGTCCTCGATATTGATGAGTCCGGGATGCCGCTCCATGATCTTGCGGGCTTCCCGAATCGCCTGCTCCAGCGCCTCGGGTACACGCGACGTGAACTCGATCTGCACGGGCTTGCCGCTCTGCGGACCCATGTCGGGCTTGCGCGCCTCTATCGATATGCCCACGAGGTCCGCGGTGTCGGCACGCACGTCGGCGAGAATCTCGTCGGCGGTCCGTCGCTCGTCCCAGTCGTCCAGATTCAGCGTCAGCGTGCCGATGTGATCTTCGGCGCTGTCGCTGCTGGCGCCACCGGTCTTGACGTACAGTGAGTCGATGCCGGCCATGCCGAGGATGCGGTCCTCGACCTGCCGCACGAGGCGGTCCTGCTCGTCTATCGACAGATCGCCACGGGCGCGTATGTCGACGAGGGCGAACGGCGGCTCGACTTCGGGGAAGTACTCGGTGCCGCGGCCGAAAGCGATGAACGCCACGTAGATCGACAGCAGCAGCCCGGTGACGGCGGCGACGTTGCGCCAGGGGCGGCGCAGGGAGCGCTTCAGAAAACGGATATATTGGCCTGTAAAGCCCTGCAGTGCCTCGAGGTTGCCCGTCTCGGCAACCGCGAGATTGCGCCGGGCCTCCGCCGACGTAGCGCCGGTCCGGCCGAAGACCGACCCGAGAGTCGGGACAAATACCAGCGCCATGAGCAGGGAAGCCGACAGTACGGCGATCAGCGTAATCGGCAGGTACTTCATGAACTCGCCCGACATGCCGGGCCAGAGAGCAAGCGGCACGAAGGCCGCGAGTGTCGTGCACGTCGATGCGATGATCGGCCACGACATGCGGACCGCCGCCCGGGAGTAGGCCTCGTAGGGTGACGCGCCTTCCGCCATGCGCCGGTCCGCCATTTCGGTGACGACGATCGCGCCGTCCACGAGCATGCCGACCGCCATGATCATCGCAAACAGGACCATCATGTTGATCGTGATGCCGAACGATCCGATCAGCAGGATGCCCATCAGGAAGCTGCCCGGGATCGCGATACCGACGAGCAGCGCCGAACGGAAACCCAGAATCCCGATGATCACGATGAAGACGAGGAGCACGGCCGCCAGCACGCTGTTCTGCAGCTCCGTGAGCATGTCGCGTACGTCTTTGGACTTGTCGCGGGATGCGATGATCTCGACCTCGCGCGGCCAGAACGCCCGCTCGCGCTCGACGAGCGCCTTGACCTCGTCGATCGTGTCGATGACGTTGGCACCGCTGCGCTGGACGACCTCGATCGCGAGTGCGGGCTCGCCGTTCAGGCGCGCGTAGCTCTCGGCATCTTTGTAAGTCCGGCGGACTTCGGCGATGTCCTGGAAATGCACGATCCGGTCGCCTGAAGCCTTGATCGGCATTTCGAGCACGTCTTCCGCGGACTCGAAGACCCCGGGCACCTTGACCGGGAAGCGGCCCTCGGCGGTCTGCAGTGCGCCCGCCGCGACCAGCCGGTTGTTGCGGCTTACGAAGTTGATGATCTGGGCCTGATCGAGCCCATAGCTCTCCATCGCAAGCGGATCCACGATGACTTCCATGAGCTCTTCGCGAACCCCAACGAGGTTCACCTCGAGAACGCCGGGGATCGCTTCGATCTTCTCCTCCAGATCCTTGGCGATGGTCGTCAGGGCGCGCTCCGACACGCTGCCGGCGATGTTCAGCACGAGCATCGGGTCGAAGCGGCTGAACTTGACCTCGTTGACGGTCGGCTCCTCGGTCTCGCCGGGGAGCTTCGCCTTGGCCAGATCGACCTTGGCGCGGACGTCCTGCAGCGCCTGGTTCGTATCGATCCCCGCGATGAACTCGAGCTGCACGTTGGCACCGCCCTCATAGGCGTTCGCGGTCATCTCCTTGACGCCCTCGATACTCCGGAGCTCCTGCTCCACGGGGCGCACGAGGAGCCGCTCGGAATCCTCGGGCGAGATGCCCTCGTGAACCATGCTCACGTAGATGAACGGGATCTCGATGTCCGGTTCCGCTTCCTTAGGGATCGTGAGATACGCGATCAGCCCGGCGACGAGCACCGTGGCAAGCGTGAGAAGCACGGTACGCGAACGCGACATCGCCGCGTTGATCGGGTTCACTCCTCGCGCTCCTCGTCGCCCTTGACGGCAACCGCGGTATCGACGTCGGACTCGGGAACGGCCTTGACGACCGATCCGTCCGCCACGTAGCCCTGTCCTACGGTGATGATCGTCGCCTCGCCCGGCAGACCGGTCAGCCATACGCCGTCCGCGTCGGACATGGCGATGTCGGCGACGACGAAGCGGACTTTGTCGTCGGCGGTAACGATCTTCACGCCCACGTTGCCGGCGTCGTCCAGCGTCAGCAGCGACGGGGCAATGCGGTGTGCGAGCACCGATTCGGCAGGAATGCGGAGTTCGGCCGTGCCGCCGGCGCGCAGCCCGCCGTCGCCGTTGTCGACCTCGAGTTCGACGACGAAAGTTCGCGTCCCCGTGTCGGCAACGGGCGCGACGAAGCGGATGTTGCCGCGCACGGTTTCCCCGGTAGCGAGGCGCGCCTCGGCGGCCTGGCCGGCGGTGACGTAGCCCGCGTCGTGCTCCGACAGGTTCGCCGTGACGACGATGCGACGATTGTCCACCCACGTGGCGACGGGATCGCCGCGACTCACGAAATCACCGACCTCGACGTCCCGGTCGAGCAGCGCGCCGTCGAAGGGCGCCACGATACGGGCGTATTCGAGATCGAGTTCCGCCCGGACGAGTTCAGCGCGGGCGGACTCGAGCAGCGCGCGCGCCTCCTTGAGCTGTGCGTCCGATACGTAGGAGGAGGACTTGAGTTTCTCCCGGGCCTCGTACTCTGCCAGCCGCTGACTGAGCACGGCCTCTGCCTCCGCGATCCGCGCCTGACGGTCCCGGTCGTCCAGATGAACGACGAGCGTCCCTTCGTTGCCGTTGCTGCCGCGCTCGAGTCCGAGACTTTCGACGCGTCCGTCGGTTTCCGCTGCCAGAGTGACCGTACGCGCGGGTGCCGTGTTGCCGTTGACGACGATGTAACGTCTTACTTCTTCGGCTGACTGGCTGCGCACGCGCACGCTGCTGGGCGGCTGATCGGCGGCCGCCGTCGTGGAGGCGTCCTCTGCCTCGCTCGATTCACCCGAAGGCGCGATCAGCCCCGACGCAAGCCACGCGACGACGGCCAGCACGATTCCCGCGGACAGGAGCCAGGGTCGTTTCGACAACAGTCTGTTCGGTTTGTCCATCAGCGGGCCTCTGCCTTGCGGCGTTCGACGGATGTTTCGATTTCGTCCCGGTCTTCGCTACGGGTCATTTCAAACAAAAGTTCGGCGTTTGCCTCGATGTATTCGAGTTTGGCCCTGATCATCGCCTTGCCGAAACCCAGCACGAACTGGTGTCCCGGGGTCCAGTCGCTGCAATCGCCTTGCTCGAGTTCGTCGAACAGGTCGAGGTAGCGGCGGATCTCGACCCGCCTGTTGTCGAGGACCGTCTCGATCTGTTCGCGCGTCATCAGGTGCGAGAAGCACATGGTCGCGAGGAACTCGGAGCGGACTTTGTGGCTGGGATCGGGATCGCCCAGCGACTCCAGCAGTTTCCGGCGGCCGGCTTCGGTGATCTCGTATACCTTCCGATCCGGGCGGCCCTCCTGCGGCACTTCCCTGAAACTGACAAGTCCCTCGCCGGCAAG
>JANQGQ010000021.1 GCA_028277185.1 Woeseiaceae bacterium
GTGGCGTTGTCGCGTAAACTCGCAAGGCTGGCCTTCGCACTCCTGCGGGATCAGTCCGAGTTGCGCCCCCATCGTCCAGCTTGACGTCACAACATAGAATCTGCGGTCCGCTTTATTCCCGCCACAGACCATCCGGACGACAAGGCCGGCTTGCTACGGCGGCTGACTGGAGTGGAAGCCGGACTCGCGAATTCTCGAATGTTCGGGGCAGCGGGCGCGCGAATGTCGAGGGATAGCGGGTGGGCGATGCTGGTTTGCGGGAATAAAGCGGACCGCAGGGAGCCATCCCGCAAACCAGCATCGCCCACCCGCTATCCATGCGCATCAACCAGAATGCTTGCGCATCAACCAGAATGCTTGCGCATCAACCAGAATCCTCGCGCATCAAACCAGACGAATCAGTCGATCCGGAAGCAGTTGCGTCCCGACTCCTTGGCGCGATACAGCGCTCCGTCGGCGCGGCCGACCAGCGACTCCACGGTGTCGTCCTCATGTACTTCGGTGCAGCCGGCGGAGCAACTGACGACGAGTCCGTCGTCATCCGCTCCGGGTTCGTCTGTTTCGGCATTGAAGGGCGTGCTCTGAACGCTCTCGAGAAAGCGGCGGATCGACGTCGCCGAGTTGTGCGCGGTCGTGTCCGGGAGGATCACGACGAACTCGTCACCGCCGTACCGGGCAATGAGATCGTTCTTCCGCACGAACGAGCGCGTCAGGCAGTCCGCGACAAACCGCAGCAGGGCATCGCCGGTGGTGTGACCGTACGAATCGTTGATCGACTTGAAGTTGTCCACATCGATCATGACGACGCTGATGGGCTGCGGCAATATGATCCGTGTACTGATGTGGCGCTGAATCGCGGAGTCGAAAGCCCGACGATTGTAGACGTTCGTCAGGGCGTCGAGCTGCATTTCTTCTCTGGCAGCGACAAGATCTTCGCGCAGCGTGCTCATGCGCTCGTTGAGCCCGGCGATCTGCTGCTCGTACTCGTGCTTCTGACGATCGAACGCTTCGCTCACGTCATCTACCGCCGCGGCCAGCACGCGCCTGACGTCCGGCAGACTGCCGATACTGATCGCATTTTCTATCGATTCGAGGCTCTGGTTGACGGTCCGTTCGGTAGCATCGCTGCTGTCGCAGATGTCCCGCAAGCCCAGCATGAACTGCTCTACGATGCTCCGATAGTCGTTCAGACGGCCGGCAACATAAGACTTCTCCTGTTTGCGCCGGTCGACGAAGAAGCGGCGGACCTTGCCCCACTCGCGGCTACCGGTTTCGCACTCCTCGATGTCAATGTTGGGCGCCGCCGCTCCGTTCTCGACGTGGCGGGCGATCTCGAGGCAGTTCTCGGAGAACTCGTGAACGTTGACTTCGGTATCGAGCGCGAAAGACTCGCGGCTCAACGTCTGAAAGACACAGCCAAGGGTATCGAGCGCTCCGTCGGCAAGCGACAGGGGATCGATTGTTTCCGTACTACGTTTGGCGCTCAAAGGTTATCTTCCCTGCCGGATTGAGGTGTCGCAATTCCCATGTCCCTCCGCGGTTCCGCGGCACGCCGCGCCGGATCCGCTCCGCTCTGCCCGTGCTTATCGGCCGACTGCCGATCGACTTTAGCTCCTCGTTCGACGTCCCGTTTCGCTTGCCCAACGCCAAAACCGCTTGTCAGCGCCGCTGTTACGGGAGCATCGGCCGATCCGGGACCGTGGTTCGGGGAAGCCAGCAATTTTTGACCAAAAGTGGCGCCTGGTTGGCAACTTCGGCCCCAATAACCGGTCGTACCCGATACCCGCAAGGCTTCCCGCGTACTTGCGGCGCTGGCCGGCGATATAGACACCTGAGCCACGCGAGCGAAAAGAAACTTTAGTCGCGGGACTGGATACTTGCACCGAAAGGTGAGACGATCGTCCCATATGCCGTGTAGGGCTGATTATAGAGCGTGACTATCAGGACCTATATCGATGCCGAAGTCGGCATCGCCGTGCAGAAGCTCTTCGGAGCGATGACTGCGGCCGAGGTCGTGAGTGCCCAGCGCCGGCTCTACGTTTCGATGGGCGTTCACCCGAAACTGCCGTGTCTGTGGGACGTAACCGAAGGAGACGTCGCCACGTCGATGGACTGGACCGGCATGAAGTTCGCCGTAGAAGGGTCCGAGGCGATCTGGGAACGCATGCGCGGCGGCCGTACCGCCATCCTGGTTGCGGATGAAGCCGATTTCGGCATGGGCCGCATGTACGCGACGCTGGCCGAAAACATGCCGCGGGAAATACGCGTGTTCTATTCGCGACCGGATGCTATCGCGTGGCTGACTGAGAACACGATACCCAAACGCGAGGTTTCGTGAAGCAAGCCGGATCGAACCCAGCGGCTGTTCCTCGACGACCCGGTGCCGCTACGGGTTTCTGATAGTGTTCGAGCAGCTCGAGTATCAACTGCTTGCTGCGGCCACTCTCGCCGCAGTTCTCGTGTTTCTGCGGAGTCTGGACGAGGACGATAGCGCCCGTATCGGCAGTCGTCTGCGCGTTGCCATCGTTCTGCTGGCCGCGTGTTGGTCCGCTGCCTATCTGCTGCAGGTGTATTCGCTCAGCCTCGAATGGAAGCTCTTCTGGTCGGCCGCAAAGTATCCGCTGATCAGCCTGGCGGTCGTTGCCTGGCTGATCTTCTCGGTTCGCGCCTGCGGTTTCCGCAGGGTTGCCTCACCGTTCTGGGCGTCTGTATTGCTGGTCGTGCCGATGGCGATTCAGCCGCTGATCTGGACCAACGACCGACACGGCTGGTTCTGGCGGGAGTCCGGTCTGATCGGCGCCGAATCGTGGATTTGGCTGGAAACGCTCAACGGTCCTGCATTCTGGGTTTTCTACACCTACGTTTTCGCCATGGCGCTGTTCGGCGTCGTGTGCATGCTGCTGGTGATCGCGTCGAACAACGAGCTATCCCGGGCGAAGCGCGTAACGCTGGCATTGGCACTGTTGCTGCCGCTGCTCGCGAACGTCGGTTTTGTTATAACGCTTGCTCCGCTGCCAAGGTTCTCGCTGCTGCCGTTCGCGACGCTGTTGTCGGCTATTGCCATCGCGGTGGCATTCTCAAACGATCTGTTCGAGCGGGTTCTGGTCGACTTCGACCGCTTGTACGACGGCAATCAGTATTGGCTTGCGCTGCGGGCGGCGCGCGCAAATACCTTCTTCTGGGACGACCGCGTCGGTGCCTATGTCGTGGACGACCGTCAACTGAATCTGTTCGGCGAGCGGCGTGACAGGGTTTTCCTTAGCTATAGCCAGATTCTCGGCTATATCCATCCGGACGACGTCGAGGCGGTTGACGCGGCTTACCGGTCCGCCCGGTTCTGGGACGAATTCGTCGAGATCAGCGCCCGTGTGACGGATGACCGGGGCCGGGAAAGGCATCTGCAGCTTCAGGTGCGATTCGACCGCGATTCCCGCGGAAGGGTTACGAGGATCAGCGGCCTGCTGCTGGATGTCTCCGATCGTCGCAGGGCCGAGGCCGCTCTTCTGGCGGAGAAGCAGCACGCCGAAGCACTGAACGTATCGCTGCAGCGCGAGATCGAAGCGCATCGGCAAACGGAGATCAAGCTGCAAAACCAGGAGCGACAGCTCGAGACTCTCGTGGAACGTCGCACACGGAGGCTGGACGAGAGCAATGCGCGCATCCAGTTGTTGATGGACTCGACGGCAGAAGCCATCATCGGCTTCAATCAGGCCGGAGTATGCGAGTTCTGCAATCGCGCGTCCCTCGAACTCCTGGGTTGCGAGGGAGATGCGGAACTCCTGGGTACCGCCGGCCGGGATCTGCCGTTTCACCTGACCAGCGAGCGGCAGACGGTCTCCGGCGACGGTCTGAATCTCGAGTCCGCCATTCGGGACGGCGCGCCGGTTCACGTTAAGGAAGCGATGTTGTGGCGGCACGACGGCCGTTCGACTCCGGTGGAGCTCTGGATTCGCCCGACGCGCCGGGACGGCGAACTGGCCGGCGCGGTCGTTACGTTTCTCGATATCAGCGATCGCATCGAGGCGGAGTCGGCTACCCGGGAGGTTGCCGCGAAGGCGGCGGCCTACCTCGAAGTCTCGACGGCGGCAATCATCCTGCTCGACTGCGAGGGCAGAATCGGCCTGATGAACGACTCCGCCTGCCGATTGCTCGATTGCGAGGCAAACGAGATGATGGGTGCCGACTGGTTTCGAACGTTTGTGCCGTCCAATCATCTGCCGGCGGCGCGACGCAAGTTTGCCGCGCGCATTGCCGGCGAACCCGAGGAGGACGGCGAAGAGCTGGAGCAGTTGCGCACGCGGAAAGGCGACATTCGCTACGTTCGCCGTCAGGTAACCGAGCTGCGGGATTCGAGCGGGCACGTCGACGGCTTCGTATACTCGATCGAGGATCGGACGGGGCTGCGCGACGTCGAGTCGCAGCTCGAGCAGGCACAGAAGCTCAAGTCACTGGGACAACTCACCGGCGGTATCGCTCACGACTTCAACAATCTGCTGCAAGTGATTTACGGAAACGCGCAGTTGCTCGAAATCGAGACGGAATCCGGGAAGTCACAGATCGAGGCCATCATGAACGCGTCGAGCCGCGGGGCTGACCTCGTTCAGCGCCTGCTTGCCTTTGCCCGCCGGCAACGTTTGTCGCCGCAGCGCATCGAAGTAGGCGACATCGTCAGGGATATGGTGGAGCTGTTGCGCGGCGCGTTCCCGAAAAACATCGAAATCGTCTGCAATCTGGACGGACCGGCCGCGGTTGCGAAAGCGGACCCCGCCCAGGTCGAGAATGCCTTGCTGAATCTCGCGGTAAACGCCCGCGACGCGATGCCCGGCGGTGGAATCCTGACGATCTCCTGCCGCAAGGTTACTGTTGACGACCCGGACATCGAAGGCTTCCGGGATGCACGGAAGGGCGATTTCGCGGAGCTGCTCGTCACCGATACCGGTCATGGAATATCGGAAAAGGCACTCAAGCACATATTCGAGCCGTTCTTCACGACGAAGGAGATCGGTGAGGGCAGCGGACTCGGCCTTTCCACCGTTTACGGTTTCGCCGTTCAATCAGGCGGCTTCGTCAAGGCGGTGAGCGAGTTCGGAGCCGGCACGTCTATCGGGTTTTATCTGCCGGCGATCGAGGCGGACGCCGTTCGTTTGTCGGAATCCCTCGCAGTTGCCCGTGCCGCGGGCTGAATGCGGTCCTAGAGCCGGCTTGCAGCGGGTTCCAGGCCAATCGCGCCCAACAGCGCCTTCAGCTTGAACGGCTTCGACAGACAGACCTCGGCCCCGGCGTCGAGGATTCCCGCGACGTTTTCATCGCCGTAATAACCGGTCATCGCAACCACGCGTATCGCGCGCGTTTCCGGATTGCGTTTGATTTCCCGGCAGACGTCGAAGCCGTCCACGCCCGGCATCATCAGATCCAGCAGCACGACGTGCGGCTCGAAGCTCAACAACAAGCGGCCGGCCTCGAAACCCGAGCTGGCCGTCATCGACTCTACCGGGGAACTCGAGTAGGTCAGCAGGCGGGTCAGCAAGCGGCTCACCTCGTCGTCGTCGTCGACGATCAGGATTCTGGTCGAGTCGTTGTCGAGCAACGGGAGGGTAAGGTTGTTTTGGCGGGAAAAGCGCTCTACGTCCGCACGCAGGAACCGCCGGTGGCCGCCGGGCGTGAGGGCCGAGTTCAGCTTTCCCTGACTCGCCCATTGCCGCACCGTGGTCGGTGAGACCATCAGCAATTCGGCGACTTCGTGCGGCGTCAGGTACGGCTTGCGCTTGGAGACGGCGTTACGCGGCAAAATTTTCGACTGTAATCGGTTTCAGTAAATACTATTTTAGCACCACTTCGAGGCCAAGTCGTTTGACCTTCTCCGCCAGCGTCGTGCGGCGGACCTGCAGCATCTCCGCGGCCTTGGCCACTACGCCGTTGGACGCGATCAACGCCTCGCGGATCAGTTCCGATTCGGTCGTCCTCAAGTGCTCCTTCAGGTCGAAGCTTGCGTCGCCACCGACATCGATCAGGGGATCGCTGGCGGGCTCCCGGAGCGCCTGGTCGTCCGCGGTGGAGAGAGGCTCACCAGCGTCAGGTGTGCTGATGCGAGGCGGCAGGTCCGGTGCGTCGACGTGACCGTTCGGGTGCAGCACGGCCAGCCGCTCGACGAGATTGGCCAGCTGCCTGACGTTGCCAGGCCAGTCGTAGCGCTTGAGATGGTCGACGGCGTCGTCCGAGAAACCAATCGAGACGCCATTGCGTTCGCGGACACGAGTCGCGATGGCATCCAGAAGCAACGGAATGTCTTCGCGTCGCGCCCTGAGCGGCGGCACCCGGATGGGCACCACGTTCAGCCGGTAGTAGAGGTCTTCCCGGAAACTGCCGTCTTCGACCAGTTGCTCCAGATCGCGGTGAGTTGCGGCGATGATCCGCGCCGACATCGGTATCGCCGCGTCGCTGCCGAGGGGCTGTATCACCCGCTCCTCTAGGACTCGCAGCAGCTTCACCTGCAGGACAAGCGGCATGTCGCCGATTTCATCCAGAAACAGAGTCCCGCCCGCGGCCAGTTCGAAGCGGCCGGTCCGGTCGCTGACAGCGCCCGTGAACGTTCCTTTCCGGTGTCCGAACAGCTCGCTTTCGAGGAGATCCGCCGGTATCGCCGAGCAGTTGAGCGGCACGAAGGGGCCGTCCCGGTTGCCGGATCGATGATGGATGTTTCGGGCGACGAGTTCTTTGCCCGTACCCGTCTCGCCGAGAATCAGCACGTTGGCATTCGACGGTGCGACTCGGTCGATCGTGTCTTTGAGCGCCTGCATCGAGTCGCTGGCGCCGATCAGATCCGGGCACGGAGGAGTCGGTGGCGCCATCAGCCGCTTGCCTCTCGCCCTGGCGGTGTCTGTACCGTTAGTTCGACCGGATTGCTTACCGCGTTGCGATACGCGAAAACGTTGATTGAGTGCATTTAAGCGATTTCAGCGAATTCGCGGTACAAGTACCAGATTGGTGCACTCGTTGCAAGTTATGTGTCACCGGGCCCGTAAGCCAACGCAACGGCAGCGGGTTGGCGATAACTGGTCCGCGATGAATTCAGGACCTGCCCAATCTACGGGCCCGAAACAGTGACTTTGCCAGCTCCCGCATCCCGGGAAGCTGCTTCACGAGCAAGGGATGCACGGTTTTTGCAGTGTCGAGGTCAATTCCGAAGCGCTTCGAGGCGAGGGCGTCGAACGGCTCGTCGGGATACTGGTACAAAACCGACACCATCCGGTCGGCGAGGCCGACCATGCCGGCGAGTCCGGCGATTTCGTCAGCCGTGCCGCGACTCCCGCGTGTTGCCATCGCAGCCACGACGCGCGCCGGCAGATTCCAGCTTTTGCCGAGATACTCGGCGGCCGTCCGATGACCGACGCCGCAGGTACTGCACAAAGCGGTATGCATGCTGAGGCCGATCGTCGCTTCGGTGGCGCGAAATGCGGCACCGGTGATTTCGGGCAGCCGGTCCGCCATCCAGAGGAGGCCGAGGTGGCGCAACAGGCCGGCCGTTCGTGCCTCGGCCATGACTGCGCCATTGCCGGCGGTCGTGACTCTGGCGATATGCGATGCCGCCTCAGCCGTCATCAGACTGCAACACCAGAATCGTTCCACGTCGAATTCCGGACATCGATGCGGTTGAAAGGGTGCCGCGACGGTCAGCGCCATGCTGACGCTGCGCACCACGTCAATTCCCAGTCTCGATGTCGCCTGGGGCAGCGACGTTACGGGTGAGAGTGGGGCGGACCATGGCGAGTTGGCAAGCGCCATGAGACGCGCGACGATCGAGGGAAAACGCGTTAGTGCTTCGGCCAGTTCCTCGAGGCACAGCTCGGGATCGCGCAGCAGGCTCAACAGTTCGTCCGTACCCGCGGGCAACACCGGTACGTCGTCGTCGCCGCCGAGCAGGCTCGGCAGGCGCGTCTCGACTGCAATTTTCGGATCGGATGCCGTGTTCATGCGCCTCTCATCATGCCGTGTGGACCCTGTCGCCAACCGGCAGGAAGACGGTGTCGAGGAGCCTCGGCACCTTGTCCGCCGTAACCGGAGCGCTGAAGAAATAGCCCTGGGCGATCTCACAGCCGATTCCGGCGAGGACCTGGATCTGTTCGTAGCTATCGACGCCCTCGACGACGACCGTCAGCTCCAGGGCGCGCGCCAGGCCAACGATCGCGCCGAGCAGGACCGTGTCGTCCGCATCCCGTAGCATGTCGCGGACGAAGACACGGTCGATCTTGAGGCATTGAATCGGCAGGTATTTCAGAGAGCCCAGTGAGGAGTAGCCAGTACCGAAGTCGTCGATCGCGATCGTGACGCCGAGTTCGTTCAGCCGCTCGAGCACCGCGAGGGCCTCGCTGTCGCTTTGGTCGATCGTTTCGGTCACCTCGAGGGTCAGCCTGCTAGGATCGATGCCATACTCCTCGAGCGCTCCGGCTACCGCGAACGCGACGGTCTTGCTGCGCAACTGCAGCGGCGAAACATTGACCGATACATTCAGCGGCCGGACGCCGTCTTCGTGCCAGCGATGTATCTGCGCGCAGGCCCGATCGATCACAAAATCCCCGAGTTTGTCGATCAGGCCGATACGTTCGACGATGGGAATGAACTCGCCGGGCAGAATCGTGCCTTGCTGCGGGTGGTTCCAGCGCAGCAAGGCTTCGACACCGACGACCCGTCCCGTCGCCAGCGAGACCTGCGGCTGGTAGTTCAGAACGAGCTGGTCGCTGTCGAGCGCGGAGCGTATGTCGTTTTCCAGGGCGAGGCGCTGCTCGGCCTGACGCGTCATCTCGGGGCTGTAGAACGCATAGCCGTTCTTGCCGGCGTGCTTGGCGGCATACATCGCGCTATCGGCTGCCTTGATGAGCGAAGTAGCGGAGCGGCCGTCGTCCGGATACTGCGCGATCCCGATGCTCATTCGCGGCAGGATCTGTTGCGACAGCAGCGTCACCGGTTGGCCGGATTCATCGATACAGCGTTGTGCGACGTGTGCGATCCCGTACTGATCCGAGACGTTCCTCGCAACTACGCAGAATTCGTCGCCGCCGAGGCGGGCGACAAAATCGCCTTCGCGCAGCGCGTCGCGCAATCGGTTCGCGACGATTCGCAGCAGCTCATCGCCGATGTCGTGGCCGAGACTGTCGTTGACGTCCTTGAAGCCGTCGAGATCGATGAACAGCACCGCGAAGCATTCGCTGCTTCGTTGAACGGATCTGATGGTCTGCTCGAGCGCCTGCATGAAATACGTGCGGCTTGCCAGGCCCGTCAGCTCGTCGAAATAGGCAAGCTTGCGGATTTTCGCCTCAGCCTGCCGTTCGCGGCTGACGTCCTGAATCGTGCCAAAGACGTGATCGACCTGTCCGGCTTTGTACCGTGCCTGCAGAACCTGACGAACATCCAGAGCGTCGCCGCACGCCGTCATAACCTGGAACTCGGCCGCCGCCTGCGGTTCCCCGTCAAGCGCGGCCGCCAGCGATTCTCTGACCCGCTCCCGGTCCGGCTCGACGACCATCTCGAAAATGGCTTCAGCGCCGTCGATGCTTGCGTCGTCCTCGATGCACAACATGGCTTTCAGGATCCCGGACATCTCGAACCGCTTTTCGCTCAGCGACCAGCGCCAATAGCCCAACTGGCCGAGGCGCTGGGCCGTCTCAAGCCGGCATCGCTGCTCACGAAGCTCGGCCTCCGCATGGCTGGCGCGCAGCACGAAGCGTATTTGCTGGATCAGGACCGGGAAGTTGACGGGTTTTGCCGTGAATCCGCTGGAGCCGGCTTCGAAGGCCTGATTAACCGAGTGGATGTCGTCGAGCGCGGTTACGATCAGCACGGGAATCTCCGCGTCGCGTTCGAGCATTCGGCGGCACAGGTCGAAGCCGTTCATCTCCGGCATGATTGCGTCCATCACGACGAGGTCGGGGCGTTGTTTTTCGACCCGCTCCATCGCTTGTGTCGCGCTGTCGGCTGCGCTGACGGAGAACCCGTGATCCCGCAGCGCTTCGCTTGCGATCAGGCGAAAGCCCGGATCGTCGTCAACGAGCAGAATCTCCGCACCGGAGCGATCGGCATTTACGTCGGGCTCTTTCGAGGACATTTCCGGGCCCGCCAGCGCTGCCAGCTCCGCGCAAACCGCCGGTATCGCGGCTTCGATCGACGCGAGCAGGTTGCCGGCCTCGGGGAATCGACGCGTGTCGGCAGCCGCTTCGAGTTCCGCGGCTGTCCGGGCGAGTCGAACTGCGCCGAGGTTGGCGCTGCCCGACCTCAGGTTATGTGCTGCACGAAACAGCTGTTCCGGGTCAGATTCGGCGACGGCGTGGCGGGCCGCTTCGAGCAATGCCGGCGTCTGTTCGAGATAGAGCTCAATTGCGGAAGCGAGTACGTTCCGTCCGCTGGCGCTGCCGATATCGCGCAGTCGCTCCAGCACACTGCGGTCGATGTGTTCGGAACGGCTGGACGGTTCGCCGTGGCCCACGGTTTCGTCGGAATCCGCGAGCTTCACTGTTCGACTACCGTATCGGGCAGGGTCAGCCCCCACACTTTGGTGTCAACTACCGTCCACTCGACGGAAACCGCTCTGACAGAAACGGGCGTGTCGGAAATCGACCGGATGGTTTCTGACTTGACGGGTTTTGATACTGGTTGCCGAAGAGTCGGAGTCTGGTACCGCCTGTTCATTGTCTTTTCTGTCCTTACCCGATGACGCGATAGGCAACGTCTAAGTTCGGCTATCGGCGGTTGCCGTTGCGGCTTTAGTCATTCGTCGGGTCGCGGCCGAACGGGCAGCGGCTGGTCGCGGTGGGGCTCGGCGACGCAACGTCTGGGCCCGTTCCGAATATGGCGGCTGCGGCATATATGAATACGACAGTGAGGAAACGGGGCGAATCGCGCGCCATGGTGGCTACATGAGGGTTAAAGAAAAGCCGTTGGCGGCCGATCCGAAGATCGTTGTAGATAGAAACGTTGAGCACCGTGCAGATAGAACCCCGACTACTGGTGAGCGCCATTGAGTCCTCTACGGAAGGCATCACCATTACCGATGCCCGGCACCCGGATATGCCGCTCGTGTACGTAAACCGCGGCTTCGAAGCGGTTACGGGCTATCGGCGCGAAGACGTGCTGGGGCGCAACTGTCGCTTCCTCCAGGGCGACGACGTCGACCAGCCGCAGCTGGAAGCGTTGCGCTCCGGTATGCGCGAGGCACGCTCCGTCTCGGTGCAGATCCGCAACTACAGAAAGGACGGCCGACTGTTCTGGAACCAGCTCAGCGTAGCGCCGATTTTCGATGAACAGGGCCAGCTCACCCACTACATCGGCGTTCAGAAGGACGTTACCGACAGCGTGGTGATTCAGCTCAGTCTGCGCGAACGCGAGCGCGAGCTGATCGCGATCAACCGAAAGCTCGAGGATCTTGCAGCGCACGACGGCCTGACGAAAGTCCTGGATCGGCAGCATTTCCTGGATGTGCTCGACGATCGTTGGTCGGACAACCGGTCGCAAGCGCCGACCGTCTGCCTGTTCATGATCGACGTCGACTGTTTCAAGCAGTTCAACGACAGCTACGGACACGCGGCGGGCGATGCCGCGCTGGCTCAGATCGGGATGGCCCTGCGCAAGGTCTTCTGCCGCGATACCGATTTGATAGCGCGTTACGGCGGAGAAGAATTCGTCGCCGCGACGACGAGCAATTCAAACGAGGATGCAGCGACCTTGGCGCAGAACGTCTGCCGTGCGATCCGCAAGCTGCAGATTTCGCACGGCAACTCGACCGTTGCCGACGTATTGACGGTGAGCGTGGGCGTGGTCGCTGTGGACCCAAGGGGATGTTCTATCGATGCAGGCCTCAGGACCGCTGACGACGCGCTCTACGAGGCAAAGGAGCTGGGACGCAACCAGTATCGGATCGTCCCGACGCCGGTCGTCGACAGTGCGGCAAGGCCGACCGCTGCCATCAACGGCCTTGCGGTCGGCCGGATGTAGGTCGTGACCTTCGACATGTGCAGGGTATACGAGCTGTGAAGCATTCGACGGTGAAATCGCGTTTGGCGCCGTACGCGATACTGGCGATCGTTCTGTCGCTCGTCACAATGGCGGCGTTTGCCGTAGCCCGACAGCCGTCCGGCCGGACGCCGCAAGCGCTCGAGATCGTTGCCGCGGCGGGCCTGGCGGCCCTTGTCGCCATCGTTCTGATGCTGTTGCGGCAGTGGCAGCAGGAGCGGCGCGAACTGGGTGCGTCGCCGCAAACGCTCAGGGCAATCATCGATTCGGTCGCGGCCGGGAAACTCGACGATGATGCGGAAGCGACGCCACGGGCAAGTGGTCTGCACGCCGCGGTGCTGTCGATGCGAGACCGGATGCGTGCGTCACGTGAAGCGGACGGCCGGGCGTTGCTCGAATACGAACGACTGCGCGCCGCCCTCGACTCCGTCAACGTGCACGTTATGGTCGCGAACGCAGACAACGACATCGTCTACCTGAACCGGACGGCACAGCGCATGTTCGAGACCGCGGAACCGGCGATCCGGCAAGAGATTCCGGGTTTCCGCGCCGACGCGCTGCTGGGCAGCAGCATGGACCTTTTTCACAGTGATCCCGACGCTATCCGGGACTTCCTTGTGGGACTCGACGGCGAACATAGCGGCGTCATGACGCTGGGCGGCGAGTCTTTCCAGCTCATCGTGCACATCGTTCGCTCGAAATGCGGCGAGCTTCTTGGCAGCGTCGTCGAGTGGAAGAACCTTTCCGAGGAAAAGCGGCGTAACGAAGAAGAGCGGCGCCACAACCGGCAGGTCGCACAGATACTCGACGCAATGGGCAGTCTGCGCTTCTCGGTCGATTCAGACGGTCTGTTGACGGACGTCAACACCAACGCCGCGAGTTTCCTCGGTTACAGCCGTTCGGAACTCCTGGGCCGGCCGCTGGAAGACATCATGGTGGATGGGCTCACGGTTGCAAGCATCAAGAGGCTTGCGGTCAACGGCGCGTTCCAGAAGATGCGCGGCCTGCTGAAACAGGCAGACGGTGCGCTGCTGCCCGTCGACCTCTCCGGGCTTGCCGCCTTTGGCGAGGGCGCCAGCGGGCAACCCCAGAAACTTCTCCTGCTTGCGCAGCCCGCGGCGCGTCGCGGCCGGGAACTGTTGATCTCCGACGACATTGTCGACTGCATCAGCGACGGCATCGCCCTGGTGGACCGCGACTGGCGCATCCTTTCCATGAATCGGGCGTTCGGTGAGATCACGCAACTGGCCGTCAATGAGACCTTCGCCGAAGCAGTGCCGGAGCGCATGCCGGAGTTCGGCGCCGGTTCCGAGTCCGGGAGCGCCGGCGGCTGGGAAGGTGAGATCTCCGGCAGGCGCCGCGACGGCTCGGAGTTTGTCGTCTTCATGACGCTGCGCTCTCTTGGCGATGCCGACGGCGGCGAAAACTGCATGCTGACCATCCGCGACATTACCCGGCTGAAAGAATCCGAGAAGCACATCCGGGAGCTTGCCTACACGGACACCCTGACCGGCCTTGCGAATCGCGCCGAGTTCGAGCGGCGCGTGGCGGAGTCGATCAAGCGCAGCCACCGCCGGGGAGAACGATTCGCGATCCTGTACTTCGATCTCGACGGCTTCAAGTACATCAACGACAGTCTTGGGCACGCCGCCGGCGATCAGATGCTCAAAACGGTGGGCACGAGGCTCAGGGGAGCAATTCGCGAGACGGACTTTGCCGCGCGGATTGGCGGTGACGAGTTCTGCGTGCTGGCCGAGAACATCGAGCGCGAGCACGACGCCGCGAAAATCGCCAGCAAGTGTCTCGATGCCGTCACCGCGGAGACCCGGATCGCCGCGCGTCCGATGCGCCCGGAAGCAAGTGTGGGCATCGCGTTTTTTCCCGACGACGGCGGCGATCACGACGCTCTGATGCAATCCGCGGACAGCGCCATGTACGCGGCGAAGCAGTCGGGCAGCGAGCGATTCGCCTTTTATTCGGCGGACATGACGGTTGCCGCGCAGCGGCGGCTCGCGCTCGAGCAGGCCCTGCGGGCCGCGTTGGACAACGACGAGTTCGAGTTGGTGTACCAGCCGCAAATCGAGCTCGGAAGCGGGCGCATGATCGGGGTGGAGTCCCTGATCCGCTGGCGTCATCCGACGCGGGGAGTGGTACCGCCGGGCGAGTTTATCGACGTCGCCGAGAAGATCGGGCTGATCGAAGACCTCGGCGTCTGGGTGTTGCGGACCGCGTGCAATCAGGCCGTGGAATGGGAGCGAAAGGGCCTGCCGCCGCTGAGCGTTGCGGTCAACATCTCCGGGTCGCACTTCGAGGACGGCAAGATCCTTCGACCGACAGAACTCATCCTCGCCGAAACGGGACTCGAGCCAGGCCGTCTCGAGCTGGAGGTTACGGAAACCGTCGTTCAGACCAATATGCAAGCGGCCGAGACATTCGATCAGTTGAAACGGCTGGGTGTGCGGATGGCGATCGACGACTTCGGCACCGGCTATTCGTGCCTCGATTCGATTCGGCGCCTCCCGCTGCATCGGCTGAAGATAGATCGCGTTTTCGTCAACGATTTGCTGGCCGACTCGGACAACTCGTCGATTATCGCTACAATTATCGCGATGGGGCGCGCCATGAGTCTCGAGGTC
Source organism: Woeseiaceae bacterium (assembly GCA_028277185.1). Lineage (GTDB taxonomy): Bacteria > Pseudomonadota > Gammaproteobacteria > Steroidobacterales > Woeseiaceae > UBA1847. The sequence continues at coordinate 14,637 of JANQGQ010000021.1, forward strand.
GTTGCCGAGGGTGTCGAGCACCTGGAGCAGGTGATTTATCTCAGGGGCCTGGGTTGCGACGTAGTCCAGGGTTTTTACTTCAGCAAACCCGTGAGTGCGAAGGAGATCGAAGCGCTCGCGGATACTTCCTTTTTGCCCGGGGCCGGACGACAGGAAGACGGCGGCCGGGTCTCCACGCCGTGACAGGAGCATGCCGATGAACGCCGATCTGAACTGGCTGGCGAAGAAGATAGGCCGGGCCGACCCGCTGCCGACCCAGCCGTCTTCGCTGCCTCATCTGTTGGGTGCGCTCGGCGACGGCGATATCGACAGCGCCGAGCTTGCCAGGACCATCGAACGCTTTCCGGGTATCGCCGCGCGGCTGATATCGCTTGCAAACTCGGCGTGGTCGGCTCCGGCCGTCAGTATCGACAGCCTCGAGCGTGCCTGCGTGCAGCTCGGTCTCGGACTCGTGAAAAAGGTCAGCATTTCGCTGGCCGTTACAGCGCCGTTCGATCCCCGCCGCTGCCCGTCTTTCCAGTTCGAACGGTTCTGGTGCGACACGTTTCTGGTCGCCGACAGCGCCGAACGCCTCGGACGCTGCGCGAAGTCCGGACGGGTTCCAAACGCGGACACCGTGCGCACGGCGGGACTACTGCACAACCTCGGTCTGCTGTGGCTTGCGGATAACCTGCCCGCCGAGACGGATCGGGCGATTGCCGAGGCAGCGTCGGCGGACTGCTCTCTGCGTGAAACGCTCCATCGGCATTGCGGCACCGACGTGTGCGAGGTCGGCGGCATGATCGGCCGTGCCTGGAGTCTGCCGGAGGACCTGGTCGTTGCGATGGAGCGGCACGGTGCCAACGACTACTCGGGAGACGGTTGGCAGGTCGCGGCGCTGGTCGGTTCGGCCGTCGATATGGTAGACGCGATCCATCGGGGCGACGCCGAACAAGCGGGCGATGGACGTCTGAATGAGTTGTCCATCGGCGAACCGGAGCGGCACCGTGTGCTTTCGCAGGTCACGCGGCAGGTCGACAACACGATGGAATTGACGAAGAGCCTCAAGCTCTGAACATAACGTGGAGTGCAGCTATGCTTGGAAGCGATTTTTGGCGGGGCCTTTTCAAAGCCGGCAAGAAGCGGAAGTTGCGGGTCGAAGTCGAAGGTAGTGGACACGCGGATATGACGGTCACGCAGGCTTACCGCTTCGAACAGCTTTCGGACAAAAGCCCCCCGGCGCCCGAGGCGCAGGCTGCAGACCCAGGCAGCGCCCGTTCCCGCAGAGAGGCGGCTGATGCCGATATCTGGCGCCCGCGCAGGGACCAGGCAGGAGAGACCTGACGCAGTATTCGCGCGCGCCGGACGATCAGCGCCCGGCCGCGTCCTTGCGCCAGATGGTGAGTTGCTCGGGTGCCTGCACGCCCATCTTTACCCGGTTTCCCGAGGTCGAGAAGACCGTGATTTCTATCGGCCCGGACGCAAACAGGTCGGCAAGCGTGGTTTTCGGATCGATGCCCTCGCAAGGACGGATTTCTATCGACTCGGCGTCTTTTCTGCTTACGATCAACATGGCCATGGTATCGGCCAATCTGCAGAGGACTTTATACGATGCAGAGGCTCCCTAGCGGTTCGTGTACTGCCCCCGCGCGCTGCGGCGCGCGAAATCGAGGTTGCCATAGCTGCCGTGGCGTGCTTCCGCGGCGATGTCGTAGACCTGATATATGGCGGCTCCTTCGGTGACGGTTTCCGCGCTGCAACTCACCGCAACCGTGAACCCGGCAATCTGGATTTGTCCGACGCCGCAGACGCCGCCGCGCAGCGCGCGGTCGCGGCCCCATTCGACGCCGCTGGCTGCCGCGTAATCTGCCTGCCGAGCAAGCTGCGCCAGATTGCCGCGGGCATGCTGACCGATCAGGCTTTCGGTCAGGAACGCGGCGAGCAGGCCCAACACGACCATGATGAAGATCGCCGTGAGCAGCATCATGCCGCCGGAGCGCGACCGCATGCCCGGCGGATGCTTCGGCCTGCCGCTCATTGCGCGTCTCTCATTGCATGTCCCTCACGGCTCATGCCGCAGGCGAAACTGAGCAAGAAAACTCACCGGGTCGATAGTGCCGTCCACGGCCGTCAGACGCACGCTCACGAGGTCGGGGCTGGTCAGACCGAATCGGCAGTCGGCGATGCCCTCCGCGAGCAGATCGCCGAGATTCGCGTTGGTCGGTTGTGCCGACTGAATTGCATAGCCGGTGTAACGTCGGATCGTACCGCCGCCAGCCGCCGGTTGGCACAGGTACGAGACCGGCGAGCCGACCAGGTAGAAGCGTTGGGTCGGCGAGGGCGACGGAAACTGTTTGGCCGCCATACGAATCTGCGTGACGCTGGTACCGGCAACGATCGTGCTGCGATTGTTGTTCGGGTCGGCGCTGTAAGCACTGAAGCTACCGGCGGACAGGGCGTTCAGATTGTTGATGACGATCTGCAGGCCGCTTTGCGGCGTCGCGGGCAAGGCTTTGAGAATGTCGAACTGATCGTCCGCCGCGGTCAGGTCGAGAATGTCGCCGGGCGCTGCCGCGCGATAGCCGCCAAAGCTCACAACCGGGATGAATTCGAGACAACGTCCGCCGCACGCCACCCGAGCGCTGTTCGGCAGGGCTTCGGGCACCTCGTCGGCCAGCCACGCGACGATCCGTTCCGCCTGATCGCTGGCCGCCGCACGCTGATGGGACTCGTTGAGGGCCGCGAGCGGCCGGGACATCCACAGCAGCAGCCCGGTTGTGATGACGGCGGCGACTGCAAGCGCGGCAATCAGTTCGATCACCGAGAAACCCCGTTGACGGGACGCCGGGGTCGTCACGGCTCAGTCCTCTGTCCGGTACGCGCGGAGGATGACGCCGTCACCGGCGAGCCCGGCGTGTCGCGCCGTTACCGCCACGGCAAGGCCGCTGGCGCCGGACAAATTACTCGCCGCTACGTCAACGGTAACCGTGAATTCGCGCAGGCCGTCCACCGGTGCGCCGCTGGCGTCGCAGGCGCAAACTCCCAGAGTCGGACAGGCGCTGCTGGTGCTGGTGCAGCCGTTTGAGCTCAGGTTGTCGTAGTCACAGCTGTTGTCGAAGTCGGGGCGGGCGGCCTCCGGTGTGCCGCAAACGAGCCCGGTGTCCGGGTCGAGATACGGCCGCGACAGGACTTCGTCGAGATACGCGGACGCGACGGCGGTGGCCTGATTTTGCAACTGCGCGTCGCTGCTGTGACGGAGTACCGTGGCGTATACCGAGACGAACCCGGCAAAGACCAGGCCGAGCACGACGATGGATGCGAGTACCTCGAGCAGGCTGAATCCACGCTCGGTCTTTATCGACTTAGAAGGCCGCATAACCGGTTGCACCCACGATGTCGATTTGCCTCGAGCCGACCGTAATCGCGACGTCGACGGTTGAACCGCCTACGCTGTCGACGGCGGCGCCGCTCGGGTCGAAATAGAATGTCGCCGGCGAGGACGCCAGCGCCATTCCCTCAGGCGGCGCACCGCCGAGCCAGGCGCCGGCCTCGCCCGAGCGGGCGACGTCGCGGTCGAACGAGCCGCTGCACAGCGCGTTCCGCTGTTCAACCGTGAATTGCGACGCTGAGACCGTGACCCGCACCGGACAGCCGTCGGCATGGGCCCGGCGCTGCGCGATGCGCAAGTCGCTCAGTACGCGTTCTGCAAAGCCGAGTTCGCGAATCCCGTCGCCGTGATCCATGTACGGTGCAGCGAAGGCCGCCACGATGCCGATGATGACCAGTACCGCAAGTAGCTCGAGCAGCGATAAGCCGGCCTGGCGAGACATGGCAACAAACGGCGGCCCACGTCCGCGATGGCAGCGAGCAAGCGCGGACGGCGCGACTAGTCGTCGCAGCCGTTTCTGAGCGGCTGAATGTTCGGCCGGTCGCCGGAGCTGGCCGCGCGGGTATAGCTCACGCCGCAGTTCGGGATGCCGTCGACCAGAATGGTCCTGGTCGTTCCATTGCCGCCGACCACGACGCGGTCGGACAGGTTCTCGAACAGGCGCTCGATGTTGTCGTTGCTGTTGGTGTTCGGATAGCCGAAACGTGCGTTGACGTTTACACCGTCGGCGATGGGAACGTTGTACGACGAATTCGTGAGCTGGCCTGCCGACGCCACTTTCGCATACACCATGTTCGATGACGAACGGATGCTGTTGTAGAGACTGTCGGCGACGGCGGCACGTGCTTCACTTTCCATCGAGATCAACCGTGGCAGTGCAATTGCGGCAAGGATGCCGAGAATGACGATGACCACAACGAGTTCGATTAGCGTGAAACCGGACTGACGTGAACTTTTCATGTTTGCTACTCCTGAAACCGAGGCGTGGCGCGGCCTCATTGCCGCTAACGCAGGTGAGAATTTATGTAATTTCCTCAATAAATTCAGTGAAATAAGTCACACAGTCATAAGCAAAAATTCGGTGAAACAGGTCACAGAGTTGACTGTCGATCCGGTCATCGGCGGAGCGCAACCGCCGCCAGGTCCCACATCGGCAGAAATATTCCCAGTGCCAGCATCAGCACGAGAGCGCTGACGACGGCAAGCAGCAGAGGTTCGGTGTACTCCCCGAGCATCGCCACGTCATAGTCGACCTCGCGCTCGTAGAAGTCGCCTGCCTCGTCCAGCATCTCGTCCAGCCGTCCGGTTTCCTCGCCGGTGGCGATCATCTGCATCGCAAGCGGTGTAAACAGCGCGGCGTATCGCGCGGCCGCGGTCAACGACTCGCCTTGTGCGATACGCTCGCGCATGCCGGTCAGACGAACGGCGAAGTGACGATTACTGCTGGCGGCCGCAACCGCACCGACGGCCTGGTCGATAGCGATACCGGAGCGCAGGCACATCGCCATCGTGCGCGAGAAGCGGGCGAGCGTTACTTTGAGCAGGATCTCGCCCAACAGCGGAATCCTGAACGACCAGCGCCCCCACAGTTCCGCACCGTAGTCGGTTTTGAGGAACGACCGGATGCCCACGGCGGCCAGCAACGCGGCGGTCAGCAGCAGCGGCCACCAGGCGAGTGTCCACTCCGAGCTGACGATCAATACGCGGGTCATCCACGGGAGTTCGGCATCGAAACTGGCGAACACGCCCGCGAACGCCGGAACGACGAACACCATGACGACCGCGATTGCCAGCACAATCGCGCTTACGACCAGCACCGGGTAGCGGATGGCGGCCTTGAGCCTTCGCCGGGTTTCGTGCTCGAGCTCGAGATTGCGTTTCAGCTCGGCGAATGCCTGGTCGAGCCGACCGGTCGTTTCGCCAACGCGGACGAGGTTGACCATGAGACGGGTGAAGACACCGTCCTGTGACTGCATCGAGTCGGACAGCGGGCGCCCTTCGTCGAGTTGACGGCGCATGTCGATCAGCACTTTGTGCAACTGCGGGTGGCGAACGGTTTGTGCCAGTGAGCGAATGCCGCGGTGCAGCGCTACGCCGCCCTTACAGATCGAGTACATCTGATGGCAGAAGAAGATCAGATCGACGAGTTGCGGTGCACCCGCCAGGCGGCGGCGCAGCGTTGCAAATCGCTCGACGACGGCGCGGCGCTCCGATATCGAGATGGGTGTCAGACTTTGCCGGAACAGATAGTTGGCGACTTCCTGGGTGCTGCGTCCCTCCACCTCGCCGCGCGTGAGCTTCCGCTCGCGGTCACGGGCTGTGTAAACGAAGGACTTCATCGTGGGTACCGATCAAGCATCGGCGCTGGCGACGTTGCCACCGACCACGCGCAGGACTTCCGCGAGACTCGTGATGCCGCGTCGTGCGTGGTCCACGGCAGCGACGTGTAGCGGTACGTAGGACGGAACGCTGGTAACGCTGTCGACAAACGCAATGGCGTCGTCTCTGCGCAGCGCATCGCGAAGCTCGCCATTGAGTTCGAGCAGCGAGTAAATGCCAATGCGGCCGGCGTATCCGCTTTGATTGCAGCGGTTACAGCCTACCGCCTGGTAGTACTCCTCTGCGGCGGCGTCGGCACCGATCGCGTTTTCGAGCCAGAACCTTTCCGCGGGATCGGGCTTGTGAGGCTTACGGCAGTGCTCGCACAGACGTCTGATGAGACGCTGCGCAATGATCGCCTGCAACGAACTCGCGATCAGATAACCGGGTGCGCCCATGTCCAGGAGCCGAACGACGGTGCTGGGGGCATCGTTGGTGTGCAGCGTAGACATCACGAGGTGCCCCGTGATGGCAGCGCGCAGACCGATTTCCACGGTCTCCCGGTCGCGCATCTCACCGACGAGGATGACGTCGGGGTCCTGGCGCAGGGCGGCGCGCAACACGCGCGAAAAATCGAGATCGATCTGTGACTGGACCTGTACCTGGTTGACGCGCGGCAGCCGATACTCAACCGGGTCTTCGATCGTGATGATCTTGCGTTCGGCGGTGTTCAGCGCGCTCAGTGCGGCGTACAGCGTCGTGCTCTTACCGCTGCCGGTCGGGCCGGTGACGAGCAGCATGCCATTAGGGCGCTCGATGATCGCCGAGACGCGCTCGTGGATTTCTTCCGGCAGGCCGAGTTCGGCCAGGTCGAGCAGGCCGCCGCTCTGATCGAGCAGACGCATGACTACCGATTCACCGTGCTGCGTCGGCATCGTCGACAGGCGCACGTCAACCAGTCTGCTGCGCACCGTCACCCGAAAACGGCCGTCCTGGGGAATACGGCGCTCGGCGATGTTGAGTCCGGCCGATAGCTTGAGACGCGATACGAGCGCCGCAGCCACCTGCTTCTGGCCAACCGGTTGTTCGCGCAGCACGCCATCGACGCGAAAGCGTATGCGCAGCACGTCCTCACCGGGTTCGATGTGGATATCCGACGCTTCGGCACGCATCGCCTCTTCGAGCAGGGAGTTGATCAGTCGGCTGACGAGTGCGTCCGAGTTGTCGGCTTCGTTCCAGTGGCCGTCCTCGAAGGCCGACTCGGCAATCTCCTGACCAAGTTCCTCGGCGAGACCCGCGATCTGCGCTTCGCCCAGATACACGCGGTCGAGCGCCCGCAGCAGGTCGCGTTCGCGTACGATTGCCGGATGGACGGGGCGGCCCAATTGCCGTTCCAGTTCGTCTTCCGCCAGCAAGTCGGTCGGATCGGCCATCGCCACGAGATAGCCGTCCACCTGCTCGGACAGGATGAGTGCGCGCAGCCGGCGCGCCGCCAGCTCCGGCAACTTGTGTGCAAGCTCCGGCTTTATGGCTACGTCGGCCAGTTCGATGCGGGGCACGTCGAGCTGCTGCGAGATCGCGGCGATGAGCTGATCTTCGTCGACCAGCTTGAGTTGCTTCAGGGCTTCGCCGAGCCGGCAACCGCTCTCTATCTGCTTGTCGATCGCCTGCCTGAGCTGCTCCTCGGTGATCGCACCGTTGCCGATGAGCAGGTCGCCAAGCCGCTGTCGCTTGGTGGCGCGCAGTACGCGGGGTGCGCTCATCGGTCCGAAGCGGCAGGAGACAGCTTACCCAGCGCGTAGTCCCAGGTGGCGTCGCTCTCGACGACGACCGGCCGCAACAGAATGACCAGCTCGGTCTTGCGGGTCTCACGTCTGGTTTGCTGGAACAGGCGACCGATGCCCGGGATGTCGCCGAGCCAGGGTGTCCTGGCCCTGAAAGTCCGCACCGCTTCCTGCATCAGCCCGCCGATGACGATGATCTGTCCGCTTCGGGCGCGAACGATGCTGTCGGTTTCGCGAACCGTCGAGAACGCCAGCGGCAAAGACTGATCGGATCCCGCGACGATGATCTCCTTGCGGCGATCGACGACCTCGGTGATCGCCGGACGGATGTGCAGAATCACGTCGCCGCCGCTGCTCACCTGCGGCGTGACGTCGAGCGCGATACCCGAGAAAAACGGCGTCAGCGTGATGTCCGGCGTAGTCGTCGTGGCACCCGCGCCGGCGATGGTGGTGGTCGAAATGTCGGTAACGAAGAACTCTTCGTTGCCGACCTTGATGACCGCCTTCTGGTTGTTCACCGTCGAAACCCGCGGGCTCGACAGTACCTGTACGTCACCCTGCAGCTTCAGGAGTTCGATGAAGGCGGTGAAGTCGCCGGCGCTGGCCGCGATCGTGAACATGCCGCCGAAAGCCGAAGTCAGCGTGCCGTTGACCGGATCGGGATTGCTCGGATCGAGATCGCCCGTTTGCCCGGCGATGTCGGACGTGCCGCCTTCGCCCAGCAAGGTACCGCCGCCGGTCTGACCGAAGGTAAACGAGTCGGATCCGGGTTCGGCCAGTGCGGCCCAGTTGATGCCGGCCTGAAAATCGTCCGACAGCTCCACCTCCAGGATCCTGGCTTCCATGATGACCTGTCGGACCATGTTGCCCTGTACCTGGCTCAGGAAAGTCTCGACTTCCCGCAGCTCGGAGGGCAGGGCCCGAACGACGACCAGATTGGACTGCGGGCTGAGCACGACTTCCCGGCCTTCGGCGTCGCCGAGCAGGCTCTCGAGCGAGCGTTCGATTTCCTTCCAGAAGTCCGTCTCGGCGATCGTGTTGACCAGGCTGCCGGGTGTCGGGCCGCCCTCGTCACCGCCGTTCGTGGGGTCGGTCTGGCGCATTGCGTCGCCGGAGCTGACGCGGGTCTGAGCGACGCCTTGCCGGCGCAGGTTCGGGTAGTTGACGTGGAACACCCGCGCCTCGAGCCTCGCGGGCATCACGATGAAACCGCTTCGGGTTACTTCGTATTCATAGCCGAACACCCGCTGCGTCGTTCGCATGACTTCCGGAATGCTCACGTTGCGCAGCGTCAGACTGATCGTTCCGTCCACGTCCGGATGGACGACCATGTTGTAGTCCGTGTCCTTGACCAGGCCCATGAAGAATACTTGCGCCGGAGCGTTCTGTACGTCGACGTCATAGAGTTCCGGCACGGCTTCTACGGGGGCGACGGCGGCAGAGGGATCGTCGGCCGGCGGCGTCCGGGTCTCCGGAGTGCTCGGCAGGGTGTCCCAGACCGGCTTGAGCTCCGGCTCGCCGCGATCGAACTCTTCGATGACGGCGCAGCCGTTGCAGGCGACGCTGGCGACGGCCAGGGCGATGGCGAGTAGGCGCCGGGTGTTCATAGTCGATCCTTTGAATCGCGCCTGACTGGCGTATTGAAGAGTTCGAGTACTATCGTCACGGAATCGCGGCGCAGGGTTACGCGTCCCGGCTCGATTCCGGTGACAACGGCACCCGCGACACGGCTGCCCACCGAGACGACGCGTTGATTGACGACCGCGGTGCGCTTCGAATCGGAGACCTGTGTCGAATACAACAGCAGGCCGTGCGCTACCTTCGCGGACATCGGTCGCATGTCGCGCGGGGGTTCCGTCGGATCGGTGATCAGCAAATCGTCCGCGGCCAGACCCGCGGAAAAAAGCGTGCCGCACAACATTGCGACCAGCCGTGGGCGGGCGCGGTCAAACACGGATCCACTCCTCGCGAAGACTCACGGTGTAAACGTGCAGCCGGAAATCGGCGGCTTCGCTGCCGTCGGCGTCGACGTCGATGCCGAGCCAATAGAACCGCCAGGGAAGCGATTCGAGTGCGCGAACGCAATCCAGCAGCGCCAGATAATCGCCTTTGAGCTCGAGTACCAAACCGTGGCGGTACAGGATGGTCTGATTGCCATCGACGCTCTCTACCAGACGCTCGGGCGGTTCGGAACGAATGCCGACGATGCGCAGCCGCTCCGTGGCATCGATCAGATCGCGCAGTACCCCGGGCATTTGCTCGGGAGTGAGTATTTGTAGGGTCTGTCCTCTGAGCTCCTCGTCGAGACCGGCAATCTTTTCCTGCACGACGTCGAGCTGTTGCCGCAGCGCGGAATCGGGATCCAGTGATTCGCGTTGCTCGAGCGCGGCGACTTCGCTCGACAGCAGGGACTTCTGATCCTCGAGCGATTCGATCTCGGTTCGCGAATGCTGGAGTTGCTCGCGTTTCGCCGCCCACCAGAGGGTCTCGAACAGGAACAGAACCGCGATGAGTGCGGAAGCCGCCAACACGACGCGCTCACGGGACGGGCGCTGTTCGAACCACGCCGCAAGTGTCGTTAGCCGATCCATCACGACCCCGGCTCCGCGGCAACGAGCGACGGGCAGGGCTCCCCGTCGTCGCCTGTCGTTTCCGGGTCGCAGCCGGTAGACAGGATGAATCGCATCGGTTCCCGCCCGGCATCGTCACCCGCGAGGGTGAACGTAGCGAACCCCGTTCCCGTCAGGACCGGCTCGTCCTGTAATGCCCGGACGAATTGCGGCACGAACTCGGCCTTCAGAGTCATGCCGCGCAGGCTGAGATGGTCGCCGCCATCGCCGATCCGGATTCTGTCCAGCCAAAGGCCGTCCGGGTGTCTCCGCCCTAAGGCGGCGAGGTATTCGGAGAAGCCTTCGGTGTTGCCCACCGACTGGCCGCTCAGGAGGTTCAGAACCCGCGACTTGTCCTCGGCTTCTCCTTCGAGGCGCTTTAGTTCGGAGAGCACCGACGGGTTGACGTCACGCTCCGCGAGGAAGTAGCTGCGTTCTTCGAGATTGATGATCAGGTCATCGATACTGGTATTGAGCTCACGCGTGGTTTTCGTGAACCCGTCCTGCCTGAACTCGAGCCAGAAGCCGGCACAGATGCCGATGACGACCGTCAGCAGCAACGCGACTCCGACCTGGATTGCGGACGGCAGGGGCGAGGGCCGACCCGGCGCGGTGGCAAGCAGATTGATTTCCTGACTCATACCGCAATGCGCGACGTCGCTGGCGAATCCGACCGGGATTCGCGCAACGACAACGCGCCGCCGAGTGCAAGATAGGCTTCAGGCATGCCGTATTCCGCCGGCTTGCCGGCCGCCGGCAGCAGATCGACCTCGGGTTCGAGCGCCATTACCGGCAAGCCGATCATCTCGCCTGCTTCCCGCATGAAAGCGATGAAGTTGCCATCGGCGGGGCCGGCGAGGATTTTCCGGATATTGCCGACCGAGTAATGGCTGTCGAAGTAATCGATCGTGCGCCGCAGTTCCAGAGGCAGGGTGTTCTGGATACCGGTTTCCAGCATGCTGACGGGCTTGACGCTCCCGAGTCCGTAGCCGAGGCGGCGGGTGAGGCAGATCTCACCGTCGAGTGTTGCCTGAATCAGGCCTTGCCTGCCGGTGAGAAACACCGTCATGACCGGCCCGCCAGCCGTATAGCAGGCGGTCACGAGATCCCGCACGGCGAGTTCCGCGACCGTAATCTTCCGTGGTGTCAGGCCCGCCTTGCTGACGACGTTGGCCAGCTCCCGAACGGCTCGTGCGGGTGCGGCGACGACGTTCAGCATGGGTTCGCGCTGATGTTCGCTGGGCTGCGGGGCGTCGAACACCTGGATAATCGCTTCCTCGACGGGATAGTCCAGCATGCTTGCCACCCGCCAGCGCGCGGCGTCGACGAGTTCTTCGTCCCGTACCGTCGGTCGTTCGATCTGCAGCATCTCGTAGCTGCCGGGCGACAGGGTTATCGATGCGGTACACCCTTTGACGCCGAAGTCTGCGACGATCTTCGACAGGGCGCGAATCTGGCCGCTTACTTCCGTCGGCAGTTCGGTAAGCTGTACCGCGGCGCCCGCGGGGGCAGAAGTCGGCGGCAGCGATGCGACCGCAAGCGTGCGGTTCAGGCTCAGCCCCACGACGCCGTTACCGCGCGCCCGCGAGGAAGAGCCCAGTGATTTGAGTACCCGGAACATGCCGCGAAGTATGCCGTTCCGGCGTCCGTGCTTATGTGAAACGGGTCCCAAAACCGCTTTACGTACAAGAACCTATCGCGGACCCGATCGCGGCCCGGTTCGCCGCAAGCCATTGCTGCGGTGACGCTTTTCGGCTAAGGGCACAGTGGAAGCGATTTGCCTCCGGTTCGCCGCCAACGCCGGGCGGCCGCGTGCGCTTACCGTTTACCCGGCCACGTGCCGGCGCTTAGAATTTGACCGGCGATTTCGGGTCTCAAGCACGAGGATGAGCGATACCGACTTTCAACTGGGCCCCTGGACGGTCAGCCCCGCCCGCCGGCGCCTGGAGCGTGCGGATGAGTCCGTCCAGCTCACGCCCCGCGGCATGGCTGTGCTGGAGCGGCTTGCCGCCGCGGGCGGCGACGTCGTAACGCGAGACGAATTGCACGAATCCGTGTGGCGGGGCGGCGCGGTTACCGACGACGCGCTGACCCAGTGCATTGTGGAGCTTCGCAAGGCGCTCGGCGACTCCGCGCGCGAGCCGCGCTTCATCGAAACCATACCGAAGCGCGGGTTCCGGCTGATCGAGACAGTCAACGCGACGGAGCCACGGGCCCCGCGGCCCTCGTCGCGACCGCAAACGATCTACTTCGCTTTCGGCGTCATGCTCGTGCTGGTGGCCGCGCTGATCGTGCTGAGCTTCGACAACGAGGCACCGCCGATCGCGGCCGAGCCGGGCTCGGTCGCGGTCATGCCCTTCGAAGACCTGAGCCCCAACGGCGATCAGGCCTACTTCGCGGACGGGCTGGCCGAGGAAATCATCGGCCGCCTGGCCAGCGTCGAGGATCTTCTGGTGATCGGCCGGACGTCGTCGTTCCGGTTTCGCGACAGCGGTGACGATCTGCCGGCGATCGGCCGGGCCCTGGGCGTCGGGCACATCCTCGAAGGCAGCGTCCGCCTGTCGCCGGCCGGCTTCCGCGTCTCGGCAAGGCTGGTCGAGGCGGCGACCGGGTTCGAGGTATGGGCGGAAACCTTCGATCGGCCGATCGAGGACATCTTCGAGGTCCAGGGCGATATCGCTGATGCCGTGGCGGGCGCGCTGAGCTTGAGCCTCGGTGTCAGCGGTCACAGTCATCTGCCGGGCGGCACGCGAAACGTCGAGGCCTACCGGGCCGTGATGCGGGCTCGCGAGGCGGGGCACAAGCTGAACGCCGACAATTATCACGACGTGCTCGGCCAGTACCGCGCCGCTACCCGCATCGATCCGAACTACGCCTACGCCTGGGCGAAGCTGTCTTCGACGTATCGTATGGGGCGGTTCTATTTCAATGACCTGATCGCGTGGGAGGAACCCGCGATCGCCGCTATCGAGCGGGCGCTTGTGCTTGCGCCGGAAGTCTCCGGCATCGCCGCCCAGGCCGCGCTTCTCTACGGCGACCTCGGTCGCTGGAACGATGCCCAGGCCGCTCTGCTGACCGTCGAGACCGGTACCGATATCGACGTCGATCTCGCGCATGTCGATCTTCTCACGAAAACCGGCCGGATCACCGACGCGCTGGCTTTCGTTGACGAAATCCTGCCGCGGGAGCCGCTGGGGGGGTTCGTCGCGAAGTTTCACGGCCATCTGTACGCGAGTCTGGACCGCAACGAAGACGCGCTTCGGGAACTCGATCGCGGCTACTCGCTGCGCGGGCACGGCGACTTCGTGGTCTACGAAGGTCTCGTCGTCGCCATGGCGCTCGAGGATCGCAAGCTTCTGAACAAGTGGCTCGATCGCGCGATCGAAAGGGAAGCCAACCTGCCCGGCAACCGGTCCGTGCTGGCGATCATGAAGCGCCATCTGGATCGCCCGGAGGAGGCCCGCGAGTGGTTGCGCCAGGCGTACGAAGGCAGAGAGGCGCCGGACTATTGGATCGCGGTATGGGCAGCCTGGTTCGATGCGCCGGAGCTTGCACTCGCGGTACTCGATCGCACCCCCGACCTCTGGTCGCTGTGGATGCCGGTGATGCGCGGCGTTCGCCAGCATCCCGATTTCCGGGCGTTTGCGGTAGAACACGGTCTGGTCGGGTACTGGCAGCGCTACGGCTGGAGCGACGCGTGCCGGCCCCTCGACGACGGCGACTTCACTTGCAGTTGATGCCTTCGGGTCCGGCGGTCGGGACGAATTGGGCTACAATGTCGTGACCGGCGCCGGCCCGGTCGTGACGAGACGGGCGGCACTCATCGAGGAGACCGGCAGACGATGTTTCCACAATCCGAACGCGAGCTTTTCCAGGGGCCGGGACGCCGTGAGCGTTTCGACGCCGACAGCGGCCGTCGGATACTCGAACGGGCCGCGGCGGAGCAGTACCGTCGGCAGAAAGAGCTGGACGACGGCTATTCGCTCGAAGAGCTCAGGGAGATGGCTACGGAGGCCGGCATCTCGGAGGAAGCCCTGCAGTCGGTACTGAAGCAGCGTTCCGAGAGCTTGCGGAAACCGAAAGCGTGGTCACCCCGGAACTGGTTGAAAAGCAAATGGGGTCCGCTGCTGGCCGGCCTGGCCGCCGTCACATTGTTGGGATTGATGCTTGCCTCTCCGACCGTCGCTTACTTCGTGCTCGGAGTAGCGATTGCGGCGGGTGTGCTCGTCCTGCTCGGGGTTTCGCCAGTCTAGCCGACGCCCGCAAGCTGTCCCGAAAAACCGCGCCGTTCGGCACAAAACGGAAGCCGGCACCAGCGACGCGATGCGTGTACCCTTTCGCACGTGATCGATCCAGACCGTTTCTTCGGCGCCGACAGCCCGTTCAAAGAGGCGCTGCCCGGATTCGTGGCCCGGGAAGGCCAGGCGTTGATGGCAAGCGTAGTCGCGGAAGCGATCGAGGCGCGCGAAATCCTCGTCGTCGAGGCGGGCACGGGTACCGGTAAGACCTTCGCCTATCTGTTGCCGGCGCTTCTGTCTGGCAGGAAAACGATCGTATCGACGGGCACGAAGGCGCTGCAGGATCAGCTCTACCACCGCGACCTGCCGCTGATAGCCCGCGCTGCCGGGCGCCCGGTGACCACGGCGCTCCTGAAGGGCCGCGCGAATTACCTGTGCCTGCATCGTCTCGAGCAGGTGACGGAACCGGCGGCGGCGCTGACGGACGATCTGGCCGCTATCCACGAGTGGCGCCACCGGACCGCCACGGGAGATCGGGCCGAGCTGACCGCCGTGGCGGAGGATGCGCCGGTGTGGCCTCTCGTCACGTCGACCGCGGACAACTGTCTCGGGCAGAAATGCGCCTTCTATAACGACTGCCACGTCGTCAACGCCCGGCGCGCCGCCCAGGAGGCGGATCTCGTCGTCGTCAATCATCACCTGCTGCTTGCGGATCTCGCGATGAAGGAAGAAGGCTTCGTCGAGTTCCTGCCCGGCGCCGACGCCGTCATCCTCGACGAGGCGCATCAGATTCCCGATCTGGCCGTGCAGTTTTTCGGAGTCTCCGTGGGCAGCCGGGAGCTCGAGCGTCTGGTCGGCGAGATCCGCGTTCAGGTGATGTCGTATGCCGAGGCAGAGTTGAACCGGCGCGTCGACGCCCTCGAGACGGCCGTCCGCGTGCTCCGGGCCGCGGCGCCGAGAGAAGAAGGCCGGCATGAGCTGGACGCGATCGCGTCGGGGCTCCGCGAGCCGTTAAGCGGTCTGCTTGCGGCGATCGCCGACCTCGCGGAGGGCGCGGGTCAGCTTGCACAAGCGGAGGACGTCATCGAGGCGCTGGTCGGGCAACTCGTACTCTGCGGGGAGAAGCTCGGAGTCCTCGTCGACGAGACGTCCTGGGACGGCCTGCGCTGGATCGAGGTCAACCCTCGGAGCGTGCGACTCAATCTCACTCCGCTCGACGTGTCGGAGAAACTGTCGGGACTGATGAGCCCGGGTTTCCAGGCGTGGATCTTCACGTCGGCGACGCTGGCAGTCGGCGACGATTTCTCGCATTTTACGTCCCGCCTCGGCATCGGCGACGCTCGTTGTCTCCGCTTCGAAAGCCCGTTTCGCCTCGATCGCAACGCGCTCGTCTGGTTACCGCCCGGCCTGCCGGCGCCCAACGACCGGCGCCACACCGAGGCGTTGCTCACTCAGGTTTTGCCGCTTCTCGATGCGACAGCCGGCGGAGTGTTCTTCCTGTTCACGAGCTATCGCGCGCTGCACCGCGCCCGCGACTGGTTCGGGGAGCGTCCGGCGGCGCTGCGATCGCGGCCATTGCTCGTGCAGGGCACGGCGCCACGCGACGATCTGACCCGCTCGTTCCGCGAAGCCGGCGACGCCGTGCTGCTCGGCACCGGCAGTTTTTGGGAGGGGGTTGACGTGCGCGGCGAAGCGCTGACGCTCGTCGTCATCGACAAGCTGCCGTTTGCCTCTCCGGGCGACCCGATGACGATGGCGCGCCTGGAGTACATTCGCCGGATCGGCGGCAATGGCTTCCTCGAGCATCAGATCCCGCAGGCGGTGCTGTCGCTCAAGCAGGGCGCGGGCAGACTGCTGCGCAGCGAGAGCGACTACGGCGTCATTGTCATCGGCGATCCGCGCATCGCTGCGAAACGCTACGGGCGCACCTTCCTCGACGCACTGGCGCCGATCCCCTCGACCGCGGACTCAGGCGACGTCGAGGCGTTCTTCCGCAAGCGGAAGCGAGCGGTCGCGTGAAGCTTCTCGCTTTCGACACCTCGACGACGGCCTGCACGGCCGCGCTTGGGTTGGACGATACAGTGATCGAACGCCACGAGGTTCGGGAGCGGGAGCATACGCAGATTCTGGTTCCGATGCTGCGCGAACTCATGGCCGAGGGCGGTATCGACTACCCCGATCTCGACGCGGTCGTGCTCGGAAACGGTCCCGGGTCCTTCATTGGGATGCGCATCGCGGCGTCGCTGGCGCAGGGGATTGCCTTCGCCGCGGATTTGCCGGTCGTCCCCGTGTCGTCGCTTGCCGCCCTGGCGGCGCAGGCCTTTGCCGGCTCCGGTGCGCGGCACGCCGCCGTCGCGCAGGATGCGCGCATGGGTCAGGTCTACTTCGGTCTGTATCGCCGCGGCACAGACGATCTGCCGGAGCCGCTGACCGACGAGCGGCTGCAGGCGCAAAGCCGGGTGCCCGAACTCGCTGAGCTCGGCGCCGGGGACACCGTCGCGCCCGGCGGCGGCTGGCAGCGCTACCCGGAGCTTGCGGCTGCCAACGAGGGGTTCGTGTCCTTCGATCCGGTCTGCCTCTACCCGCGCGCGGCGGACCTGCTCAGGTTGGGGGCAAGCGCCAGTCGGCGGGGGGCGTCGATCAGCCCGGACGCCGTAGCGCCAACCTATTTGCGACTCGAAGTTGCGGTTCCGCCCGCTCTGCGATCACCTTAACCGTCCTGTAATATACCGCTGATGTAATTCGCCGCAGCAGCCCCGCGGCGACCGTCCGGTGCTTTCACACCTTCACAGGTAACAGCATGGCCGCAAGTAAGATCCTCATCGTCGAAGACGAGGCCCCGATTCGCGAGATGATCGCGTTTCATCTCGTCCGGGCGGGCTATGAGACCGTCGAGGCCGGCGACTGCCGCAGCGCGCGCCAGTTGCTCGCCGACGAGCGTCCGGACCTCGCGCTCGTCGACTGGATGCTGCCCGACATGAGCGGTCTGGAGCTGACCAGGATGCTGAAGCGCGACGAGGACAATGAAGACCTCGCCGTCATCATGCTCACGGCGCGCTCCGACGAGTACGACAAAGTCGCCGGACTCGAAGGCGGAGCCGACGATTACATTACCAAACCGTTTTCGCCCCGGGAACTGGTCGCCCGCATCCAGGCCGTTTTACGCCGGGCGAAGACCACGGACGGTGAGACGATTCGCGCCGGCGTGCTGGAACTCGATACGGCCGGCCACCGCGTAACGGCCGACGATGTCGAGGTTCGTCTGGGGCCAACCGAATATCGCCTGTTGCGCTTCCTGATGACGCACCCGGACCGGGTGTACAGCCGAACGCAGTTGCTTGACCGGGTGTGGGGCGCGAACGTCTACGTCGAAGAGCGCACGGTCGACGTTCACGTGCGGCGTCTGCGCAAAGCGCTGACCGAGGCGGGCGCCGACGAGTACATACAGACCGTGCGCGGTGCCGGGTATCGCTTTTCGACGCGTGGCAGCTAGTACTCCAACCGCAACCCGTAGCAACACAGCTTGCGGCCGCGCTCGGGTACAATGAGTCCGGGCGTCCAACGGTGAGGGGAAGCGCTATGTCCGATACCCGCACTGACAACTCGCGTAAGCGAATCCGCCGGGCTCGTTCGTAATGCCGCACGTGTGGAGAAAGCTGCTCGGCGGTCTGGGGGCGCTGCTGGCATCGGGTACCGCCATCGGCTGGATCTATGGCCGTCCCGAGATCGGTCTGCTGGTCGCGGCGCTCGGCGCGCTCGGCTGGCACGTTTACAAGCTGCTGGCCTTCGACCGGGCGCTCAGGACCCAGGACTTCGAAGCCTTCCGCTTCGGCGACGGCATCTGGGAGCAGATCTTTGCCCGCTTCGCGTTCCACAGCGAGCGCAGCCAGCGCCACAAGCTGCGCTATCGCCAGCTTCTCAAGGAAATCCGCAAGTCGACCGACGCGATGCCCGACGGTGCCGTCGTCATCGACAATGAGAACCAGATCGTCATGTGCAACAAGGCGGCGAAGCTCCTTGCCGGGCTCAGGCCGAAGAAGGACCGCGGCCAGCGCGTGGACAACATTCTGCGCGACCCGGAACTGACGGAGCTGCTGCGGTCCGGAGACTCGGAGCGCTCCATCGACATCGCGTCGCCCGTGCGCGTTGGCGACTGGTTGAACTGCCGTGTCGTGCCCTACGGCGTGGATCAGAAGATGCTCGTTCTTCGCGATGTCACGGAGCGGCTGCGTCTCAACAAGATGCGCCGTGATTTCGTCGCCAACGCGTCGCACGAATTGCGGTCTCCGCTGACCGTAATCACCGGCTACCTCGACAGCCTTGCCGACGAAGAAGGTCTGTCGGAGTGGCGCATTCCGATTACGCAGATGCAGTCGCAGGCGCGGCGCATGAACATGATCATCAGCGAGCTTTTGGAGTTGTCGCGGCTCGAAAGCGCCGGGCGGGCGGGAACGGCGAACCTCGTCGATGTCGCCGCGCTGGTCGCGGCCACACGCAAGGCGTTCGCGTCACGGCAGGGCGTGGCGGAGATCCGCACCGAAAGCGATCCCGACCTGAGGATCCGGGGCAACGTCACGCAGATCGAATCGGTCATCACCAACCTCGTGTCGAATGCGATACGGCACACCGATGCGGATGGCGTGATTACCGTCCGCTGGGAGGCCAGCGGTAACGCCGCGGCGCTGACCGTGGAGGACACTGGCGAAGGAATCGCGGCCGAGCACATACCCCGTGTTACCGAGCGCTTCTTTCGCGTCGACCGCGGCCGCAGCCGCGACGACGGCGGCGTCGGACTGGGGCTTGCGATCGTCAAGCACATCCTCAGCCGGCACGATGCCGAGCTTTCGATAGACAGCGTCGTCGGCGAGGGCAGCACGTTTCGCTGCAAGTTTCCGCGCGCGCGCGTCGTGGTCGCTTCGCCGGACGCGGAGGAGCCGCGCAGTGCACGCGCCTGATGTGCCGGCCCCCGTCACGGCGAAGCGACCACGACGCGCGCTGATGGCGGCCGAATCGCCTTGACAGGGTACTCGCCTTGTATATACAAGGTATCGACAATAGGGCTTTGGACAGGATTCCAGCGAGGTAGTCAATGCAGGCGTCGACGCTAGGCGACCATATCTCCCGCCGGTTCAATAAGGATCTTGAGGACGTGCGCAACAACGTCCTCGCCATGGGCGGGCTGGTGGAAGCACAGCTCTCGCGCGCGATCCTCGCGATCGTGAGCGGCGACAGCGAGCTCGGTCTCAAAGTTGCCAACGACGACTACAAGGTGAACAAGCTCGAGGTCGGCATCGACGAGGAGTGTAGCCGAATCCTCGCGACCCGCTCGCCCGCCGCCAGCGACCTGCGGCTGATCGTCGCGATCATCAAGACCATCACCGATCTCGAACGTATCGGCGATGAGGCGGAAAAGATCGGCTTCCTTGCAAGCCAGCTTGCGGCGATGGACAGACCGTCGGATTCTTACCGTGAACTCAAGTATCTCGGCAATCACGTAGCGGAGATGCTGCGCTCCGCAATGAACGCGTTTGCCCGTCTCGACGTGGATGCGGCAATGGAAGTCGTCAAGGAGGACGACCGGGTCGACGAGGAGTACGACGCCATCACCCGGCAGTGCATCACGTTCATGATGGAGGACCCGCGCAGTATCCGCCGTTTCATGAACGTAACCTGGGCCGCCCGGTCGCTCGAACGAATCGGTGACCACGCCAAGAATATCTGCGAATATGTAATCTACATGGTGCAGGGCAGGGACATCCGCCATACCGAAACGCTGGAACACTTCGACCCCGCCGCTGACTAAGACCATGTCTCGAGCCTGGGTCTGAATCCGCATGAACGCATTTTCCCCGCGCATCCTGAATTCGGTCGGGTTCCTCGCCTGCGCCGGCCTCATGGCATACGCTCTGTATGCCGAGCACATGCTGTTTCTCGACCCCTGCCCGCTGTGCTCTTTTCAGCGCCTTGCGGTGATCGTGCTCGGTCTCGTGTTTCTCGCGGCGGCGCTGCACAATCCCGGGCGCCTGGGCGGGCGGATCTATGGGTTTCTGCTGGCACTCGTAGCGGCATCCGGCGCGGCAATAGCCGCCTGGCACGTGCGGCTGCAGAACCTGCCTCCCGACGAGGTGCCGGCCTGCGGTCCTGGACTGGGCTACATACTCGACAACAATACCTTTGGCGAAGCGCTCGCCAAGGTATTCGGCGGATCCGGCGAGTGCGCGACCGTCGACTGGCAGTTCCTGGGTCTGTCGATGCCCGCCTGGGTACTGGTGTCAACGCTATGCCTCGGCGGCTTTGCGCTGTACGCCAACCTGCGGCGGACAGCCGCTTAGGAAGCGACCCCCGCGCTCCGGCGACCGCTTCTACGCGGGTTACGCCAGCAACAGCTCCAGCGTTCGCCGATACATCGCGACCAGCAGCGGCACGTCGGCGATCCGGACGTGCTCGTTGACTTTGTGGATGGAAGCGTTGACGGGGCCGAGTTCGACGACGTCAACGCCCATCGGGGCAATGAAGCGACCGTCGGAAGTGCCGCCGCCGGTCGACAGTTCCGGCGTCAGGCCGGCCGTCTCGTGAACCGCTTGCGTGACCGCGTCGATCAGTCGGCCCGGTCGCGTCAGGAAAGGCTCCCCGGACAGGTGCCAGCGCAGTTCGTAGTCGAGTTCGAAGGAATCGAGGAGCGTCCCGACCCGCTGTCGGAGTGCAGTGTGAGTCCATTCGGTCGAGTAGCGGAAATTGAATCGTGCGAACAGCTCGCCCGGCGTCACGTTGGGTGCGCCGATGCCGGCGTCGAGCTGTACGACCTGAAAGCTCGTCGGCGGGAAGTGCTCGTTGCCGTCATCCCATACGACGTCGTGGAGGGCATTCAGCACCGGCGCGAAGCGCCGGATCGGATTGTCCGCGAGATCCGGATAGGCGACGTGACCCTGAATTCCGCGCACGGTAAGCAGGCCGCTCAGAGAACCGCGCCGCCCGATCCTGAGCGTGTCGCCGAGCTGCTCGAGGCTCGACGGTTCGCCGACGACGCACCAGTCGATCGACTCGCGACGCGCGGCCAGCGTCTCGACGACCTTCAGCGTACCGTCGCGCGCGGGCCCTTCCTCGTCGCTGGTGATCAGGAATGCGATCGACCCGGGGTGATCGGGAAACGCGGTGACGAACTGCTCGACCGCAAGCAGCATCGCCGCGAGGCTCGTTTTCATGTCGGCGGCACCGCGGCCGTACAGCAGCCCGTCGCGTCGCACGGGTTCGAACGGGTCGCTGTTCCAGGCTGACAGGTCGCCGGGCGGCACGACGTCCGTATGTCCGGCAAAGCACAGCACGGGCCCTGCCGTGCCGCGCCGCGCCCAGAGATTGTCCACCTCGCCGAAACGCATGGGTTCGATGCGGAAGCCGAGTGCCTCGAGCCGTTCGGCAAGCACTGTCTGACAGCCGGCATCGTCGGGGGTGACGGAAGGCCGCCGGATCAGTTCGGCGAGCAGGGCAATGTCTTCGGTAGGTGCTTCTTTGTCTGCGATTGTCGTCATTCCGGATGCCAAGGGGGTCCTGTGGTCTGTAGCGCCGGCATTATCCCGTCTTATCTGCAACAATACGATCACAAATCGTTGCTAGGTTCCGCAATAACCCCCGCTTTCGCCGTTACCAGTTCATGTACAACGATACCCGTTTCCTGCTGTTGTTCGTCGCGCTCGTCGCGTTTGCGCCGCGGGCGGGGCTGGCGCAGTCGGGCCGGGATTACGTCTACATCGTCGGTTCGTCGACCGTCTACCCGTTCGCGACCGTGGTCGCCGAGCGTTTCGGCCGGGCGTCGAGCTTCCGCACGCCGAAGGTCGAGTCGACCGGTTCGGGCGGCGGCTTTCGGCTCTTCTGCGACGGCATCGGCGTCGATTACCCGGATATCAGCAACTCGTCGCGCGCGATCAAGGCCTCCGAGTTGTCGGCCTGCGCGCAGAACGGCGTCACGGAGGTTATCGAGGTCAAGATTGGCTACGACGGTATCGTGTTCGCCAACGCCCTGTCCGCGCCCGATGTCGCGCTGACGCGCCGCGATATCTACCTCGCGCTTGCCCGCGATGTGCCCGGTGACGTTCCGGGCGAACTGATCGCCAACCCCTACCAGCGGTGGTCCGAAGTGAGGCCCGGCCTGCCGGATCAGCGCATCGAAGTGCTCGGTCCTCCGCCGACGTCCGGGACGCGCGACGAATTCGTCGAACTCGCGATGGCCGACGGCTGTCGTCAGTTCGATTGGGTTCGTGAACTGGCGGCCGCGGAGCCGGACCGCCACCGGCGCATCTGCCAGACGCTGCGCGACGACGGTGCGTTCGTTCAGACCGGCGAAAACGACAATCTGATCGTGCAAAAGCTCGAAGCGAATCCGCGGGCGTTCGGCATTTTCGGCTTCAGCTTTCTCGACCAGAACTTCGACAAGGTCAAGGCCGCGACGATCGACGGCGTTCTGCCGACATTCGACGCGATTGCCGACGGACGCTATCCGATTTCCCGGCCGCTGTACTTCTATATCAAGAAAGCCCATGTCGGCATGATTCCGGGCCTCGAACGGTTTCTCGTCGAGCTGACGCACGAGCGCACCCTCGGCGAAGAAGGTTATCTCGTCGATCGCGGCCTGATACCCCTGCCGGCCGCCGAGCGCGAGAGCGGCGAAGCCGCGGTGTCGGCTCTCGAGGTATTGCCGCTGGCCGGAAAGTAAGCGCTCCGCCTCGCGGCCGGCTGCCTCGACTGGCGGCGCATCGCGGCACACGGCAAGATGCGCCGTGTTATGGACCTCACGAGCATACTGTTGCTGCTGGCGGGCCTCGCCGTCGGAGCGTTCCTGTTCGGCCGCTCCCGGGCCCAGGCGCTGGGCGGCGGCGTCGGTGCCGCCCGGAATCTGCATTCGCTCCCTGACTACTATGGCTACTTCGCGGCGCTGTGTGCGGTGCTGCCGCCTCTCATGGTGTTGACGCTATGGGCAGCGTTCGAGGAGCGCGTCGTGTTGGCACTGCTGGCAAACGGTCTGCCCGACCACCTGCAGGCTCTCTCGCCGGGGCAGCTCGACTTGTTTCTGAACTCCGTGCGCAATGCGGCGTCCGCGGCCTCGGTGCCCGCCGATCCGGTGCTGGCGGCCGCTACCGACGAATACTTAAGCCTCGGCCGCTCGAGCCGCTGGCTGCTGTCGGGTCTGGCGGTCGTCCTGGGCGCCGGCGGAGTTGCAGCGGCGTGGCGCAGCATTCATCCGGCGTTTCGGGCTCGCAATCGGGTCGAAACCGCGATCCGCTGGTTCCTCATCGCGGCATCGGGCGTCGCCGTGCTCACGACCGTAGGGATCCTGCTGGCCGTGTCGTTCGAGGCACTGCGGTTCTTCCGCGACGTTTCCCTGAGCGAATTCCTGTTCGGTACGACCTGGTCGCCGCAGGCCGCGATCCGCGACGATCAGATCGGCTCGGCCGGTCGTTTCGGCATGCTGCCGCTCTTGTCCGGTACGCTGCTGATAGCCGTGATCGCCATGGCCGTGGCGATACCGGTCGGGATTCTGAGCGCGATGTACACAGCCGAGTACGCCTCGACGCGAGTTCGCGCGCTTGCTCGACCCGTCCTCGAGATCCTGGCGGGCATTCCGACGGTGGTGTACGGCTTCTTCGCCGTGCTCATGGTCGCCCCGTGGATACGCACGATCGGCGAGTCCCTCGGTCTCAACGTGGCGGCCGAGAGTGCGCTGGCAGCCGGACTGGTCATGGGTTTCATGATCGTTCCGCTGGTTTCGTCGCTGTCGGACGAGGCGATTCGGGCGGTGCCGGCGAGTATTCGTGAGGGCGCCGAGGCGCTCGGAGCGACCCGGTCGGAGATTGCGCTGGATATCGTGCTGCCGGCGGCGATGCCAGGTATCGTCGGCGGCATTCTGCTGGCGGTTTCGCGGGCCATCGGCGAAACGATGATCGTCGTCATGGCGGCGGGTCTCGCGGCAAACCTGAGCTTCAATCCGCTCGAGTCCGTCACAACGGTAACCGTGCAGATCACCACGCTGCTGGTCGGCGATCAGGAGTTCGACTCGGCGCGCACGCTTGCCGCCTTCGCGCTCGGTCTGGTCCTGTTCATTATCACGATGCTGCTCAATGTCGTCGGGCTCGGATACGTGCGCCGTTACCGGGAGCGTTATGAATAGGGTAGTGGAGTCGCGGCTGCGGCGGCGCCACCGTCGGGAAAGGACGTTCAGGGGCTTGTGCGTCGCAAGTGTTCTCGTCGCCGCTCTGTTTCTTCTCGTCATTCTCGGCAGCCTGTTCAGGCAGGGGGCTTCGGCATTCACGCAGACGCGGATATCGCTGCCGGTGCCTGCAATGCTGCCCGCCGGCGATTTGCCGGATTCCGGCGCCATGGACTACGACGCCGCCGTGCTCGATGCGCTTGCCGCCTTGCTTGCCATTGACCCGGACCGTGCGGAGCGGCGCGAGCTGCGGCAACTCGTGAGCATCGACGCCGCGTTTGTACTGCGCGACTACGTCGAATCGTCTCCCGGACGAGTCGTTTCGGACGCGTCGGTGAGAGTGCCCGCGTCGGCAAAGGTCGATATGGCAATCAAGGGAGAGTTCGATCGAACGGCTGCAAGCGACAGGCGGCCGTTGAGTGACCTGCAGATCGACTGGATCGACCGGCTCGTCGAACTGGGCGCTATCGAGCGGACCTTCAACACGGCGTTGTTCACCAACGGCGATTCGCGCGAGCCGGAGCTGGCCGGAATTCGCGCGGCGCTGATGGGCTCGGTACTGATGCTGCTGATTACGCTGGCGGTAGCGTTCCCGATTGGGGTTGCCGCCGCCGTGTATCTCGAGGAGTTCGCACCGCGCCGCGCCTGGATCCGGCTTCTGGAGCTCAGTATCAACAACCTGGCTGCGGTACCGTCGATCGTTTTCGGACTCCTCGGGCTCGTGGTTCTGATCGACTGGCTGGGCATGCCGCGGTCGGCGCCTCTCGTCGGCGGGCTGGTGCTGGCGCTCCTGACCCTGCCCGTGATCGTCATCTCGTCACGGTCGGCTATCCGTGCCGTGCCGACATCGATTCGCGAGGCGTCCCTCGGTCTTGGTGCGTCGAGAATGCAGGTCGTGTCGCACCATGTCCTGCCGCAGGCAATGCCGGCCATCGTGACCGGAACGATTATCGGCCTGAGCCGCGCGTTCGGTGAGACGGCGCCTCTGTTGATGATCGGTATGGTGGCGTTTATCGTTGACGTGCCGAGCGGCGTAACGGATCCGGCAACGGCTTTGCCCGTGCAGATCTATCTTTGGGCCGACAGTCCGGAACGCGCGTTCGCTGAGCGAACGTCCGCAGCGATTCTCGTATTGCTCGGGTTTCTGCTGTCGATGAATCTGCTGGCGGCGGCCATCCGGCGGAAAGTAGAGAAATAGCAGGACAGGACGACCTTTGCGCACCCCATCGAAAGCAAACGACGTTGCCGCGGACGCGGGCGGCGGGCCTGAGTTTCCGGTTGGCGATCCTTCGGCTCCCGATCCGTGCATCCAGATTCGCGACCTCAATGCGTGGTATGGAGACATCCACGCGCTCTGCGACGTTGGCTTCGAGATCGGGCACGGAGAGGTACTCGCGCTGATCGGTCCGTCAGGTTGTGGCAAGACCACGCTGTTGCGCTGTCTCAATCGGCTGAATGACGCCGTCGAGGACGCGCGGGTTACGGGCGAGGTGACCCTCGACGGCCAGAACATCTACTCCGGATCGGTTGACCCGGTCGCGCTGCGGGCACGTGTCGGTATGGTTTTTCAGAAGCCGAATCCGTTTCCAAAGAGCATCTACGACAACGTTGCGTATGGCGCGCGCATTCACGGGCTGGCAAGCGACCGTGCGGAACTCGACGAGATCGTCCACACGAGTCTCGAACGTGTCGGCCTGCTGAAGGAAGTGCGCGCGCGGCTGGACGAGCCGGGGACGGATCTGTCAGGAGGCCAGCAGCAGCGTTTGTGCATAGCACGAACGATCGCCGTCGATCCGGAGGTGATACTGATGGATGAGCCCTGCTCGGCGCTCGATCCGATTGCGACGGCAAAGATCGAAGACCTGATCGACGAACTTTCCGCCGAGTATGTAATCGTGATCGTGACGCACTCGATGCAGCAGGCTGCCAGGGTATCCAATCGCGTCGCGTACATGAATCAGGGGCAGCTTGTCGAAGTCGGGGAAACCGACCGGATATTCACCAACCCGCTGCACAAGCTGACCGAGGACTACATCACCGGACGTATCGGCTAGTAGCCTCGACGCCACCGATTCGGCGGTCACGGCCTACCGGGTATCAGTAGTTGACGAGTTGTCTTCCCTTCAGGAAGTCCGCGAAGCGCTGTTCGGAAAAGCCAACCGCGAAGAAGCGCTCGGCTTCGAACACCGGTCGCTTCATCAGCGTTGGCTGGTCGATCATCGTCGCAAAGGCCTTGTTGCGGGTCATGCCGTTGCGATCGGCGTCCGGGATCTTTCGCCACGTCAGGCTCTGACGGTTTACGAGCTTCTCCCATGCTATGCGGTCGGACCAGCGCTCCAGCATCTGGATGTCGAGTCCGTCGCCCCGAACGTCGTGAAAGCGGTGTTCGATACCCCTGGCGGTGAGATACTTGAGCGCCTTGCGGCAGGTATCGCAGCTCTTGATGCCGTAAACGGTAAGCATGGGGGGGTCACTCCGCGTTTCTGAGCAACTCGTTGATGCCGGTCTTCGCGCGCGTCTTTGCGTCCACGCGTTTCACGATGACGGCGCAGTACAGCGAGTAGCGGCCGTCGTTCGACGGCAGGCTTCCGGGAACGACGACCGAGCCCGCCGGCACGCGGCCGTAGTGCGTCGTGCCGCTCTCGCGATCGTAGATCCGCGTACTCTGGCCAATGTATACGCCCATCGACACGACCGAACCTTCCTCGACGATGACGCCCTCGACGATTTCGGAGCGGGCGCCGATGAAGCAGTCGTCCTCGATGATCGTCGGCGCGGCCTGCACCGGCTCCAGCACGCCGCCAATGCCGACGCCGCCGGACAGATGCACGTTGGCGCCGATCTGGACGCAGCTTCCGACGGTAGCCCACGTGTCCACCATCGTGCCGCTGCCGATATAGGCGCCGATGTTGACGTAGCTCGGCATCAGGACGACGTCGTCCGCAACGTACGCTCCGCGGCGGACGGTCGCATCCGGTACGACTCTGACGCCGTCGCGCCGGAAGTCTGCATCGTCGTAGCCTGCATACTTCAGCGGTACCTTGTCGAAGTATCGGGTGTGCCCCGCGTCCACGACGCGATTCTCATTGAGGCGGAATGAGAGCAGGACCGCTTTCTTCAGCCACTGGTGTACGTGCCACGCGCCGTCCAGTTTTTCGGCAACACGAAGCGTGCCGTTGTCGAGCAGCGACAATGCTTCGCCGACTGCATCCTTGAGTGCGCTCGTGTCGTCCGGGATTCCGCTGTCGAAGGCGGTCTCGATCATCTCTTGCGTGTTTTGCATAGGTCTGTTGTTCTTCTGCTAGCCCATTGATTCGATCAGCGAGTCGCGTAGCCGCTGCTTTGCCGCTTCGTCGAGCGGCCGGCCGGCTTCGTCACTCAAATAAAATACGTCCTCGGCGCGTTCGCCGATGGTCAGAATCTTCGCGGTATCGATGTCGATGCCGCAGTCGATGAAGACCTGGCCTACTTTCCCGAGCAGGCCCGGGCGGTCCAGAGCGACCAGTTCCATCACGGTCTTCCCGCGCGGCGCGTCATCGCTGAAGTCTACGCTGGTCTTGGTCGGGAACATCCGCACCTGTCGCGGCGTCCGTCGGGTCACCGGCGCGACGGCTTCATCGGTCATCTTCAGTACCCGGTCGAGCGCGACCCGGATCTTGTCGAGCCTGGCTTCGTCGATGCGATTCGCCTTGTCGCGCTCGATAAACACGTAAGTATCCAGACTGTAGCCGTTGTCCAGCGGCGAGATGCGTGCATCGACGATGGTCATCCCGAGTTCGTCCAGCAGGGCAGTGGTATGGGCGAACGTGCGGTGGGTCCGCGGTGTGTACAGCACGGCCTCGACGCCGTCGCCGTCCACCTGCCGCCGAATCGTTACGAGTCCGCTCGTCGATGCGGTATCCGCCCCCGCCAGCCAGGCGGTGTGCCATGCGATTTCCTCGCTCTTGTGACGCAGGAAATAGTCTTCGTTGAACAGCTTCCAGACCCGTTCGATCTTCGCGGCAGCGGTGCCGCCGGCCTCGAGTATCCGCATGGCGTCCTGCTGAGTTTCGGCTATCAGCTGATCCCGGTCGATCGGGTTCTCCAGGCCGCGCCGCAAGGCGCGGGACGTGAGCGAGTAGAGATCGCGGAACAGGGTTTCTTTCCAGGAGTTCCACAGCTTCGGGTTGGTCCCGCGCACGTCCGCTACGGTCAGGATGTAAAGATAATCGAGGTGGCGCTGATCTCCGACGAGCCTCGCAAACTCGTTGATGACGTCGGGATCGCCGATGTCCTTTTTCTGCGCGGTCGTCGACAGCGCAAGGTGGTGTCGCACGAGCCACGCCACCGTGCGGGCATCGTAGGTCGAAAGGCCGTGCTCGAGACAAAACGCCTCGGCGTCGACGGCGCCGAGTTCCGAATGGTCGCCGCCGCGGCCTTTCGCAATATCGTGGAACAGCCCCGACAGGTAGGCGATCTCGGGTTTTTCGAGCGACTGCATGATGCGGCTCAGGTCGGGGAACTCGTCATCGAAGCGCGGCAGCGCAAAGCGCCGCAGGTTGCTCACGACGAACAGCGTGTGCTCGTCGACGGTATACGCGTGGAACAGGTCGTACTGCATACGCCCGACGATGCGGCCGAAGGCCGGAATGTAGAGGCCGAGCACGCCGTAGAGGTTCATGCGTCTGAGTTCGTGCGTTACGCCCGCCGGCGCCCGGAGGATGGCGAGAAACAGCCGGTGATTGCGGGGGTTCTGGCGGAACTCTTCGTCGATCAGATGCAGATTGCGCTTGATGAGACCGACGGTGTATGCGCTGACGCCGCGGATGGCGGGGTTCTGCTGGAGCAACAGGAACAGCTCGAGCAGTGCCGACGGATCGTCGGCGAACACCCGATCCGACACGGTCCTCAAGAATCCGTTGCGAACCTCGAAGCGCGCGTTCAGCCGTTCGGGTTCCGCGTCCGGATTCATCAGGATCGCTTCCTCGAACAGCTGCAGCAGCATCTCGTTGAGGCGCGACAGGTCCATGACGGTTCGGTAGTAGCGCTGCATGAGCTGCTCTACCGCCAGCGTGTAGGTCGCGTCCTCGTAGCCCATCAGCCTCGCGAGATTGACCTGATGATCGAACAGCAGCCGATCTTCGCGGCGTCCCGTAAGGATGTGGAGCCCGAAGCGGACGCGCCAGAGAAAGGCCCGCCCTTCGTCGAGCCGCGTGAGCTGGCCGGGCGTGAGAAAACCATGGTCGACCAGTTCCGCGAACGTTGCGACGCCGAAGTAGCGCTTCGCCACCCAGCCGATGATCTGGATGTCGCGCAGGCCGCCCGGGCTGCCTTTGACGTTCGGTTCGAGCTTGTAAGCCGTGTCGTCGTAACGATGGTGCCGGGCGATCTGTTCCTTGCGTTTCTCCGCAAAGAACTGGTCGGGAGGCCAGATGCGGTCGGGCGCGATTGCCGCCTGCATGGCGTCGAACAGCGTGCCCGGCCCCGTGAGCAGACGCGCTTCCATGAGCGTTGTCGCTACGGTGAGATCCTCGCGCGCCTCGTCTTCGCATTGGTCGATGCTGCGAACGCTGTGCCCGATCTCGAGTCCGGCGTCCCACAGCGACGTCAGAAATCCGGCGATCGCCTGGGCCGTCGCCTCATCGGGTGCCCCGGGGACGAGCACGGTCACGTCCACGTCCGAATGCGGGTGCAGTTCTCCGCGGCCGTAGCCGCCGACCGCGACGAGGGCAAGCTCCGCCGCGAGGGGCCCGAGATGCGTCTGCCACAGGTGGATCAGAACCGTATCGACGAATTCGGCGCGGAGCCGCACCAGCGTGACGACGGACTCGCCGGTGCGAAAGCGTGCCTCCAGCTCATCGGCGGCGGCCGCCAACGCGTCCCGGCACCCGTCGCGGGTCAGGCAGTCGGCAAGGCGCTCGAGCGTCGGATCGACCGCGCTGCCTGCGACCTGCGACCCGGCCATCCCTATGCGACTCCGGGCTCGCGGTCTGCGCCGCCGAGCGTCAACACCTCGTAGCCGTCTTCCTTGATCAGCACCGTGTGCTCCCATTGTGCCGACAGGCTGTGGTCCTTCGTGACGACGGTCCAGCCGTCTTTGAGAAGCTTAACGCCCGCCTTGCCGGCATTGATCATAGGTTCGACCGTGAGCGTCATACCGGCCTTGAGCTGCATTCCCGTGCCCCGGGTACCGTAGTGCAGCACCTGTGGATCCTCGTGGAATATGCGGCCGATACCGTGGCCGCAATACTCACGGACGACCGAAAAACGGTTGCGCTCGACGTGCTTCTGAATCGCCGCGCCGACGTCGCCCAGATGCTTGCCTGCCCGAAGCTCCTCGATGCCCAACCACATCGCCTCTTTCGCGACGGCCGCCAGCCGTTCCGCCTGAATGCCCGGCTTGCCGACGTGGAACATGCGGCTGGTGTCGCCGTGATAGCCGTCCTTGATGACCGTGACGTCGATGTTGACGGCGTCACCGGATTTGAGTTTCTTCTCGCCGGGGATGCCGTGGCAGACCACGTGGTTCACCGACGTGCAGATGGACTTAGGGAAGCCGCGGTAGTTGAGCGGGGCGGGAATCGCGTCCTGCTGCTCGGTGATGTAGCGGTGTGCGATGGCGTCGAGCTCGCTGGTCGTGATGCCCGGTTTTACATAATCTCCGAGCATGTCGAGCACGTCCGCGGCCATCCGTCCCGCGACCCGCATTTTTTCGATTTCGTCCGGCGTTTTGATCGTAACAGTCATCGTATCGGGCAGCCCGGCGGTGCCGGTATTCTCCAAACAGGGGGGCCGGGCCGCAGTTCTCGCTGGTGCCCGGGCCCGGCTTCAAGGCCGGCCTCAAAGCCGAAAACTGCGGGCCGACCCCCGCAAAAACAACACGTTGTTGGCAGCAGCCGGCTATGGTATAAAGCGCGCGCCCGAGAGGCAACGACTACACACGCGTACCGACACGTCGTACTGGGTGCCCCGCTAAAAAAGGGGTTGTGCGATGGGGTTCGCGGAGGCTCAACCCGGAGAAAATCATGGCAGACGTATCTATGCGCCAGATGCTTGAGGCTGGCGTGCACTTTGGTCATCAGACCCGCTACTGGAACCCGAAGATGGCGCCCTTCATCTTCGGTGAGCGAAACCGAATTCATATTATCAATCTCGAGAAGAGCGTGCCGATGGCCCGTGAGGCCTGCGCGTTCGTCAAGGCGACGATATCGGACGGCGGCAAAGTGCTCTTCGTCGGCACCAAGCGGGCGGCGCGCGAGGCGATCCGCAACGAGGCGACCCGCGCGGGTATGCCGTTCGTCAGCCAGCGCTGGCTCGGCGGCATGCTCACGAACTACAAGACGATCCGACAGTCGGTCAAGCGCCTGATGGCGCTCGAGGAAATGGCTGAAGAAGGCGGTTTCGACGGTTTGACCAAGAAGGAAATTCTTGGCCTCAATCGCGAGCGGGAGAAGCTCGAAAAGAGTCTCGGCGGTATCAAGGAGATGAAGTCGCTCCCCGACATCATGTTCGTAGTCGATGTCGAGCACGAGAGCATTGCCATCCGCGAGGCGAAGAAGCTGGGCATCCCCGTAGTCGCGATCGTCGATACCAACTGTTCGCCGGACGGCGTCGACTACGTCATACCAGGCAACGACGACGCGATGCGGGCGATTCAGCTTTACACGGCCCTCGTCGCCGACGCCGTGCTCGACGGCAAGGCATCGTTGCCTGAGGTCGCGCTCGGCGAGGACGAGTTCGTCGAGCTGGATGCGGAAGGCAACGTCAAGAAGGCGTCCCCGAAGAAGAAGGCTCAGAAGAAACCCGCGCGTAAGACCGCGCGGAAGACGGCGGCGAAGAAGCCGGCCGCCCCGACCGACAAGGATGCGGCGGACGCTAAGGAGACCGTCGCCGACGACAGCGCGGCCGCCAAAGCGGACGACAAGGCCCCGGCCGAAGCGGAAAAGCCGGATGCGGACAAGGCGGGCGCTTGAACTCTGTTCTGACTCCGGACAACGAATTCAGTCAATGAGGAGCCGAGATGTCGATTAGTGCATCCATGGTTAAGGAACTGCGCGAGCGCACGGGCGCCGGGATGATGGAGTGCAAGAAGGCGCTCGTCGAGACCGGCGGCGATATAGATGCGGCGGTGGAATTCTTAAGAAAATCGGGGCAGGCGAAAGCCGACAAGAAGGCCGGACGCGTCGCCGCTGACGGCCGGGTCGTGGTCGCGCGCGACGGTGATCGCGCGCTGATACTCGAAGTCAATTCGGAAACGGACTTCGTTGCCAAAGACGAGAATTTCGCCGGTTTTGCCGCTGCCGTGGCCGAAGCGGCGTTGGCGGCCGGAGTCGCCGACATTGCGGGTCTTGCCGACCTTGCACTAGCCAGCGGAGAAACCGTCGAAGCGGCACGTACAGCGCTCGTCACGAAGGTGGGCGAGAACATCTCCGTGCGGCGGCTCGAACAGGTGGCAAGCGAAGGGCCCATTGGGCACTACACGCACGGAACGAAGATCGGTGCGATCGTCGCGCTCGAGGGCGGCGACGAAGAACTGGCCCGCGACATCGCCATGCACGTCGCGGCGACGAACCCCACGTGTATCGACGAGGATGGCGTGCCGGCCGAGGTACTCGAGCAGGAACGCCGCATTCTGACCGAGCAGGCTCTCGAGTCGGGCAAACCGCCGGAAATCGTCGAAAAGATGATCGGTGGTCGGATTGCCAAGTTTCTCAAGGAGATCACGCTCGTCGGTCAGCCGTTCGTCAAAGATCCGGATGTGACGGTCGGCAAGCTCCTTGCGTCGAAAGGCGCGGCGGCGAAGGCCTTTGTCCGCTATGAGGTCGGCGAGGGTATCGAAAAGAAGGAAGACAACTTCGTCGAAGAAGTCATGGCGCAGGTGAAGGGCGCGAATTGACGCCGGCCGATACGAAAGTGAGCCCCTATCGACGAGTGCTGCTCAAGCTCAGCGGCGAGGCGCTCATGGGCGATCTCGACTACGGTATCGAGCCCGGCGTCATCAAGCGCATTGCGACCGAGATCGCCGAGGCGCGCGAGCAGGGCGCCGAGATCGCGATCGTCATTGGCGGCGGCAACATCTTTCGCGGCGCGGGCCTGGCGCGGTCCGGCATGGATCGGGTTACGGGCGATCACATGGGCATGCTTGCCACCGTGATGAACGCGCTCGCAATCCAGGATGCGCTCGAGGCGCTCGACGT
Organism: Woeseiaceae bacterium; assembly: GCA_028277185.1. Classification (GTDB taxonomy): domain Bacteria; phylum Pseudomonadota; class Gammaproteobacteria; order Steroidobacterales; family Woeseiaceae; genus UBA1847. Next base: position 48,328 of record JANQGQ010000021.1, read on the forward strand.
ACATGCACGCGTGATGTCGGCACTCGAGATCAATGCGGTATGCGAGGACTATATCCGCCGTCGGGCGATTCGGCACCTCGAAAAGGGCCGGGTTGTGATCCTGGCCGCCGGCACCGGCAATCCGTTCTTCACCACCGACACGGCGGCGAGTCTTCGCGCCATCGAGATTGGCGCCGACGTGCTCCTGAAAGCCACGAAAGTCGACGGGGTGTATGATGCCGACCCGGTGACGAACGACGATGCCACGCGCTACGACACCGTCAGTTTCGATACGGTACTGAGAGACCGGCTGTCGGTGATGGATGCGACCGCGATCGTGATGTGCCGGGACAACAGCCTGCCGCTCAGGGTTTTCGACCTGACCCGGGCGGGCATGTTGGTTCGCGCCATAGCGGGCGAGGACGTCGGTACGCTGGTAACCGCCTGACCAGACAGGCTATGGCGGGCTCCTTAAGGGCCCGCCCTTGTTGGGAGAGACTTAAACCGTGCTCGAGGACATAAAGAAGGACGCCGGGGAGCGGATGGCGAAGAGCGTCGCGGCGCTCAAGCAGGAGCTGACGAAAATCCGCACGGGGCGCGCGCACACGAGTCTGCTCGACCACATCACCGTGGAGTACTACGGCAGTCAGGTGCCGCTGAATCAGGTTTCGAACGTGGGCGTCGAGGATTCGCGAACGCTTACGGTAACCCCATGGGAGAAAGACATGGTCGCGCCGATAGAAAAAGCGATCATGAAGTCCGATCTGGGGCTCAATCCGGCGTCGGCCGGAACCGTTATCCGCGTGCCGCTGCCAGCCCTGACGGAAGAACGCCGCAAGGACATGATCCGCGTCGTTCGTCAGGAGGCGGAAGGCGGCCGGGTTGCCATTCGCAACATACGCCGCGACGCGATAGGTGACGTCAAGGATCTCATGAAAGAGAAGCTGATCGGCGAGGACGACGAGCGCCGGGCGGAAGACGAGATCCAGGGCATAACGGACCGGTACGTCGCGGAAGTGGATCAGGTGCTCGCCGACAAGGAGAGCGAGCTGATGGAAATCTGAGAATCCCGCCGCCTCACGACCGCCGCCAGACCTGTGCAGGATCAAGCATGAGTGCGACCAGTCCCGGTGTATCAATAAGCTCCGCGGTTCCAGAGCACGTCGCCGTCATCATGGACGGCAACGGGCGCTGGGCCGGCCGCCGCGCGCTGCCCCGGCACGCGGGCCACAAGGCAGGTGTGAAAGCCGCCCGCTCTGCCGTAGAAACATGTGCAGAAAGTGGTGTCAAATGCTTGACGCTCTTCGCTTTTTCCAGTGAGAACTGGCGCCGCCCCAGAGAAGAGGTAGGCGCGCTGATGGCGCTCTTCGTCGAAGTGCTCAAGCGCGAAACCGAGGAGCTGCATCGCAACAACATCCGGCTGCGCTTCATCGGCGACCGGCCGAGCCTGGGCAAGCGTCTGGCGCAGCGGATCGCCGCCGCGGAAGCGCTGACCGCCGACAATACGGGGCTGGATCTCAACGTCGCGATGGCTTACGGCGGGCGTTGGGACATCGTGGAAGCGGCGCGGCGCGCGGCTGAACGCGTCGCGGCGGGAGAACTCTCCCCGGCCGATATCAGCGAGGAGACGATCCGCGGTCACCTCGCGCTCGGTGATTGCCCGGACCCCGATCTCCTGATTCGTACCGGCGGCGAACACCGAATCAGCAATTTTTTGCTGTGGAATCTGGCCTACGCCGAAGTGTTTTTCACACCGACGCTCTGGCCCGATTTCTCGAACGCGGATATCGACGCGGCGTTTTCCTTCTATCGCGAGCGCCAGCGCCGTTTCGGACGTACGGCCGAGCAACTCGAGGCGCGGTCATGTTGAGGCAGCGTATCTCGACGGCGTTGATCGCGCTCGCGGTGCTGCTGACCGTCATGTTCGTCATTCCGGCAAATGCCGCGAAAGCATTTATCGGCCTGCTCGTGATCGGCGGCGCCTGGGAATGGTCCGGTTTCCTCGGCGGGCGCGAGGCCGTCGAGCGTCCGGCGTTCGTCGGCCTGGTCGCCGTACTCGTGTTGCTGACCGGCCTGGCGCTGCCGGCCGCGGCGCCGGCGATACTGCTTGCCTCGTTGGGCTGGTGGATGCTGGCTCTCGTCTGGACCTTCGTCTTTCCGACTACGATCGCGCGGCCGCTGCGCTGGCTGTGCGGCGTCCTGGTACTGCTGCCCCTGTTCGTGGCGCTCGTGACGCTGTACGCGGCCAGCCCGCTGACGCTGCTGTTCGCGCTGCTGGTGGTCTGGGCGGCAGACGTTGGCGCGTACTTCGCCGGCAAGCGCTTCGGCCGCGTCAAGCTTGCTCCGGCCATTAGTCCGGGCAAGACCTGGGAAGGTGTGCTCGGCGGACTCGCCGCCGTAGCGGGCGTGGCGGGCGCTTTCGCGCTCTTAAGGGGTCTCCCGCTGACCGTGCTGATTCCGTTTTCGATGGCGGCGGCGGCGCTTTCCGTAGTTGGCGACCTGACCGTCAGCATGTTCAAGCGTACGGTCGGGCTCAAGGACAGCGGCACGCTGTTTCCCGGTCACGGCGGCATTCTCGATCGGGTGGACAGCGTATCGGCGGCGGCGCCCTTGTTCGCGCTGGGGCTCGGCTTCACGGGCCTCGCCTCTTGAATCGTTCAGCCAGCGTTCAGCGAATTGCCGGAATGCTCAAGATGAGCGGAACCGCCGCGTGCCTGACCGTTCAAAGCCTTAATAAGTCTCGCCGGAGCCGCCCGGCGAGTGAGAATCGAGGAATCCGGTAACGGACCTATGGGGACGAGCATCATCGGCAGCGCCGTCGCGTTCATTATCGCGATCAGCATCCTGATCGCGGTGCACGAGTACGGCCACTACATCGTTGGCCGCTGGTGCAACATGAAGGTCCTGCGCTTTTCGATCGGCTTTGGCAAACCGCTCCTGCGCCGCGTCGCCGGGCCGGACCGGACCGAGTACTGCATCGCCGCCATCCCGCTGGGCGGCTACGTTCGCTTCCTCGACAGCCGCGAAGGATCGATTCTGCCGGAAGACGAAGGCCGCGCCTTCGATCAGCGCCCGGTCTGGCAGCGAATTGCCGTTTTGTTCGCCGGGCCGCTGTTCAATTTTCTGTTCGCCATCGTTGCCTACTGGGCTCTGTTCGTCTACGGCGTACCGACCGCGGTACCCGCGATCGGTGACGTTGCGCCCGGCTCCTACGCGGAGCGCGCCGGTATGGAATCCGGCGACCGGATTCTTGCCGTGGACGGACGGGAGACTCCGGACTGGGAAGCGACGCTGTTGGCGATGCTCGATCAGCTCGTCGCCGAGGGCCGTATCGACCTCACGCTGGAGGATGCCGAAGGCGACCGCCGTCCGGCCAGCCTGATCGTCGGAGCCGATCGAACGCGGCTTACCGAGCCGGGCATGTTGTTCGACGGGCTGGGTTTTCAGGCCTGGCGCTTCCCGGCCGTCGTCGGGACGCTGACCGCCGGCGGCGCGGCGGAGGCGGCGGGAATCGAGGTCGGAGACCGCATCACGGCCGTCGACGGCGAGCCGGTCGGGAACTTCAACGATCTCGTGGGGCTCGTGGCGCCCCGGCCGGATGTGGCGGTCGACGTTACCTACAGCCGGGAAAGCGCCGGCGTTGCGACCCAGGACACCGTTCGCGTCGTACTCGGCAGCGCCGAACGCGACGGCCAGACGGTCGGGATGCTCGGAATCGGTAGCGCCGACGTCAGCGAATACCGCTATTTGCGTCAGTACGGACCCGGAGAGTCCGTCGGTAAGGCGGTCGTCAAGACCTGGGAGATGAGCGTGTTCACGCTCAAGATGCTCGGGCGCATGCTCACGGGCGACGTATCCATCAAGAACATCAGCGGGCCGATCAACATCGCTCAGTTCGCCGGTCAGAGCGCCGAGCGCGGCCCCGACTATTTCCTCAGTTTTCTCGCGATCGTCAGCATCAGCCTCGGCATTCTCAATCTGCTGCCGATCCCGGTACTCGACGGCGGTCAGATCGTCTATCAGTCGATCGAGCTGGCCAAAGGCTCGCCCCTGTCGGAGCGGGCGCAGATCATCGGCCAGCAGGCAGGAATCGTTGCGCTATTGCTGTTGATGAGCTTTGCGTTCTATAACGATATCGCGAGAATACTCGGCTAACATCTATCTGGAAGACCAACCGGGGAAAGCGTACGCCATGACTGGAATTTTTCGCAGAATCACTGGTGTCCGCGCGGGCATGTTGCCCGCGATATGCCTGCTCTCGGCCTGCCTGTGGTCGGCAGGCGCAAGCGCGCAGGTCGCCGATGCTGCGTTTACGGTGCGCGACATGCGCGTGGAGGGCTTACAGCGTATTTCCGAGGGTACGGTGTTCAACTATCTGCCGATCAACATCGGCGACTCCATAGACAAGATTCGGGTTCAGGAAGCAATCCGGGCGCTTTACTCGCAGGGCCTGTTCGACAACATCGAGATGCGCCGCGACGGCGATACGCTGATCATTGCGGTGCGGGAGCGCCCGTCGATCGAAAGCTTCGAGATCGAAGGCAACAAGGACATCAAGACCGAGGACCTGACGGACTCTCTGCGGTCGGTCGGTCTGGCAAAGGGCCGAACCTTCGACCGCTCGGTTCTCGAAGAGGTCACGATGTTTCTCCGCGATCAGTATTACAGCCGCGGTAAGTACGGCGTCGAGATCGACACTTCCGTGATCGACCGGCCCAACAACACCGTGCAGATCAGAATCGACGTCAAGGAAGGGGACAGGGCGAAAGTCCGCCAGGTGAATATCGTCGGCAACCGCGAGTTCAGCGACCGGGAGATTCGCGAGGACTTCAATCTCGACACGGCGAACTGGCTGTCGTGGATTCGTCAGGACGACCGCTACGAGAAGCAGGGGCTCGAAGGCGATCTGGAAACTCTGCGTTCCTTCTACATGGATCGCGGCTATGCCGATTTCGACGTCGCGTCCACCCAGGTTGCGATTTCGCCCGACAAGAAAGACATTTACATCACGATCACCATTCGCGAAGGCGAGCGCTATACCGTGTCGGACGTCAAGCTGGTCGGCGACATGGCCGTGCCGGAACCGGTCCTGAAGTCGCTCATCCTCGCGCAGCCGGGCAGCACCTTCAATCAGGCACTGCTCACACAGACGTCGGAACTCATGGCCCTGCAAATGGGGGGGCAAGGCTACGCCAACGCCGAGATCGAGCCGGTCTGGGAGCTCGATCGCGAAACCCGCGAAGCCGAGATCACCTTCTTCGTCGATCCGAAGAGCCGCGTTTACGTGCGCCGCATCAACTTCAACGGTGTGGACGAGGTCGAAGACGAGGTCCTGCGCCGGGAAATGCGCCAGCTGGAGGGGGCGTATCTGTCGAACATCCTGGTCGATCGCTCCAAGGTTCGTCTGCAGCGTCTGCCCTACATCGAGAACGTGGACATCAGCGATACGGCTGTTCCCGGCAGCCCCGACCTCGTCGACGTCGACGTCGATCTGGAATACCGCATGCCGGGGCAGTTTTCCGGCGGCATCGGTTACTCCGAGGCTCAGCAGGTCATCCTGCAGGGCAGCATCATTCATACGAATTTTCTCGGCAGCGGTAACCGCGTGGCGCTCGACCTCAACTCCGGCCGCTTTTCCAAGCTGTACAGCCTGTCGCACACTGACCCGGCGCGGACCATCGACGGCGTTCGCCGGACCGTGGCGCTGACGTATCGCGACATCACGCAGTTCACGCGCGCAACCTCCGATTTCTCGACCGAGACGATCGGCGCGACGCTCGACTACGGCTACCCTATCGGCGAGTTCCAGACGCTGACTTTCGGCATGAGTTATCAGAGCGCCGAGCTGCTGTCGAGCGTGAACAGTACGCAGCAGGCGCAGGACTGGGTGCTCAACAACGGTAACCCGTTCGAACTCCCTTCGGACGTGAGCGGCAGTGTCTTCGGCACCGAATTCGACTCCGTGGAACTGCTCGGCGGCTGGATCTTCGACAGCCGCAACCGCGCCCTCTTTCCCACGCGCGGCACGCGCCACCAGCTTTTCCTGGGGGTGACGATTCCCAGCCTGAGCGACGTGGAATACTGGACCGCACGATATAACATGACGCGCTACCAGCGGCTGTTCGGCCGTTTCAACCTGCGCTGGAACGTCGACCTGGGCGTCGGAGAGGCGATCGGCGAGACCACGGCCCTGCCGCCTTACAAGCAGTTCTTCGGCGGCGGGCCCCAATCCGTGCGCGGTTTTCGGGAATCCTTCCTCGGTCCGCGGGACACCTTCGGCAATCCCTACGGCGGAAATATGTTGGTTGCCAGCCAGTTAGAGCTTATACTCCCGCTCCCTGAAAAGTGGGCGAGACAGGCCCGAGCCACGCTGTTCTACGATGTCGGCAACGTTTTCAACACCGGCGAAGTGGGGTTTTTCGACAGGCTGGGCAGCCCGGTTAGTTACGATTTCGATGCTGGCGAACTGCGTTCGTCGGTGGGGATAGGCGTTGAGTGGCTGGCGCCGCTGGGATTGTTTCGGTTCAGCTATGCCTTCCCGCTTGACACCTACGAAGGTAACGATCGCTTTTTCGGCGACGAGCTTGAAAGGTTCCAGTTCAGCATCGGAAACGCGTTTTGAGGATTGGATAGTTTATGAAAGTTGCAAAGTTTCAATGGTGTAAACCGATCGCCGCGCTGCTGCTGCTTGCCGTGTTTACGGTGCCGGTTTCCGCTCAGCAACTCAAGATCGGCGTCGTCAACGTACCGCTGCTGTTGGAGCGGGCGCCGCAGACCAAGGCGGCGATGGACGCGCTGCAGGAAGAGTTCGCCCCACGCCAGCGCGAGATTCTCGCCAAGCAGACGGAACTGCAGGAACTCGTGGAGCGTGCACAGAAGGATGGTGCCGTCATGGGCGAAGCGGAGCGCCGCGCCCTCGAAAAAGAAGTCCGCGATCTGCAGCGCGAAGTGACCCGGCTCGACTCCGAGTTTCGGGAAGACCTGAACCTGCGGCGCAACGAGGAACTCGGCCTGCTGCAGCGCTCGCTGCTGACCGAGGTGCAGGCGTATGCACAGGGAGAAGGCTACGATATCGTCGTCGGCGACGGCGTTCTCTTCGCCTCAACGTCCGCCAACATCACCGAAGAAGTGCTGCGGGCCATCGAAGCCAGCTACAACGCGCAGAGCTCCCGTTAGGGACCGCTCCCGCCGCGTTAACGGGGTCCAGGAACAAAATAATGGCCGAGACCCTTGGGTCGCTGGCCAGCCGATTCGGCTGCGAACTAAGAGGCGACCCCGACACCGTCGTTTCCCGCGTGGCGACGCTTGCCAACGCCGATGAACGGTCGCTGAGCTTCCTGGTCAGCCGGCAGTACCGGGCCGATCTCGATTCGACGCGTGCCGCGGCCGTCGTGCTGCGATCCGAGGACGCGGGGTCGGCGCCGCCCGCGATGCTGATCAGCGACGATCCTTACGCCTGTTTCGCGCGGATCGCCGCGGTGCTGTACCCAGAGCCTGCCGTGCCGGCCGGCGTTCATCCGAGCGCCGTCGTCGAAGACGGGGCGGCCGTTGCCGCGACGGCGTCGGTCGCGGCCAATGCGTTCGTCGCGGCCGATGCGGTGGTCGGCGAGCGCGTCCGAATCGGGCCAGGGGCCTTCGTCGGCCCCGGTTGCCGGCTCGGCACAGGTTCGCGTCTGCACGCGAACGCCACGCTCGTCCGCGCCGTGACTTTGGGGGAGCGCTGTATCATTCACCCCGGAGCTGTTCTCGGCGCCGATGGATTCGGTAACGCGATGACGGACGAAGGCTGGCTAAAGGTGCCGCAGACGGGCGGTGTCAGAATTGGCGACGACGTCGAGATCGGAGCGAATACGACGGTCGACTGCGGCGCCATCGAAGATACCGTCATCGAAGACGGTGTGCGCATCGACAATCTCTGTCAGATAGCGCACAACGTTCACCTGGGGGCACACACCGCGCTTGCTGCGATGGTCGGTATCGCGGGGAGCACGCGCATCGGGAAACGCTGCATGCTTGCAGGTCAGGCGGGGGTCACAGGACACATCACGATCGTCGACGATGTCGTCGTGGGAGGGCAGGCCGTCGTGTCGAAAGACATCACGGAGCCGGGTACGTACGCTGGTTCCTTTGTGGCGGAGAAGGCGCGGGACTGGACGCGGCAGGTCGGGCGGGTCCGGCGTCTCGGCGCACTGTTCGAGCGCGTAAGGCGTCTGGAAAAGGACCGCGAATGACCGACACCACAATGGATGTCCGCGCGATCGAGCGGTTGATTCCGCACCGCTACCCGTTCCTCCTCGTCGACCGGGTCACGGAGTTCGTGCCGGGCGAAAGCCTCTCCGCGGTCAAGAACGTGAGTGCCGGCGAGCCTTGGTTCTCAGGGCACTTTCCGGGAAATCCGATCATGCCTGGCGTCCTGATCGTCGAGGCGCTCGCGCAGGCCGGCTGCCTGCTCTCGCAGCTGAGTTTGCCGGACGACCCGGAGCGAAGGCCGCTGTACGTCCTCGTCGGGGTCGAAGACGCCCGGTTCAGGCAAGCCGTGGTCCCCGGCGATCGTCTCGATCTCGGGATTCGTGTGGAGAAGACGCGCCGCGGCATGTGGTGGTACCAGGGCACGGCAAGCGTCGAGGGGGAGGTAGCGGCGACAGCCCGGATCATCAGTGCGGCGACCGGAGACGGAGCGTGATCCACCCGACGGCTATCGTCGACGGGTCGGCGGAGGTCGACGTCGACGTCGAAATCGGCCCTTACGCGATCATCGGCCGGAATGTCGCGATCGGTCGGGGCACGCGCATCGGCAGCCATGCGGTAGTCAACGGCCCGACGACTATCGGCCGGAACAATCGCATCTATCAGTTCGCATCGGTCGGCGACGATCCCCAGGACAAAAAGTACCGCGGCGAGCCGACCCGCCTCGAGATCGGTGACGGCAATACGATCCGTGAGTACTGCACGATCAGTCGCGGTACCGTCGACGATCAGGGCGTGACCCGAATCGGCGACGACAACTGGATCATGGCCTACGTCCACGTAGCCCACGACTGCGTCGTCGGGAGCCACACGATACTCGCGAACAACGCAACGCTTGCCGGTCACGTGCACGTCGGCGACTGGGCGATTTTCGCCGGGTTCTCGGGCGCCCATCAATTCTGCCGGATCGGCGATCATGCGTTCCTCGCTATGTATGCCGGCGTTAACCGCGATATCCCCGCTTACGTCACGTGCGCAGGCACGCCCGCGGTACCGCGCGGAATCAACAGCGAGGGACTGAAGCGGCGCGGCTTCGACGCTGTGCAAATTCGCAACATCAAGAACGCGTATCGAATCGTCTATCGTCAGGGCAAGCGGCTTGCCGACGCGATCGCCGAGATCGAGGCCGTCGTTGCCGGGCAGCCGGAGCTTGAGCCCTTGCTCGATTCGCTTAAAGCTTCGGAGCGCGGCATCGCCCGGTAGTGCGGTAATCGCCTGGCTGGAGTACTGATGCGCATCGGACTCATCGCGGGTGAAGCGTCCGGAGACATTCTGGGTGCCGGTCTGATCGCGGCGATCCGGAAACGAGAGCCCGATGCGGTTTTCGAAGGCGTTGCGGGGCCGGCGATGCTTGCGGCCGGTTGCAAGCGTCTCGCCGATGCGGAAGAGCTTGCGGTCATGGGGCTCGTGGAGCCGTTCAAGCGCTTGCCCCGGCTGCTTCAGCTCCGTCGCCAGCTCGTGGGCCACTGGCGTCGCGATCCGCCCGATGTGTTCGTCGGTATCGATGCACCTGACTTCAACCTGACGGTCGAAAAGCGTCTGCGCGCCGCGGGAGTACCGACGGTGCACTACGTCTGCCCGACGGTTTGGGCATGGCGCCGCGGTCGGCTGCGCACGATTCGCGCCGCGGCGGATCGGGTGCTGTGTCTGTTTCCGTTTGAGGAAAGCTTTCTCGTTGACCGCGGCGTGGATGCCGTCTTCGTCGGTCATCCAAAGGCGCGGGAACTCGCCGGAGACTACGACCTTGCGGCGGTGCGGCAGGGCCTCGACTTGCCGGCATCGGGTCCCTATGTCGCGATGTTGCCGGGCAGCCGGACGAGTGAAGTCGGTCTGCTGGCGGCGGCTTTCGCCGGAGCGGCGGCCCGGCTTGCAGCCCGGGACGACCGCATCCGGTTTCTCGTGCCCATTGCGGCTCCGCATCTGGAGGAACCCGTCAGCGATGCGTTTGCCGCGGCGGGGGTTATGCCGCGCACGGCGCTGTTCCGTGGCTCGTCGCTCGACGTAATGCGGGCCGCCGACGTCATACTGCAGGCCTCGGGCACGGCGGTGCTCGAGGCGGCCCTCCTCGGCAAGCCCGCGGTTGCCGCCTACAAGGTCGCGCCGCTCACGGCATGGCTCATTCGCTCGTTCGGGCTGCTCAAGGTCGATTTCATCACGATGCCAAACCTGTTGCTCGACGAGCGCGTCATTCCGGAGTTCGTCCAGGAGGCCGCGACGGCCGCCAACCTTGCCGGGGCCGTCGGTGAGCTTCTCGCCGATACGGATCGACGGGACGCCGTCCGCGCGCGTTTTTTGGCGCTTCGCGACGAGTTGGCGGTCGACAGCGACGCGCGCGCCGCGGATGCCGTTCTGGAAGCGGTCTGAATCGGCTATCCTTTACGAAGCATGCGACGCGGGTATCCGGATCACGAGTTTCTCCCGACGGCCGGCGTTGACGAAGCGGGCCGCGGGCCGCTGGCCGGCCCCGTCGTGGCCGCGGCCGTCATTCTCGGAACTACCGAAGAGCCCGTCGGACTCGCCGATTCGAAACGCCTGTCCGCCGCACGGCGCGAGGAGCTTGCGGTAGAGATCCGTGCGACGAGCCTCGCCTGGGCCGTTGCCTGGGCTGACCGTGCCGAGATCGACATGCTCAACATACTCGAGGCGACAATGCTCGCCATGCGCCGCGCGGTACTCGGACTCGCAGTCGTCCCGGCTCAGGTGCTCGTGGACGGCAACCGCGTGCCGCGGCTCGACTGTTGCTATGGAAGGCGGCTCGAAGCGCGCGCCGTCGTCCGGGGCGATGCCAGCGTTCCGACCATCAGCGCTGCGTCGATTCTGGCCAAGGTCACGCGCGATGCGATGATGCGTGCGAGCGATGCGCTTTACCCGGGATACGGGTTCGGTCAGCACAAGGGCTACGGTACGAGCCTGCATCGCGACCGACTCAGGGAGCACGGTCCCTGCGATCTGCACCGGCGCAGTTTCGCGCCGGTCCGGGAGGCGGCGGATCGATGAGCCGGCCATTCGTTCATCTCAGTCTGCACTCGGAGTATTCGCTCGTCGATTCGACCGTGCGCATTCCGGCGCTCATCGCGGCCGCCGCGGCCGACGGCATGCCGGCCGTTGCGCTGACGGACCAGAGCAACCTGTTCGGCATGGTCAAGTTTTACCGCCGGGCGCTCGATGCAGGCGTCAAGCCGCTGGTCGGAGCCGACATTCACATCCGGAACGATGCCGATCGCGCGCGACCGTACCGGCTGTTGTTGTACTGCCAGAACGACGCGGGCTATCGCAATCTGTCCGAACTGCTCACGCGTGCCTACACCCAGGGCCAGGAGCGTGGGCAGCCGCTCGTGCATCGCGAGTGGTTGACGCCGGACACGGCTCGCGGGCTCATCGCCCTGTCGGGCGCTTCGCAGGGCGACGTCGGTCACGCGCTGATTGCCGGGCACGATGCCGAGGCCCGGGCGGCGCTCGACGGGTGGCTCGAACTGTTCGGCGATCGCTTCTATCTCGAACTCACGCGGACCGGGCGCGCCGACGAAGAACGCTGCGTGCAGGAGTCGCTACGCCTCGCGAGCGTTGCGGGCGTCCCGGTCGTCGCAACCAACGACGTCCGGTTTCTCGAGGCCGAAGACTTCAACGCGCACGAAGCTCGCGTGTGCATACACGAGGGCCGCGGACTCGCTGATCCCGATCGGTCGCGGCGCTACAGTCGCGATCAGTACTTGAAAAGCGGGGCCAGCATGTGTGCCCTGTTCGCCGATATCCCCGAAGCCATCGACAACACGGTCGAAATCGCCAAACGGCTGAGTTTCGACCTCAAGCTCGGAGAGAGCGTACTGCCTGCTTTCCCGGTCCCCGACGGGCAGGACGAAGCCGGCTATCTGACCGCCACGGCGGAGCAGCGGCTCGAAGGCAAGCTCGAAGATGTCCTCGCCGATGCCGGGGATACGCGCGATGCCCGCGCTGCGACGTACCGGGAACGGCTGGCCCGCGAGCTGGACGTAATCAGGACCATGGGTTTCCCCGGCTACTTCCTGATCGTGGCGGACTTCATTGCCTGGGCGCGGGACAACGACGTTCCGGTCGGGCCGGGACGGGGGTCCGGCGCGGGGTCGCTGGTTGCCTGGGTGCTGGGCATCACCGATCTCGACCCGATAGAGCACGATCTCCTGTTCGAGCGCTTCCTGAATCCCGAGCGCGTTTCGATGCCGGACTTCGACGTCGACTTCTGCATGGAAGGGCGCGATCGGGTGATCGAGTATGTCGCGGAGCGCTACGGGCGCGAGCGCGTCGCCCAGATCATCACCTTCGGCACGATGGCCGCCAAGGCCGTGATCCGCGACAGCGGCAGGGTGCTCGGCCAGCCCTACGGTTTCGTCGATCGCATCGCGAAGCAGGTGCCGTTCGAAGTCGGTATGACGCTCGACAAGGCGCTGGAGCAGTCGTCGGAACTGTCGGAGATGTACGCGAACGACGAGGAAGTCGCCGAGATCATCGATCTGGCGCGTTCGCTGGAGGGGCTGGCCCGCAATGCCGGCAAGCATGCCGGCGGCGTCGTTATTGCCCCCGGAAAGCTCACCGACTTCACGCCGCTGTACTGCGAGGAGGGCGGCGCCAACGTCGTCACCCAACTCGACAAAGACGATGTCGAGGCGGCCGGTCTCGTGAAGTTCGACTTTCTCGGCCTCAGGACGCTGACGATCATCGACTGGTCCGAGCGCATCATCAACGACGGCCGGGAAGACGACGCGTTCGACATCAACGCCATTCCGGCACGGGATCCGAGGACGTTCGAACTCTTGCAGAGCAGCCGGACGGCAGCCGTGTTTCAGCTCGAGTCGGCGGGGATGCGCGACCTCATCAAGCGTCTCAAGCCCGATCAGTTCGACGATCTGGTCGCGCTGGTCGCGTTGTTTCGCCCGGGACCGCTGCAGTCGGGCATGGTGGACGACTTCATTTCCCGCAAGCATTCGCGCGGCGACGTCGAGATCGACTACCTGCATCCCGATCTGCAGCCGGTCCTCAAAGAGACCTACGGCGTCATCCTCTATCAGGAGCAGGTGATGCAGATCGCGCAGGTTCTCGCCGGCTACACGCTGGGCGGCGCCGACCTGCTGCGCCGGGCCATGGGCAAGAAGAAGCCCGAGGAGATGGCCAAGCAGCGCGAGATCTTCGTCAGCGGAGCGACCGAGCGCGGCGTCGAGGAACGCACCGCAACCCATATCTTCGATCTGATGGAAAAGTTCGCGGGCTATGGCTTCAACAAGTCGCACTCGGCGGCATACGCGGTGTTGTCGTACCAGACGGCCTATCTGAAGGCGCACTATCCGGCGGCGTTCATGGCGGCCGTCATGAGCGCCGATCTCGATCACACGGACCGGCTGGTTACGCTCAAGGACGACTGCAGGCAGCTCGGTCTCGCGATCCTTCCACCGGACGTGAATCGGTCGCAATACCATTTCAGCGTCGCCGACGAACGTTCCATCCTCTACGGTCTGGGCGCGATCAAGGGTGTCGGCCGGGCAGCCGTCGAGGCACTGATCGCCGAGCGTGAGCGCAACGGTCCGTTTTCCGATCTCGCCGGGTTCTGCCGGCGCGTCGACTCCGACAAACTGAATCGCCGGACACTCGAGGCAATGGTCAAGTCGGGTGCCCTGGACGGTTTCGGAGAGACCCGGCGCGGGCTGATGCATCAGGTGGCGGAAGCGCTGAAGGGTGCCGACCAGGCCGCGCGCGCGGCCGCCGCCGGGCAGAACGATCTCTTCGGCCTCGACGCGCCGGCGCCCAGCGAGGCACCGCCGGTCCGAATGTCCGAATGGCCCGAGCCACTCAAGCTCAGCAACGAGAAGGAGGCGCTCGGCCTTTACCTGACGGGTCATCCGTTTCACGCCGTTCGCCGCGACGCACGCTACTTCGTCGACGGCAAGCTCGGCGATCTGGCCGAGGAATCGCCGCCGGAGACGACAGGCGGCGAACGCGACTATGCCCGGGCGCGGCGTGAAGTCACGATCGCCGGTCTGATCGTCGACGTACGGAAACGCGGTAACCGCTTCAGCATCGTTCTCGACGACGATACCGGCCGAATGGAGGTGGCATTGTTCTCCGAGGCCTTCGAAGAGCACAAGCATCTGCTCGTGAAGGACGAGATCGTCGTTGTCGGCGGCACGCTGCGTTACGACGACTTCATCTCGGCGTGGTCGCTGAACGCCAGGTCCGTCGTGACGATAGACAGGGTGATCGAAAGCCGCGCTGAGAGCATGCTGCTGAAGATTGCACCGAACGGACACGGCGAGCGCCTGCTCGCCGATCTCCACGAGCTGCTCAAGCCTTACCGGCAGGGCAGCTGCGGCGTCGCCGTCGACTATGCCGGCGACACGGCGGCGGTGCGGTTGACTCTGGGCCCGGAGTGGAGTGTGCGGCCGAGTCGTGAGTTGCGCGACAGGCTGGAGGAACTGCTCGGCCCCGACGGTGTGCGCCTGAGCTACGCAAGGACCCGGGAAATCATGTAAGGTCGCCGATTGGCGAGCTTGCCCTGGCCGGGGCGCAGGACCATGGACCTCAAGTTTCTCGACTTCGAACAGCCGATCGCCGAACTCGAAGCGAAGATCGACGAGCTGCGCTACGTCGGCGACGATACCGAAGTCAACATCAACGAAGAGGTCGCGCGACTCAAGGCGAAGAGCGAATCGCTGACCCGCAGCATCTTTTCGAAGCTCACCGCATGGCAGGTTGCACAGGTTGCGAGGCACCCGATGCGCCCGTACACCGCCGACTATCTGCATGAGATCGCACCGGACTTCCGGGAGCTGCACGGCGATCGTATGTTCGCCGACGATCCGGCGATAGTGGGCGGCCTGGCGCGGATCGGCGACCGGCCGGTCATGATCATCGGTCATCAGAAAGGCCGCGACACGAAAGAGCGCGTGCGCCGCAACTACGGGATGCCAAAACCCGAGGGCTACCGCAAGGCGCAGCGCCTGATGCTGCTGGCGGAGAAGTTCGGGCTGCCCGTCGTCACCTTGATCGACACGCCCGGCGCCTACCCCGGTGTCGGTGCCGAGGAGCGCGGGCAGAGCGAGGCGATCGCCCGCAGCCTGTATCTGATGGCCGGCTTGAGAACGCCGATAGTCTCCGTCGTGATCGGTGAAGGCGGCTCCGGAGGCGCGCTGGCAATCGGCGTCGGCGATCGGCTGATGATGCTCCAGTACAGCATCTACTCGGTCATCTCGCCCGAGGGCTGCGCCTCTATTCTGTGGAAGAGTGCCGAGAAAGCCGAGGAGGCGGCGGAAGCGATGCGCATCACCGCGCCTGAGCTCGAAGCGTTCGGTCTCGTGGACGAGGTTCTCGAGGAGCCGCTTGGCGGCGCCCATCGGGACCCAGGGTTCATGGCCGAGGCACTCGGGGCCACGCTCGGTCGGCACCTCGACGAGTTGGCCGGGACGCCGATCGACGCCCTGCTGGAGAAACGGCAACAGCGGCTCGACGCGTTCGGCGCCTTTCGCGAGGCGTGAACCTAAGGGACGCGCTGACGCGGCGCCTGGCAGGTTTTGCGGCCCGCCACGGCGAACCTCGGCGCTACGTCGTCGCGTACAGCGGTGGGCTCGACTCGACCGTGCTGCTACACCTCCTCGCGGATTCTCCGCGCGTGCCCGTGAGGGCTCTGCACGTCGACCACCAGCTGCATGCCGAGTCCGGCGACTGGGCCCGCTTTTGCCGCAAGGCGGCCGCGGCGCTGGACGTCGAATTTGCAGCGGCGGTCGTCGCGCCGGATCTCGATTCGGGTAAAGGGCTCGAAGCCGCCGCGCGGGAGGCTCGCTACCGCGCCCTCGAGGACGGCCTCGAAGCGGGAGACTGGCTGCTGTCCGGGCACCATCTCGACGACCAGGCAGAAACGCTGCTGCTCAACCTGCTGCGCGGCAGCGGCCCGGACGGCCTCGCGGCGATGCCGGGCTCGCGCCCGCTGGGCCGCAACTGGCTCATGCGACCGTTCCTCGACGTTCCGCGGTCGGCGCTCGAGCGTTACGCCCGGGAGCATTCGCTCGACTGGATCGAGGATCCGAGCAACGCGGAGTCCGGGCAGGATCGCAACTTCATTCGTCATCGCGTCCTCCCGGTCATTCGCGAGCGCTGGCCCGACGCGCTGGCCCGGCTCGAGCAGACTGTTCTGCGCTCGGCGGAGGCCAGCGCCCTCTTGCGGGAACTTGCCAGGGCCGATCTCGAGGTGCTCGGCGGGGCCAGCCGGATTGCGCTGCCGGGACTCGAGGCCTTGTCCGGTGCAAGGCAGCGCAATCTCGTCCGGGCCGCGGTTCGCGAACTCGGACTTCCCATGCCGCCGGCAACGGTCCTCACAGCGATTCGGAGCGATCTGCTCGATGCACGCGCGGATGCGGAGCCGGTCGTCGCATGGCCCGGTGCCGAAGCACGCCGCTCGGCCGATGCGCTTCACCTGATGCCGCCGCTGCCTCCCGCGCCGACGGACGAAGTTCCGATCGAGGCGGGCATCGCGGAGCTGCCGGCCGGCCTCGGCCACGTCCTTCTGCGGGAAGGCGCCGCGTCCGGCTTGAGCCCCGAGCTTGCCGCGGGCGGGTTGAGCGTTCGCTGGCGGCAGGGCGGAGAGCGGCTGCGCTATCGTGGGTGCCGTCGAAGCCTGAAGAAGCTGCTCAACGAAGCGCGGGTTTTACCGTGGATGCGCGATCGGCTGCCGCTCATCTATGCCGGGCAGAAGCTCGTGGCCGTCGCCGATCTGTTCCTGGATGACGATGCGTGCGCGACGCCGGGCTTCTCCGTGCACTGGGACGCCGCGCCGCCACTCCGCTGAGTGCCGGGCAGATTGTGTCCACAAGGGTGTTCTGATACCGTTTAACACCGTCTTTTTCCAACGACGGCGCGTTCACAAGGGTTGGAGGAAAGCACATTGCGCTTTTGTGCTTTTGTTCCAGCCCTTTGTTGTTTCCCGCCTGATCGGTTTGCCAAAGAACTATGACGTCGTATGTCTTCATAACCGGGGGCGTAGTGTCTTCGCTGGGCAAGGGGATTACTTCCGCCTGCCTCGGTGCGATCCTGGAGGCGCGCGGGCTAAAGATCAGCATGATCAAGCTCGATCCCTACATCAACGTGGATCCGGGCACGATGAGCCCGTTCCAGCACGGTGAGGTGTTCGTTACGCACGACGGCGCTGAGACCGATCTCGATCTCGGGCACTACGAGCGCTTCGTTCGCACGCGCACGGGGCGCGACTCGAATTTCACGACCGGACGTATCTACGAGAGCGTCATCGCCAAGGAACGGCGCGGCGACTACCTTGGCGCCACGGTGCAGGTCATTCCGCACATTACCGACGAGATAAAGGACAGCGTGCACCGCGGAGCCGGCGATGCGGACATCTGTCTCGTCGAAATCGGCGGTACCGTCGGCGACATCGAATCGCTGCCGTTTCTCGAGGCGATTCGCCAGATGGGGGTGGAACTCGGCAGAGACCGGGTCGTCTACGTGCATCTGACGCTGGTGCCCTACATTGCGACGTCGTCCGAAATCAAGACGAAGCCAACGCAGCACTCCGTGAAGGAGCTGCGCTCGATCGGCATTCAGCCTGACGTGCTCGTATGCCGCTCCGAGCTACCGCTCCCGGTAGAGCAGCGGAAGAAGATCGCGTTGTTCACCAACGTGAAGGAAGCGGCGGTCATCTCGGCCTTCGACGCCGACGACCTGTACAAGATTCCAGGAATGATGCATCGGCAGGGACTCGACCAGATCGTTACCGGGCAGCTCGGTCTGGAGCTGCCGCCGGCCGACCTGTCCGAGTGGGAGGCGATCGTCGACGCCAAAAAGAACCCGGAAGCCGAAGTCGACGTCGCAATGGTCGGCAAGTACGTCGATCTGCGCGACGCCTACATCTCGCTGTCGGAGGCGTTGCTGCACGGCGGCATACACACGCGAACCCGGGTAAACATTCACTACATCGAAGCCCAGGATATCGAAGTCGAGGGCGTGGACCGGCTTGCCGACATGGACGGCATCGTAGTCCCCGGTGGCTTTGGCGACCGCGGCATCGAAGGCAAGATCCAGGCGGTTCGCTACGCGCGTGAGAACGGCGTGCCGTATCTCGGTATCTGCCTGGGGATGCAGGTCGCCGTGATCGAAGCCGCCAGGCACCTGGCCGGACTCGACGGCGCGATGAGCACCGAGTTCGATCGCGGGACGCCGCATCCGGTCATCGGCCTCATTACCGAATGGCAGGATTCGAGCGGCGAGACCGAGCAGCGCGACGAGACATCCGATCTCGGCGGGACGATGCGGCTCGGCGGCCAGGACATCCACCTCAAGGCGGATTCTCTGGCGCACCGGATGTACGGCAGCGACCGCATTGTCGAGCGGCACCGGCACCGCTACGAAGTCAACAATCACTATCGCGATCGTCTGGAAGCGGCGGGCCTGTCGTTCTCCGGGCTGTCGGTAGACGACCTGGTCGAGATGATCGAGTTGCGGGACCATCCCTGGTTCCTTGCGAGCCAGTTCCATCCGGAGTTCACGTCCAATCCCCGGGACGGTCACCCGCTGTTCAAGGGTTTCATTACGGCGGCGCGACGGCATCGCGAAAGCTCGACGCCGCTGGCCAGAGAGGCCTGAGGCGGTCCATGCAGCTCGACCGCTACGAAGTCGGCAACGACCGGCCGGTCTTTCTGATCGCCGGGACCTGCGTCATCGAAAGCGAGCAACTCGCGCTCGAGACGGCCGGTACGCTCAAGGAGATGTGCAGCGCGCTCGATGTCCCGCTGATCTACAAGTCGTCTTTCGACAAGGCCAACCGCAGCTCGAGCAAGAGCTTTCGCGGGCCGGGCATGGAGGAGGGGCTGCGCATCCTGGCCGAGGTGAGGCGCCAGATTGACGTGCCGGTGCTGACTGACGTGCACGAGGATACGCCGATGGACGAGGTTGCCGACGTCGTCGACGTTTTGCAGACTCCCGCGTTTCTCTGCCGTCAGACCAACTTCATCCTTCGCGTCTCTGCGGCCGGGAAGCCCGTCAACATCAAGAAGGGTCAGTTTCTATCGCCGTGGGAAATGCAGAACGTCGTCGACAAAGCCAGGTCCACGGGCAATGAGCAGATCATGGTGTGCGAGCGCGGCTTCTCCTTCGGCTACAACAACCTCGTCTCGGACATGCGCAGCCTCGCCGTCATGCGCGAAACGGATTGCCCGGTCGTATTCGACGCGACGCATTCCGTGCAGCTGCCCGGCGGCAAGGGCTCGGCCTCGGGTGGACAGCGGGAGTTCATTCCCGTGCTGGCACGCGCGGCGACCGCCGTCGGCGTCGCCGGGTTGTTCATGGAAACGCACCCCCGGCCCGGGCAGGCGCTGAGCGACGGCCCAAACGCCATGCCGCTCGAACACATGGCCGAGCTGCTCGAAACCCTGACGGCGCTCGACCGGGCCGTGAAGGCGCAGCCGTTTCTCGAGGCCCGACTCGACGATTGACTCACCAGGAGCCGCCACGGGCGGCTGAAGGACGCGATATGCTGACGATAGCTGATCTTCGGGCGCGCGAGATTCTCGATTCGCGCGGCAACCCTACCGTCGAGGCGGACGTTACGCTTGCCGACGGCAGTACGGCGCGCGCCGGCGTGCCGTCCGGCGCTTCCACCGGTACCCGGGAAGCCGTGGAGCTCCGCGACGGCGACCCGTCGCGTTATCTGGGCAAAGGCGTTACCAAAGCCGTCGCCAACGTCAACGGCGAAATCCGCGACGCTATCCGCAACGCGGGTTTCGAGGACCAAGAGGCGCTCGATCGCCGTCTCATCGAGCTGGACGGAACCGACAACAAGGGTCGGCTCGGTGCCAACGCCTTGCTCGCCGTATCGCTTGCGGCGGCCAAGGCCGCTGCGGTCTCGGCAGGCGTACCGCTCTTCGCGCATCTCGGCGACGACACCGTGCTGCCGGTGCCGATGATGAACATCGTCAACGGCGGCGCGCACGCCGACAACAGCGTCGACATCCAGGAGTTCATGATCCTGCCGGTCGCCGCGGATCGTTTCTCCGAAGCGCTGCGTCACGGCGCCGAGGTGTTTCACGCTTTGAAGGCGGTCCTGCACGCCCAGGGCTTGTCGACGGCGGTCGGTGACGAGGGTGGCTTCGCGCCGGATCTGCCGTCCAATCAGGCGGCACTGGATACCATCATGCAGGCAATCGAGTCGGCCGGCTTCCGCCCGGGCGAAGACATGCTGCTCGGCCTCGACGTGGCGAGTTCCGAGTTCTACGCGGACGGCGTCTATCGGCTCGCCTCGGAGAACCGCGACTTCGACGCGGCGGGTTTCGCGGATTACCTCGCGGGGCTCGTCGATGCCTATCCGATCGTGACCATCGAGGACGGCATGGACGAGAGCGACTGGGACGGCTGGAGCGGGCTGACGGCGCGCCTGGGCGAAACCGTACAGCTCGTCGGCGACGATCTGTTCGTTACCAATACGGCGATACTCGCCCGCGGCATCGAGGAAAAAGTTGCCAACGCGATATTGATAAAACCCAACCAGATCGGTACCTTAAGCGAAACACTTGAAGCGATTACTATGGCGATCGAGGCGGACTACGCGGCGGTCATCTCGCATCGGTCAGGCGAGACTTCGGATGCCACGATCGCCGACATCGCGGTCGGTACGCGGGCGACGCAGATCAAGACAGGCTCACTGTCCCGTTCGGACCGGATCGCGAAGTACAACCAGCTGCTGCGGATCGAGGAGCAACTCGGGACGTCGGCAGGGTATGCCGGGCGCGCCGCCTTCGCGGTGAGCGCCTGAGGCAAATCGGGCGGGGAGATTCCGGGATGAATGTGCGGTGGGTCGTTGCGGGACTGGCGGTGCTTGCAGTGGCACTTCAGGCCGAACTCTGGTTGTCGGAGGACGGGTTTCGCAAGACCCAGGGCCTGCGCGAGGCGGTCTCCGGCCAGCGCGCGGTAAACGCCGAGCTGCGGTCCCGGAACGCGGCGCTCGATGCCGAAGTCGTGAATCTGAAGGAAGGCCGCGAGGCGGCCGAGGAACGGGCGCGGACCGATCTCGGTCTGATCGGTGAGAACGAGACCTTCTACCAAGTCGTTGATACCGTCGATGATTGAGGATCGTGAGTCCGTTCCAGTGAGTCGTAGATACCGTCGATGATTGAGTATCGTGAGTCCGTTCCAGTGAGTCGTTGATACCGTCGATGATTGAGTATCGTGAGTCCGTTCCAGTGAGTCGTAGATACCGTCGATGATTGAACTCCGCGAGTCCGGACGTTGAATCGTCGACGCGATCGATGACCGGCTGCCGTTCAGAATCGCGCGACCGCCGCCAGCGGGCGGGCGCTTTCCGCTGAATCCCAGGGCTCATGGTGCGCCGCTGTTTGCCGCCCGAATCCGCGGCCGGCCCGAGCACTTCTTCGTCGAGGAAATCCTTGGCTTCGAACCCGAGGGCGAAGGCGAGCACGCCTGGCTCTGGCTCGAGAAACGCTCGACGAACACCGAGTGGCTGGCCCGGCAGCTTGCCCGGCTGGCCGGGGTCCGGCCGGTCGACGTCGGCTTTGCCGGGCTCAAGGATCGGCACGCACTGACGCGGCAGTGGTTCAGCGTCCGAACGCCTGAGCCCGCGGCGAACTGGGCAGAGCTTCCGGAAGGTGTCGAGCTGCTTGCCGCGACGCGCGGTCGCCGCAAGCTGCGCCGCGGCGTGCACTCAGGAAATCGCTTCCGCATCGTGCTCGACGAAGTTACACCGGAACCGGCGATGTCGGCCCTCGTATCAAGGCTCGATAGTATCCGCGCGGCCGGGGTACCGAACTATTTCGGTCCGCAGCGTTTCGGCCGCGGCGCCGGCAACCTCGCGCTGGCGGCTCGTTTGTTTGCGGGCGAACGGCTGCGCCGCAGCCAGCGCAGTCTGGCATTGTCGGCGGCGCGGGCGGAGCTGTTTAACGCCGTGCTTGCCGCGCGAGTGGAGGCGGGTAGCTGGGACCGTATTCTACCCGGCGAGATCGCGGGACTCGCCGGCAGCAACAGCGTGTTTGCGGTAGCGGATTCCACGCCGGAAACCGAGCGCCGGGCGGCGGCACAGGACATTCACCCTACGGGGCCGCTATGGGGCAGTGAAACGAAGCCTGTGCCGTCGAACGCCGCAGCCGAACTCGAACAGAGTGCGACCGCGCTCTTTCCCGAACTGACGGCCGGGCTCGAGCGCGCCGGGCTCGAGCGCGGCTTTCGGCCGCTCCGCGTTGCCGCGGCAGAACTCGTCCTGATTCGAAGACCCGGCCGGATGACGCTCGGTTTCGAGTTGCCGCGCGGCGCCTACGCCACGTCGCTCCTCCGCGAGTTCGCCGATTGCACAGAGACCGGCTAGACGCTACCCGCGGTCGAGTAGCACGTAGATCGCGCCCGTTCCGCCGTCCGCCTGGCGCGCGGATACAAAGGCGAGTACCGAGTCCCAGCGCCGGAGCCAGCGATTGACCGCCGCTTTGAGTACGGGGCCGCGGGCGCCTGAACCCTTGCCCTTGCCGTGGATGACCCGAACGCAGCGATGCCCGCGCAGCAGCGCGTAGTCGATGAAGTCCGCGAGTCGCGGCCGGGCCTCGGCGACCGTCATGCCGTGAAGATCGATCTCGGCCTGCACCGCGAAACGGCCGCGGGCAAGCTTACGCATCGTGCTGCGGCCAACCGGCGCGCGGCGAAAGTGCAGGCTCTCGTGATTGTCGAGTTCCATCGTCTCGACGTCGGCGTCCAGACTCTCTTTGAGAGCCCGGGCCTCGTCCTCGCGCGTGAAGCGCGCAACCGGCCGCGGCTTCGGCCGGGCCTCGGCGACGCGCTCTTCCTGATCGAGCGGCGTCGCGTCGGCCATCAGCTCACGGAACAGCTTGACCTCGTCGTCGGTCATGGGCAACGATCTATTTTGAGACCGCTTCAAGTATAGTGACGCTCCCCGAGAGCCGCCAAGGACCGGCGTCACGGCCAATAACATGAAAATTCTCGTGAGCAACGACGACGGCTACCTGGCGACCGGGATTCAGGTATTGACCGAAGCGCTGGAGGCCGTCGCCGAGGTGGTCGTGGTGGCGCCCGACAGAAACCGCTCGGCGGCCAGCAACTCGCTGACCGTACAAAACCCGTTGCGGGTCACCGAGGTAGCCCGGTCACGCTACCGCGTCGACGGCACGCCTTCGGACTGCGTGCACCTGGCGCTGACCGGCTTTCTGGACTTCGAGCCGGACCTCGTGGTGTCCGGCATCAATCACGGCGCCAATCTCGGCGACGACGTGATCTACTCCGGGACGGTCGCCGCCGCCATGGAGGGCAGGTTCCTCGGCCTGCCGGCGATCGCGGTATCCCTGGTCGGCGAGGGCCGGCTCACGCATTTCGACACCGCCGCCAGGGTCGTCACCGGGCTGATCGAACGCCTCGGAGAAAGGTCGCTGGCGAAAGACTTAACGCTCAACGTCAACGTACCGGACATACCGTTTGCGGAGCTTAAGGGCGTGGAGGCTACCCGGCTCGGGTTCCGGCACAAGTCCGAGTCGGTGATCCGCGAGCGGGATCCTTACGGCCGGACGATTTATTGGGTGGGCCCTGCCGGCAAGGGCGCCGACGCGGGGCCCGGCACCGATTTCCATGCGATCGCCGCGAAAGCCGCCGCGGTCACGCCGCTTCAGGTCGACCTGACCCGGCACGAGGCGGTCGGGGATCTCGCCGGCTGGCTGAACGGCGGTTAACAGGCCCTGGGGAGCGGTCGAATGTCAGCGGGAAGCCGGACACTGAGCGGGATCGGGATGACGTCGGCCCGCACGCGCGAGCGTCTCGTTAAGCGGCTCAAAGACCAGGGCATCCGGTCCGAGGCCGTCCTCGAACGGATACGCAGCGTGCCGCGGCATCTGTTCGTCGACGAGGCGCTGGCAAGCCGGGCTTACGAAGATACCGCGCTGCCGATCGGCCATGGTCAGACGATCTCCCAGCCATTCATCGTCGCGCGGATGACCGAAGCGCTCCTGGACGGGCTCGACGGCGATACCGTGCTGGAAATCGGCACCGGTTGCGGTTACCAGACGGCCGTCTTGGCGCCGCTCGTCAAGCGCGTCTATTCCGTCGAGCGGGTCGGCGATCTGTTGCGCAAGACCCGGCAGCGCCTTCGCGATCTCAACATCTACAACGTCCAGTTTCGTCCCGGCGACGGCTGGCAGGGCTGGAAGAAGTATGCGCCGTATGCGGGTATCATCGTCGCGGCCGCGGCGTCGGAGCTGCCCGAGGCGTTGCTCGCGCAGCTGGCGCCGGGTGGCCGCCTGGTGATACCGATCGGGCCGCCGGGTCGCCAGGAACTCATGCTGGTGGTGCGCCAGGCCGATCATTTCGAGGAACGGTCGCTCGGGGCCGTCAGTTTCGTGCCGCTGGTTCACGGCGGATAAGATAAACTCATTCAGTGTTCTGCTGAGGTTTTATCAAGTGAATTCGAACTCCTCGTGTCAGCCGGCTGGCGGCAGCGCGTGAGACTCTTCGGCCCGCTGTACGACCGCGTGCTGGCGTGGTCCCGCCATCCGCATGCCGAACGGTATCTCGGCGCCATCAGCTTCGCCGAGTCGTCGTTCTTCCCGATTCCACCCGACGTGATGCTCGCCCCCATGTGCCTGGCCGACCGGTCGCGGGCGTGGCGTTACGCAACGATTACCACGGCGACCTCGGTACTCGGCGGCATCGCCGGCTATGCGATCGGCTGGCTGCTGTTCGAGGCCATCGAGCCCTGGTTGCGCACGTCGCATTACTGGGCGGCCTATGAGACCAGCCGGGCCTGGTTCGACACCTATGGTGCCTGGGTCGTGCTTCTGGCCGGCTTCAGCCCCGTCCCTTACAAAATCTTCACGATTGCCGCGGGCGTCGCGCTGCTGAATCCGCTGGTGTTCGTCCTGGCATCGCTGCTCGGCCGCGGCGCGCGGTTCTACCTGGTTGCCGGACTGATTCTCGCGGGCGGCGAACGCTTCGAGGCTACCCTCAAACAGAACGTCGAGCGACTCGGTTGGGCGGCCGTCGTCGTCGTCGCGGTCGCGATCGGATGGTTGACCGTGCGGACATGATCTCACGGCGCCGCGCGCTGGCGCTCTTCGGCGCGTCGGCGCTGCTGGCGGGCTGTGCGTCCGCGGTTCGCTGGGATTCGCCGTCGACGGCGCAGCATACGGTCCGGAAAGGCGAGACGCTGTACTCGATCGCGTTCCGTTACGGCAAGCCCGCGGAAGACCTGGCGCGCTGGAACGGCCTCGGCGACGGATCGCTCATATTCCCCGGCCAGGTGCTGCGCTTGACGCCGCCGGCGGCGACGGCCGGACGCGGGCAGGGGACCCGCGGGAGCGGCGCCGGGGCGTCGGCGCCACGGCCGCTCCCCCGCTTGCCCGAGCAGCCGGCACCGGCCTGGAACTGGCCGACGACCGGGCGCGTAGACGTCGGTTTCGGCGGCAAGCCGGGCCCTGGAACCGGCGTGCTGATCAACGGCCGTCTCGATCAGCCGGTCGTCGCCTCGGCCGCCGGGCGCGTCGTGTACGCCGGCAGTGGACTGATCGGCTACGGGCAGCTTATTATCATCAAGCACAACGAAACCTATCTCAGTGCCTACGGGTACACGCGGTCGCTGCTGGTCAGGGAAGGGCAATCCATTCGCCAGGGCCAGCGTATCGCGACCATGGGTGAGGGGCCGGAACGGAAGCCGCGATTGCACTTCGAGATCAGGCGGAATGGGGAACCGGTCGATCCACAGCGGTTTCTGCCGACACGGTAGCTACCGCTGACAGAAACGGTTTCCGCCTCCGCCGGGCCTCGCCGATTGCCATTGCGGCCCGCGAGGATCGGGTATGGCAGCAAGCTCGACCCAACAAGGCCGGAGAAACGGCCGCGATGCGTCGGACCGGGCGCCTGCGTCTCCGCCAGCGCACGATGCGGCAACCTTGTATCTCGCGGAGATCGGTGCGGCGCCTCTGCTGAGCGCCGCTGAAGAACGGCACTGCGCCCGGCTTCTCCAACGCGGCGACGAGGCGGCGCGCCAGCGCATGATCGAGAGCAATCTGCGACTCGTCGTCCGCATCGCACGCCGCTACCTCAATCGCGGCCTGCCGCTGATGGACCTCGTCGAAGAGGGCAATCTCGGGCTGATGCGCGCCGTCGAGAAATTCGATGCCGATCTCGGCTTCCGCTTTTCGACTTATGCAACCTGGTGGATTCGCCAGAGCATCGAACGGGCCATCATGAACCAGGCGAAGACCGTGCGCCTGCCTGTCTACGTGGCTAAAGACGTGCGTGCGGTGCAGCGTGCCGCGGTCGTGCTCGCGCAGCGCCGCGGAAAACCCCCGTGCCCGCGCGAGATCGCCGAGTTTCTCGATCGACCGGCCGAGGACGTCCAGCGATTGCTTGCCTTCGACTATCGTACGGGCCTCCCGCGGACGGATGAGGAGTTGCCCGTCGACAAGCTGGCGGGGCGCCGCCGCGACGATCCATCGCGTTGTGCCCATCGCGAAGCGATCAACGGCCTCCTGCAGCGTTTCATCGGCGGTCTCGACGAGACCGAGCGCCGTGTGCTGGAGCATCGTTTCGGTTTGAACGGCCGGAGGGCGATGACCCTCGAAGCCCTGGGCCTGGAACTCGGCGTGACCCGGGAGCGCGTGCGGCAGATCCAGATCGCCGCGCTCGCCAGCCTGAGGGACCAGCTCGAACGAAGCAGCGTGTCGGGAGAGGTTGCGCTCGACCGGGAGCCCTAGAGGCGGTCTTTAAGCTGTTCGTTACCGGGCGTTGGCTTTGGTCGTGGCGTTTGCGGCCTTGCTGTCCGGGGGGCGGCGAAGGCACTGTCGCGGGGTTTGCGGCCTTGCCGT
This sequence comes from Woeseiaceae bacterium, assembly GCA_028277185.1. Taxonomy (GTDB): domain Bacteria; phylum Pseudomonadota; class Gammaproteobacteria; order Steroidobacterales; family Woeseiaceae; genus UBA1847. Next base: position 75,387 of record JANQGQ010000021.1, read on the forward strand.
CGGGGTGCCCTGTAGCGGGATGGCTCCCTGCGGTCCGCTTTATTCCCGCTACAGGGCACCCCGACGACAAGGCCGGCTTGCTACGGCGGCCGACCTGAGGGGAGGCCGAACCCGCGCTTGCGGCGGTGTTTCGGGATAGCGGGTGAAGCAAAAAGGAGTCTGACACCTTTTGACTGGCTTGCTACGGCGGCCGACCTGAGGGGAGGCTGAACTCGCGCTTGCGGCGGTGTCTCGGGATAGCGGGTAGGCGAGTGTCCCTGGCGGGAATAAAGATTCTATGTTGTGGTGCAAGCTCGATGTTGCGGGTTGAAGCAGGTCTGTTGGCTCAGTAGCGCATAGCAGACCCGGGCCAGCTTGCGTGACAGGGCGACCAACGCGGCGGTGCCGCTGAAGCCGCGATCGCGCAGCGAACGATAGTAGTTCTTCCAGTACGGTTGTCGGCAGGCCGCCATGGCCGCGTTGTACAGGAGTCGCCGCAGCTCCGGATCGCCCTTCCTGGTCAGTTTGCGTCGACCCCGGAAGGTCCCGGAGTCACGCACCCGGACGTCCAGCCCCATGAACGCCACGAACGCATCGGCACTGCGGAAGCGACAGCGTCGAAAGGTGATAACCAGAGCCAGCGCGGTCAACGGGCCAACGCCGGGCACCGCATGGGTGCGTCGCAGATCGTCACCCCAACCCAGCTGCCGGGCCTGTTGGTGCAGTGCACGTTCGACCTGTTGGATCACTTGCTGACAATGTCGGATCAGCGCCATCGCCGCGGCGTCCAGACCGCCCAGATCGGATAAGCTCTGACGCAGACGTACTGTCGTCTGCACCAGCGTGGCACGGCGCTTCAGGAGCTTCCAGAGCCTGACCTGCTGCGGATCCGGAGCCTGCCAGAGCCGCAATTCAGTGTGCTCCTGCTCAACGTAGCGCGCCAGCAGTACGGCATCGTGCTGGTCCGTCTTCGCCCGACGCCCGACCGCTTCGCGATACCGGCACAGCTTCAACGCATCGACCACATACACCTGGTGGCCGCTGGCCAGTGCCTGCCCGGCCACGGCCTCGTGGAAGCAGTTCGTTGCTTCCACCGCGATGCGTGCCTCACCGCTCAGACTGTGCAGCCAGGCGTCGATCGCCCCGGCCGTGTTGTCGATCCGCTCAACCGTGCCCTGTTCGCCCGAATAAATATCCAGCCAGGCCCTGGCCACGTCAACGCCGTACGTGCGCCGAATCACTCGCTTCGCCATAATAGTCTCCGTTCACTGTGAACACGCCGGGGACTCACCACGCGCTGGCTTGCACAGATCGGCCACTCGTATGGCTGGATTCTTTATCGGCGCTCTCTGGTGAGGGGATGGGGACGATCTCTTTATTCGTCCGTACCAGCAATGGTCGG
>JANQGQ010000027.1 GCA_028277185.1 Woeseiaceae bacterium
AAGCGGACCGACGTCCCTCCCACCCCGGCAACCTTCGACATCCTAATCGAAGGGCCACAATCAACATACAAGCGGACCGCAGGGAGCCATCCCGCTACAGAGCACCCGGACGGCAAGGCCGCAAATGCCACGACAATGCCCTCGCCAACCCCCCCGGACGGCAAGGCCACAAAATACGCGACACGACTAACGACCGGCCGGACTGGACTAGTTGACGCGCCGAAGCGCGAGAAGGGTTAAGAGCAGTAAAACCCCGGAGGGCAGCCAGGAAACGAGCGCCGGATCGAGATCGAAGACCTGTCCGGAGTTGGCGAGCGTCTCGCTCGCGAGGTAGTAGCTCAGCCCAATGACCACACCGATCATCAACCGGCTTCCCGCCCCCCCCGAGCGGAGCGACCCGAACACAAAGGCCAGCGCAAGCACCGGCATCACCACGATCGTGGCGGTCCGGGAAATCCGGTACCAGAACTCGGTCTCGTACTGACCGGCGTCGAGCTCGTTGCGCTTCAGGTAGTCGATGTAGCTCAGAAGACCGCGCAGCGACAGACTCAGCGGCTTGGCCAGACCGCTGCCAAGGAGTTCCGCGTTGACCTCGAACTCCTCGGTCGCGACCGACTCCTCGCTGACCATGACACGATCGTCGAAGAACCGGGTCTCCCGAAAGTTTTCCAGCCGCCAGGTGTCATCGCCGTCCAGTCCGGAATTGTCGGCAAGGGCAATGGATTCCAGACGATTTTTCTCGTCAAAACGATACAAGTACAGGGTCCCGAACTCGAACTCGGCGCTCACCCGCTCGAGGTGCAGGAACACGTCGCCGTCACGAACCCAGGTCTCGTTGCCCAGACGGTCGTCCTCCTGGCCAAGACGCTGCTCCATGCGCATGTTTCGCGCATAGAAGTCCAGTGGCGGTCCGATGAACTCGCCCAACAAACCGGTCACGATGACAATCAGCAGCCCGGGCAGCGCGACGAGACCCGCCAGCTTACGGACCGACATACCCGCCGCGCGCATCACGATGAACTCGCTGTTCGCGGCGATGCCGCCGAGCCCCAGCAAAGAGCCAATGAGAACGGCCACGGGCATGAGCTCGAATGCGAGGATCGGCAGTCTAAGCGCGGTGAACAGCACCGCGTCGGCCGTCTCATAGTCGTTCTGCACGTCTTCGAGCTCCGCGATGAGCTCGAACAGGCCGGCGAGGGCCAGGAGTACCGCCAGCACCATCGCGGAACTGGCGAGCACATTGCGCGTCAGGTAGGCGGCGAGTATCGAACTCATCGCAACAGCCTTCGATGCCAGCCGTTCTGGGCGCTGAGCAGGCCCAGGGTGAACACCGCAACGCCGGCGTGGACCCACCATAGGCCCAGCGCCGGGCTAACGCTGCCCTGCTCGATCCAGGCCTTGGCCGCATTCAGCATGTTGAGATAGATGATGAACACCAGAAGCCCGATCGCTATGCGCCCGTAGCGCCCCGCACGGGGCCTGCTCTTCGACAGCGGAACCGCAAGGAGTGCCAGAAGTATGGTGGACAGCGGAATGCTCAGACGCCACTGCAGCTCCGCAAGCTCGGGAACGCCGTCTGCGCGAAGCAGGCTTGCGAACGGCATCGAGCGCGGCTCGGGATCGGAAGGATCGAAAGTGGGCAGGCGGTAGGGAATCCCGTGCTCGCCAAACTCCACGACGCGAAAGCCGGCGGTCCCGGGCACGCCCTCGTAGCGGCGGCCGTTGCTAAGAACGAGGACCCGCGTGTCCGCATCCTCGCCGTCGATTTGCTCGCCGCGCTCGGCGATGACGACTTCGACCCCGCGCTCGGCTATGCGGCGCTTGAGGAAGACGTTTTCGAGAACGCCGTCCTCCCGCGCGCGCTCCGTGTACACCACAGCCTGGTCGGGCCCGAAGGTCGTGAAGCGACCGGCTTCGATACTCGCCAGATCCGCCTCGCGGCGCGCCTCCGCGCCGATCCGTTCGATCTCCGTCATCGCCGCCGGGCCGGCCTCGAGCGCGACCCATCCGACACCCGCGGCAAGCGGCACGAGCAACAGAGCCAGCGGCCGGTAGATGCCGGCCGGCCCGATTCGGCACGCCATCATCGCCGGCATCTCGCTGTCGCGGTAGAGCCGGCCGAGCGCAAGCATCACGGCGAGGAAGAGCCCTACCGGAATCAGTACGGTCAGATACTGAATCGCCGACAGAGCGATGACTTCGAACACGGCGTCCTTGGGCACGTCGCCCTTTGCGACTTCCCCCAGAACCTGCGCGAACTGGTTGGTCAGAAGGATGAGCAGCAGGACCGCCGTGACGGCGAACCAGGTCGCGGCGATTTCGCGAAACAGGTAGCGGTCAAGGATGCGCACGGAAAATGACGGCTTTGTTCAGACTTTTCAAAGGCTTTGTAACGATCCTGCCGAGAATGCGTTAGACTACCGCTTTTACCGGGGGCTTCACAGTCCATCGGCAGCTTCCAAGCCGGCCATGGACCGTGGGCTAGACGCCCCTGTAAAGCCTAAAAAACGCCGCACGATCCAATGCCTTACGCGAGCGCCGGCCCTTGAGTTTTCACTGAACGGGACCCGCCCTCGGGGATCGCTTTGCGCCAACAAGAAGGTAGCTTTACCAGCCATGGAATTTTTCACAACCACCGCAAAACCGTCCCGACGCGCCGTGGACTGCGTCATTGTCGGCGTCTACACCAGAAACCGACTCGGCCGGGGCGCCGAGGACATCGACCAGGCCAGCCGCGGTCAGCTCGGCAAGTTTCTGAAGAGCGGCGACATCTCGGCGGAGGCCGGCGCGGTCACGATGCTCAGGGACCTGCCGGGCGTCACGGCGCGCCGGGTTGCCGTCGTCGGTCTCGGATCCTCACGTCAGCTCGGCGTCCGCGGTTTCCGCAAGGCGCTCACCAGCGTCATGAACGAACTCAAACGAACCCGGGTTCGTCAGCTCCTCTCGACCCTGGGGCTCGAAGACGTCGCGGGTGCGGACCCCTACTACCTCGCGCGCTACACGGCGGAGACGATTGGCGACAGCCTTTACCGCTTCACGGAAATGAAGAGCAAGAAGGCGCCGCCGGCGATGCCGCTCAAAAAGCTCGGCTTCGCGATCGCGTCCCGCGGCGAAGCGGCGCGTTACCAGCGTGGCGCCGAGCACGCACTGGCTATCCTCAAGGGCAAAACGCTTGCTCGCGATCTTGGCAATCTCCCGCCAAACGTGTGTACGCCGACGTATCTCGCACGAAAGGCGCAGCAGATGGCCCGGTCGTCAAAGCACCTGACGACGCGCGTGCTCAACGAAACCGAGATGAAACGCCTCGGCATGCACACGCTGCTATCGGTGACGGCAGGCACCGCGGAGCCCGCCAGGCTCATCGTCATGCAGTACAAAGGCGCCGGCAGCGACGCGCCCATTGTCCTCGTCGGCAAGGGCGTGACCTTCGATTCCGGCGGAATCTCGCTCAAGCCCGGGCCGGCGATGGACGAGATGAAGTACGACATGTGCGGCGCCGCCGGCGTAATCGCCACGATGCTCACGGTCGTGACGCTCAAGCTCGAGGTCAATCTGACCGTCGTGGTGCCCGCCGTCGAAAATCTCCCGGGCAGCAATGCGACAGTCCCGGGCGATATCGTCAAGAGCATGTCCGGGCAGACCGTTGAAATTCTGAACACCGATGCCGAGGGCCGGCTGATCCTCTGCGACGCGTTAACCTACGCCAGCCGCTTCAAACCGGCGAAGATCATCGACGTAGCGACGTTGACGGGTGCCTGCGTCATCGCCCTCGGCCATCATCACACGGGCGTCATGACTCCGCATGACGAGTTGGCGGAGGAAATCCTCGCCGCGGGCCGGCGTGCGGACGACCGCGGCTGGCCGCTGCCTCTGACGGAAGACTACGCGGAGCAACTCAAGAGCAACTTCGCGGATTTCGCCAACATCGGCGGCCGCGAAGGCGGAGCCATTACGGCCGGCTGTTTTCTCGCCAGGTTCACGGAAGGCATGAACTGGGCGCACCTCGACATCGCCGGCACCGCATGGAAATCCGGTGCCCAGAAGGGCGCGACCGGGCGTCCGGTGCCCATGCTCACCGAACTCGTGCTCGGGCACGCAGGCGAGTTGCCGCGACGCTGATGTCCCGCGTCGACTTCTACGTCCTGCAGCAGGCCGGGGAAGACGCCCGCATGCATTTCGCCTGTCGACTCGCGGAGAAGGCGTATCGCCTCGAACACACCGTGCACCTCGTCACGGATGACGAGCGCGCGGCGCGGACGCTCGACGAACTGCTCTGGAGCTTCCGTGACGGCAGCTTCGTGCCGCATGACCGCCTCGGAACTTCCGCGCCCGAGGCGCCGGTCACGATCAGCTCCGCACCCGACCTGCCGGAGAGCGCCGACCTGCTCATCAATCTCGCCGCGGAGCTGCCGCCGGCACCGGACGCTTTCCCGCGTATCGCCGAGCTAGTAACCTCCGACGAGGACGCCCGTCTCCGGGGCCGGCACCGCTTCTCCGAGTACCGGAACCAGGGCCACGAGATCGAAACCCACAAGCTATAGCATCCTGACCCGGGATCCATGGACAAGGCATACGAACCAAGCGAGATCGAGCAGCGCATCTACGAGCGTTGGGAGGCCCTGGGTTGCTTCGAACCCTCCGGCGACGGGCCGCGCTACTGCATCATGATTCCGCCGCCAAACGTGACCGGCACGCTGCACATGGGGCACGCGTTCCAGGACACGATCATGGACGCGCTGACCCGCTACCACCGCATGCTGGGCGGGCGCGTGCTGTGGCAGCCCGGAACCGACCATGCGGGGATCGCCACGCAGATGGTCGTCGAGCGCCTGCTCGCGACGGAGGGCACTTCGCGTACCGAACTCGGCCGAGAGCGCTTCGTCGAGCGGGTCTGGCAGTGGAAGGAACAGTCGGGCGACCGGATTTCGCGTCAGCTCCGGCGGCTCGGCGCCTCGGTCGCGTGGTCGCGCGATCGGTTCACGATGGACGAAGGTCTGTCCGAGGCCGTTACCCGGGTGTTCGTGAGCCTTTACGAAGATGGGCTGATTTACCGCGGCAAGCGGCTGGTCAACTGGGATCCGGTCCTGCACACGGCGCTGTCCGATCTCGAAGTCCTGTCGGCCGACGAGGACGGCCACCTCTGGCATTTTCGCTATCCTCTCGCATCCGGCGAGGGATACCTCGTCGTTGCGACGACGCGGCCCGAGACCATGCTCGGCGACACGGCCGTCGCCGTGCATCCCGACGATACCCGCTACCGGCATCTCGTCGGCGAGGAGATCGACCTGCCCATTGCGGGGCGGCGCATCCCGATCATCGCCGACGACTACGTCGATCCCGAGTTCGGCACCGGCTGCGTCAAGATAACGCCGGCCCACGATTTCAACGACTACGACATCGGCAAGCGGCATGACCTGCCGATGATCAACGTGCTGACCGACGACGCCGCGATGAACGACGCGTGCCCCGAAGCGTACCGGGGCATGGACCGCTTCGCCGCCCGCAAGGCGATCGTCGCGGAGTTCGAGCGTCTCGGCCTGCTCGACAAAGTCGAGGACTACACGGTCAAGATTCCCCGAGGCGACCGCTCCGGCGCCGTGATCGAGCCCTACCTGACCGACCAGTGGTATGTCGATGTCGAACCGCTGGCAAAGCCGGCTATCGAAGCCGTCGAGTCGGGACGCATTCGCTTCGTACCGGAGAACTGGTCGAAGACCTATTTCGACTGGATGCACAACATTCAGGACTGGTGCATCAGCCGCCAGCTCTGGTGGGGACACCGGATACCTGCCTGGTATGACGATAACGACAACGTGTACGTCGGGGCGAGCGAAGCCGACGTGCGCCGCAAGCACGGGCTTGCCGAAACGGTGGTACTGCGGCAGGACGACGACGTACTCGACACGTGGTTTTCCTCCGGTCTGTGGCCGTTCAGTACGCTGGGCTGGCCGAAGAAAACTGCGGCGCTCGACGACTTCTACCCGGGCAGCGTGCTCGTCACCGGCTTCGACATCATCTTCTTCTGGGTTGCCCGGATGATCATGCTCGGGATTCGCTTCATGGACGACGTGCCGTTCCGCGAGGTGTACATCCACGGCCTGATTCGCGATCAGGACGGACAGAAGATGTCCAAGTCGAAGGGCAACGTGCTCGACCCCCTAGACCTGATCGACGGTGTCGACCTCGACACGCTGCTCGGGAAACGCACGACGGGCCTCATGCAGCCGCAGCTCGCGCCGAAAATCGAGAAAGCGACGCGGCAACAGTTCCCTGACGGGATCGAGCAATACGGTGCCGACGCGCTGCGCTTCACGTTTGCGGCGCTCGCCACGACCGGGCGCGACATCCGCTTCGATCTGGGCCGGATAGAAGGCTACAAGAACTTCTGCAACAAACTCTGGAACGCCGCCCGCTATGTGCTGATGAACGTCGGCGAGCCCGAAACGGGCGACGTCGAGTACTCCGCCGCGGACCACTGGATACGATCGCGTCTCGACCACGCAACCGGCCAGGTCCGGCACCACTTCGAGCAATACCGGTTGGATCTTGCCGCACAAGCGGTCTACGAGTTCACCTGGCACGAGTTCTGCGACTGGTACCTGGAGCTCTCCAAGCCGGTGCTGCAATCCGATGGAATCAGCGCCGGGATCCGGCGCGGCACCCGGCGCACCCTGATCGGGACGCTGGAAGCCTTGCTGCGGCTGCTGCATCCGATCATGCCGTTCGTCACCGAAGAGATCTGGCAGCAGGTTGCGCCGATCGCGGGCATCGAGGGCGAGACGATCATGCTGCAGCCGTTTCCGGAAGCCTCCGCCGCGCCGCCGCCACCCGACGCCACGGCCGATATCGAATGGGTTCGCCGGTTCATCCTCGGCATACGGCAAATCCGCGGCGAGATGGACGTCTCGCCCGGCAAGCCGGTAAGGGTGATCCTCAAAGGCGCAACGGAGGTTGACCGGTCCCGCGCCGAGCGCCACGCGCTGCTGCTCGAAAAGCTCGGCCGCGTGGCGTCGGTCACGACGCTTGGAAACGACGAGGAAGCGCCCCCGGCCGCAACCGCGCTGGTCGACGACCTGCGCGTACTCGTTCCGCTGGAGGGCCTGATCGACGTCAGCGCCGAGCTTAAGCGACTCGAAAAGCAGGAGGCGAAGCTCGTTGCCGAGCGCAGCAAGTCCGAAGGCAAGCTCGGAAATGCGAATTTCGTGAACAATGCACCCACTCAAGTAGTCACACAGGAGCGTGAACGCCTCGCCGAATTTGAACGACGGCTCCAGCGGCTCTCCGAACAGCGGGCGGAACTCGAAACGCTCGCCTAGCCAGCGGCGAGTGAATTTCGGCAGGCGGCAACTGAGCACTGCATCACAGTCTGACGCGAGTTCAAGTGCATTTGCCGTCGCGATTCGCGACGATTGACAGTCCCGTACGCAACCGAGAGGCAGGCAATGCAGCACACCCTTGGCGCCCAGCCCATCGATTCCGCCCGAGCAGCGCTGGACGCCGCGCGCGTTACGCTCAACGGGCTCATACTCGGTAAGGACGCGCAGGTATCGCTGGCTCTGTCGTGTCTGCTCGCCCGCGGGCATTTGCTGATCGAGGATCTGCCCGGGTTGGGCAAGACGACGCTCGCGCAGTCGCTTGCGCACGTCCTTGGTTTGTCCTTCAACCGCGTTCAGTTCACGAGCGATCTGCTGCCTGCGGATATCGTCGGTGTGTCGGTTTTCCGTCAATCCTCCGGCGAGTTCGAGTTTCAGCCGGGCCCCGTGTTCGCCGAGCTCGTTCTTGCGGACGAGGTCAACAGGGCCACGCCAAAGGCACAGAGCGCCCTGCTCGAAGCCATGGAGGAGCAGCAGGTGTCCGTTGACGGGACGACCCGCGCCCTGCCCGACCCGTTCTTCGTCGTTGCCACGCAGAATCCGGCGGATCAGATCGGCACGTTTCCCTTGCCGGAGTCGCAGCTCGACCGCTTCCTGATGCGCATCGAGATCGGCTACCCGGACGAGCAGAGCGAACGGGAGCTGATCACGGGCGAGGATCGCCGCGCGATGCTTGCAGGCATCGAGCCGGTTGCGAATCCGGACACTGTCACGGTGCTGCAGAACGCCGCCCTCGGTCTGCGCATGAACGAGCCGCTGGTCGACTATATTCAGGCGCTCGTCCGGTATACGCGCGAGTCGCCGGACGTCGAGATCGGGCTGTCGCCGCGCGGGGCTCAGGCGCTTGCCGCCGCGGCGCGCGCGCACGCGTTCGTCGAGCGCCACTCCGGCGTGTTTCCGGACGACGTGCAGGCCGTGTTCGAGGCCGTCGCCGCACACCGTCTCAAGCCGGCCGCCAGTGCCGCGCTCCAGAGTCCCGAGGAAATCGCCCGGCAAGTACTCGCCGCTGTCGCTATCCCCTGAGGAGCAACTCGTCGTGCGGCTGGCCTCCCCCTCACTCTCCTGGCTGCCGGACGTCCGGGAGAAAGCCGCGAACCGCGTCAGGCGCTGGGCGAGGAGCCGACAGGGTCAGGACAGCCCGGTTACGACCTTAAGGGCCGGTCGCGTTTACATCCTGCCAACCGGCGTCGGCATCGTCTTCGGCATCATGGCGTTCGCGATGCTGCTCGGCGCGATGAACTACAACAACAACCTGGCCTTCCTGCTGACCTTCGCCCTGGTGGCGCTCGGCTTCGTCAGCATGCACAGCTGCCAACGCAACATCGTCGGGCTGGAGATCGCCTTCGCGGGTGTCGAACCCGTGTTCGCCGGCGACACGGCGCATTTTCGTATCGCGCTGAACAACAGGGCAAAGAGCGGTCGCTGCCAGATCTCGCTGACGGGCGGAGAGCATCCGGGTCACGCCGTCGACCTGCCGCCCGGGGGCAGCGAAGTACTCGTCGTGCCCATCGCCGCCGAACGCCGGGGCCGCGTTCGCCTCCGGCGTTTCGGCGTGAGGACCCGGTATCCCTTCGAGCTGTTCCGCGCCTGGGCATGGCTGCATATGGAGCTGGACGGACTCGTCTACCCGTCGCTTGCGACGCGGCCACCGCTACCGCCAATGTCCGTTGCCGCACTCGGACACCGGCAGCACGATGCGCGCGGCGAGGAAGACTTCGCCGGCTTGCGCAAGTTTCAGCGCGGCGACTCCCCGCGCAACGTCGCCTGGAAAGCTTACGCCCGCGCCGGACAGCTGTTCAGCAAGCGATTCAGCGGCGCCGACACGAGCAGCCAATGGTTCGACTTCGATGCACTGTCCGGCTACGACGTCGAGGACCGGCTTTCGATCCTGGCGCGCTGGATTGTCGACGCGGATCGTCGCGGCGAGGACTACGGGCTGCGGCTGCCCGGCCGTGAGTTCCCCCCGGCGCACGGAGCCGCACACCGTCTGGACTGCCTCGAGGCACTCGCGCTGTTCGGCGAGGACGGAAGCTCATGACCCGGGCCCGAGGCACCGACGGTTCGTTGCTGTCGAGCCTGCCGTGGACGCTCACGGCGCTTGCCGTCGCGGCTCTGCCTCACGTGCCGTACCTGCCGATCTGGATCACCGCCGCAAGCATCGGCTGCGCGCTGTGGCGAATCGTCATCGAAAAACGCCGGATGCCGGTCCCGCCTGCCTGGTTCCGCGGCGGCCTCGCGCTCGGTGGATTTGCCACGGTCTTCACAACCTATGGAACCATAAGCGGCGTCGGGCCGGGCACCGCGCTGCTGGCCATCATGGCCTCGCTCAAGCTGCTCGAGGCGCGTAAGCGCCGGGACCAGTTCGTGCTGCTGTTCATTGCCATCTTCCTGAACATGTCGGCGCTGCTGCGCGAGCAATACGTCTGGTCGCTGCCGTATCTGCTGCTGAGTCTGGTCGTTACCATGGCCGCGTGGCTGAGGATGTCGGCACCGGCCGGCCAGCCCGCGCGACAGACGATGCGCGTCGCCGCCCGGTTCGTCGGCTACGCCCTTCCGCTTGCGGTCGCAATGTGGGTCTTCTTTCCGCGGATCGCGACGCCGTTCTGGTCGGTGCCCATCGATACGAGCTCGGGCGTCACGGGACTCAGCGACACGATGAGTCCGGGCGACATCACGTCGCTCTCGCAGTCCGATCGCGTCGCCTTCCGCGTCCGCTTCGACGCTGAACTGCCGGCGCCCAGGGATCGTTACTGGCGGGCGCTCGTGCTGCACCGTTTCAACGGCAGAACGTGGAGCGGCTCGTCTCCGGTGCCCGACAACCAATTCCGCGAGCGCACGGAGTTCCTTGGCGATCCGCTGGACTACGAGATCACCCTGGAGCCGACCCGGACGCAGCGCCTGATGTCGCTCGACGTCCCGGAAAGCTGGGATCTCGAACGAACTCACGTCTCGCGGACTAACACGCTCTGGCACGAGCTGCCGGTCGACCAGCGAAGCGTGTATCGCGTCCGCTCCTACGCGCAATACCGCCTCGACACGGAGCTCTCCGACTTCGGCAAATCGTGGTATCTCGGGCTGCCTGACGGACGCAACCCGAAAGCCCGCGCACTGGCCCGGTCCATGCGTTCGGACGCACAGTCCGACCGCGACTACGCGCGGCAGGTTCTCGAGATGTTCAGGCTCGAGCCCTACCACTACACGCTGCAGCCGCCGGCGCTGGGAGCCAACCCGGTCGACGCGTTTCTGTTCAACACGCGCCGCGGCTTCTGTGAACACTATGCATCGGCCTTCGCCGTGCTGATGCGCGCGGCCGGCATCCCCGCGCGCGTCGTTCTGGGCTATCAGGGCGGGGAGATCAATCCACTCGGCGACTATCTGATCGTCCGGCAGGCGGACGCGCACGCGTGGACGGAGGTCTGGCTGGACGGCAGCGGCTGGGAGCGGATCGACCCTACGGCGGCCGTTGCACCGGAGCGTATCGAATCGGGCATGAGCGGCGCCGCTCTCGATGGGGCAGGAGCCGTGTGGGGACTCAATACGCCCTCGCGACTCGCGTACCGGCTCGGTATGGCGTGGGACGCGCTCAACGCAAGCTGGAACGAGCTCGTGCTGGCCTATGGGCCGGAAAACCAGAAGCGCTTCATGAAGTGGCTTGGCTTCGAAAACCCCGACTGGCAACGGCTCCTGTTCACGCTAATCGGCACGGTTGCCGTGCTCGTTACGATAGTCCACGTTCTGCTGATCCTGCGCTTCCGTCCGCCCCCACACGACCGGGCCCGGCGGTACTACGAGCGCTTCGTCCGCCGCACGGGTATCGAACCGCGCGCCGCTGAGACGCCCCTGGAATTCGAGCGCCGTATCGGCGAGACCGTCGACCCGGGCGCGGCATCCCGGATTACCCGGGCCTATCTCGATGCACGCTATGGCGACGGCGGCGAAACGGCACTAGCCGAGCTCCGCCTGGCCGTCCGGAAGTTCAGGCGGCACGCACCAGCCTGACGAGGGTCAGCAGCAGCCCCCCAACGACGAACAGCGGCAGGAGCGCGAACAGCACCCAGCCGGGCTCATCGGTGAAGATGGCCGCCAGGCCCACGAGCGAGGTTCCGGTTACGTGTGCGAACTTGGTCAGCGTGTTGTAGAAGCCGAAGAACTCGCCGGGCTGCTCAGCGGGAATCAGCGACGCGTAGAGCGAGCGCGAAAGACCCTGCACGCCTCCCTGAACGCAACCGATGACGATCGCCATCGCATAGAAGTGCCAGACCTCGCTCATGAACACGGCGAGACTCGAAGCGATGACGTAGACGATCAACGCGAGGTAGATACCCGGACGCGGACCGAGACGGTGGCCGAACACACCGTACAGGAGCGTCGCCGGAAAACCGGCGAAGTTGGTGATCAGCAAGGCCGTGATGAGATCCTCCTGCGAAAACCCCAGCCGCTGCCCATAGTTGACGGCCATCGTAATCACCGTGAACACCCCGCCGATGTACAGCCAGTACGCAACGAGGAAGACGACTACGTTCCGGTACTGGCCGATCCTGCCGATCGTCGCCCTGAGTTCGCGGTAGGCGGCGCGAACGACTCCGGCGCCGACCCGCGTACTGCTCGGCGATTCATGCACGAGAACGAGCAGCGGCAACGCGAATCCGGCCCACCAGGCCCCGACGCTGACGAAGGCGAACCTGACGACTTCAGCCGCGTCGGCGAAGCCGTAGGCCTGTGGATCGCGTAGCAAAACGACGTGCAGGGTGAACAACACGGCGCCGCCCAGATAGCCGATCGCAAAACCCAGCGAGGATACGAAGCTGTAGTTGTCCGCGGTCGTCACGTCGATGATCAGCGAGTCGTAGAAAATCGTCGAGCCGTAGTAGCCGATCGACGCGACGGCAAAGAGGCAGCACGCGAGAAGCCAGCCGCCGGCATCGACCAGGGCAAGCGAGGCGGTCGCCGCCGATCCAAGGAGCGCGAGGATGAACAGAAAGCGCTTGCGGAGCCCGCCGGCATCGGCAATCGCACCGAAAATCGGCGACAACAGGCAGATGACGGCGCTCGCACCGGCGTTAGCCCAGGCGAGGCGCGCCGTAACCTCCGCGCCGGAGTCGCCCTGGCTCCAGTAGGCCCCGAGGAACAGCGGAAACAGCACCGCAAGCACGGACAGCGCGAACGCCGAGTTGGCCCAGTCGTAGAACGCCCAGGCGAGGACGCGACGGTTCCAGACGCCTTGTGAGGGGCGTTCAGAGCTCACGAGTACTGCGAAAAACGATATCCGGCCAGCGCTCCTCGGTGAGCGTCAGGTTTACACGGGTCGGCGCGACGTAGACGAGACTGTCGCCATGGTCGAGCGCGAGGTTGTCGTGGGCCTTGCGCCGGAAGTCCTCGAGCATCTTCGGGTCGTCGCTCTCGATCCAGCGCGCCGTGGCCACGTTGACCGCTTCGAACAGGCACTCGACCTTGTACTCGTCGCGCAGGCGATGCGCAACGACGTCGAATTGCAGCGGACCCACGGCGCCGAGAATGAGATCGTTGTTTCTCAGCGGCTTGAACAACTGAGTGGCGCCCTCCTCACAAAGCTGCGCGAGACCTTTGTGCAGCGCTTTGAGCTTCAGCGGGTCTTTGAGCACGGCGCGCCGAAATATTTCCGGGGCGAAACTCGGAATCCCGGTAAAGACCAGCTTCTCACCCTCGGAGAAGCTGTCACCGATGTTGATGGTGCCGTGATTGTGTATGCCGATAATGTCGCCGGCGTACGCGGTCTCCGCGTGCTGGCGATCGGCCGCCATGAACGTGATGGCATCCGGCAGCTTCATCTCCTTCCCCAGGCGCACGTGCGTGACGCGCATGCCCTTCCGGTACTCGCCGGAACAGATCCGCATAAAGGCGATCCTGTCACGATGCCCGGGATCCATATTCGCCTGGATCTTGAACACGAAACCCGAAAGACGATCCTCCTCCGGGTCCACGGCGCGGCTGTCGCTGTCGCGTGGCAGCGGCGCGGGCGAGACGTCGACGAACTCGTCGAGTAGTTCCCGAACGCCGAAGTTCGCAAGCGCGGAACCGAAGAACACCGGCGTTTGGCGCGCCGCCCGATACTCGGCGGGGTCGAACTCGGGGCATGCGCCTTTCACGAGTTCAACCTCGTCGCAAAACTCCGCGTGACGGTCGCCGAGCGCCTCTATGGCCTCCGGCGTCTCAAGACCCGCGATCTGCTCGAACTCGGGACGCTGGCCGCGGCCGGCATTCCGATAAAGCACGATCCTGTCGTCGCGCAGGTGATAGATCCCGAGCAGCGACCGCCCCATACCGATCGGCCACGTAATCGGAGCGCAAGCGATCCCGAGCACGGATTCGATCTCGTCCAGCAGTTCGATCGGCTCCCGCCCCTCCCGATCGAGCTTGTTGACGAACGTCATTATTGCCGTGTCGCGGAGACGGCAGACCTCCATTAGCTTGATCGTGCGCTGCTCGACGCCTTTGGCGCAGTCTATGACCATCAGCGCGGAGTCGACGGCGGTCAGCGTCCGATACGTGTCCTCCGAAAAGTCCTCGTGGCCCGGCGTGTCGAGCAGGTTCACGACCTGCTGCCCGTACGGAAACTGCATGACCGAGGACGTGACGGAGATACCGCGCTGCTGCTCGAGCGCCATCCAGTCCGACGTGGCATGCCGGCTGGCCTTGCGTCCCTTGACGGTCCCCGCCAGCTTGATCGCGCCGCCGAAGAGCAGCAGTTGCTCGGTCAGCGTCGTCTTCCCGGCATCCGGGTGCGAAATGATCGCAAAGGTCCGCCGACGTTCAACCTCGCGGGCAATGTCGTTCATCGTTGAGTACTTGTTTGTTTGTCAGTAAGCGACGCCGAGCTTCTTCGCCAGAACAGCCGCGTCTTCGCGCCCGTCGATCGCCTGATAGTACGACGGCCGCCGGGCGACCTGGTGAAATCCCTTCTTCCGATACAGACCGAGTGCCGCACCGTTCGACGGTCGTACTTCGAGAAACACTTCGCGTACATCCGCATCGCGGGCGGCTCGCAGCATCTCATCCAGCAGACGCTCGCCGTAACCCAGAGCCCGGTAGTTCGGATCGACACACAGGTTCAGTATGTGGGCCTCGCCGGCGGCAACCGACAAAATCCCGTAGCCGATCGGCCGCTCTTCGCAGACTAACACCAGACAGTGATAGCCAGCGAGAAGGCAATCGCGGAACACGCCGTGACTCCACGGGAAATCGTAGCTCCGACGCTCGATATCGGATACGTCCGACAAATCCTCGTGCAGCATGCCGCGCACGGTAGCCGGCAGCGCCTGAAGCGGAGTTATCACCCTGCAACTCTCCCGGCAGAGCGGCGCGCAAGCTTCAGATCCTCCCAGACCCTGGCCTTCTGAGCCGGCGACCGCAGCAAGTAGGCAGGATGATAGGTAACGACGAGCGGCGTGCCGTTGAAGTCGTGCTCGCTGCCGCGCAGCCGGCCGACGGGCGCGTCGCTGCCGAGGAGTTCCTGTGCCGCAACCCGCCCGACGACGAGGATCAGGCGCGGCGCGACGGCCGCGATCTGCTGATCGAGATACGAGCGGCAGGCCGCCGCCTCTGCCTTCGAGGGATCGCGGTTTCCCGGCGGTCGGCACTTCAGTACGTTGGCGATGAACACCGTTTCGCGGGACAGACCGACTGCGCGAAGCATCTCGTCGAGAAGCTTGCCCGCGCGGCCGACGAACGGCTCGCCGCGCCGGTCTTCCTCGGCGCCCGGCGCCTCGCCGACGATCATCCAGTCCGCAGACGGGTTGCCGACGCCGAATACGGTCTGCGTCCGCGACTCGTGCAGCGCGCAGCGAGTACACCGCGCCACGGCATCGCGCAGCGCCGTGAAGTCGACGGTCGAAGTCGCGGGCGCCTCGTCCCGCGGCACGAATACGTCGATATTCAGCGCATCGAGGTACGCGCGCCGCGTTGGTTCAGCCGGACTGGTCAATTGGGAGGGCCATGGAAACTCCAGCGCTAGTGTGCCACGACGCCCTTCGCTTGTGCAGCTTGAGAGCGCTTCTAGAGCTTCGGCAGAGTCCCCAGCAGGTCGCTGCCCGCCGTCACCCGCTGCCCGGGCTCGACGTCCAGTTTGGCCGCCGCGGGTACGAACAGCTCCACATCGCGTACCAGACGCAGGTAGGCACTGCGCTCGCCCTGCCCCAGGCGCTCGCCGTAACGAGTGAGCGCCTTCGGGGCGAGGCCGAGACGGTAGCCCTCGAAACGCATTGCCACGTCGTCGCCCTCATCGGTCTGAATCCACAACACATTGGCCGGAAACCCGGCCTCAACGGCATCGGAGGCAGCGGGATCCCGAACATAGCCTTCCACCGGCGCCCGTGCGGCATACGTACCCAGCGCATCGATGCGGATCCTGAGGCGCCGGTGCCTCTGGCCGTCGTCCGGCCCGGGGGCGGACCGGACGTCGACGACCTTGCCGTCGACCGGGCTGACGATGCCGAGCGCCCGCGACGGAACGGCTCTGGGCGGGTCACGGAACACCAGGTAGGCGAGGACGAACAGGACCAGCGGCAGCGCTACCCAGGCGACCGGCGCGTACATCCACGCCGCCCAGGCCGCCAGCAGCAGCATACCCAGAAACGGCAAACCTTCCGGTGCAACGGGAAGATTGCGACGAGCTTTCATCCTGGAACTCCGGGCACGCCGATACTGGCGCGCACAATGTCGCGTCGGGCGCCCCGGGTCAACTGGCAGCTCTAAAAACGCTAGAATGCCGCGCTCGACCAGGATCAAGGAACGCCGAAGACGATGCGCTACTCCCAGTTTCCGCTGACGACACTCAAAGAGGTGCCGGCCGAAGCCGAAATCGTGAGCCACCAGCTGATGCTCCGCGCCGGGCTGATTCGCAGACTCGCATCCGGCCTGTTTACGTGGATGCCGCTGGGCCTCAAAGTCCTGCGCAAAGTCGAAGCCGTCGTGCGCGAGGAAATGGACCGCAGCGGGGCGCTCGAACTCCTGATGCCGGCCGTGCAACCGGCCGAACTCTGGCAGGAAACCGGCCGCTGGGAGCAATACGGTCCGCTGCTCTTGCGGATGTCCGATCGGCACGGCCGCGATTTCTGTTTCGGCCCGACGCATGAGGAGGTCATCACCGACGTCGCCCGGCGGGAGCTCAGAAGTTATCGCCAGCTACCCGTCAACTACTATCAGATCCAAACCAAGTTTCGGGACGAGATCCGGCCGCGCTTCGGCGTCATGCGCTCGCGCGAGTTCCTGATGAAAGACGCCTACTCTTTCGATCTCGATCCGGAAGGTCTCGAAGTCGCTTACGGGAAGATGCACGACGCCTACCGGGCGATTTTCGAGCGCCTCGGACTTCGTTTCCGCGTCGTCGACGCCGATAGCGGCGAGATCGGGGGCAGTCGGTCTCAGGAGTTTCACGTGCTTGCGGAGTCCGGCGAGGACGCGATCGCGTATTGTGACGCCGACAGTTATGCGTCGAACGTGGAGACCGCGGCTACTGAACGACCCGCCGGGGAGCGTCCGGCAGCGACTCAGGCTCTCGAAACCGTCAGTACACCGGACGTCAGGACGATAGACGCTCTGTGCGAATTCCTGAAAGTACGTCCCGAGCAGACGCTCAAGACCCTGATCGTCGAAGGCGAGGACGGGCCGATCGCCCTGGTCCTCAGGGGCGATCACGAGCTCAATGCGGTCAAGGCGCAGAAACTACCCGGTGTGAAAACGCCGCTGACGATGGCGGGTCCCGATGCCGTCCGGGCGGCAACCGGAGCAGGCCCCGGCTACGCCGGCCCGCACGGTCTCGGGGTACCCGTCTTCTTCGACCACGCGACGGCACTGATGGCCGACTGCGTTGCCGGAGCCAACCGCGACGGCGCGCATCTCACCGGCCTCAACTTCGGGCGGGACATCGACGAACCCGGGACCGTCGATATCCGCAACGTCGTCGCCGGCGATCCGACGCCCGGCGGCAACGGCGAACTGTCGATCGCACGCGGCATCGAGGTCGGCCACATCTTCCAGCTCGGCGACAAGTACAGCCGCGCGATGAACGCCGCCGTACTCGACGACGAGGGCCGGGAGCGCGTCCTGTCGATGGGTTGCTACGGAATCGGTATCACCCGGATCGTCGGGGCCGCTATCGAGCAGAATCACGACGACGCCGGGATCGTCTGGCCTGAACAACTCGCTCCGTTCGACGCCGTCATCGTGCCGATCGGCATGGACAAGTCCGAAACGGTCCGGGAGGCCGCCGAAGAACTCTACCGGAACCTCGAAAGCCGCGGCGTCGACGTCCTCATCGACGATCGCAACGCGCGTCCCGGCGTCAAGTTCGCCGATGCTGAGCTGATCGGGATTCCGCATCGGCTGGTCGTCAGCAAGCGGGGCCTCGCCGCGGGCGAAATCGAGTATCGGCACAGGCGCGACACCGAGTCGGTGCAGCTGAAACGTGACGAGGCTCTCGACAGGGTCGTGGGCGAATCGCTAGTCTGACGCTTCGCATTGACTGGTACTCCGCTATGGATTCCCGACGTCGTGGTCTGATTGTCTCGCTGTGCGGCCTTGCCCTGGCGCCCGCGCACAGTGGCCTGGCCGCGACCGTCGAACGCCCCGACGAAGAACTGCGGCGGATCCTGCTCGACGCGGCAAGCTCTTCCGACAGCTTCGGCGACCGGTTCGACGCGGAGGTGTGGCTGACCGACATGTCGCGCCGCCTCGAACGCCAGGTTCGCGACCCCGAGGAGCGGATCCGAATTCTGACGCGCGTTCACTACGAAGCCGGCCGGGCCGGCCTCGAACCGGAACTGGTTCTTGCCGTGATCGATGTCGAAAGCAATTTCGATCGTTATGCGGTATCCGTCGCGGGCGCACTGGGCCTCATGCAGGTAATGCCGTTCTGGCTGAACGAGATCGGTCGCCCCGGCGACAACCTGCTGCACATCGACACGAACCTGCGCTACGGCTGCACGATACTGAAGTACTACCTCGACAAGGAGAACGGCGACCTCAGGCGCGCTCTGGGGCGTTACAACGGCTCGCTGGGTAAGCGCAAGTACCCGAATAAGGTGATCGATCGCCTTACTCGCAAATGGTACAAGGGATAGCCGGATCCTTCTTAAGCCTACCCAATGATGAATCCCTCACAGGATTCGACCGGAACGTCGCGCCGGGCAACGTGCGTTACGCGCGCCAGCGGCGGACCGTCGGCAAGCCAGCTCTCTAGTGCTTCCAATGCCTGGGGACTCCCGACCGCATAGACTTCGACGTCGCCGCTATCGAGGTTTATGGCGTAGCCGGATACGTCGAGTTCGCGTGCTTTGCGGCGCGTGCTGTCGCGGAACCAGACGCCCTGCACCTTGCCGCTGATCGTATAGAGACGGGATGCCGGAAAATGATTCAGTTGAACGGTGGCGCGTCGGACGATTCTGAGAGCTTGAGTGCACGCAGCGCGCGCGCCTTGGCTTCGATCGCATCACTGCGCGCGCGCTGATAATCGCGCTCGTTGAGTTTTTGCTGGGCTGACTCGAGGTACGTCTCCGCAGTAGCCAGCTCCTGGGCGGCGGCATCCGCCGGTCCGGCTTCCCTGGCAACCGCGATAGCCTGGCGCGCATCCGACATTTCCTGAACCGGCGGAGCCGTCTCGCACGCACTCGTCAGGGCCAGAACGGCCGCGAACGCAGCGGGTAACAGGATGACAGATCGCAGGTCGAGCATAAAAAATACGCCTGAGACGCCGGAAATAACAGAGAACGCTAGCAATTGCAGCCACAGGTCGTCAAGCATTACGGCACGCGTTTGCCCCGGTTTGAAGTGTTGTTAAAGTCGCACCATGAACATCACGATCTACCACAACCCGAGATGCTCTAAATCACGGAAATCCTTGGAATTTCTTCGTGACGAGAACGTTTCGCCGAAAATTGTTGCATATTTGGATACTCCGCCCGACGCGGGGACGATTCTGAGTCTCGCGGAAATGCTGGCCGTTCCCGTTCAGGAACTGCTCCGCCGGAACGAATCCGAGTTCAAAGACGCCCCGGATTTGCCGCCACTCGATGACGACGCCGCGCTGGCGGCGTGGCTTGCTCATCACCCGAAAGTCATCGAGCGGCCGATCGTGGTGGACGAAGACCGGCGGCGCGCCGTCATCGGTCGCCCGCCGGAGACCACGCTCGAGCTGCTGCGGGGCTGAATCGCGCCGTGGAAGTCCTGGTCCTCTACTACTCGCGGCACGGCGCGACGGCCGGCCTCGCGCGCGAAGTGGCGACGGGAGTGGATGCTACGGCCGGCGCGGCGGCGCGCCTCAGAACGGTCCCGCCCGTCACGGCCAGGACAGAGGCGCCGCTCGACCCGATACCGGAGTCGGGCCCGCCCTATGCCGTTCTCGACGATCTCGTCGACTGCGGCGGGCTCGTGCTCGGCAGTCCGACGCGCTTCGGCAACATGGCGGCACCGCTGAAATACTTCCTCGACGGCAGCTCGTCGCTGTGGTTAGACGGCGCCCTCGAGGGTAAGCCAGCCGGCCTCTTCACCTCGACGGGCTCGCTGCACGGCGGCCAGGAATCGACGCTCCTGAGCATGGCCATCCCCCTGCTGCATCACGGCATGCTCATCGCCGGCCTACCGTATTCGCTGCCCGAGCTAACGCGCACGCGGAGCGGAGGCACACCCTACGGCGCCAGTCACGTCAGCTTCAATCGCGACAACGACGAGCTGAGCGACGACGAGATCGCGCTCGCCCGGGCGCTCGGCGCGCGCATCACCCGATTCGCGCTGCGGCTCGCCGAGGCCTGAAAGCGGTCGCAAAACACGTCGCGACCTCACGGCGCTATCGAATCGGCGATTCCGGGCTGCTTAGTTGATGCGCAAGGATAGCGGGTGGGCGAATGTCCCTGGCGGGATGGGTTCTAGAGAATCCCTTTCTCGAGCACCGTTCGCACGAAGGGGACGGTCAGACGCCGCTGTTCCCGGAGGGCCGCGGCGGCCAGCCGGTCGAGAAGATCGTAGAGGCTCCGCAGGTCGCGCCGCGTCCGACGCAGGAGAAAGCTCACCGTTTCCTTCGGCAGCTCGATGCCCCGGTGCCGGGCGCGCAGCCTCAGTGCGGCCGCGCAGTCCTCGCCGGACAATACCCCGAGCCTGAATACCGCCAGCCGCATGAGGCGACTGCTGAGATCGGGCAGCATGAACCCGCTCTGACGCGGCGGCCGCACGGACGCAACGGCCAGGCGGTGCTGCCGCTCCTCCAGCGCGTTGTACAGCCTGAACAGCGCCTGCTCCCAGGCAGGCTGACCGGCGATTCGATCGACGTCGTCGATACACAGGACGGCCCGCTCTTCCAGTCCGTCCAGAAGCTCGGGGCCGGCGCCCGCCAGACGACCGAGCGGCACGTACATCGCAGCGTCGCCCGCCAGCTCACAGGCTCCCTGCAGCAGATGCGACTTCCCGCTTGCCGGCGCGCCCCAGATCCACACGCCGTGAGCCTCGGGCTCCGTCGCGAACGCGGTGAGCGCCGCGACCGCGCCTTCGTTGCCGGTTGGAAGAAAGCTCTCGAAGACGGCGTGGTCGTCCAGCCGAAGATTCAGCAGCAGCTGGCTCACGTACCCTCGCCGTGCTGCCGCTCGACCGACTCGATGAGCGACGCGGCCTCGGGATGCTCCCTGAGATATCGGTCGTACGCGAATCGCGTCAGCACCGACAGCACGGCGGCAGCCGGCAGAGCAAGCAAAATGCCGAAGAAACCGAACAACTGGCCGCCGGCCGCAATCGCAAAGATCACGATCACCGGGTGGAGCCCGATCTTGTCACCGACGAGTTTCGGCGTCAGCACCGAACCCTCGAGGAACTGCGCTACGGTGAACGTCGCGACGACACCCAAAAGCGGCCAGAGCGGGCTCGGCTCGAGCAACACGGTCATCGAGGCCAGCGCGAGTCCAAACACCAGGCCGAGATAGGGCACGAAACTCACCAGGCCGGCGACCACGCCGATCGCGATTGCATAGTCGACCCCGACGAGCGTCAGTCCGACCGAGTACATGAACGCCAGAGCCAGCATCACGAGGAGCTGTCCGCGCAGGAATGCTCCGAGAACCTCGTCGGTCTCCCCCGCAAGCCGGAAGACGGTTTCCTGCTGGCTCTCGGGCACGAGAGAGCCGAGCCGGACGACGATACCGTCCCAGTCGCGCAGCATGTAAAACGTCAGGATCGGCACCAGAAAGAGGCTGATGACGGCGGTAGCCAATGCGCCGCCGCCGCGCGAAACCGACGTAAACAGCATGCTGCCCCACTCGCCGGCCATTTCGCTGTAGCGTGACAGAAAGGCACCGATCCCGACGCCCGCGTCGGGATCTATGTCGAGCAAGGGCGCAAGCCTGGGCAGCCAGACGTCCTCGAGGTTTCGCGCGATGTCCGGCAGCGCCGCGACCAGCGCGGCAACCTGCTGCTGTACGAGCGGTCCGACGAGCAGGACCAGGAGCGCGAGCACTGCGATCGTCAATGCGAACACGAAGACGACGGCCAGCGAACGCGGCAGACGCAACCGTTCGAGACGGTCCGCAAGGGGATCGCCGAGGTACGCAAACAGCGCCGCCGCGACGAAGGGCGTCAGTATCGGGGCCAGCAGATACAGCAGCCAGCCCGCCAGAGCGACCGCGATCAGCCAGTTGGTTTTGAGCTTAGTTTCCATGCGCGTTCCCCTACACCGTACGCTGTCGGTTTGCGCGGCGCGACCATGACAGTACGTAATCCACGCCGCTGATCACGACCGTGACGAAGGTTGCCGCGCCGAGGACCATGAGCATCGCTTCGCCGGGCCACCCGGTGCTTGCGGCGCACAGTACTGCCGTCACGAATGCGAGGGTCAGCACCGTGTTCAGCTTGCTCACGAGCGTCGGTTCGCCCGGCACCGGACCAATGAGAAAGTTGTACGCCGTTGCCCCGCCCACGATCACCAGATCGCGCAGGATTACGACCACGGTCAACCACGGCGGAATCAGCCCGACGACTGTCAGCGTTACGAACATTCCGGCCACGAGCAGCTTGTCGGCGGCGGGATCCAGCAGCGCGCCGAGCCGCGTGTACCAGCCGTAGCGTCGCGCGAGAACGCCATCCAGTCCGTCCGACAGCGCGGCGACGACAAACAGGAGCAGCGCAGCCGGATAGCGATCCGCAAGAATCAACAGGAGTATCGGCGCGATCAGCAGCATCCGCGATACCGTAATCGCATTGGGAATCCAGGCGAAACTCATGCCGCAAACTATCTCATTCAGTTGCGCGTGGTGCCGCTTGCGTCGTAGAAGAACTCGAGGGAGTCGCCGGGCTCGGCCAGACCGGGGCCGAGCGTCCCGGCGATGCGTTCGCTCTCGAGGAAGCCGGCGAATCTGAGTGCCCGCGCAAGCCGCTCGGCGCCGCCGCGAACGTTTACGGAATAGCGAATCGTGTCGCCGACCACCTCGTCGATTGCGAACGCCTCGATCGCCGCGATATCGCCCAGCCGCTGCTGCAGCTCGCCGAACGCGTCGACGGTCTGCACGCCGGACATCGTGAGGACCACGGTTCTCAGCGGTGCGTCGCCGCGAACCGCGAAGGCCCGTGACAACCGGTCGGCAACCTGCGGCACCACTTGCTCCGGCTCGCCGAGCATCGCCGTACGTTCGGTTCCGAGATAGTGCCGCCAGCGCCCGGCTTGCTGGCCGCTGGCGTCCACGAGGCCGATGAGTATCGAGCTGACGTCGTAGCGCGTCGACGATTCGAGGATCACCTCGTCGAAACCGCCGCGAACGTCGGCGAAGGTCACGCGCCCGAGTTCCTCGGCGTCGAGCAGCGGCAAAAGCACGGGTAAGCCGCGACGCTCGGCAAGCTTCAGAACGCGCTCGCGGAGCAGGCGATAACGATCGGCCGCCCGCTCGTCCTCGACGGCCTGCAGCGGATCGTCGACGCCGAGGATTTCCCGCTGGCCGTCGCCCCAGTCGACGGCCAGCCACACCAGCGTCGCGGGCCGGTCCGAGCCCCATACGGTCTGTCCCGCCGATTTCAGCACCTCTTCCAGCGCTTCGCCGTCGAAGGTCACGAAAAGCGTGTCGTCGGGACCGGGACTGAAGCGCACCACGTACGCGGCGGGATCGGGGAACAGGGCGTCCATCAGCTCCGGATCGCGGGCCAGCTCGCCGCCGGATACGCGCAGCAGGACATCGAACAGCGCGATGCGATACGCGTCCGCGCGAGGATTCCGGGCTTCCCGATCGACGGCGACTTCAGCCGTATACAGCGCAGCGACGTCGGCGGCTCCCGCCGGCACGATACTCGCCAGGATGGCGGCGGCGATCAACGCGCGGAGCGAAGCGCGGACAGCAGTTATGGACAAGGGCAGTTTCCAGTGCACTCACGACGCTCTATTATATCGGTCCCGCAGCGTTTGCCACGATTCGATGGCCGATCCCCGCCTCACTTACAAAGACGCCGGCGTCGATATTGACGCCGGCAACGCACTCATCGAGCGCATCAAGCCGATCGTGGCCCGCACCCGTCGGCCCGAGGTAGTCGCCGGGCTGGGAGGGTTCGGCGGCCTGTTCGAGCTCGGCAATCGCTACCGCGAACCGGTACTCGTGTCGGGCACGGACGGCGTCGGGACCAAGCTGCTGCTGGCGCAGGCGCTGGGCCGTCACGGTACGATCGGTCAGGACCTGGTCGCGATGTGCGTCAACGATATCCTCGTCCAGGGCGCCGAACCGCTGTTTTTCCTCGACTATTTCGCTTGCGGCAAACTCGACGTCGACGTCGCCAGCGACGTGATCGCGGGCATTGCCGCCGGCTGCGAACTGGCGGGTGCCGCACTGATCGGAGGCGAAACCGCGGAGATGCCGGACATGTACGGCCCCGGGGAGTACGACCTGGCCGGTTTCGCCGTCGGCGTCGTCGAAAAACGCGCGATCCTCGACGGTCGGGCCGTCGATGAGAACGACGCGCTGATCGCGCTGGCGTCGAGCGGCCCGCATTCAAACGGCTATTCGCTGATCCGCAAGGTCCTCGAACGCGATCCTGCCGCCGAGTTCGCCGGCCGCCCGGCGGCGGACTGCCTCCTCGAGCCGACGCGAATCTATGTGAAACCGGTTCGCGCGCTACTCGATCAGGTCGAGGTCCACGCCCTTGCGCATATCACCGGCGGGGGCTTAAGCGAGAATCTGCCCCGCGTGTTGCCGGATGGCCTCGCGGCGGCCGTCGATACGGCAAGCCTCGAACCCGGCCCGGTGTTCGAGTGGCTCCAGTCGGTCGGCAATGTCGCCGAAAGCGAGATGCGGCGGACCTTCAATCTCGGCGTCGGTATGGTCGCCGTAGTGGCTCCGGGGGACGTCGCGAAGACGCTGGGCCTTCTGCGCGACGCAGGCGAGCGGGCATGGCAGATCGGCACGGTAGTCCGCGGCCCTGGCGAGGTAGCCTACGTTTGAGCGAAGCGCGTACCGCGGTCCTGATCTCGGGGACCGGCACCAACCTTCAGGCCTTCATCGACCGCGCCGCGGCAGACTCGCTCGCCGCGACCCTTGCCCTCGTCCTGTCGAACCGCGGCGACGCCTACGGCCTGGTGAGAGCGGGGAACGCCGGGCTGCCAACAGCCGTCATCGACCATCGCGACTATGCCTCGCGCGAGGCCTTCGATCGCGAGATCGCCGCCAGGCTCGACGCCCATGACATCGAGTTCGTGATCCTGGCTGGCTTCATGCGCATCCTGAGCCCCTGGTTCGTCGGGCAATACATCGGCCGCCTGCTCAACGTCCATCCGGCGCTTCTGCCCCTCTATCCTGGCCTCGACACGCACCGACGCGTACTCGACAGCGGCGACCGCTTTCACGGCAGCACCGTGCATTTCGTGACCGAGGAACTCGATGCAGGACCGTCGGTTCTGCAAGGCCGCCTCCCGGTAGCACCGTCCGTCGACGCCGCAGAGCTGGCCCGGCGGGTACAGACCATCGAACACAGGATCTACCCCGATGCTCTGAACTGGCTTGCAAGCGGCCGCCTGCGCTACGTGGACGGCCGCGCCGTTCTCGATGACAAAGTGCTCGACTCGCCGGTCGTTCGCGAATTCCAGTAAACGGAAGCGCCGGTGGCGACGTGCCGGTCGCCGCTACGCCTTCGGCAGGGTCACGCCAACCTGCCCCTGATACTTGCCGCCGCGATCGCGGTACGACGTCTCGCAGACTTCGTCCGACTCGAGAAACAGCATTTGAGCGACGCCTTCGTTGGCGTAGATCTTCGCGGGCAGCGGCGTCGTGTTCGAGAACTCGAGCGTCACGTGCCCTTCCCATTCGGGTTCCAGCGGCGTGACGTTGACGATGATCCCACAGCGGGCGTAGGTCGACTTGCCGAGACAGATCGTCAGCACGTTGCGCGGAATCCGGAAGTACTCGACCGTGCGCGCCAGCGCGAAGGAGTTCGGCGGGATGACGCAGACGTCGTTCCGGATATCGACAAAGCTCGAGTCGTCAAACGATTTCGGATCGACGACGGCTGAATTGATGTTCGTGAATATCTTGAACTCGTCCGCGCAGCGCACGTCGTAACCGTAGCTCGACGTCCCGTAGGACACGATGCGGCCGTCGCCGTTCTCCCGGACCTGCCCGGGCTCGAAAGGCTCGATCATGCCCGCCTCGGCGGCCATCCGGCGTATCCAGCGGTCCGACTTGATGCTCATCAGCTCTCTTCCACCACGATCTTCGGAAACGCCGCGGAATAGTCTCTGCCCTGCCCCGCAAGGGCCGCCGTAGTCCGGCGCGCCGCGCGGAAGAAGGCGGCGGCGGCCGGGCCGCCCGGGTCGGCAACGACGGTCGGCCGGCCCGCGTCCGTCGTCTCGCGAATTCCTGCGTCCAGCGGCAATTGCCCCAGAAGGTCGACGTCGAAGTCCGCCACCATCTGCTCGGCGCCGCCGCTGCCGAACACGGCGCTCTCGTGGCCGCACTTCTCGCAGCGGTGAATGCTCATGTTTTCGATGACCCCGAGTACCGGGATCGACACCTTGCGGAACATCGCGAGGCCTTTGCGCGCATCGATCGCGGCGATGTCCTGCGGCGTCGTCACGACGACCGCGCCCGAAACGGGAACCTGCTGAGACAGCGTGAGCTGAATGTCACCCGTCCCCGGAGGCATATCGACGATGAGGTAGTCGAGATCGCCCCAGCGAGTCTGGCCCAGCATCTGGTTGAGGGCCGAAGTCACCATCGGTCCGCGCCAGACCATCGGCTGATCCGGATCGATCAGAAACCCGATCGACATGACGGCGAGACCGTGCGCCTCGAGCGGCAGCATGCTCTTGCCGTCCTCGCTCACCGGACGCTCACCGACCAGACCCAGCATATGCGGCTGGCTCGGACCGTAGATGTCGGCATCGAGCAAGCCGACACGCCCTCCATCGGCGGCGATGGCCAGTGCGAGATTTACGGCCACCGTGGACTTGCCTACGCCGCCCTTGCCGGAAGCAACGGCTATCACGTTGCTGACCCCCGGGAGCGGCGAGAGGTTGCGCTGGACGCCGTGCGCGACGACGCGGGTCGTGAACGTGACGTCCTCGAGTTCCGCGCCTGCGGCCTCGCAGAGCCGCGCCGCGATCGCCGCGTGCGCGCCTGACGCCGGCAGGCCGAGTTCGACCCGGGCCACCCGGCCCTCGATGGTTACCGCCGCCATCTCGCCGAGCGTGCGGCCAAAGTCGTCTAAAAACAGGCCCGAAAGGGCCTCTTTCACAGGTGAATCTGATGACACGGTCACACTTCCAGTGAGGGTATTAGGTAAAATTTCGGCTGATTCCGCTGCCGTCGCAGCCGGAACGGGGGCGTCCATTGTAGCGAAGCTGCCGGCGTAACCAAGCGCTGCCGGCTCTCGCGGGACGTACCCCGACGATGTGGCATAATGCCGCGTCGCGGGAGGGCTGGACGGAACTCGAGCGAAGCATTGGCTGGTTCAGATCTGAATTTGACAACAATCGCACAGCCCGCCGCCTGGACGCCCGCGTCCGGCGCCGGGGCCTGCGCCGCCGCCGGCAGCTTGCCCGGAGGGCAGCGATGAGTCTGCTCGGCACGTTCCGGGCCGACCAGCAGATAAATGCGCTGATCGCCGAACAGGACCCCGAGTCGTCCAACGCCCGCAAGCTCACCGAGAAGCTCAAGAACTCCGGGGCGAAGTCCATCCCGAAGATCATCGACGCGCTGGCCTTGTCGGACAAGACGCACACGATGCTGTTCGTCGACATCCTGTCCGCGATGGTTACTGACAAGTCGATCGAGTACTTTCGCGAGGGCCTCGCCGACGGCAACGAGCGCGTCGTCTCGGGTACGGCATGGGCCTTGTCGAGTTCGACCGACTACAACGCCAACAAGCTGCTCGAATTCTTCGACGATCCCGAGGTCTCGAAGCCCGCACTGATAGAGATCCTCCGGGTCCACAAGGACGACCTGTCCGTTCACGAACTCCTCCAGCGGGCCTACGAACTCGACACGAAGGAGAAGGCTGCGCTCTTCAGGATCATCGAGGACATGGTCCGCGTCGAGATGCTGCCCGACCTGATCGCCCGCATGGGCGGAAAGGACCCGATCGTGCGCGTACACCTGATAAACGTGCTTGCAAGGTTCGACCGCACCGAGGTCAATCGCGCTTTGGAGATGCAGCTTCGGGACAACAACAAGATGGTACGCGGCGCAGCGCTGAGCGCACTGGCGTCGCGCAAAGGCGGCATCAATATCGAAGCGGTCGCCCGGCTGCTGCAGGATCCTGACCTCGACGTCATGAACAAGGCCGTCGAGATGCTGATCCAGATCAAGCATCCCGAGACCGTCAAGCACCTCGCCGGCGCACTCAAGGACGAATCCGAGTACGCCCGCCGCGCCGCGGTGGAGGTATTGAACGAAGTCGGCAGCGCCGAATCGGTCAAGGATCTGCTGAACGTCCTGAAAGACGACGACTGGTGGGTACGATCCCGCGCCGGCGACGCGCTGGCCGAGATCGGCGGACCGCGCGTGGTGGACTCCGTCGTCAATCTGATTAACGACTCCGATGAGGAAATCTGCCGCACGGCTATCGAGATCCTGAACTCGATGAAGGACGAGCGCGCGGTCAAACACCTCATTGCCGCCACCGATCATAAGGACTGGTGGGTGCGTGAGCGTGCCGTGGACGCCCTTGCGAAAATCGGCAACGAGCAAGCCTTGCCCAAGCTCGAAAAGATGCTGGGGCAGGATTCGAAGACCGATGCCGTGGTGCTCCGCGCGCTGTCGAAAATGGGCAACAACACGCATATCTCGAAGATCGTCCCTATGCTCAAGCGCCCGGAGCGGGAGATCCAGGTCGAGGCGATCAAGGCGCTTTCTTCCCTCGCCGACGAGAGCCATGCCGAGAACGTCCGCAACATTCTGAGCAAAATCAAGCAGTCGGACGAGCCCACCATCATCAACAGCGCCGAGAACGCGCTCAAGGATCTCGATGCGCGGTTCTCGCTCACGGTCCTCGCGGAGAACCGGCGCGCCGAGAAGATCGGCGAGCACACGAAGACGCTGCTGCTCGACGACGCGGATCTCGAAAAACTCCTGGAAACGCAGTCCAAATCCCTCGACCTGGACGCCGATACCGAGGAGGTCGATACCGGCAAGCCGGCCCCGCCGCCCATGGCGGTTCTCGATATCTCGAAGCTCGATCCGGGCGACGTCATAGACGGGCGCTACCGCTACATCGAAAAAATCGGCAAAGGCGCGTTCGGCACCGTGCTGCTGATGGAAGACGAAGTCGTCGACGAGCGGCTGATCCTCAAGTTCCTGAACCCCAACGTCTCGTCGGACGAGGAGATGATGAAGCGGTTCGTTCACGAACTCAGGTACTCACGCAAGATCACGCACCGCAACGTGATTCGCATCTACGACTTCCTCCACCTGCAGGGCAGCTATGCGATATCGATGGAGTACTTCCCGTCGCACACGCTGTCCGGCGAGATTCCCGACGGCAAGCCGATGGATACGCGCAAGGCGCTCAAGTTTTCGCGGGACATCGCAACCGGGATGGCGGTCGCTCACCTGGCTGGCGTAATCCACCGCGACCTGAAGCCGGCCAACATCCTCGTTAACGACGACGGACTTCTGAAGATCGTGGACTTCGGCGTCGCGGCGGCAGCATCGAGCGGCGACACGCAGCTCACCAAGACCGGCTACGTAATCGGCTCGCCTAAGTACATGGCGCCCGAGCAAATCCTCGGCAAGAAGGTCGACGAAACTGCCGACATCTACAGTGTGGGTGTCATCATGTACGAAATGGCGACCGGGATTCCGCCGTACAGCCGCGGCGATCACATGTCCGTCATGTATCAACATGTCCAGGGCAAGGCCAAGCCCGTCGAGGAGATCAATCCCGACGTACCCAAGGACTACGCCGACATCATCGCGCGCGCCATGTCGGTGGATAAGACCAAGCGGTTTCAAAGCATGGACGAGCTGACCGACGCTCTCGACTCGGTCAGCCTCCAGTAAAGCCTGCCGTACGCGGCCGCGGCCCCGCGGATTCGCAAAAATGTGACCTCGCGCTGGCATGGCGGACATAATCCGCCTACGATATCGCTAACCGTTTGATTTGCGAGCCGAACATGGCGCGTATCGATGCATTTCTGAAGCTCGGGCTGGCGCAGGGCTGCTCCGACGTTCACCTGGCCGTGGGCGTACCGCCGATGCTGCGGATGAACGGCGATCTCCTGCCCATCAAGTTTCGTGAACTCTCCGATACCGAGCTCGAGTCGTATATCCTCGAGATCCTGACGAAGAAGCAGACGGAAGGTCTGCACTCGGGACGCGACCTCGATTTCAGCTACGTCGCCGACGAAGGCGGCCGCTTCCGCGTCAACGTCTTTCGCAAGGTTACCGGGATCGGCGCCGTGTTCCGGCACATTCCCGACAACATCCCGACACTCGATCAGCTTCGCTCGCCCGCGGTTCTCACCGATTTCTGCGACTACCACCAGGGCATGGTCCTCGTTACGGGCGCGACCGGTACCGGCAAGTCCACGACGCTGGCCGCCATGATCAACCATCTCAACGAGAACCGGCCCCTGAACATCATCAGCCTCGAGGACCCGATCGAGTTCGTGCATCCGAGCAAGCACTCGCAGGTCATCCAGCGCGAGGTCGGAACCCACGTACAGAGCTTCGCTGACGGTGTGCGGTCGGCCATGCGCGAAGACCCGGACGTCATTCTCGTCGGCGAGATGCGCGATGCCGACACCATCATGATGGCGATGACCGCGGCCGAAACCGGTCATCTGGTGTTCGGCACGCTGCACACCACCGGCGCGGTCAAGACCATCGACCGCGTCATAGACGCCCTGCCCGGCGAGCTTCGGGAGCAGACGAAGGCGTTCCTGTCGATGAGCCTGAAAGCCGTCGTGACCCAGGTTCTCGTCAAGACCCCGGACGGGCGCGGCCGGCGGGCGGTACAGGAAATACTCGTCAACAACCGCGCGATTTCCAAACTGATCACTACGGACCAGACCCACCAGATCCCGTCCCAGCTCCAGACCGGCAAGGACCAGGGCATGCAGCTCATGGACCAGGCCCTGCTGGACGCCATTCAGCGCAAGGAGATCGACCCGGACGACGCCTACCGCTTCGCCAACGACAAGCGCAAGTTCCATCGCTTCGTCACGGACACCGACATGGTGCCGGCGCTCGAAATGGGCGGAGGTCAGGGCTGACATGCGCCAGATCGATCGCTATCTCGAAGCGATGCTCGGCGAGAAC
This sequence comes from Woeseiaceae bacterium, assembly GCA_028277185.1. Taxonomy (GTDB): domain Bacteria; phylum Pseudomonadota; class Gammaproteobacteria; order Steroidobacterales; family Woeseiaceae; genus UBA1847. The sequence continues at coordinate 31,115 of JANQGQ010000027.1, forward strand.
GCGTCGGACCTGCATTTCGTATCGGGAGACCCCGTGCGTGCGCGTATTCATGGCAACCTGCGCCAGCTCATGGACGAGACGCTGACCAGCGATCACGTCAAGCTGTGCCTGGACGAAATCATGGACGGCACCGCCAAACGGGCGTTCGAAGATCACGATGCCGCCGACTTTGCCTACGAAATCCCGGAGCGCTCGCGGTTCCGGGTCAATGCGTTCCGGCATCTCAACGGCGTGGGCGCCGTGTTCCGCGCCATCCCCTCTCAGGCAATTTCGCTCGAGGAACTCGGCATGCCAAAAACCGTGCACGAGCTCTGCCGGCACACCCAGGGCATGATCCTCGTCACCGGCAAAACAGGTTCCGGCAAATCGACGACGCTTGCGGCGATGATCGACGCGATGAACAAGCGCCTGAAGGGACACATTCTTACGATCGAGGACCCGGTCGAATTCGTTCATCGCGCGCAGGGCTGTCTGATAAGTCAGCGGGAAGTCGGTGTGCACAGCAATACGTTCGCGGACGCACTGCACTCTGCACTGCGCGAAGATCCCGACGTCATTCTGGTCGGCGAAATGCGCGACCTCGAGACGATCAGCATCGCCGTCACCGCCGCGGAGATGGGTATTCTCGTTATGGGCACGCTGCACACGAACGGTGCGGCTCAGACCGTCGACAGAATCGTGAACTCGTTTCCGGCCGACAAGCAGGACCACATCCGAACGATGATCTCGACGTCGCTGCGCGGCGTCATCTCGCAGCAGCTGCTGCCGACCAAGGGCAAGCCGGGCCGCGTGGCCGCACTCGAGATCCTGATCAACACCCCCGCCGTCGCAAACCTCATCCGGCAGGGGAAGCTCGACCAGCTCGAAACGGCGATGCAGTCCGGCGGCGGACTGGGCATGCAGACCATGGACTCGGCGCTGATGGACCTCGTATCGAAGGGACGGATAGCCGGCCGCGATGCGTACATGCAGGCCAACAATAAATCCAAGTTCGAGCGGATGCGCGACGAAGGCTAGTCAGCCTCTTAGGAAGTCTGGTAAGGCCCCTTGGTTGATGCGCAAGGATAGCGGGTAGGCGAACGTCCCTGGCGGGATGGCTCCCTGCGGTCCGCTTTATTCCCGCCAGGGACGTTCGCCTACCCGCTATCCCGAGACCCTGCCGCAAGCGCGAGTTCGGCTTCCACTTAGGTCAGCCGCCGTAGCAGGCCGGCCTTGTCGTCCGGGAGGTCTGTAGCGGGAATAAAGCGGACCGCAGGGAGCCATCCCGCTACAGACCTCCCGGACGGCAAGGCCGCAAATCCCGCGACCCAAGCCCCAAGCCAACGGCACACAAACCGCCCCGCGTGGCATAATTCGCGGCTTCGACGCCGCCTCGCCCCGCAGCCCCGATGACCGACAGACGCAAGATACTCGTTACCAGCGCCCTGCCCTACGCCAACGGCTCCATTCACATGGGGCATCTGGTCGAGTACCTGCAGACGGATATCTGGGTTCGCTTCCAGAAGCTCCGCGGACACCAGTGCACCTACGTCTGCGCAAGCGACGCCCACGGCACGCCGATCATGATCAAGGCCCGCGAGCAGGGCGTCACGCCCGAAGAGCTGACGGCCTCGGTGAGCCGCGAGTTCGTCCGGGATTTCGGCGACTTCGGCGTGGCTTTCGACAACTACTACACGACGCACTCGCCGGAGAACGAGGCGCTCACCGTGGAAATCTTCGAGGCGCTCAAAGCCCGCGGAGACATCTACACGAAGGTCATCGAGCAGGCCTACGACGAGCAGGAGAAGATGTTCCTGCCCGATCGCTTCGTGCGCGGAACCTGCCCCTTTTGCCATACCCCCGACCAATATGGCGACGCCTGCGAGAACTGCGGCAAGACCTATACGCCGGCGGACCTGATCGATCCGGTTTCGGTGATTTCCGGCACGCCGCCGGTGCTCCGCGAGTCCGAGCACTACTTCTTCAGGCTCGGCAACTACGAGGCCGACCTCAAGGAATGGATGGAAGAGGCGCGCCTCGACCGCAACATGGTCGCGAAACTCACCGAGTGGTTCGACGCGGGACTCAGGGACTGGGATATCTCGCGCGATGCGCCGTACTTCGGCTTTCGTATCCCGGGCTCCGAGGACAAGTACTTCTACGTCTGGCTCGACGCGCCCGTGGGCTATCCGGCAAGCTTCAAAAACCTGTGCGCGCGGCGGCCGGAGCTCGATTTCGACGAGTACTGGCGACCGGGTCACGATACCGAGGTCTACCACTTCATCGGCAAGGACATCATATATTTCCACACGCTGTTCTGGCCGGCGGTGCTGAAAGGCGCGGGTTTTCGCACGCCGACCAGCGTCTTCGCTCATGGCTTCCTGACGGTAAACGGACAGAAGATGTCGAAGACCCGCGGCACCTTCATCACGGCGCGCACCTATCTCGACAATCTCGACCCCGCTTATCTGCGCTACTACTACGCGGCCAAACTCGGCCCGTCGATCGAGGACATCGATCTGAATCTCGACGATTTCGTCGCGCGCGTGAACGCCGATCTGATCGGCAAGGTCGTCAACATCGCAAGCCGCTGCGCGGGCTTCATAAGCAAGCAGTTCGACGGCCTGCTCGCCGATCGTCTGCCCGACCCCGCCGGCTTCGATGCGATTGCCCAAGCCTCGGACGCGATCGCCGAGCACTACGAGAAGCGGGAGTTTTCAAAGGCGATGCGCCGGATCATGGCACTGGCCGATACGGTGAACCGCTACATCGACGAGCAGAAACCCTGGCAGATGATAAAGGACGATGCGCGCCGCGACGACGTGCAGGCCGTGTGTACGCAGGGCCTCAACGCCTTTCGCAGCCTCATGATCTATCTCGCCCCGGTACTCCCGGAACTGGCTCTGAAGAGTCGCCGGTTCCTCGGCGAAGAGTCCTGGTGCTGGGACGATGCCGGCACGCCGCTGCTCGGCTGCCGCATCGCACGGTTCGAGGCGCTGCTCACTCGTATCGACCCGAAGCGCGTTGCCGCCATGGTGGAGCAGTCGAAGGAATCGCTCGAAGCCACGCCGGCCGGCGGAACCGACGAGGCGAACCCTCTGATCGACATCGACGATTTCGTAAAGCTCGATCTCAGGGTCGCACGTATCGAGTCGGCGCGCGAGGTCGAGGGCGCCGACAAACTACTGGCACTCGATCTCGACGTGGGCGAACTCGGGCGACGGCAGGTCTTCGCCGGCATCAAATCCGCCTACCCGGCCGAAGAACTCGAAGGCCGCCACGTCGTCGTCGTTGCCAACCTCAAACCGCGGAAGATGCGTTTCGGCGTTTCCGAGGGCATGGTTCTGGCGGCGGGACCCGGCGGCGGCGACATTCACTTGCTGTCGCCGGACACCGGCGCAACGCCGGGCATGCAGGTGAAGTAAGCATGCACGGAGCAGCGTCGCGATGACCGAGTTCGTCCTCATTCTGACGGGGACCGTGCTGGTCAACAACTTCGTGCTGACGCGCTTTCTGGGGCTGTGCCCGTTCATGGGCGTGTCGAAAAACCTCGACGCGGCTCTGGGCATGTCGCTTGCGACGGCCTTCGTGTTGACGCTGTCGTCCGGGATGGCGTGGCTTCTGAACCACCTGCTCCTCATCCCTTTCGATCTCGGGTACCTGCGGACGATTGCCTTCATCCTGAGTATCGCGGCCAGCGTCCAGCTGACCGAAATCATGATCAGGCGTCTCAGCCCGGAACTCGATCAGGTGCTCGGCATCTACATTCCGCTGATCGCGACGAACTGCGCCGTGCTCGGCGTTGCCTTGTTGAACGTTCAGGCCGGTCACGGGTTTGCCGGCTCCCTGCTCTTCGGTTTTGGCGCCGCGGCCGGCTTCGCACTCGTGCTCACGGCGTTCGCCGCGATCCGCGACCGGCTCGCCGCGGCGGACGTTCCGGCGCCTTTTCGCGGCGCCTCCATCGCCCTGATGACGGCCGGACTGATGTCGCTTGCGTTCATGGGTTTCGCAGGCATGGCCAGGCCCTGAGGTTCGACGGCTTCGCATGGTCAGAGGTTTAGACGCCGTGCTGCCCGGGATACTGGCCATTACGCTGCTCGCCGCGGCGCTGGGTCTGGCGCTGGCCATCATCGCCAGGCGCCTGCCGGCAGGCGAAAGCAAGCTGATCGACGATGTCGACGAGCTTCTGCCGCAAACGCAGTGTGCCCAGTGCGGCTACCCGGGATGCCGGCCCTATGCCGAAGCGATCGTCGCGGAAGGCGCGGCGATCAATCTTTGTCCACCCGGCGGCGAAACGACGGTGCGGCGCCTCGCGGAGCGTCTGGGCCGTGAGGTCGTACCGCTGGCCACGGCTGCGAGCGAGACCCGCCAGGTCGCCGTCATCGACGAGTCACGCTGCATCGGCTGCCTGCACTGTCGCAACGCTTGTCCGGTAGACGCAATCGTCGGCGCATTCAACCACATGCACACGGTGATCGAAGCGGAGTGCACGGGCTGCGAACTCTGCATCGCGCCCTGCCCGGTCGACTGTATCGACCTGAGGCCGGCCGGGTGACGGCACCGACCTACGATCTCGGAACGCTGCACGGGGGTCTCAGACTCGACGCCAATAAGGACTCGGCCACGGCCTCGGAGCTTGCCGTCATGCCCGTGCCGAAGCAGATCGTCCTGCCGCTCGAGCAGCACGCCGGTGACCCGGCCGATCCCCTTGTCGGCATAGGCGAGCATGTCCTGAGAGGTCAGATGATCGCCGCGGGTACCGGCGCATTGAGCGCCCCCGTCCACGCGTCGACATCCGGCCGGGTAGTCGCCGTCGAGCCCTGGCCCATCGCGCGCCGCCGCGGGGAGCCGGGGCCGTGCATCGTTATCGAGAGCGACGGGGAAGACCGCGCCGCCACGGGGCGGGAAGGCGCTATCGACTACGGCGCACTGGAGCAGGACGAGCTGATCGCGCTGCTGCTCGAAGGCGGCATCGTGGGCCTCGGTGGCGCGGCGTTTCCGACAGCCCAAAAGCTGAGTCAGGCCCGGTCGGTGCCGATCGACATGCTGATACTCAACGGCGTCGAGTGCGAGCCCTGGATTTCCTGCGACGACATGTTGATGCGCGAACGGGCGGCCAGAGTGGTCGGCGGTGCTCAGATCCTCCTGTCTGCCCTGGCCGTCGAACACTGCCATATCGCCGTGGAAAGCGACAAGCCGGTCGCTCTCGAGCAGCTGGCCGACGCGCTCGGCGCTGCGGGTGACAACCGTCTGACGCTCAAGCAGGTGCCGACGATCTATCCGTCGGGCGCCGAGGATCAGCTCGTCCAGCTCGTCACGAACCGGGAAGTCCCGACCGGAGGACTGCCTACCGACGCCGGTTGCATCGTGCAGAACGTCGGAACGGCCGCCGCGGTGTACGACTGGGTGCACCTGCGGGAGCCGCTGATCTCCCGGGTCACGACGGTGACGGGTCCCGGCGTCAAACGACCGATGAATGTCGTAACGCGACTTGGAACGACCGTCGCCGACCTCGTGGCCTACACCGGCGGCTACACGGACCGGGCCCGCATCCTCGTCGTCGGGGGCTCGATGACCGGACGCTCGATGTCGACCGACCGCGTACCGGTCGTGAAAGCAAGCAACTGTATCCTCGTACTCGACGAACCTGCCGCACGAGGGCCCGTCCTTCCCTGTATCCGCTGCGGCGAGTGCGCCGAGGTTTGTCCGATACAGCTCTTGCCGCAGCAGCTCCTTTGGTACGCCAATGCCGACGACGAGTCACGGTTGCGCGAGTACGGTCTAACGGACTGCATCGAATGCGGATGCTGCGATCTCGTCTGTCCGAGCCATATTCCGCTGACGTCCACGTTCCGTTTTGCCAAGGGCCGTATTCTCGAGCTGGAAGACGAGAAGGCCCGTGCCGAGCGGGCACGCCGGCGCTTCGAAGCCCGTCGCGACCGGCTCGGGCGGGAGGCTCAGGCACGAACCCGGGAGCTCAAGGAACAGAAGGCACGCGCGAAGTCGCTGAGCAAGGACGCCATAGCGGACATCGTGCGTCGCAAGCGCGGCGCACCGGAAGACGATCGGTAGCGGTCATGGACTTCGAGCGCCGCGAAGCACCCTACGTCCGCGCCGGCACCAGTGTCGCGGCAATGATGCACAAGGTGCTGCTTGCGCTGGCGCCGGCAGCGGCCGCACACGTCTGGTACTTCGGGCCGGGCCTCTTGTTCAACATCCTCGTCGCCGTCGTCTTCTGTACGGGTGCGGAAGCGGCGGTGCAAAGACTGCGCGGCAGGGAGGCGCGGGCGGCGTTGGGGGACTACAGCGCCGTAGTAACGGCAGTGTTGCTTGCTCTGGCGCTACCGTCGCTGACGCCCTGGTGGGTTACCGCAAGCGGCTCGCTGGTCGCCATCGTCGTCGCCAAGCACCTGTACGGCGGCCTCGGATACAACGTCTTCAATCCGGCCATGGCCGGCTACGTGGCGATCCTGATCGCATTTCCACGCGAGATGGCCCTGTGGCCCGCACCCAGCATGGGCGACATCGACTACGTTCGTCCGAACGTGCTGCAGACGCTGTGGTACACGTTGTCGGGACAGCTCCCCGCCGACCTCGGCTTCGACGCCATCAGTCGCGCCACGCCTCTGGACCTGATGAAGACCGGCCTCGCAGACATGCGGACGGTCGCGGAAATCCGCGCCGAACCGCTGATGGGCGACTTCGGCGGACGCGGCTGGGAGTGGATCGGCAACTTCGTTGCGATAGGCGGGTTCTACCTTCTCGTTACGCGGGTCATACGCTGGCACATTCCCGTCGGTGTGGGCATCGGCCTGCTGGGCCCCGCCACGGTTCTGTATCTGCTCGATCCGGGCAGCCATGCCAGCCCCGGCTTTCATCTGTTCACCGGCGCCACGCTGCTCTGCGCGTTCTTCATCGCGACCGATCCGGTGTCGGCGGCGACCAGCACCACGGGACGCCTGGTCTACGGAATCGGGATCGGAATCCTGATCTACGCCATTCGCCACTGGGGCGCCTACGCCGACGGCGTCGCCTTCGCCGTGCTGTTCATGAACATGCTGGTGCCGCTGATCGACCGCTATACCATCCCGCACATCGTCGGACACGAAAAGCGATCCACGCCTGAATCGAACGAGGCCGCGCCATGAGCCCCGTGCTGAGAACGACGCTGACGCTTGCGGCCGTCGCCGCGGTGTGTACGACTCTCGTCGCCGCTACCTTCCTGCTGACATCCGAACGAATCGCGCAAAACGAACAGGCGTTTCTCGAGTCGCAGTTGAGCCCGGTCATCGGCTCGATCCGCCACGACGGCGGCATGCTGGACAACGTCACCAGCATCGCCGACGGCCTGCCGGGGAGGGATCCGGCGCGACTGTACCGCGTGCTGCGGGACGGGCTTACCGTGGCACTCCTGTTCGAAGTTACGGCGATGGACGGCTATGCAGGACCGATCCGACTTCTCATCGGAATCCGCAGCGACGGCGTTCTTACCGGCGTTCGCACGCTGGCCCACGAGGAAACGCCCGGACTGGGCGACAAGATCGAAAGCGCCCGTTCCGACTGGATTCTCGGCTTCGAGGGCAGAGCCATCGGGAATCCGCCCGCCGCCAGGTGGAGCATCCACGCCGACGGCGGCGACTTCGATCAGATCACGGGCGCCAGCGTGACCTCCCGCGCCGTCGTGAATGCCGTATCGGAGACGCTGATATACTTCTCCGCCAACCGCGACGCACTGCTCACCGCGCCGGATTCGCCATGACCTATCGCTATTCTTCCGGACTCTGGGAAGACAATCCGGGGCTGGTGCAGCTACTCGGACTCTGTCCGCTGCTGGCCGTAACCACGACCTTCGCCAACGGAATCGGTCTCGGTATCGCCACGCTGCTGGTTCTGACGGCCAGCAACGTGCTGGTCTCCGCGGCGCGGGGCCTCTTGATCAGGGAGATCAGGATCCCCGTATACGTGCTCATCATCGCCTCCCTGGTCACCTGCGTCGAGCTCCTGTTCGAGGCCTTCGCGCCGGCTCTCGACCGGTCGCTGGGCATATTCATACCGCTGATCGTCACCAATTGCGCCATCGTGGCGCGCGCCGAGCTCTTCGCGTCACGTAACGGGGTCGTGCCGAGCCTGCTGGACGGTCTCGGCATGGGATCGGGATTCGCGCTCTTGCTCGCCGGACTCGGCGCATTCCGCGAGCTTGCCGGCCAGGGCACCGTGTTTGCGGGCGTGGGTGCGCTCGTCGGCGGCGAGCCGGGTGCGGGAATTACGCTCTTACCGGGCGGCTGGCTGCTGCTGTTGCTGCCGCCAGGGGCCTTCATGAGTCTGGCGCTTGCCATCGCACTCAAGAACCTCATCGATGCGCGCCGGTCGGCACGCCTCGGCGCCGGCTCGCTGCGCCGCCCCGCGCAGCGCTCCTGAGGTCCCCGTGAACCGCGAGAAGCGCACGGCGATTTTTCGCACGCTAAAGGCCGCGAACCCGGCACCAACGACGGAACTGGAGTACGCCAGCGAGTTCGAGCTGCTCGTCGCCGTCATTCTCTCCGCTCAGGCCACCGACGTCGGCGTCAACAAGGCGACGCGCAAACTGTTTCCGGTCGCCAACACACCGGCCGCCATCCTTGCGCTGGACGTAGACGGGCTCAAGCCCTACATCCGCACTATCGGGCTTTTCAACAGCAAAGCCGAAAACATCATCAAGACCTGCCGCATCCTGCTCGAAGAGCACTCGGGCGAAGTACCGCGGACCCGGAAAGCGCTGGAAGCCTTGCCCGGAGTCGGCCGCAAGACCGCGAACGTCGTGCTGAATACCGCGTTTGGCGAACCGACCATCGCAGTCGACACGCACATCTTCCGCGTCAGCAATCGCACGGGAATCGCCAAAGGCAAGACACCGCTCGAAGTCGAGAAGCGGCTCGTCCGGCTCACGCCCGACGAGTTCCGAAAAGATGCGCATCACTGGCTGATTCTCCACGGCCGCTATGTCTGTAAGGCGCGCAAGCCTCTGTGCGGGGAGTGCAGCGTGGAGCGGTGGTGCGAGTACAAGCACAAGGAGCTCAAGTGATTTTCGGTCAGAACCGCGAGGAGCTGCGCGCACTCTATCGCAGCGCCTGGCAGAAGCGCAGCGAGGGTCTGCCGATGTCCGCGCTGGAGAACCAGATCGCCGACGTCATTGCACTGCATCCCGAGTATCACGGCGCCCTCGCGGCGGATGACATCGACCGCGACTACCTGCCCGAAGGCGGGGAGTCGAATCCGTATCTTCACATGGGCCTGCACCTGGGCCTGCGCGAGCAGATCGCAACGGATCGGCCCGCCGGTATTCGCGGCGTCTTCACGAAGCTTTCTGCTGATGCCGGCGACGTGCACGCCGTCGAGCATCGGATGATCGACTGTCTGGCCGAAACGCTCTGGGAGGCGCAGCGCGACGGTTCGGCCCCGGACGAGCGGCGTTATCTCGAACGCCTCCGGCAGCTCGCACGCTGACCGTCACCCGTCCCGCGGCCGGACAAGACCGCGTTGCGGCCCGAGCCGCCTCGGCCTATGGTGAGGCGGAACCCGACAAGCCCGGCCATGGCAACCGTGTAATAAAGCCCGGAACGCTCTGGTCTTATCCTGTAACCGCGAGGTGGAGCGACATGGCGACAGACAGCAAACAGTATCCGGTACAAGGGGCCGGCCTCGGCCTGCGCCGAGCGCTGTTGAACCCTCTGATGGAGCAGCCTCCCGAGGAGGTGGATTTCATGGAGGTGGCGCCGGAAAACTGGATCAACGTCGGCGGCGTTCTCGGCAGGAAGCTGCGTTTTTTTACCGAGCGCTATCCCTTTCTGATTCACGGACTGTCGCTCTCGATCGGCTCGCCGGCCCCCCTGAACGAAGACCTCGTGCGCGACGTCAAGGCCTTCATGGCCGAGCACGATATTCGGATGTACTCCGAGCATCTGAGCTATACGAGCGACGACGGGCAGCTCTATGACCTCATGCCCATCCCGTTCACGGAGGAAGCCGTATCGTGGGTCGCCGCGCGAGTCCGCCGGGTTCAGGACATCCTGGAACAGCGCATCGCGCTGGAGAACGTGTCCTTCTACGCGCCGACGGATGCCTCGATGAGCGAAGCCGACTTCGTGAATGCCGTTCTCGAAGAGGCGGACTGCGATCTGATGCTGGACATCAACAATATCGTCGTGAACAGCATCAACCACGGCTACGACACTCACGAATTCATGCACAGCATGCCCGGCTCGCGAATCCGCTACTTCCACATCGCCGGCCACTATGTCGAAGCGGAGGATCTCCGTGTCGACACGCACGGCGCCGCCGTGGACGAACAGAGCTGGCAGCTTCTCGCCGACGCTTACGCCCACTTCGGCCCCGTGCCTACGCTGCTCGAGCGCGATTTCAACTTCCCGCCGCTCGGGGAGCTTCTCGCGGAGGTCAGGAAGATCAGCGCACTGCAGGCCGCCGCGGACAGCCCGGAGGCGCAGCATGGCTGAGCTTCCCGACTTCCAGCGGAAGCAGCTTGCTTTCGCCGCGCACATCCGCGATCCACAGCACGTAGCGGCGCCGGACGGCATCGAAGACCGCCGCATGGCGATCTATCGCGAGTTGTTCTTCAACAATTTGCGGAACCTGCTCGGCACGACCTTCCCGGTTCTCTCGAAACTCATGGGCGACCGCAAGTGGCGCACGCTCATCCGCCGCTTCATGCAAAAGCATCGCGCCGCGACGCCGTACTTCCTCGAGTTGCCCGAGGAACTGCTTGCGTTCCTCGAGAACGGCTATGAGCCGGAGGCCGATGACTTTCCGTTCCTTCTGGAACTCGCCCACTACGAATACATCGAGCTTGCGCTGAACACGTCGACCGCGCGGAACGATCTGGACGGCGTCGATCCCAACGGCGATCTCGCATCCGGAGCTCCCGTCAAGTCGGTGCTGACGTGGGTCTATGCGTACCGCTTCCCGGTACACAGAATCAGCCCGGACTACCTGCCCGACGAAGCGCCCGAGCAACCAACGTATCTCGCGGTGTACCGAAATCGCAACGACAAACTGAGTTTCCTCGAGCTGAACCCGTTGACCGCGGGGCTCTTAGACGCCGTCGACAACAACACGGCGAACCTGTCCGGCCAGCGGCTGATGCGGCAGCTTGCCGAGTCAGTCGGCTATGCCGACGTCGAGCAGTTCGTCGCTCACGGTCTCGCCGCTCTCGAAGACATGCGCGAAAGGGAAATCCTGATCGGCACCCGGACCGCAACCGAATAACCCGGAGCAATACCATGAATACCCTGATCGACTTCTATGGACGTATCTGCGACGCGCTCGACGGCGTCGGCAACTGGCTTGCGCTGCTGTTGATTCGGCTGCTGCTGGCGTACGAGTTCGGCCGCGCGGGGCTCATGAAGCTCAACGGCAACAACTGGTTTGCCAACGTTCAGGACAACTTCCCGTTTCCGTTCAACGTGATTCCGGTGGAGATCAGCTGGTTTCTCGCAACCTGGTTCGAGATACTCGGCGCGATCGGCCTCGTGCTCGGCCTGTTCACCCGCTTCTGGGCTTTCTCGCTGGTCATTCTGTCGGTCGTCGCAATCTTCGGCGTCCACTGGCCTGACGACTGGAACAGTCTGGCAGAGCTCTGGAAGGGCTACAGCGTCAGCGACAACGGCTTCGGCAACTATCGAATTCCGCTGCTGTTTATCGCCATGCTGATCCCCCTGGTGCTGTCCGGAGGCGGAAAGCTGTCGCTGGACAAGCTCCTGGACCGCTACTTCCAGCGCAGGTCGTCGAACGCAGACGGCCAGCCGGCCGCCGCATAGATCGGCCACCCGGCTAAACACGACAACAAAGGGGGACAAGCATGCGTGAGTCGCTATTCAGTGCTCTGAGCATTCTCGAGACGCTGTCGACGATACTGCTGTTTGCGATCGGACTCGGCATCCTCGCCGTGATCGTGATCTACATCGTCGACATCACGCAGACGAAGCATGCCATTCGTCGGAATTTTCCTGTCATCGGCCGCTTCCGCTACTGGTTCGAGCACCTCGGTGAATTCTTCCGCCAGTACTTCTTCGCCAACGATCGCGAGGAAATGCCATTCAATCGCGCCCAGCGCTCGTGGGTCTACCGCGCGGCCAAGGGCGTGGACACGACGGTTGCGTTCGGGTCGTCGCTGAATCTGACGCCGCCCGGTACGAAGATCTTCGTCAACTGCCCCTATCCGATGCTCGACCAGGACGCGGCCCCCACGGAAGCACTCGTCATTGGCCCGTATGCCAACAACCCCTATCCCGCCGCCTCGATCGTCAACGTGTCGGCCATGAGCTTCGGCGCGCTGTCGAAACCGGCGGTTCAGGCGCTATCGCGCGGCTCGGCCAAAGCCGGAAACTGGCTCAACACGGGCGAAGGCGGACTCTCGCCCTGGCACCTCGAAGGCGGCTGCGACATCGTGTTCCAGATCGGCACCGCGAAGTACGGCGTCCGCGACGCGGACGGCAACCTGAGCGACGACAAGCTTCGCGAAGTCGCCGCGCACGAGCAGGTACGCATGTTCGAGCTCAAGCTCAGCCAGGGAGCGAAGCCGGGCAAAGGCGGCATCCTGCCCGGCGGCAAGGTGACCGCCGAGATCGCCGCAATTCGCGGAATTCACGAGGGCGAAGATTCGATCAGTCCGAACCGGCATCCGGATATCGACTCGGCCACCGATCTGCTCGACCTCATCAACCGCGTCCGTGACGTCACGGGCAAGCCGGTCGGTTTCAAAGCGGTGATCGGTGCCTACGGCTGGCTCGACGAGCTCTTCGACGAAGTACACGAGCGCGGCATAGAGAGCGCGCCCGATTTCATAACGGTCGACAGCGGCGACGGCGGAACGGGCGCCGCACCGATGAGTCTGATCGACAACGTCGGCCTTCCGATCAAGGAGAGCTTGCCGCTGGTAGTCGACATGCTGGTCGCTGCCGGCCTGAGAGACCGAATCCGCGTGATCGCGAGCGGCAAGCTCGTAAATCCGGCCGACGCCGCCTGGGCGCTCTGCGTCGGAGCCGACTTCGTCAATACGGCGCGGGGATTCATGCTGGCGCTCGGCTGCATCCAGGCCCTGCAGTGCAACAAAAACACCTGTCCGACCGGGATCACTACTCACGACAAGCGGTTGCAGCGCGGACTCGTTCCGGCCGACAAGGCGGAACGCGTCGCTCGCTACTCGGAAACGATGCGCAAGGAGATCGGCGTCATCGCCCACTCCTGCGGCGTACCGGAACCGCGGCGGCTACGGCGCTATCACTGCCGCATCGTGCAGGACGACGGCCGCTCGAAACCGCTCAACGAGCTGTATCCGGACCCGGAAGCCGGAAAGCGGGCAGCCTGACACCCGTTCCGGTGATGTCAGGCCAGCCACGAGCGCGCTGAGGTCGGCATTCGGA
>JANQGQ010000030.1 GCA_028277185.1 Woeseiaceae bacterium
AAGCGGACCGACGTCCCTCCCACCCCGGCAACCTTCGACATCCTAATCGAAGGGCCACAATCAACATACAAGCGGACCGCAGGGAGCCATCCCGCTACACCCCACCCGGACGGCAAGGCCGCAAACGATACGACAATGCCCTCGCCGACCCCCCGGACGGCAAGGCCGCAAAACCCGCGACAAAGCTACCGCCTGGCAACGAAACAGTTTAAGACCGCTTCCGAATGATCGCCAAACTAGGCTCAGTCCGACAGCTTGCCCCGTAACAGCTCGTTGACGGCCGCCGGGTTGGCTTTGCCGCCGGTAGCTTTCATTACCTGGCCCACGAAGAAGCCAATCAGCTTGGTCTTGCCGGCGCGGTATTCAGCCACCTGCCCCGGGTGTGCCGCGATGACCTCGTCGACGACAGCTTCGATCGCCGAGCTGTCGGTGATTTGCTTGAGCCCCCGCTGCTCGATGATCTGATCGGCGCCGCCTTCGCCCGACCACATCGCGTCGAACACGTCCTTGGCGATCTTGCCGGAGATCGTGCCGTCCGCGACACGATCGAGTAGCTCCGCGAGACCGGCCGCGGTGACGCGGCTGTCGCCGATCTCGAGCCCGTCGCGATTCAGCGCTCCGGAGAGTTCGCCGATGATCCAGTTGGCGACGACCTGCTGCGCCGCCGACGTCGCTGCCGCGGTCCGTTCGAAGTAGTCGGCAAGCGGCCGGCTCGCCGTCAGTATGCCGGCATCGTCGGCCTTGATCCCGTACTCGGCGACGAAACGCGCCGCTTTGGCATCGGGCAGTTCCGGCAAACTCGCGCGGACGCGCTCTATGTACGCCTCGTCGATCAGTACCGGCAGCAGATCCGGATCGGGAAAATAGCGATAGTCGTTTGCTTCCTCTTTCGAACGCATGGAACGCGTTTCGTCGCGATCCGAATCGTACAGCCGGGTCTCCTGAAGGACTTCGCCGCCGTCCTCGATGACGTCGATCTGGCGCTCGACTTCGTAGTTGATCGCCTTCTCGACGAAGCGGAACGAATTCAGGTTCTTGATTTCGGTGCGTGTGCCGAGCGCATCCGTGCCTTGCGGACGCACTGACACGTTGGCATCGCAGCGAAACGAGCCCTCCTGCATGTTGCCGTCCGAAATGCCGAGGTAGCGCACGATGCTGTGGATCTTGCGCATGTAGGCGACGGCCTCTTTGGCGGAGCGAAGATCGGGTTCCGACACGATCTCGAGGAGCGGCGTGCCGGCCCGGTTCAGGTCGATACCCGAAAAACCGTCGAGCCCCTCGTGGATCGACTTGCCCGCGTCTTCCTCGAGGTGGGCACGCGTAATCCCAATGCGCTTCTCCCCGCCTTCGCCGGTATCGATATGGAGCTCCCCGTGCTCGACGATCGGCAACTCGTACTGGCTGATCTGGTAGCCCTTGGGCAGATCCGGGTAGAAGTAATTCTTGCGCGCGAACACCGAGCGCCGCGCCACGGTTGCATTGACCGCCAGCCCGAACGCAGCCGCCATGCGGATGACCTCCTCGTTGACGACCGGCAGGACACCGGGATAGCCGAGGTCGACCAGGCAAGCCTGAGTGTTTGGCTGAGCGCCGTACGCCGTCGAGGCACCCGAGAAGATCTTCGACTGCGTACTCAGCTGCGTGTGGATCTCGAGCCCGATCACGACCTCCCAGCTCATGCGTAAGCCTCCGGGCATGCCGTGTGCCAATCGCTTGCCTGCTGGTAGCTGTGGGCGGCATTGAGCAGCGTCTGCTCGGCGAAGTGTCCCGCAACGAGGTGCAGCCCCACCGGCTGGCCGTCGACAAAGCCGCAAGGCACCGACAGACCGGGCAGGCCCGCGAGGTTCGCGCCGATCGTGTAGATGTCGTTGAGGTACATCGTGATCGGGTCGTCGGTTTTCGCACCGAGCTCGAAGGCGGGCGTCGGCGCGGTCGGACCGGCAATGACGTCGACCTGCCCGAACGCCCGGCGGAAGTCTTCCGCGATGAGCGCCCGAACCCGCTGCGCCTTCAGGTAGTACGCGTCGTAGTAACCCGCCGAGAGCACATAGGTGCCCGTCAGAATCCGGCGCTTCACCTCGGCACCGAAGCCCTCGCCGCGGCTGCGGCAATAGAGATCGAGCAAATCTTCAGGATCGGCGGCGCGGTGACCGAAGCGCACGCCATCGAAGCGCGACAGGTTAGAAGAGGCCTCCGCGGGCGCGACGACATAGTACGTGGGCACCGACAGATCGATGTTCGGCAGATCGACGTCCTTGAGAATGGCGCCTCGCGACTCCAGCACGCCGAGCGCCGCGCGAACGGCGTCGCCGGTTGCGGCGTCGAGCCCGGCGTCGAAATGCTGCTGCACGATGCCGACGCGCAGGCCGCTGACGTCGCCGTCGAGCGCCGCCGCGTAATCCGGCACGGGCTCGTCGATCGACGTCGAATCGCGCTCGTCGAAGCCAGCCATCGCGGTCAGGAGCAGCGCGGCATCTTCGACGCTCCGCGTGATGACGCCCGCCTGGTCGAGGCTCGACGCGAAAGCGATCATGCCGTAGCGGGATACCCGGCCATAGGTGGGCTTCAGGCCCACGGTTCCGGTCAGCGCGGCGGGCTGGCGGATGGAGCCGCCCGTGTCGGTTCCGGTTGCGGCCGGCGCAAGCCGCCCGGCAACGAGCGCCGACGAACCGCCCGACGAGCCGCCGGGCGAGCACGCATGGTTCCAGGGGTTGGCGACGGCGCCGAAGAAGCTCGTTTCGTTAGACGAACCCATCGCGAACTCGTCCATGTTCGACTTCCCGAGCATCACGGCGCCAGCATCTCTGAGGCGCGCGACGACCGTTGCGTCGTACGGCGCGACGAAGTCTTCGAGCATTCGCGAACCGCAGGTCGTACGCACGCCCTGGGTGCAGAAGATGTCCTTGTGAACGATCGGCAGACCATCGAGCAATAGCGGCCGGCCGGCCGCACGACGTTCGTCGGCAGCCCGGGCGGCGGCGCGGGCCTCCTCGGCCGTCACGGTGACGAACGCGTTCAGCGCCGGATTCAGCGCCTCGATCCTCCCAAGCAGCGCGTCCACGAGCTCGACGGCGCTGAACTGGCCGCGATCGAGCGCGGATCGGGCTTCCGTAAGCGTCAGGGTATGGAGATCGCGTGTCGTCATGTTTGCGGGCTGGTCCCGGTCACTCGATGACGCGCGGAACGAGGTACAGCCCGTCCTTGACCGCGGGTGCGTTGCTTTGAATACGTTCGCGCTCGTCCGTTTCCGTCACGACGTCGGCCCTCAGGCGCTGTGCCGCGTTGAGCGGGTGAGCCATCGGCACGACGTCGTCGGTCGGTGCCTTCGCGAGCTGATCGACGAAATCGACGATGCGCGAGAGCTTGTCGGCCGTATCCGCAATCTCCTCGTCTGCCACGTGCAGACGAGCAAGCATGGCGATGTGCCGAACCTGTTCTTTATCGAGTGACACGGGTTGCTTCCGGGCTCTAAGTATTGCCGCTATCCGCACTGCGAAAGCAGCGCCGCGCAATGATACACGCCGCCTTGTGCAATGTCGTGGGCATTGCTAGATTACCGGGTTTACCTCGCTCTGGCCCCGCCCCAACATGCTCAAGAACATCCTGGGTTATTTTTCGAATGACCTGTCGATCGACCTTGGAACCGCGAATACGCTGATCTACTCCCGGGGCCACGGCATTGTTCTCGACGAACCGTCGGTAGTGGCCATCCGCGAGGATAGCGGTCGCGGCGGTCGGATCGTCGAAGCCGTCGGCGCCGAGGCCAAGAGCATGCTCGGCCGCACGCCCGGGAACATCACGGCTATTCGCCCGCTCAAAGACGGCGTGATAGCGGATTTCACGGTCACCGAGAAAATGCTGCAGCACTTCATCCGCAAGGCGCACGGCAGCCAGTACTTCCGGCCGAGCCCGAGAGTGCTCATTTGCGTGCCCTACGGGTCGACCCAGGTCGAACGGCGCGCGATCCGCGAGTCGGCGGAAGGCGCGGGCGCCAGGAAGGTACACCTTATAGACGAACCGATGGCCGCCGCGATCGGCGCGGGTATGCCTGTCCACGAAGCCCGGGGCTCGATGGTGCTCGACATCGGCGGCGGCACGTCGGAAGTCGCGGTCATCTCGCTGAACGGGATCGTTTATGCGGCGTCGGTTCGTATCGGCGGCGATCGTTTCGACGAGGCCATTACCAACTACGTGCGCCGCAACTACGGCATCCTGATCGGCGAGGCGACCGCGGAGCGCATCAAACACGAGATCGGCTCCGCTTTTCCCGGTCAGGAAGTCCTGGAGATTTCGGTGAAGGGCCGCAATCTTTCGGAAGGCGTGCCGCGCAGCTTCACGCTGAACAGCAACGAGATCCTCGAGGCGCTGCAGGAACCGCTGCAGGGCATCGTTGGCGCGGTCAAGGAGGCGCTGGAGCAGACCCCACCCGAACTGGGTGCCGACGTCGCCGAACGCGGGATCGTCCTGACCGGCGGCGGCGCCATGCTGCGCGACCTGGACAAGCTTCTCATGGAAGAAACCGGCCTGCCGGTCGTCATCGCCGACGAACCGCTGACCTGCGTCGCGCGCGGCGGCGGCAGAGTGATCGAACTGATCGACGAACACGGGCCGGCAGTCTTCGGGCTCGAATAAGAAGGCCGGGGTCTGGCATTCATGGTCACGACTCGCAGCACCGGCAACTCCCCCCCGCGACTCCCGGCCTTAGGGCTCAAGTCGCTGGCGCTCGTACTCCTCTCGATCGTCATCATGTTCGCCGACAGCCGCGCCAGTCACCTCGACACGGTGCGGCAAGCGATCGGAGCCGCGGTGTTTCCGCTCAAGGTCATCGTCGATGCGCCGGCACGGCTGTTCGACTGGGCCGAGGAGTCCACGGTGAGTCGCGAGACGCTGGAGCGCGAGAATCGCCGGCTCAGAAACGAGCGTATGCTGATCGACGCGGAGCTTCAGCGGCTGACCGCGCTCGAAGCCGAGAACGCGAGGCTTCGCCAGTTGCTCGACGCCCGGCAGCAGCTTACGCGGGAAGTGCGCGTCGCCGAGATCATGGCCGTCGACGCGAATCCGTTTCGCCATACGCTGACGATCGACGTCGGAACCGCCGACGGCGCCTACGACGGTCAGGCCGTCATCGACGCCGACGGCATTATCGGCCAGCTCATCGACCCGGGAATCAGGACCTCGCTGGCGGTCCTGATCAGCGATCCCGGACACGCGATACCGGTCGAGGTCAATCGCAACGGGCTGCGCACGATTGCGTTCGGCACCGGAGAAATCGACACGCTGGACCTGCCGTTTCTGCCCAACAACGCCGACATCGAAGTCGGCGACCTGCTCGTAACCTCCGGCCTCGGCGGCAAATTCCCGCCCGGTTACCCGGTTGCCCGCGTCGAATCGGTCACGCGGATTCCGCAGGAGCCTTTCGCGGCCGTCGAGGCGACACCGGCGGCCACGCTCAACCAGGTCCGCGAGATCATGCTGGTCGAGGCGGACGAGCCCGAGCGCAACGACTCGCCTGCCGATGGGTCGTCAGCCGGTGAGCCGTTAGGCAGTGAGCCATTAGCCGATGAGTAGTTCGGGCAGACAGGGCGCGGTCGCGGTGTTTGGGTCCATCGTAGTTGCCCTGATACTGAGCATTGCTCCGCTGCCCGATTCGATCGAAGAATTTCGACCCGATTGGGTGGCACTCGCGCTGATTTACTGGACAATGATGCAGCCGCAGCGCTACAGCGTCGGCACGGCCTGGCTCGTCGGGCTCGTGCTGGACGTCGCTCAGGGCACGCTGCTCGGCCAGCACGCGCTTGCTCTCGTGGCCGTCACGTTCCTGACCTCGCGCTTTCATTTGCTCATGCGGGTGTTTCCGATGTCGCAATTGACCGCCACCGTCTTCGCCCTGCTCGCCGTCTACCAGTTTCTGCTGTTCTGGATCAACGGCGTGGCGGGCGTCGATACCCGGGCAATAACCTACTGGGGTCCGGTCATCGCCGGTACGATAATCTGGCCGGTCGTCGCCGGCCTGTTGTCGGGCCTGCGCTTCCGGCTGCTGGCGCGGGGCTGACGTGGACCTGTTGGCCCCGATCAAGGATCACCACTCCGAGCGCCGCCTGTTTATCGGCCGCATCGTCCTGTCTGCCTTCATCGCAAGCCTCCTCCTGGGGACCGTCGTTGCCAGACTCGTCCAGCTGCAGGTTTTCGATCACGAGTACTTTGCCGAACGCTCGCAAGGCAACCGCGTACGCATCGAGGCCGTACCGCCGATCCGCGGCCTGATTCTCGATCGGCGCGGTCGCGTGCTTGCCGAAAACTACCCGGCCTATCAGCTCGAGCTGATCCCGGAGCAGGTAGCGGATCTGGACGACACGCTCCGGCGGCTTGCGGCAGCCGACCTGATCGACGCGGCCGATATTCCACGGCTGACCGAAGCCGCCGCCGCCGGACTCCGGTTCCGGCCGGTGACGCTCAATCCCCGGCTGGAAGATGCCGAGATCGCGCGCTTCGCGGTGCAGCGCCCCCGGTTTCCCGGCGTGGATTTCAAGCCCCGGCTCGTCCGCTACTATCCGCACGGGCAAGCCGTCGCGCACGCTGTCGGCTATGTCGGCGCCCTGACGACCGAAGATCTCGAGAGCGTAGAGGCCTCGCGCTACGCGGGAACTTCGCAGGGCGGGCAGACCGGCGTCGAAGCAAGCTACGAGTTCGAGCTGCACGGCTACGCGGGATATCGCCACCTCGTGACCAATGCGCGGGGTCGGCAGATCGCGACCGACACCAGCGACGTGCTCGACACTCTGCCGCCGGACCAGCCGCCCGCGCCCGGCGAAAACGTCTACACGACGCTCGATCTCGACCTGCAGCTGTTGGCTTCCCGGCTGCTCGAGGGCCGCCGCGGCGCTGTCGTCGCAATGGACCCGTGGAACGGCGACCTGCTTGCACTCGTCAGCGCACCGAGCTTCGATCCGAACCTGTTTTCGGTCGGCATGAGCCCCGACGAGTACCGGGCCATGCTCGACAATCCGGACAATCCCCTGTTCAACCGGGCCGTCGTGGGGATCTACCCGCCCGGTTCGACGATCAAGCCGATGCTGGCACTCGCCGCGCTCGAGACAGGTGCGACAAATCTGACGCGCAAGTCGATCTGCCGCGGGTTCTTCACGCTCCCAAACAACACGCATCGCTACCGGGACTGGAAGCCCGAGGGTCACGGGGCCGTCGACATCATCGACGCCATTGCCGAGTCCTGCGACGTGTATTTCTACGAGATCGCCAACGAGATCGGGATCGACAACATGCATCGCTACCTCGACGAGTTCGGCCTCGGACGCAAGACGGATGTCGACCTGAAGCGCGAGAGCGAGGGTCTCGTCCCGTCGACGGCCTGGAAGCGCGAACGCTTCCGGGGCCGCGACCCCTCCGAACAGCGCTGGTATCAGGGCGAGACCGTCATCGCTTCGATCGGCCAGGGCTACATGCTCGCGACACCCCTGCAGCTTGCGGTGGCTGCCGCGACGATGGCGACGCGGGGCGAACGCTATCGCCCGCGCCTGGTCGCTGCGTTCGAGAACCCGCTCACCGGCGAGCGCCGGATGCTCGGCAGCGAGCGCGTAGGCCGCGTCAGCATCGACAACAGCTTCTACTGGGACTCCATCGTGCAGGCGATGGTCGACGTTTTACACGGCGATCGCGGCACGGCGCGCGAGGCGGGCATCGACGCCGACTATCCGATGGCCGGCAAGAGCGGCACGTCGCAGGTCTTCAGCGTCGCGCAGGAAGAAGAGTACAACGAAGAGGAACTCGAGGAACGGCTGCACGATCACGCGTTGTTCATTTCCTTCGCGCCCGTCGACGACCCGCAGATTGCCGTGGCCGTCATCGTCGAGAACGGTTCCAGCGGCAGCAGGGTTGCCGCGCCGATCGCGCGCGCCATCATGGACGAGTATCTGGGTTATGGCGACGAGAAGCGCTGACTCACCGACTTTGCTCGACGCGCGTTCGGCCCCGCCGGGCGGGCTCGCGGCGTTCTGGAGCAGGCTGAACATTGACGGCCCGCTGTTCGTAGCCCTGATTCTCGTGGCGGCGTTCGGCCTCGTCGTGCTGTACAGCGCGGTCGGCGAAAACATGCGGCTCTGGACCAATCAGCTCGTCCGGCTGCTCGTCGCTGTCGTCGCAATGCTCGTGATGGCGCAGTTTTCCCCCGACTTTCTCCGGCGCTGGACGCCCTGGGGCTATGCGGCCGGCGTCGTCCTGCTCGTCCTCGTCCTGATCACCGGCGATGTCGGTCAGGGCGCCCGCCGCTGGCTCGACCTGGGCGTGCGCTTTCAGCCTTCGGAAGTCATGAAACTCGCGGTGCCGATGTTGGCGGCCTGGTATCTGCACGACCGTGAGATTCCGCCGAGTCTCAAGAGCCTCGCGGTGCTCGCCGTCATCATCGTCGTTCCAACCGTGCTGATCGCCCGCCAACCGGACCTCGGTACGTCGCTGCTGATCGCTGCCGCCGGGATCATCGTCATCATCCTCGCCGGTCTGCCGATCCGGCTCATGCTCGGCCTCGCGGTAGCTGCCGTGCCGGGTGCGTTCGTCCTCTGGCAGTTCATGCAGGACTATCAGCGCCAGCGGGTGTTGACGCTCCTCAACCCGGACAGCGACCCGCTCGGAGCGGGCTACAACATCATCCAGTCGAAGATCGCCATCGGTTCCGGGGGCTTGTTCGGCAAGGGCTGGACGAACGGATCGCAGGCGCAGCTCGAGTTTCTGCCGGAGCGCGACACCGATTTCATCTTTGCCGTCGTGGCGGAGGAACTCGGTCTCCTCGGCGTGCTGGTTTTGCTGTCGCTGTACATGTTCATCGTGGCGCGCGGGCTGTTCATTGCCGCCACCGCGCAGGACACCTACTCGCGACTGCTTGCAGGCTCCGTCAGCCTGACGTTTTTCGTCTACGTGTTCGTCAACACGGCAATGGTAACGGGCCTTTTGCCGGTCGTCGGCATTCCCTTGCCGCTGGTCAGTTTCGGCGGCACCTCGATGGTGACCCTGCTGGCAGGATTCGGTATTCTCATGGCCATCCACTCCCACCGGAAACTACTGCCGCGTTGATGAACACACTTCGCGCTCTGGGCATAGCGCTATTCATTTTCGCCGTCAAACCTGCTTTCGGCATCGATACGAGCGCCACGAACGTCCAGGCGTTCGTCGATCGCATGGTAGCCGAGCACGGCTTCGATCGTGGCGAACTCCTGGCGACGCTGGACTCGGCGGAACGCAAGGAGAACATCCTCGAGGCGATAAGCCGTCCGGCCGAGAGGACGCTGAGCTGGGGCGAATACCGGAAGATCTTCGTGAACCCGGAACGCATCGCCGCCGGCGCGCGCTTCTGGCGGGAGCACGCGAAAGAACTCGAGGACGTCGCCGGGGAAACCGGCGTGCCGGTCGAGATTCTCGTTGGGATCATCGGCGTCGAAACCTACTTCGGCCGCATCACCGGCAGCTACCGCGTGATCGACGCGCTCGCGACCCTGGCGTTTCATTATCCCCGCCGCGCGGCGTTCTTCACGAAGGAACTCGAAGCGTTTCTTCTGCTGGCCCGCGACGAGGGTCTGGACGTGACCTATCCGACGGGTTCCTACGCCGGCGCGATGGGGCGGCCGCAATTCATGCCGTCCAGCTACCTCGCCTACGCCGTGGACGCCACCGGCGACGGCAAACGCGACATCTGGAACGACTGGACTGACGTGGCCGGCAGCATCGCCAACTATTTCATCGAACACCGCTGGCAGCCCGGCGAAGACGTCATTGCCCGGGCGACGCTTGCAGCGAGTTTCGAAGGACCGGTGCCGGAGGCGACGCTCAAGCCGTCCGCGACGATCGGCTCGCTGAGCCGCGACGGCGTCCTGTTCGCGACGGAGCTACCCGTGGACGACATCGGGCACCTGTTCGAACTCGAAGGCGACGACGGCGTCGAACACTGGGTGGCCTTCCACAACTTCTTCGTCATTACACGCTACAACCGCAGCGTCATGTATGCGCTCGCGGTCCATCAGCTCGGTCACGCGATCGCCGACGAGGTTGCTGCGGGTGCCGGCTGAACGCCTCAGAAGGCACGCCGTCGTCGCATGTCTTGCGATCCTGACCGCCGGCTGTGCCGGCAAGGCGGCCAAAGACGGGCCGCCGCTGCGCGGCAGCACCGCGGGCGCACCCGCGGCGACGGTTCCGCGACCGGAACCGCTCAGCCATTACGGCAACGGACCCGAGTACGAAGTGCTCGGTAAACGCTATCGTGTCATGGAGTCGAGCAAGGGCTTCCGGGAACGCGGCGTGGCGTCGTGGTACGGACGCAAGTTCCACGGACGCCTGACGTCGAACCGCGAGGTCTACAACATGCACGGCATGACGGCCGCCCACAAGACCCTGCCGCTCCCAACCTGGGTCGAAGTCCGCAACCTGCGAAACAATCGCAGCGTCGTCGTTCGCGTCAACGACCGAGGCCCTTTCGTGAACAACCGGATCATCGATCTGTCCTACGCCGCGGCACGGGAACTCGACATGGTCGAGGACGGAACCAGCATGGTCGAGGTGCGGGTAATCGAGTTCGAGGCGCCGGCAGGCGACCGGCCGCTGCGCGTCAGCACGCCCGCACCCGGCGGCGGCGGCGCTCCGGAGCGCTCCGGCAACGACATCTACGTTCAGGTCGGCGCCTTCGGCAGCCGCGTCAACGCGGAACGGCGGCTTGCGCTGCTGCGCCAGTACGATATCGGCGACACCGTGATCGTCGCCGACACGGCCCGGAGTCCGGCGCTGTATCGCGTACAGATCGGCCCTGTCGCCAACGTGTTCGACTACGACCGTCTCGTCGAAGAGCTTCTGCGGATCGGCATCGACGACCCCTACCTCGTGACCCGCTGACACAAACACCATGTCCAAGCTCGTTCGACTAGTACTGCCCGTTCTGATCCTCGCGTTCAGCGTCCAGGCATTCGCACAATCGCGACCCGTGCCATCGCCGCCGATCATTGGCGCAAAGAGTTTCCTCGTCATCGACGCGACGACCGGAAGCACGCTTGCGGAACTCGATCCGGACCTCGCGGTTGCGCCCGCCAGCCTCACCAAGCTCATGACGGCCTATGTGATCTTCGACGCGCTCCGTCAGGGTCAGATAAGCCTCGACGAGATGGTGACGATCAGCGAGACCGCGTGGCGCATGGAGGGCTCGCGGATGTTCGTCGAGGTCGGTACGCGCGTCAGCGTGCAGGATCTGCTTCTCGGCATGATCGTGCAGTCGGGCAACGACGCCAGCGTCGCTCTCGCGGAGCACGTGGCCGGCTCGGAAGCGGTTTTCGCGGAACTCATGAACCAATACGCGGGCAGACTCGGCATGACGTCGACGAACTTCGTCAACGCCACCGGCTGGCCGGCCGACGATCACTTAACTACCGCGCGGGATCTCGCGAAACTGGCCCGTGCGATCGTGACCGAGTATCCGGACTACTATCGCTGGTACTCCGAGCGGGAGTTTACGTGGAACGACATTCGGCAGCCGAACCGCAACAATCTCTTGTGGCGCGATCCCTCGGTAGACGGCATGAAGACCGGGCATACCGACGACGCTGGCTACTGCCTCGTGTCGAGCGCGCTTCGCGAAGACATGCGCGTCGTGTCGGTCGTCATGGGTACGTCCAGCGCCAACGCACGGATCAGCGGCAGCCAGTCACTGATCAACTACGCGTTCCGTTTTTTCGAGACCCGGCTCCTGTACACGGCCGGCGAAGCCATTGCGTCGGCCCGGATCTGGAAGTCGGCGAACGAAACGACACCGCTCGGGGTTGCCGAGGATCTGTATATCACCGTCCCGCGCGGCAGCTTCGACGCACTGGAGTCCAGCGTTGCCACGCCGGCAACGCTCGAGGCGCCCGTCGCGGAGGGGCAGCCGCTCGGAGAGCTGTCGGTGGTGCTGAACGGCTCCGAAATCCTGTCCGAGCCGCTCAGGGCGCTCGAAGACAATCCGGCCGGCTCGATGTGGCAGCGCCTCCGGGACAGCGTATCCTTGTGGCTCGAATAGGATTGCCCGACCGGAGTCGTTCGAGTGACGATCAACGAAGAGACACTGCTGGAGTTCCCCTGTGACTTCCCGATCAAGATGATGGGTCGCGATACCGGGGAATTCCGCCAAACGGCCCGCCGCCTCGTCGAGAAGCATACGGGACCGGTCGCTGACGACGCCGTGCAGACCGCCGTCAGCGCCAAAGGTAATTTCGTGTCGGTCACCGTGACGGTGCGCGCGACCAGTCGCGAGCAGCTCGACGACATTTACCGCGATCTTACCGCGCACGAAGCGGTCCTGATGGCTCTCTAACCGTGGCCCGCAAGCCCATTTTGATTCGGTGGCTGGGTCGCGAAGACTACGAGCCGCTGTGGCGCCGAATGCAGGCGTTCACGAACGAGCGCGACGCCGGCACGAACGACGAGCTGTGGTTTACCGAGCACCCGCCGGTCTTCACGCTGGGCGTCAACGCGGCGCGCGAGCACCTGCTTGCACCGGGCGACATCCCGGTCGTGCAGATCGACCGGGGCGGCCAGGTGACGTATCACGGGCCGGGTCAGCTCATGGTCTATCCGCTCGTCGATCTCAGGCGTCGCGGCCTCGGCGTGCGGGCCCTCGTGAGCGCGCTCGAGCAGAGCGTCATCGATCTCCTCGCCGACTGTAACGTCACGGCCGAAGCGCGACCGGACGCCCCCGGCGTGTACGTCGGCGAAAAAAAGATTGCAAGCGTCGGCCTGAGGATTCGGCGCGGAGCCAGCTTCCACGGCATGGCACTGAACGTCGACGTCGATCTCGAGCCGTTTTCCCGAATCAATCCCTGCGGTTACGCAAACCTCGAACTCACCGACCTCAAACGCGCGGGCGCAGGTGCCGATCTCGAGGAAGTCAGCAAGCGGTTGCTGCCGCATTTGATGCAGCACCTCGGCATCGACGCCGATGACGTGATGCATGCCGGGCAGAGCGATTTGCGTCAGCCGTTGAGCGCTTCGAGCCGCTCGGGCGTACCGACGTCTTCCCAGACCCCAGGATAGCAGGAGCCGCCAACGACTCCCCGCTCCGCTCCGCTGAACATCAGGGGCGCAAGCGAAGCCCGACCCGGAGCGAGATTCGAGAAAAACGCCGGCTTGTAGCACGCGATCCCCGCGAAGGTGTAGCCGGGCTCGGTACTCCGGATCAGCCGTCCGTTATGCAGATCGAAGTCGCCCGACTCGCGATACTCAGGCTTCGGCACGACCACGAGATGTGCCAGCTCGTCGTCCCCGGGGCCGGGGCAGGGCAGCGGCATGTCGGTGTAGATGTCCGAGTTGACGACGAGAAACGCCGGCCCACCGAGAAACGGCAGCGCCTTCAAGACGCCGCCCGCGGTCTCGAGCACGCCACCGCGCTCGTCGCTGTAAATCACGCTCACACCGAACGCCGCCCCGGACCCGACGCGTTCGACGATCTGCTCGCCCTTCCAGCCCAGGTTGATGACGACCTCGTCGATGCCGGCGGCGGCCAGCGTGCGGAGATGCCGCTCGATGAGAGCCTCCCCGCGAACCTCCACGAGCGCCTTCGGGCGATCGTCGGTGTACGGCCGCAGACGCTTGCCGCGGCCCGCCGCCAGAAGCATGGCCTTCACGGCCGCCGGGCCAGTGCCGGAAACACGCGATCGTCGATAAAGCCCGCAAGGAACGCGAGTTCCGGATGGTCGTCAGCCAGCGGAGGGATATAGGCAAGCGCGCGCGGTACGTCGTTCATGTAGGCGACCTTGCCGTCGCGATGCTTCAGGCGGGCAAAGATCCCGGCAGCCTTCAAATGCCGGTGCACCCCGGTCAGCGCAAAATCGCGAAGGAAGCGCTCGGTGCCGATGCGCTCGCGGAGAGACAGAGGCAGCCGTTCGAAATAGTCCAGAGCCCAGACCGAAACGCGCCCCGCATCCCACGTCACGTAGCAGTCCTTCAGCAGGGACACCAGATCGTAGCAAAGCGGTCCGGCTACGGCGTCCTGGAAGTCGAGAATCCCCGGGTTCCCCTCCTCCGTCACCATCAGATTACGGGAGTGGTAGTCGCGATGAACGAACACGCTCGACTGATCGAGCGCCGTATTGACGAGCAGATTGCAAAGCGCATCCCACTCCCGCTTTTCGCCGGCCGTCATCGCGATCCCGAGATGCCGGCCGCAGAGCCAGTCGCTGAATAGCGACAGCTCGAAACGCAGCAGAGCGTCGTCGTACGGCGGCAAGCGGTCGACATAGCCCTCGCCTTCCCGCTGCATGACGGCCAGCGCGTCGAGTGCATCGCCGTACAGTTCGTCAGCCCGGAGCGGCTCTTCCATGAGAACGTCGAGGTAGACGCGCGTTCCGAAGTCGCTGAGCAAGAGGAAACCGTCGTCGGTCCTCGATGCGAGTACGTCCGGGGCGTTGAGACCGATAGACCCGAGATAGCTGGCCACCGTCACGAACGGCATGCAGTCCTCGAGTTCGGGGGGCGCGTCCATCGCGATGTAGCTGTCGCCGCCGACCACGACGCGGAAGTAGCGCCTGAAACTCGCGTCAACGGACGCGGGCTTAAGCGCGAAGCCGTCGAGCGCGGGGAGGGTGCGCAACCAGTCAGTCAGCTGAACGAGGCGGCGATCGCCCGCATGATCCGAGCGTTCGATGGTCGCTCCCCGAATGGCGCAAACCGGGGAAGGTATCATTTCGCAATGCCTGATAACATCCCGCCATCGAGAGCAGCACACCGGCTGCGACCCGCCGTCGAACACTGATCGAATCCTTGTCTCCAGCGAAACTCACACTGATCGCCGCACTCGGCTGCGCGCCCTGGATGTATGCCGCGGCCGACGAAACGCCGGCGTGTGCAACCTCGCTGGATACGGAACTCGAGTTCGGCAGCTCGCTCCCGGACGAGTCCGCGACGGTCGACGATACGATCGTTTTTCTGACGGGCTCCCTGGAAGCGCAGATCGGCGGCACCGCAAGCTTGCGTGACGGCGTCGTCCTGAGGCAGGGCAATCGTCTCGCGGGCGCGGACAGCGCCGACATCGACCCGCTCACCCGCTCGCTGTACCTGGCGGGCCGCGTGCGCTACGAGGACCCTGCGACACAGATCCTCGCATCGAGCGCCGAGTTCAGCTACGACCTCGGCCTCGTGCGCTTTACCGGCGCGGAGTTCGCGCTGGCCGCGAGCGGATCGCGCGGCAGCGCCGACGAACTCACGGTCGACCGGAACGGCCGGCTCGAACTCGACGAGGTTGCCTATACGACATGTCCGAGGGGTTCGCCGGACTGGCTGCTCAAGGCACGCTCCATCGACCTCGATACCGAGAGCGGAATCGGTACCGCGAAACACATTCGCATGCGCTTCAAGGGCGTACCCATTCTGTACGCGCCGGTGATCTCTTTCCCGATCGGCGATGCGCGCAAGACCGGACTGCTCACGCCCGAGATCGGCAGCGCCGGCATCAACGGCAATGAGCTGCGCGCACCGTTCTACTGGAACATCGCGCCGAACTACGACGCCACCATCACCCCGCGCCTGCTCACTCAGCGCGGCCTGCAGCTGGGGACCGAGTTTCGCTACCTTACCCGGCGTACGAGCGGCACGGTCTATGGCGAGTATCTGCCCGGAGACGACCTGACCGGCGAGGACCGCTATCTCGGCCGCTTCGATCATCGCGCCGAATGGACGCCGCGCTGGCTGAATCGCCTGAACTTCGTGGAAGTGTCCGACAGCCAGTACTTCGAGGACCTTGGCGGTACGCTGTCGGACGCGGCGATTACCCACCTGGACCGCTCGCTCAGGTTCGATTTCTTCGGCCGCTATCTGCGCTTCAGCGGCCGCGTGCAGGACTTTCAGACCATAGACGATGCCATCGTTCCGGTGGACGAGCCCTATCGGCGTCTGCCGGAACTCGTACTCGACGGACGCTGGCCTACGGTCGGCGGCAACTTCGAGTTCGGGATAGACAGCGAACTCACGAACTTCGACCGGGACGTCGGCGTGACCGGCTGGCGCTTCAACGCGGTGCCGGAGCTGACGCTGAAGGCATCGGGTGCCGGCTGGTTCGTTACGCCTTCGCTTGCGTACGACTACACGCGCTACGAACTGGACAACACCGCGCCGGATGCCGAGCGAAACCCCGATCGTGCACTGCCGATCGCCAGTCTCGATACCGGCCTCGTCTTCGAGCGCAACGTGCGCAACGGGAGTTTGCTGCAGACGATAGAGCCGCGTGCCCTGTTCGTGTCGATTCCTTTCGAGGACCAGTCGGACCTGCCGGTTTTCGACACCATCACGCCCGATCTCAATCTCGTGCAGCTGTTCCGCAAGAACCGCTTTCTCGGCAAAGACCGGCTCGGCGATACGGATCAGGTCAGCGTCGGCGTTACGAGCCGCATCCTCGATCTCGACAGCGGCCGGGAGATCATGAGCGCGACGATCGGTCAGACGCGCTACCTCAGTAACCGCAACGTCACGCTGCCGGAACTCGACAGCGACACGAGCGAAAGCTCCGACTACATCGCCGAACTGCGTTTCCGCCTGCTCCGGAATCTGAATTTCGACCTCGCTCAGCAATGGAGCTCCGGCGGCGGGGGCACGACGCGATCCCAGGCCCGCCTGCAGTACCGGCCGGCCAGCAACCGGGTCATCAATTTCGCCTATCGCTTTCGCCGCGACGCGCTCGAACAAGGCGACGTGTCCTGGTCGTGGCCCGTATCGAAGCGCTGGAACTTCGTCGGCCGCTACAACTACTCGTTCCGCGACCGCGAGCTGCTCGAGCAGTTCTTCGGACTCGAGTACGAATCCTGCTGTTGGGGCCTCCGCGTGGTAAGCCGCCGCTTCATCCGGCGGCGCGACGGAACTCGCGACTCGTCGTTCGGTCTGCAGCTGGTATTCAAGGGTATGGCAAGCGTCGGCACCGCCGCTGACAAGCTTCTCGAACGTGGTATTCTTGGCTACTCGGCGGACATTCGCTAAAGAAATATGTTTAAAAACATTAAGTTACTGGCTGCTTTCGCACTGGTCGCCACCTCCCCGGCAGCCGCGGACGATCTCTCGCAAACCGGCGACCTGCTGGACGGCGTTGCCGCGATCGTGAACGAGGGCGTCGTCATGCGCAGCCAGCTCCGCGACGAGACGATCAACATCATTCGCACGGCCGAGCAGCAGGGCATTCCGCTGCCGCCGGCCGACGTACTGCGCGAGCAGGTTCTCGAACGCCTGATCGTCAAGGAAATCCAGCTGCAGCGCGCAGAGCGCATCGGACTCACGATTTCCGACGAGATGCTCAACAACGTGATCGCCAACATCGCGCGGCAGCAGGGGGTCACACTGGCCGACATGCCGCGTCTGCTGGCCGAAGACGGCATCGACTATCAGGATTTCCGCGGCGGGCTGCGTGAGGAAGTGACCCTGGAGCAGCTACGCCGCATCGATGTGAATCAGCGCATCAACGTATCGCGCCGCGAACTCGAGCAATGCATCGTCGATCTCGAGACGAACGTCGTCGCCAACTCCGAGTACAACCTGTCCCACATTCTCATCCCGCTGCCGGATCAGGCGACCGCGAGTAACATCGAGGAGGTCCGGGCGACCGCAGAGGACGTCTACCAGCAGATCGTCGACGGCGCCGACTTCAGGCAAATGGCGATCCGTTACTCGGAGGGTCAGTCCGCGCTCGAAGGCGGCTCGCTGGGCTGGCGCCCGGGCGAGCAGGTACCGAGCATCTTCGTGGACGTGCTTCCGGCGATGGGCACCGGCGATGTCTCGAAGCCGTTCCGCACGAAGGGCGGCTTCCACATCATCAAGGTCGACGACATGCGCAGCGCGATCCAGCAAAGCACGATCAGCCAGGTTCGCACCCGTCACATCCTCGTGACGCCGAACGAGATCATCGACAGCCAGACCGCGCGGCAGCGCGTGGCGGACGCTTTGGAGCGAATCCGGGGCGGCGAGCCGTTCGACGAAGTAGCCCGCCTGGTCTCCGACGATCCCACCACGGCTCAGGTGGGCGGCGATCTCGGCTGGACCGGACCCGGCACCTTCGTTCCCGAATTCGAGCAGGTGGTGGACAGCCTCGAAATCGGCCAGCTGTCCGAGCCGTTCCAGTCGCCCTTCGGCTGGCACATCGTCGAGCTCCTGAACGAGCGCGAGTACGACAACACCGAAGATCTCAAGCAGCAGAACTGCGACATCCGGATTCGCAACGGGAAGCTCGAAGACGAGATCCAGCTATGGATCCGCCGGCTGCGCGATGAGGCTTTCGTCGACGCCAAGATCTGACGGCGGCAAGCCGTAATGCAAACCGCCCGCCCGCTGGTCGTAACCGCCGGTGAACCCGCCGGCGTGGGGCCCGAGCTGTGCATCGCGCTGGCCCACGAGCGCCCGGCGGCGAACTTCGCGGTCGTAGCGGATCCGCGACAGCTCCGTGCGCTTGCGGAGTCGCTTGCACCAAGTATGAGCGTCACAGAGCTGGACGATCCCCGCGCCTTGCCGGTCCCCGGCGCGCTCAACGTCATCCCGCTCGACTATCCCGCACCCGTCGTACCCGGCGAACCGGATCCTCGCAATGCCGCGACCATGCTCTCCGGGCTGGAGCTTGCGGCACGAGCCTGCCTCGACGGGCGCTTCGGCGCACTCGTGACCGCTCCGCTGCAGAAGAGCAGCGTCAGGGACGCCGGGATCGCCTTCTCGGGACACACGGAGTTTCTCGCCCACGTCTGCGGCAGCGCTCAGCCGGTCATGCTGCTCGTCGCCGGCGACCTGCGCGTGGCGCTTGCAACGACCCACCTGCCCTTGCGCGAGGTAGCGGATGCGATCGACCCCGCGGGGCTCGAGGCCGTCCTTCGCACGCTCGGCGATGAGCTCCGGCGGCGCTTCGGGATCGGCAAGCCGCGCATCGTCGTGTGCGGACTCAACCCACACGCCGGCGAGGGCGGACATCTGGGACGTGAGGACGACGACGTCATCCGTCCGGTCGTCGACCGGCTTGCGGCTGACGGCCTCGACGTCGTCGGGCCTCTGCCGGCGGATACGGCATTCACGCCGGCCGCCGGACGGGCTGACGCCGTGCTCGCGATGTACCACGATCAGGGGTTGCCGGTCCTCAAGTACGCGGGCTTCGGCAATGCCGTCAACGTCACGCTGGGTCTTCCCATCGTGCGCACGTCGGTAGACCACGGGACGGCCCTCGACATCGCCGGCCGGGGCGCCGCGGATCCGGGCAGCCTGCTGGCCGCATTCGATCTCGCCGGCAAACTCGCCGATGCGACCGGCGGCCGGTCCTGAGGCGGCCATGCAGGGTCACCGCGCGCGGAAACGCTTCGGCCAGCATTTCCTGATCGATCCGGGCGTCGTCGACGCGATCGTGTCCGCCATAGCTCCACGGCCCGGGGACGCGCTGCTCGAGATCGGCCCCGGGACCGGCGCGCTGACCGAAGCGCTGGCGCGCCGCGCCGGCCGGCTGCACCTGGTCGAGCTGGACCGCGACCTGGCCGAACGGCAGCGGCAGCGCTGGCGGAACGACGAGCGGGTCACGGTCCACGAGGCCGACGCCCTGGCATTCGACTATTCGGCCCTCGGGACGCGGCTGCGTGTCGTGGGCAACCTGCCCTACAACGTGTCGACCCCGCTCCTGTTCCACCTGCTGGAGCATCGCGACTCGCTGATCGACATGCACTTCATGCTGCAAAAGGAAGTCGTCGACCGAATTGCCGCCGCCCCGGGTTCGAAACGCTACGGACGCCTCAGCGTGGCGCTGCAGACCTGGTTCGAGGCCGGGGCATTGTTCGACGTCCCCCCTGAAGCCTTCGATCCGCGGCCGGCCGTACACTCGGCGGTGCTGCGACTGCTGCCGCGCGGCGAAGATGCCCTGCTCCCGGACGATCCGGCGGTCCTGAACCGGCTGTTGACGGCCGCGTTCGGCCAGCGCCGCAAAACGCTCAGAAACGCCCTCGGCAACGTCGTGGATGCAAGTACGCTGTCGGAGACCGGCATCGACCCTGGCGCACGCGCGGAAACCGTCGACCCGCAGACCTGGGTCCGTCTGGCCAACCGAATCGCCGACGAGACGAGTTGACGCTATTCTTTACCGGTCGTAACGGGCGGGGCGATGGAAGCGATCGCTAACAGACCCTAGAATACAGTCGGGCGACCGAGCCCGGACCGCGCAGCCAACGGAGCCATTTCAGTCCATGGAAGAGAACCGCGCCAGCATTCGAGTCCAGGTTTCCACGGCCTACGTGGACGAGCAGTCGGAACCGTCGTCCGGCCGCTACGTCTTCGCGTACACGATCACGATCAGCAACAACGGTGGAATCGCGGCACGTCTGAAGAGCCGCCACTGGATCATCACGGATGCCAACGGCAAGGTTCAGGAGGTCAACGGCGACGGCGTCGTGGGCGAGCAGCCGCACCTGAAGCCTGGCGAGCAGTTCCGCTACTCCAGCGGCGCCGTCCTGGAGACGCCCGTAGGAGCCATGCAGGGGCTCTATCGGATGGAAGCCGACAATGGCGATCGCTTCGATGCACCGATCCCGCCGTTCACGCTGGCCGTCCCGGGCATGCTGCACTAAGGCCCATCAGCGCTGGCAGAACCCGCAAGTGGCAGTTTACGCAATCGGCGATGTTCAGGGTTGCTACGACCCGTTGTGCCGGCTGCTCGAAGAAATCCGCTTCGACCCGGGAACCGACACACTGTGGCTCACGGGCGACCTCGTCAATCGTGGCCCGAAATCCCTGAAGACGCTGCGGCTCGTCCGAAAGCTCGGCGACTCGGCCATCACGGTGCTCGGCAATCACGATCTCCATCTCGTTGCGCTTGCAAGCGGCGCGATTCCCAACAGGAAGAACTTCGCGACGCTCGATCGCGTGCTTGCCGCGCCTGATCGGGACGAACTCGTGGACTGGCTCAGGCATCGGCCGCTGCTCCACTACGACGAAACCATGGACACGCTGCTCGTCCATGCGGGCATCTACCCGACGTGGTCGGTACGCAAGGCCCTGGCGAGGGCGGCGGAAATCGAGGCGGCCCTCACGGGCAAACACCATGTGGACTTCCTCGCGGACATGTACGGCGATACGCCATGGAAATGGCGGGGCAACCTCAAGGGCAACCGGCGCCTGCGGTTTATCGTCAACACATTCACCCGCATGCGCATGCTGACCTCCACCGGGCGCCTGAACTTCTCGTTCGCGAACTCGCCGCACCGCGCCAGACCGGGACAGGTGCCGTGGTTTCTCTATCCGGACAACGCGTGGGGCCAAACGCGTATAGTATTCGGCCACTGGTCGGCGCTCGGTTTGATCGCGCTGCCCAATCTTCTGAGTCTCGACACCGGCTGCGTCTGGGGACGTCAGCTGACGGCTATCCGCATCGACCGCTCGGTATTGAGAATTCACCAGGTCCCCGGACAGCCGCAGGAACAGACATGAGCGAAGCATCGCTGACCGCCTTCAATCTCGCGCGCTGGATCGACGAACACCGCGCGGCGCTCGAACCGCCCGTCTGTAACCGGCAGGTATTCGAAGACAACGACTTCATCGTCATGGTCGTTGGTGGGCCGAACTCGCGCGACGACTATCATCTGGACGAAGGACCGGAGTTCTTCTATCAACTCGAGGGCGAGATGCTCCTGAAGACGATACAGGACGGCATCCGCGTCGACATTCCGCTCTCTGCGGGGGACGTGCTTCTGCTGCCGCCGCGGGTACCGCATTCGCCGCAGCGCTTCGCCGATTCGGTCGGTCTGGTCGTCGAGCGGAAACGACGGGACAACGAACTCGACGGATTCCAGTGGTACTGCGACAACTGCGGTGCGCTCCTTTACGAGGAGTACCTGTACGTCGACGATATCGTCGGGCAGCTGCCGCCGGTGTTCGACCGCTTCTACGGCAGCGAGGCGCATCGGACCTGTAAGCGCTGCGGCACCGTGAAGCCGCTCCCGGACGGCGCATCGGCAGAAACGTGAGCAGCGACGGCAGGGATCCGGACTACGCGGACAGCCGGGCGTTCGCGCTCGCCGAGGACGAGCGGGACCCGCTGGCGCACTTCCGCCAGGCGTTCAACTTCCCGTCCGAGCGCGGCGGCCACGCGCCGGTCTATCTGTGCGGCAACAGCCTCGGGCTGCAGCCGAAGAGCGCCCGCTTGCTCGTGATCGACGAACTCGACGTCTGGGCGAATCTCGCGGTCGACGGTCACTTCCGCTCCGAGCGGCCCTGGTGGCGCTATCACGAAGCCTGCACCGCCGGTTTCACGACGCTGACGGGCGCCGCGCCGGCCGAGGTGACGGCCATGAACACGCTCACCGTCAACCTGCACCTGCTGATGGCCAGCTTCTACCGGCCGACGCGGACGCGCTACCGCATCGTCGTCGAATACGGCGCGTTTCCCTCGGATCGCTATGCCGCGGCTTCGCAGCTGCGCTTCCACGGCTTCGACCCGGACGACGGTTTGCTCGAGTGGCGGCCGCGCGACGACGGCCGCTTCGTGACGGACGATCTCGCCTCGCTGCTCGATGAGCATGGCGACAGTGTCGCGCTGCTGCTCCTCCCGGGCGTTCAGTACCTCAACGGGCAGGTGCTGGACATGGGCGCCATCTGCGAGCTCGGCCGCGCGCACGGCGCGAACGTGGGCCTCGACCTCGCGCACGCGATCGGCAACGTCGACATCCGCCTCGACGAGTGGTCCCCGGACTTCGCGAGCTGGTGCACATACAAGTACCTGAACGCCGGACCCGGGGCAATCGCCGGCGCCTTCGTTGCCCGCCGGCATCTGGACTCTGCCGAAACCGGACAGCTACAGGGCTGGTGGGGCAATCGCGCCGAGACCCGCTTTCGCATGGCGCGCGAGTTCGACCCCGCGCCGGGCGCCGACGTCTGGCAGCTCAGCAACCCGCCGATTCTGTCGCTGGCGCCGGTAGTGGCTTCGCTCGACCTGTTCCTCGAGGCCGGAGCCGGGCGCCTGCGCGACAAGTCGCGGCGGCTCACCGGCTATCTGGAATGGCTCATCGAGCGCCGCTTCGGCGACCGGCTCGAAATCCTGACGCCGCCGGAAGCGCGCGGCGCGCAGCTATCGGTCGTCGTGTCCGCCAACGGCATCGAGCCCAAAGCCGTGTTCGACAAGCTCGTGGACTACAACGTGACGGGCGACTGGCGCGAACCGAACGTCATCCGCCTCGCCCCCGTGCCGCTCTATAACAGCTTCGCGGACGTATTCGAGTTTGCCGAACGCCTCGATGCCGTGTTCGGCGATCTCGGTGCCGGGCGATGAACGGCGACGTCAACGTCATCGGCGCAGGCCAGTGCGGCACGCTGCTCTCGATCATGCTGGCTCGGCTGGGCCTCGAGGTGTCCGTGTTCGAGCGCCACCCCGACCCCCGAATCGTCGACGCCGAAGCCGGCCGCTCCATTAACCTCGCCCTTGCGGCGCGCGGCATCAATGCGCTGCGGCAGGCGGAGATCTTCGATCTCGTGGAGCCGCTGCTGGTCCCGATGCGCGGCCGCCTCGTACACCACCTTGACG
>JANQGQ010000036.1 GCA_028277185.1 Woeseiaceae bacterium
GGTTGCCCCCATTGCGCAATATTCCCCACTGCTGCCTCCCGTAGGAGTCTGGGCCGTGTCTCAGTCCCAGTGTGGCTGATCGTCCTCTCAGACCAGCTACGGATCGTCGCCTTGGTGAGCCTTTACCTCACCAACAAGCTAATCCGACTTAGGCTCATCCAATAGCGTGAAGCCGTCTCAATAAAAACCCTAAAGGCAATAGAAGCAATGCTTCTGCGAGCCTCGAAGGCTCTTATTGAGACGGTCCTCCACTTTCCACCGTAGTGCGTATGCGGTATTAGCTCGAGTTTCCCCGAGTTGTCCCCCACTACTGGGCAGATTCCTAAGTATTACTCACCCGTCCGCCACTCGACGCCTGGAAGCAAGCTTCCATCGTTTCCGTTCGACTTGCATGTGTTAGGCATGCCGCCAGCGTTCAATCTGAGCCAGGATCAAACTCTTCAGTTCAAAAAGTTTGAGCTAGCGCAATTACTAAAAAACTGACTGTAATTTAGGTTCTCACGCTTCATTTGCCATCTCGCAAACAAGCGCAAGCACCCACACAAATTATCTGAATGACTTGTTAAAGAGCGATCCCCTGACGGTCCGGCCGGCCGCTTCGCCTCGTCAATCCGCCGTCCGGCGGGAGTCGAATGGGTGGCTGGCTTTTGCCAGGGGCAGACCGTCAAGTATACAGGCCAAGCGGGGCCGTTGTCAGCCCTTGGCCGCATGAATCTGTTGTCTTGAGGAGTCTGCCGAGGGACACCGTTCCCTCAGAGAGCGCGGCATTATAGCGGCGAATGGCGGGGCGTCAACTCTATTTTGAAAGTTTTTTGACAGACTCGAAACCGGCCGGATCCATGCTCGCGACGCGGTCTCACCGGGACCTCGGGAGAAGGCCGGATTCCGCGGAAAAAACGGCCCTGTTCGGGAGGCCCGCGGACCGGGCGGACGGCCTCGCGGAATGACCGGAAGGACGGCGGCCGGGCGGCGCGCACGCGGCGCGGGGCACGGAACGGCGCCGGACTGCGCAGCCTCAGCCGCCGTGGATCATGTAGACGTCCGCCCGTTCGCACTCCGACGGTGATCGCGACGTCACCCTTCATCCGTGGCGCGCGACTCGATCCATGCCGCGAACTCGGGCGATTCGACCAGACCCGCGAGACTCCGGTCCCTCGCAAGCGCCTCACGTTCGAGCGTATGACCGAAGTCCGCGGACAAACGGTCGAGCGCCTCGACGGAGCCCGCATAGTCTGCAAGCGCCGCGCGGGCTCTGAGGGCCGACCACCACGCCAGCTCCAGCCCGGGCTCGAGCTCGAGCGCCCTGGAGGCATGCGCCGCCGCGGCGTCGGTATTTTCGAGCACGAGCTCGGCGGCGCTCATCCGCGCCTCGTGCACGCTGTCCTCGACGCCGAGCTCGGCATTCAGCCGCAGGAGCGCGGCTTTCGCGTCATCGTAGCGGCGACTCGGGAAGTAATAGTCGAGCAGCAGATTCGAGTACAGCGGTTCGTCCGGATAGTATTTGTCGAGCGCAATCAGCGCGGTGCGGAGCTGCCGGCGCGCACGCGCGCGCTTGGTCATCTGGACCCCGCCAAGCACGACGAGGCGATGCCCCTTGAGCTTCTCGGACATCGACTCGACCACCTCGAAGTAGCGAGGGACGTTGTAGTCGCGGATCGCCTTGAGCGCCTCGGACAGCTCGAAGATCTCGCTGTCGGTAGCGGTCCGCGTGTCGAGGAGCTTGCGCACGGCCGGTTTACCCGGCGACGCGGCGAGCAGCGTTATGCCGACGGCGTCGCTGAAGCGCTCGCCCCAAAAGAAATCCAGCCAGTCCACGATGACCAGCTCGTCGCGCCGGTTCAGCGTCAGCTCGTACTTGTGGTAGGCGAACTGGAAGTTCTCGAGCTGGTAGCGCACGACGGCCCGGCCGCGGTCGCCGCGCGATGCAAACTCGAGCAATACCGCGGTAACGGGCGTCTGCTGACCCTGCGCCACCGCGATCTCGAGCGTTCGTTCGAGCGTATCGTCGAACTGCTCCCGGAAACCCTTCTGCACGCGTTGATCGATCAGCCGCAGTCCGAAGATGCGATCGAGCATGTCGTCGCGGTCGATGGCCTCGGCGAAACGTTCGAAGGACCCGGCGTTGATCGAGTCGACAACGGCCCGGATACCGGTCTCGAGCGCCTCGCGTTGAGCAGCCTCGCGCTCGATAGCCGCCTGGCGTTCGGCATCCACCTCGCTTTCGGTATCTGCCAGGGCGGCGCCGAGCGACAGAAAACCGAGGACGGTCGTGACGAAGATGCTGGCGGCACTACGCATCGATGTGGCTCCTGTCACGGCGTGTCAGACGACGCTGACCCGCGCGAAGCGGCGGCGCCCCACCTGATAGACGGCCGTCGATCCCTTCGCGACCTCGAGGCCGCGATCCTCGATGCGATCGCCGTCGACCCGCACCGCGCCCTGCTTGATCATCCGGAAAGCCTCCGAAGTACTGCTAACCAATTCGGCCCCTTTGAGAAGATACGCGATGCCTATGGAGCTGCCGTCGGCCTCGAGCGTAACCTCGGGCATGTCCTCGGGGATAGCTCGCTGCTGGAACTGCGCCACGAACGCCGCCTCTGCCCGCTCAGCCGCCGCCTCGTCGTGGAACCGGGCGACGATCTCCCGACCCAGCGCAAACTTGGCGTCCCGTGGATTCATCCCGGCGTCGACGCTGGCCTTGAGCGCGGCTATGTCTTCGAGTGACCGGAAACTGAGAAGTTCGTAGTAACGCCACATCATCTCGTCGGAGATCTTCATTATCTTGCCGAACATCTCGCCGGGCGCTTCGGTTATGCCGATGTAGTTGCCCTTCGACTTCGACATCTTTTCCACACCGTCGAGTCCCTCGAGGAGCGGGGTGGTCATCACGACCTGCGGCGCCTGCCCGTAGTCCTGCTGGAGCTGCCGGCCGACGAGCAGATTGAACTTCTGATCCGTGCCGCCGAGCTCGACGTCGGCCTCGAGCGCCACGGAATCGTAGCCCTGCACGAGCGGATACAGGAACTCGTGGATGCTGATCGGCTGACCGCCGGCGTAGCGCTTGCTGAAATCGTCGCGTTCGAGCATGCGCGCGACCGTGTGCTTCGCCGCCAGCCGGATCATGCCGGCGGCGCCCAGCTCGCTCACCCAGGTGGAATTGAACTCGACCCGCGTGCGCTCGCGATCCAGGATCTTGAAGATCTGTTCCTCGTACGTCGCCGCGTTCGCCCGGATCTCTTCCTCGGAGAGCGGCGGCCGCGTGGCGTTCTTGCCGGAAGGGTCGCCGATCATCCCGGTGAAATCGCCGATCAGGAAGACCACCTCGTGGCCGAACTCCTGGAACTGCCGCATCTTATTGATGAGTACCGTGTGACCAAGATGCAGATCGGGCGCGGTCGGATCGAAGCCCGCCTTTACGATCAGCGGCCGCCCCTGCCCGAGCTTCGCCGCAAGGCCGCCGTCGGGAAGGATCTCCTCGGTACCGCGTGCGAGTTCCGCCAACTGTCGGTCGATCGGCTCGTCGATAGTGCTCATGTACTGCTTGCCTGCTGGTGGTTGTTCAGGCCGTCCGGGCCGCCGGTCGCGAACTGTAGCATTGTCGCCGACGGCCGGAACCACAGGTCGTAACAGCGATTTTCCCGCGACCGGCCCCGGCATTCGCGCCCGTTCTCGAATGCCCCTTTAACATCATGACTTATAACAGTTTTCTTTGACCTTACATAAACTAATGGGTAGAGTAGCCGCAAGCGTCATAAGGAAGTCCCGACTTGCCACGCCCAGTTAGTCCGCTGCTGAGAGACCACAAGTCAGCAAGCTTCCGCAAGCCTAAGAAATCCGGCCGCGTCAAATGGTTTGCCGTGGGGCTCGGATTGCCTCTGATCGCCGTTCTCACCTACTCCGGATTGACGACTCCGCCGGAGCAGAGCAGCGTGGCGCCGGAGCCGGAACTCGCCGGCGTTAACCCCGACGGCGAGCCCTTTCCCGCGCCTTCCGCCCCGGCGGCGGAACCGCTGTTGCCGGCCATCGGGACCGCGCCGCCGGAGCCGCCCGAACCCGAATACGAAACGCTGGCGTTCACGATCCGAAAGGGCGACACCCTCGACGGCCTGTTTCGCAAGAACGACCTGAATCTGGGCCACCTCGCGGCGATTTCCCGTCTCGAGGAAGCCCGGCAGCGCTTTCGGCGGCTCAAGCCAGGCGACGAGTTCCGGATCCAACACACGGGCGGCGACCTCGTCAGCCTGTACTCCGTGCTCGACCTGACGAGTGCGCTCTCGATCGCGCGATCGGAAGACGGCTTCGTCGCCGAGATCGTCGAACGGCCGATAGAAAAGCGCAAACGCATGGCACACGGCGTCATCGAGACCTCGCTCTTCGAGGCAGGAGCCGACGCCGGCATCTCGGACAAGACCGTCATGAATCTCGCGGGGATATTTGCGTGGGATATCGACTTCGTCTATGACATTCGCGTCGGCGACAACTTCTTCGTTCAGTACGAGGAGATCTGGCAGGACGGCAAGTACATCACCGACGGCGAAATCGTCGCCGCCGAGTTCAACAACGACGGCCGGACCAATCACGCGATTCGCTTCGTCGATGCGAACGGCCGCGCGGACTACTTCACGCCGGACGGCTTGAGCGTGCGCAAGGCGTTCCTGCGCGCACCCGTCGAGTTCACCCGGATCAGCTCGAACTTCAACCCGAGGCGGCGGCACCCGGTTCTGAACACGATCCGCGCCCATCGCGGCGTCGACTATGCCGCGCCGACCGGCACGCCGATCATGGCGGCGGGCGACGGCAAAGTGATCTTCCGCGGCAACAAGTCGGGCTACGGCAAAACCGTGATTCTGCAGCACGGCGGCAACATCACGACGCTGTACGCCCATATGTCGAACTATGCGAAATCGGCCCCGCTGGGGTCGCGCGTCGTTCAGGGGCAGACGATCGGCTTCGTGGGCTCCACCGGTCTCTCGACCGGCCCGCACCTGCACTTCGAGTATCGGCTCAACGGCGTGCACCGCAATCCGCGCACCGTGGACCTGCCCGACGCGGATCCGATTGCCGCGGAGTACCGCGACGAATTCATGGCGACCGTCCAGCCGATTCTCGCGGAGTTCGAACGCTTCAAGCGCACCCAGCTCGCGGTGCTTGCCGACACCCCCAGCGACTCCCGCTGATCCGGGCGCCGTGCTGTACCTCGGGCTAATCTCGGGGACCAGCGTCGACGGGATCGACGCTGTCGTCGTCAGGTTCAGCGACGAGCGCGCGGACCTCGTTGCGCATACCACCGTCCCCTACGCCGATGCGTTGCGGAGCGATTTGCTGGCAGCGATCGCCGCCCCTCGGAGCTGCACCGTCGACCGACTCGGAGACCTCGACGCACGCTGCGGCCGAGCGTTCGCGGGCGCCGCGACGGAGATCGTCCGCGCGGCCGGCGTCGGCACCGGGGACATCGCGGCGATCGGCAGCCACGGTCAGACGCTCTATCACCAGCCGGACGCCGAAACGCCGTTCAGCGTGCAGATCGGCGACCCGGCGACCATCGCGTGTACGACCGGCATCACGACCGTTGCCGACTTTCGTCGTCAGGACGTAGCGCTCGGCGGTCAGGGAGCGCCGCTAGTGCCGCCCTTCCATCGCTGGGTGTTCGCCGACGCCAATGCGGACACCGCGGTCGCGAACATCGGCGGGATCGCGAACCTGACGCTGCTCCCGGTCAGCGGCGCCGTGACGGGCTTCGACTGCGGGCCGGGCAACACGCTCATGGACGCGTGGATACGCCGGCACCGCGGCGAGCCGTTCGACGCAGACGGCGGGTGGGCGGCGCTCGGCAAGGTCGACGACGCGCTGCTCCGGCGCCTGCTGGCCGATCCCTATCTTAAGCGGGAACCGCCGAAGAGCACCGGCTTCGAGCACTACAACCTGACCTGGCTCGAAGCGCAGATCGACGCCAGCGCGGACCCCGGCGACGTGCAGGCAACGCTACTCGAGTTCACGGCCCGTTCGCTGTCCGAGGCCCTGCTGGACGCGCTGCCCGGATGCCGGCGCCTGATCCTCTGCGGCGGGGGCGCGCACAATTCGGCGCTCGTCGCCCGACTCGGCGATTCACTGTCCGGCATCGCCGTGGAATCGTCCGCGGAGCACGGCATCGGGCCGGACTGGGTCGAGGCGGCGACGTTCGCCTGGCTTGCCCGCGAGCGGCTGGCCGGACGTCCGGGCAATCTC
This sequence comes from Woeseiaceae bacterium, assembly GCA_028277185.1. Taxonomy (GTDB): domain Bacteria; phylum Pseudomonadota; class Gammaproteobacteria; order Steroidobacterales; family Woeseiaceae; genus UBA1847. The sequence goes on from JANQGQ010000036.1 coordinate 6,226, forward strand.
CCCACCGTGACCGGCGCCCGACGCCCGACGCCGCTGGGCGGCGTCTACCTCCCGCCCCTCTAACCGTTCGGCACCCGATTTCGTGCGCGAAGCCCGCCGCGGGACGCGCCGGCGTTGCTATACTGATCGGCCGAATTGACGGAGACCTTCGTGGACGCGCCGACGCTGCCGCCCGCCGACCTGTACATCAACCGCGAACTCAGCATGCTCGAGTTCAACAAGCGTGTGCTGGCTCTGGCGCAGGTCCCGGAGATACCGCTGCTGGAGCGCCTGCGCTTCCTGTGTATTACCTGCACGAATCTCGACGAATTCTTCGAGATCCGCGTTGCCGCCCTCAAACAGCGCATGGAACTCGGCGCGCTGGCGCAGGGTCCGGAGCAACTGCCGGCACAGCAGGTCTTCGACGTGCTGCGTCACCGGATGCTGAGCGTCGTCGAACAGCAGTACGAGCTTCTGAACAGCGTCATGTTTCCTCAGCTCGCGGCCGCCGGCGTCCGCTTCCTGCGCAGCGAGGACTGGACGCCCGAGCAGCAGCAGTGGCTCAAGGCCTACTTCGACGAGCAGGTCGTTCCGGTCCTGACGCCGCTGACTTTCGGTCCGTCCCGGCCGTTTCCGCAGGTTCTCAACAAGAGCCTGAACTTCATCGTGCGCCTGAAGGGCCGCGACGCCTACGGCCGGCAGCGGCACCGGGGCATGGTCCAGGCACCGCGCTCGCTGCCGCGCATCATCAAGCTGCCGGAAAACCTCAGCGAGCCCGACAGCCACGACTACGTCTTCCTGTCGTCGATCATCCGGATGCACGTGGGCAGCCTGTTCCCGGGCCTCGGCGTCGACGGCTGTTACCAGTTCCGCGTGACGCGGAACTCGAATCTGTATGTCGACGAGGAAGAGGTGAGCGACCTCGTCAGAGCGCTCGAAGGCGAACTCGAGGCCAGCCGTTACGGCGCGGCCGTCCGCATCGAGGTCGGGCACGAGTGTCCGGAAGACCTGCAGCAGTTCCTGCTCGACCACTTCGACCTCGAGGAACACGACATGTACCTGGTCGAGGGTCCGGTGAACCTGAACCGGCTCGCCCAGGTCTGCGACATCGTCGACCGCCCCGAGCTTCTGTACACCCCGTTCACCCAGGGACTGCCCGCGGCGCTCAAGGCGGACTCGAACATCTTCGACACGCTCCAGCGCGAGAACGTCCTGCTCTACCACCCGTATCATGCGTTCTCGCCCGTGATCGACTTCATCAAGGCGGCCGCGCACGACCGTAACGTACTCGCCATCAAGATCACGCTGTACCGCACCGGCGCGAAAAGCCCGATCGTCGACCATCTCGTTGCGGCCGCGCGGGCCGGCAAGGAAGTCACGGTCATCATCGAACTCATGGCGCGCTTCGACGAAGCGGCCAACATCTCG
>JANQGQ010000003.1 GCA_028277185.1 Woeseiaceae bacterium
ATTCGCCGCGTCTTTTCGCGTCTGGCGGCGTTGCGGCTCCTCGCCATAGCCCCGCTATGACTCGTCGCCGCGCCTTGCCAGCCACGAAAATCCGCTGTCGACTTACTCAACGAATTAGCGGGACAGGACACTAGCTCCCCCTTCATGCGTCTGGCGGTCGGTATCGAATACGACGGTACCGCTTACAACGGCTGGCAAAAACAGAAGTCCGGGATCGGCATCCAGGAGCGTGTTGAAGACGCACTGTCGGCCGTCGCGGACCACCCGCTGGAGGTGACCTGTGCGGGCCGGACGGATGCGGGCGTGCACGCATCGGCGCAGGTGGCGCACTTCGACACTGACAGCCGGCGATCGGCCCGCGGCTGGCTGCTCGGCGCCAATTCCAATTTGCCCGACGACATCGCCGTCACCTGGGTCGCGGACGTCCCCGACGATTTCCACGCGCGCTTTAGCGCCACCGCGCGCAGCTATCGCTATCGTATTCTCAACCGCCTCGTTCGCTCGGCGCTCCACCGGCAGCGTGCATGGTGGGTTCATCAGCCGCTCGACTCGGACCGCATGCACGAAGCCGCGCAGGCGCTGCTCGGGGAGCACGACTTTTCCGCGTTCCGGGCGGCCGGCTGCCAGGCGTCGACGGCGATGCGCAAGCTGCGTTCGATTCGCGTGCATCGCGACGGCGACTGGGTACTGATCGACGTGACGGCCAACGCGTTCCTGCAGCACATGGTGCGCAACGTCACCGGTACGCTGGCGGCGATCGGAACGGGAGACGAGGAGGTGAGCTGGGCTGAAGAGGTACTCGCCGGCAGGGACCGGCGGCGGGCCGGTGTCGCCGCGCCGCCTCAGGGGCTGATGCTGGTGGCGGTCGAGTATCCCGCGGCGCTTCGGTTGCCGCCGCCGCCCGAGCCTGTACACTTCGCGCCATGAGCTGGTTCGAGAAACTGATGCCGTCGCGCATCAGCACCGAGAAGCGTACGCGATCGGTTCCGGAGGGCGTCTGGATCAAGTGCGAACGCTGCGACGCCCAGCTGTACCGTAACGAACTCGAACGCAATCTTCGCGTCTGTCCCAAGTGCGGTTTCCACATGCGCATCGGTGCGCGGCTGCGGCTCGAGACCTTTCTCGACAAGGACTCGATGCAGGAGCTGTCCGGGGCGCTCGAGCCCCAGGATCCGCTCAAGTTCAAAGACAGCAAGCGCTATCGCGACCGCATCGGCCAGGCGCAGAAGAAGACGGGCGAAAAGGACGCACTCGTCAGCGTCACCGGCAGCCTGCACTCACGTCCGGTGGTTGCCTGCGCGTTCGAGTTTCAGTTCATGGGCGGCTCGATGGGCTCCGTCGTCGGCGAGCGCTTCGCACGTGCGGCGCGCCACGCTGCAGATACCGGGATGCCGTTGATCGCCTTTTCGGCAAGCGGCGGCGCCAGGATGCAGGAAGCACTGTTCTCTCTTTTGCAGATGGCCAAAACGTCGGCCGCGCTGGCGCGGCTCGGCGAGAAGCGCGTTCCGTACGTCTCCGTACTCACCGATCCGACGACCGGCGGCGTTTCGGCCAGCCTCGCGATGCTCGGCGACGTCAACATTGCCGAACCCGACGCGCTGATCGGTTTTGCGGGACCGCGCGTGATCGAGCAAACCGTCCGCCAGAAACTGCCGGAGGGTTTTCAGCGCAGCGAGTTCCTTCTGGACCACGGCGCGATCGACATGATCGTCGATCGCCGGCAGCTGCGCGACACGGTTGCCGACCTGCTCGCGAAGCTCGAGCGGCGCAAAGCTCCCGTCACAACCGACTGAGCACGGCGCGTGGGAGCACCGCGTACACCCGCGGATTCACTCGCGGACTGGCTGGTCCGCCTCGAGTCGACCGCGCGCGGCGGGATCGTTCTGGGGCTGGAACGCGTGGTGGAGGTACTCGACCGCCTCGCGCCGACGCGTGCGACGACCGTGCTGCACGTGGCCGGCACGAACGGCAAAGGCTCTTCGGTTGCGATGCTCGCAGCGCTGCTTGCGGCGGCGGGCCTTCGGACCGGGGTCTACACCTCGCCACATCTCAACCGTTACAACGAGCGCATCGTGATCGACGGCAGGGAGGCCAGTGACGAGGATATCGTTGCCGCCTTCGAGCGCGTCGAGGCGACGCGCGGCGACGTGCCGCTGACGTACTTCGAGTTCGGAACGCTGGCGGCGCTCGAGCTGTTCGGCCGGCACGGCGTGGATGCGGTCGTGCTCGAAGTGGGGCTCGGGGGGCGGCTGGACGCGGTCAACGCGGTCGATCCCGATGGCGGGCTCATCACGAGCATCGCGCTGGACCATGAGGCCTGGCTCGGGGATACGCGCGAGGCGATCGGCCGGGAGAAGGCGGGCATCATGCGGTCCGGCCGGCCGACGGTATTCGCGGCGCCCGACCGGCCTGCGAGCATCGATGCGGCGGCGCTGGCCGTTGGCGCGGAGCTTCTCGCGGCCGGACGCGACTTCACCTGGGACGCCGGCCCGGACGGCCGCTTCACCTACCGCGGCCCGAAGACGGTACTCGAGAATCTCGGGCGCCCGGGCCTGCCGGGCGACTTCCAGCTGGCCAATGCAGCGGGTGTGCTCTGTCTCCTCGAAACGCTCGGCCTCGGCGCCGGTTTGAGCCGTGAGCAAGTGTCGCAGGCGCTGGCAGGCGTCCGCGTCCCGGGCCGGATGGAGCGCTGCGCGGAGCGTTTCATCCTCGACGTCGCGCACAATCCGGCTGCGGCGGCGGCGTTGGCCGGCCTGCTCGACAAGCCGGACGCGCCGCGGCGGGTCGCCGTGCTCGGCGTACTGGACGACAAGGACGTCGAAGGCATCGTCGGGCCGCTGCTGTCTGCCGTCGACGAATGGATCGCCGTCACCGCCGACAGCCCGCGCGCGATCCCGGCGGCGGAACTCGCGCGCCGCGTTGCCAACGCCGCGAACGCGCACTGCCTGATTGCCGAAGGCTTCGACGCCGCGCTGCGCGAAGCCGACGAGCGCGCGGGCGAAGACGGCGAGGTGCTGGTGATCGGCAGCTTTCACACGGTCGGGCCGGTCCGCGAGCGGCTTCGGCTATAATTCCGCGGCCGGGGAATCCGATTCATGGACAGAGCTCTCAAAGAACGCATCGTCGGCGCAACGGTTTTGGTCATCGTTGCGGTCCTGGTCGTGCCCGTGTTTCTCGACGGGTCGCCGACCAACGCCCCTGCCGACGCGCCGATGATCGAGCAGCGCATCGATCTGCCGGGCCAGCAATCCGACGACAGCGTACGCACGGTCGTGCTGGATCGCGATCGCAGCGAGCCGCTGCCCGCCCGCCAGACGGACGCGAATCGCGAGGCGGAAGATGAACCGGCGAGCGTCGAAGCGGAGTCGCCGGCCGCGGGGACGGCGGATGCGCCTGCTGCCGCACCGGTGCCCGTGGCGGCCGCGCCGACGCCGGCCCCATCCGAGGACGAGGAGCCTGCGGAAGAGCCGCCGACGGCCGAGGCCGCGGACGAACCGGAGGAGCCGCCGCCCGCCGACGCTGGTCCCAACAACCGGTCCGCGACCGGTATGTGGGCCGTGCAGCTCGGCAGCTTTTCGAACCAGGCCAATGCGGACCGGCTGGCGGCCGAACTGCGGCAGCAGGGTTTTGCCGCTTTCTTAAGCCGGCTCCAGACGCCGAACGGCCAGCTGCACCGCGTGCGGGTCGGTCCGCAGAGAGACCGGGCCAGCGCCGAGGCCATGGCGGTGCGGCTCGAGCGCGCGGGCCAGAAAGGGCAGGTCGTCCCGCATCCGTAAACCGCGCTGCCCGGGCAGAGACCTTTTGGTAAGATGCCGGCCTCGCGAGATGCAAGGGCACGGCACCCGGCCAGAACCACCTGCATGCCGATCATCGATATCATCATAGGCCTGGCCATCGTCCTCTCGGTGCTGGTCGGCTTCGTGCGGGGCTTCATCAAGGAAGCCGTGTCGATCGGATCGCTCCTCGTGGCGATCTGGGCGTCGCTCTACCTGGGGCCCAGCGTCGGGCAGGTGTCGGACTCGTGGCTGTCCAGCGCCGAGCTGCAGACCTGGTTTGGCCGGATCCTGGTCTTCGCCGTGATTCTGTCGCTCGGCGGACTGTTGGGCTGGGGGCTCTCGAAGCTCGTGAAGCTGACGGTTCTGGGCGGGCTGGATCGCTTCGGCGGTTCTGTCTTCGGTCTTATCCGCGGTATTCTGTTGATCGCGGTCGGTGTCATCGGTGGCGAGTTCGCGGGCTTCAGCAACGACAACTGGTGGCTGAATTCCTCGCTGATTCCGCACTTCACGGTCGTCGCCGACTGGATTCGGGAGCTGGCGCCCGCCGGATACGATCTGATCGTGCCGGACGCGCCTGCGGAGTCGTTGCCCCTCGACATACCGGGTATTACGGATATGGGTAGATTGGCAGGAACGGGCCTATGTGCGGCGTAGTCGGAATCGTCAGTCATTCACCGGTCAATCAGGCGCTCTACGACGCCCTGACCGTCATGCAGCATCGCGGCCAGGACGCGGCCGGCATCGTCACCTGGAGCGAGGAAGGGCTGCACGAGCGGCGGACCAACGGCCTCGTGCGCGACGTGTTCCGGACGCGTCACATGCTGAGACTCAAGGGCAACGTCGGCGTTGGCCACGTACGCTACCCTACCGCGGGCGGGGCGCAGTCGTCTGAGGCCCAGCCGTTTTACGTCAATTCGCCGTACGGGATCTGCCTCGCGCACAACGGCAATCTGACGAACAGCGCCGAGTTGGCCGAGCATCTCGTCCGCGAGGACCGGCGCCACTTATCGACGGACTCCGATTCGGAAGTGCTGCTGAATGTGTTCGCACACGAGCTGCACGCCCGCGCCAACGGGCATCCGACTGCCGAGCAGGTTTTCGATGCCGTCGAGGCCGTTCACGCCCGCTGCAAGGGCGGCTACGCCGTTGTGATCATGGTCGTCGGCTTCGGAATCGTCGCCTTCCGCGATCCGAACGGGATTCGTCCGCTCGTCCTCGGTCGTCGCGACGCCGGGGAAGGCGAGGAGCACATGGTCGCGTCGGAGAGCGTCGCGCTCGACATGCTGCAGTTCGAGCGGTTCCGGGACGTCCGGCCCGGCGAGACAGTCGTGATCGAGAACTCGGGTCGCTTTCATCAGCGCGACTTCCCCGGGGAAACGCGGCACACGCCGTGCATCTTCGAATACGTATACTTTGCGCGACCGGACTCCATCCTCGACGACCTGTCGGTGTACAAGGCGCGACTGAGGATGGGTGAAGAGCTGGCCGGGAAGATCGTCCGCGACTTCGTCGATCACGACATCGATGTCGTAATACCCATACCGGATACGAGCCGCACCTCGGCGCTGCAGGTCGCCTATCATCTCGGTGTGAAGTATCGCGAAGGCTTCATCAAGAACCGCTACATCGGACGGACGTTCATCATGCCCGGGCAGGCAGAGCGCGCGAAGTCCGTGCGCCGTAAGCTCAACGCGATTGACCTCGAGTTTCGAAACAAGAACGTCCTTCTGGTCGACGACTCGATCGTGCGTGGCACGACCTCGCGGCAGATCATCCGCCTGGCACGCGAGGCGGGTGCGAGGAAGGTCTATTTCGCCTCGGCAGCGCCGCCGGTGCGCTGCCCGAATGTCTACGGCATCGATATGCCGGCGGCGTCGGAGCTCATCGCCAACGGCAGGACCGTCGAGGAGATCCAGGAAGCCATCGGCGCCGACCGGCTGATCTACCAGGACCTGCACGGGCTCATCCGCTCCGTGCGGCACGACAATTCCTCGATCTCCGAGTTCGACACTTCCTGCTTCTCCGGCGAGTACGTGACGGGCGACGTCACCGCCGAGTATCTGCTGGATCTCGAGCGGCGCCGCAACGATGCGGAGAAAGAGAAGCGCGCCGCTCAGCACAGGAAGTACGGGACCTCCGACGCTGTTGTCGGCATGTAGGGCGGCGGCAGGTTTCGTATCGGTGCGGTCGTGACCGCGAGGATCATGATCATCGACGGGTCCGCGGATTTCCGCAGCCTGCTTGCGCACCACGTCACGACGCATTGGCCGGACGCGACGATCTCGGACTACGACCCGACGGCTGACGGGCATCTGCCCGACGAGTTCATGGGGGCAGGTAGCGACCTCGTGCTGCTCGGCGACAGCCATGGGGACCGCGACGGCATCGACGTACTGAAGCGTTTCACCCGGACTGGCGGTTTTCCTGCGGTGCTGTACTTCGGCCCGGGTTACGAGAAGCAGGCCGCGCTCAAAGCCGATGCCGCGGGCTTCTTCGAGCGCGACCGGCTGCACCACGACGCGCTGATCGTGCGCATCGGCGACATTCTGGCGGCGCGCGAACGCGTGGCGTCGACGGGTTCGCTGTTCGTCGGCGACGAGTCCATAGGGCTGCACCCGCTCATTCGCGGCTATCGCTTCGTGAAAAAGCTGTCGGCGTCGACACACTCCGCGGTCTATCTCGCCGAGCGCGAGGCGAACGGCGAGATGATGGTGCTCAAGGTGCTGAGCCAGGTGCCCGATCTGAGCGACGGCATCGGCGCGTTCGACCGTTTCCTGCAGGAGTACGAGCTGATCGCCGATATCGACCATCCGAACATCGTCAGGATCTACGACCTGGGCGTCGGTGACGATCACGCGCACATCGCGATGGAGTATCTCGGCGGCGGAGACCTGAAGCAGCGGATTCGCGAGGGGATACGCACCGCGGATGCGGTCGCTTATTTCAAGCAGATTGCGAGTGCGCTTGCGCGCATCCACGAGGTAGGGATACTGCATCGCGATCTGAAGCCCGGAAACGTCATGCTGCGCGCCGACGGCAGCGTTGCGCTGATAGATTTCGGGCTCGCCAAGCGGATGCGCCTGTCGCTGGAGATCACCGGTCAGGGCGAGATTTTCGGCACGCCTTACTACATGAGTCCGGAGCAGGGCCATGCCGAGGACGTCGATGCACGCTCGGACATCTACAGTCTGGGCGTCATCTTCTACGAGATGCTGACCGGCGAAAAACCATTCCGCGCCGAGTCGGCGCTCGGCATTGTCTACCTGCACGCGAATGCGCCCGTACCGCTGCTGCCGATGCGCTATGCGTCGTACCAGTCGCTCATCAACATGATGCTCGCGAAGAACCCCGACGACCGTTTGCAGTCGGCCGCTGAGGTGCTCGAATGGCTGTGAATGCCGCGAACGTGCCCGCAGAGATCCGCGAGTTTCTGACGGTTCCGACCCCCGATAGCTGGGTCCGCGAAGCAGCGTCGCGCATTCCCGAATTGCTTCTCGACCATGCGAACTGCGAGCTGAAGGCCGCGTCGACGGCGCTCGGCTTTCTGTACCGCTATCCGGAGCGCTCGCCGCTCGCGCAGCGCATGTCGCGGCTGGCGCGCGAGGAGCTGCGGCACTTCGAGCAGGTGCGGGCGTTGATGGCGGAGTACGACGTACCGTTCGAGCGGCTGACGGCCTCGCGGTACGCGGGCGGATTGCGCGATGCCGTGCGGCCCGACGAACCTGAGAAACTGCTGGACATGTTGCTGGTCGGCGCGCTGATCGAGGCACGTTCCTGCGAACGTTTTGCCCGCGTCGCGCCGGCTTTGCCGGCGAAACTTAGGGATTTCTATCTCGGACTGCTCGCGTCCGAAGCGCGGCATTTCCGTCACTATCTTGCTTTCGCGCGTTCCGAGTGCGGCGCGACGGAAGCGGACATCGAGGAACGGCTGGCCGAATTGAAAGCAATCGAAGCATCGCTCGTGACGGAGCCGGATCCGGAGTTTCGCTTTCATTCGGGCGCGCCCGTTGCAGATCGAGCTGCGGATGCGGCCGCAAATTCGCCCTAAGCAAAGTCCTTCATACCATGCTATAAGAGACGGACCGAAGAGGGGATAGCGCCCCTCAACGGCCCTAACCACAGCCAGCAAGGGACTGCTGACGATGGCTGATCACATGCTATCAAACCGAACACGATCGCCTTTTGGGCGAGTCGTGTTTTTTTTATGCCCGCGCTGGCCTCAACCAAGAGGACCAGAACGATGAACGACGCAACGCTTGCCACTATCTACACGCATTGCCCACAAACCCGCCTTGACAACGACTCGCTACCCGACCCGGCCGGCTTTCGCAAAGCCTGCGTGGAGCTAAGAGAAGAACGGCCTCCTTACGATCCGGGCCCGTCGATCGACGACTTCAACAGCGACGCGCTTCGTGACGCCGAAGGCCTGCTCGACGAGGCGCTGAACCTGGTCGGACTCATGC
>JANQGQ010000022.1 GCA_028277185.1 Woeseiaceae bacterium
GACAGCGGATTTTCGTGGCTGGCAAGGCGCGGCGACGAGTCATAGCGGGGCTATGGCGAGGAGCCGCAACGCCGCCAGACGCGAAAAGACGCGGCGAATTGCTCAACGAATTAGCGGGACAGGACACTAGCTGGGTAAGGAGTCGAGCAGAGACTGTGCCTGCTGCCGCTGACCCTCGTCGCCTTCGTCCAGCACCTCTTCGAGAATGCTGCGTGCTCCGCCCGGATCGCCCATGTCGACGTAGGCCCGCGCGAGGTCCAGCTTCGTGCCAACCTCGGTCATCGTGCGGGCCTCCTCGAGATCGTCGTCCATGTCCTCGGGCCCGAGCGACATCGTCGACGCGTCGCTCATGTCCGGCCGCGGTTGTTCGACCGTCGCATCGTCGCGCGGCATGTCGACGGTATCGCCGCCCGTGCTGACCTTGAGCGCGCTCGTGAGATCGTCGAGGTCCAGATCGACGTCCGTGCTTGCCACCGGCAGCTCGCCGGTGTTGTCGGCCTGGCTGTCGCCGCTGCCGAGGAACGCGTCAGGCGGCAAGGCTTCGGTCTTGGCGAAGTCGAAGTCGCCTTCGTCTTCGTCGTCGAGACCGGCCAGCAGGGTCGCATCCTCGTCCCGGATGGACTGCTCCCCGAGCCCCGGGGCCAGCAGCGTCGCGTCTTCGTCGCCAAGACCGGCGCCCGTCTGGACGGCAAAATCGTCCGGCAGCACCTGCGTCTTGCCGGTGGCTGCCAGCAGGTCCGTATCGATCCCGAGACCCGCGTCTTCCTCGACCATCTCGGAAGCGGGATTGACGCCGGTTTCGTCAGCCGCGAAGTGCAGACCGGTGGCCGTGCGGGCCATGACGTCCTCGATATCGAGTGCCTCGCCAAGCCCGGTGGCGTCGATGTCGCCAAGCCCGATCTGCACGCCCGTCGCGTTGGGATCGACGGCGGGGTTCTTTCCGGTTATCTCGGCGGGCTCTTCGAGTGCCTCGTTGACTCCGGTATCGGACAGCGCGTCTTCAGACAACGCTTCGTTGGTCCCCGTCGCATCCAGGTCGTCGAGCGAAGCCAGCTCGGTCTCGGCAAGGCCGTCGACGTCGAGGCCCAGGTCAGCGAGATCGATCTCGGCCGTGGCGTCGACTGCGGTGGTCGTGTCGATCGACTTCATCGTGTCGGTGTCGACGAACGCCGGCAGTTGTGAAGTCGACTCCGTATCCAGGTCCGGGACCGCGGCCGGTTGCTCGAGCGTGGGCGACTCCGCGGTGTCGTCAACCGACGGCATCTCGCGCGTGATCTCGGAATCGAAATTGGCATCGATCGTCGGCGACTCCGCGGTGGCCTCGAGATCGAGGTCCAGTGCGCCCGAATCGTCGCTGCCCGTGCCGACATCCTCGGCGAAACTGAAATCGAGCTCGTCACCGGCCGCCGGCGCCGACTGCGTCTCCGCACCGAGATCGATCACGTTGTCGCCGGCGCTGTCGTCGCCGAACTCCATGTCGAGCGACCCGGTAGAGCCGGAGTCCTCGGTGTCGAAGGCCAGATCCATTTCACGCGTGGCGGCGGCGGTGCCGGCGCCTGCAAACAGCTCGTGATCGCCGGCGATCTGCTGCCCCATGATGACGATCTTGTCCCACTCTGCCGATTCGCCGCCGCCGACCACGCCCTTGAGCCGGGTTGCGGCGTCGACGAATGCGTCGCGATTGCCCCAGACGAAATAGATCTCACACAGCTTGGACAAGAGATCCTGCCGTGCGGGCTCGACCTCGATCGCTCCGTTGATCAGATCAGCCGCCTGATCGTAGAGCCCGTAGGCCATGTGGAAATCCGCTTCCGCGATCGGGTCGGACTGATCGAGGTTGACGGCCGTCTCGCTGCTGAACGTATCCTCGAGCGAGCCGAAACTGCCGCTTGCGTCCGCATCGTCTTCGACACCGAGCGCCGGCGACTCCACGGTGTCTTCGCTTGCGGAAAACTGCGGCTGCTGCTGCTCCTCGACGACGAATGCCCCTTCGCGCTCGGGCGCGCGCAGCGTTTCCGTGCCGCCTTCGGCTGCCATTGTGGCGCTCAGATCGTCGGAATCGAGCGGCTGCCAGCCTTCCGGATCGTCGTCGCCCCGACTGCGGCGGACGAACCAGACGAGCACGAGCAACGCCAGCAGCACGGCGTAGCCGACAAACGCATAGACGCTCGTAGCCCAGCCAATGGCCTGCTCGACGAGAGACGGTTCGGGCTCCGCGCGCCGCGGCGCCGGCGCCGCCGTATCCTCCAGGGCGGCCTCGTCGTCGGTCGCCTCACTGAAGTCGGGGAACAACTCGCCTTCGGGCTCGAGTTCGGCGTCCGTGACGGCGTCGTCGACGAATACGTCGTCGACGGCGGTCTCCTCGCCTGCCGTGTCGACGGGCGGCTCGTAAACTTCGCCGCGAATGTTCGCGAGCTCTTCGCGAAGCGTCGCCAGTTCGTTGTCGCGAATCTCGATGAGCGAACGCTCGGTCGGTACGGCCTCCGCCTCGATCTCGGCGATACGATCGAGAACTTCCTGCTCGCGCGTCAGCGGCTCTGCGCCGACGACGCTGTCGGCCGTTCCGGTGTCGAGTGCCGCCGGTTCCTCGTCGGCGGGAACGAGCGTAAGGCTCGGCTGCGTCGCGACGGGCTCCGGTTCGGGCGCCGGCTCGCTCACCGGCGGGGGCGTGTAGCTCGAATCCCAGGCCGCATGCTGCCGCGCTGCCTCACGCAGCGCGTCGCCGCGATCGATAGCAAAGATCGCGTCGGCACTCGGCATCCTCAGCGTAGCGCCGGCCCTTAGCAAATTGATGTTGCCGCCGAAGGCATCGGGGTTGGCCTCGAAGATCGCCAGCATCGTCTGATTCATGGTCAGACGGCTGTCCGGACGCATCCGTGACGCCACGCCCCAAAGCGTGTCGCCACGCTGCACGACCAGTTCGTCGCCGGCCGGGGCCGGGAATGGCGCCTCGCTGACCGGGGCCGGGGCGGGATCGGCGGGTATGGGCGTCGGCGCGGTATCGGCCGGCGCGGCAGGCTCCTCGACTGGCGCGGGACGGGCCGCCGGCCGAACCGGTGCCGGCGTCGGCGCGGGCTGCGGGTCCGCCGCCGCCGGCGCTGCCGGCTGGCGCTCGATGCGGGCGCTGTCGGCCGGTTGCGTGCGCTCGGGCGCTGCGACCGCGGGCGCCGGCTGCGACGCGGCGGGCGGTGCAAACGTCGGCGGATCGAGAAGAACCGTGTACTCGCGAAGCAGGCGGCCGCTGGGCCAGTTCGCTTCGATCAGGAAGGTGACGAAGGGCTCGGTTATCGGCGACGGCGACGTCACGCGAATGATGTTGCCTTCGGCCCGGCCCGTACGAAAAATCTGAAACTGCAGTTCGGACAAAAAGAACGGCCGGTCGAGGCCGTAACGCTCGAATGTCGCGTCGGACGCAAGCGTGATCTTGAGGTCGGTGAGTTCGTCCGGAGATGCCGCCAGCAGCTCGATCTCAGCCCGCAGCGGCTCGTTGAGCGCCGAATCGATGCGAATCTCGCCCAGCCCCAACGCGAATGCCTGCGACGACCACAGGAGGGCGAATGCGAACGAGTAACGAACGAGTCGTCGCGGCATAGTGATTTTCTCCAACACCCCAAAACTCCCGCGGAGCCGACCCAAACGCCCCGATCTCCGCTGGCTTATGGCAAATCCGTTTGCCGGCGAACTATATCTTATAAATGGTTTTTCGCCAATATTTCAGCAATTTGGACGCTATTTAGAGCCGCGCCCTTACGTATGTTATCGGCCACCACCCAAAGATTTATTCCTCTCGGATGAGATATGTCATCTCGAACTCTGCCTACATATACAGGGTCGGAGCCGGAGCTTTCTGTGACGGCCGTCGGATATTCACCGGTTGCCGCACCGTCGAGAACCTGTATCCCCGGGGTGGCCCCGAGCAACTCGAGAACCTCTCGGGCAGAGATCTTCTCGCGGGTCTCGACGTTGATGGCCTCCGAGTGTCCGAAGAAGGCCGGGATGCGCACGGCCGTCGCGTTCACGCGGATGCCGTCGTCGCCGAAGATCTTGCGGGTCTCCCAGACCATTTTCATCTCTTCTTTCGTATAGCGATTGTCCTGAAACGCGTCGATGTGCGGTACCGCGTTGAAGGCGATCTGCTTGGCGTCCCCGGCGATCTCGAGCGGCCGGCCGTTCAACAGCGTAGTCGTCTGCCGAACCAGTTCCTCCACGGCGCTCCTGCCGGCACCCGACACAGCCTGATACGTGGCGACGTTGATCCGCTCGATGCCCGCCGCGTCGTAGATCGGCTTCAGCGCCACGACCATCTGAATCGTCGAACAGTTCGGGTTGGCAATGATGCCCCGCTCTGTGTGCGCCTCGATCGCGTCGGCATTCACTTCCGGGACGACGAGCGGGATGTCGTCGTCGTAACGGAACTGCGAGGTGTTGTCGACGACGATGCAGCCGGCGGCGGCCGCCCGCGGCGCGTACTCGGCGGACACCGACGCGCCGGCCGAGAACAGACCGATCTGTACTCGTGAGAAGTCGAACTCGGCGAGATTGCCGACGTCGAGTTCCGCATTGCCGTAGCGCACGGTCTTGCCGACCGAGCGCTCGCTGGCAAGCGGGTACACGGTCCCGACCGGGAAATCGCGCTCGGCGAGGATCTCGAGCATGGCTTCGCCGACGACACCGGTGGCGCCGACGACGGCAACATCAAACGTAGTGGACATGAAACTATCTCAATTTAGGATCGTGGCTTCGGGCGCGGCGCGCGACTCAGCCGGGGAGAATCGGGGTCTCCGGGACAACGTCGGCGTTTTGCGCGCGATGCCTGAGAAAGTGATCGATCAGCACGAGGGCGACCATGGCCTCGGCGATCGGCGTGGCGCGCAGTCCGACACAGGGGTCGTGACGGCCGCGCGTGACGATCTCGGTTTCCTTGCCTTGCGTATCGACGGTTTTCCCGGGCACCGAAATGCTGCTCGTGGGTTTCAGCGCAATGCTTGCGAGCAGATCCTGCCCCGACGAAATCCCGCCCAGGGTACCGCCCGCGTCGTTCTTGCTGAACCCGTCAGGGCCGATCTCGTCACGATGCTCGCTGCCGCGCTGCGCCACGGCCGCGAAACCGGCGCCGAGCTCGACTCCCTTGACGGCGTTGATGCTCATGAGGCCCTTCGCAATGTCGGCTTCGAGCTTGTCGAAGACCGGCTCGCCGAGCCCCGGAGGCAGACCGGTCGCCAGCACGCTGATCTTCGCGCCGATCGAGTCGCCCTCTTCCCGCAGCGCGTCCATGAACCCGGCAAGCTCGTCGAGCCGCGACGGATCGGCGCAGAAAAACGGATTGTCGTCGACCGCAGCAAGATCGGGCGCGGCAAGCGGAATCGGTCCGAGCTGCGACAGGTAGCCCGTCACGTCGATGCCGAGCCTCTCTTTGAGGTACTTCCGCGCGATCGCGCCGGCCGCCACGCGCATCGTGGTTTCCCGCGCCGAGGAACGACCGCCGCCGCGATAGTCGCGGACGCCGTACTTCTGGTGATACGTGTAGTCCGCGTGCCCCGGACGGAACTTGTCCTTGATGTCGCCGTAGTCGCGCGACCGCTGATCTTTGTTCTCGACGACGAGCCCGATCGGCGTGCCGGTAGTTTTGCCCTCGAAAACGCCGGACAGAATCTGCACCTGATCCGGCTCGTTGCGCTGCGTCGTATGCCGCGAGCGCCCGGGACGCCGCCGGTCCAGATCGATCTGGATGTCGGCTTCCTCGAGTTCCAAACCGGGTGGACAGCCGTCGACGATGCAGCCGAGCGCGCGGCCATGGCTCTCACCGAAGGTCGTAACGACGAAATTCCTGCCGAAGCTGTTGCCGGACACGATCCTGCCTGTACTCAGTCAATCACAAAGGTCTCGAGGCCGGCCTTGTCGAGCAGAAACACGCCCTCGCCGCCGGACTCGAACTCGAGCCAGAGAAAAGGCGCATCCGGGTACCGCGCTTCGAGCGCGGGCTGACTGTTGCCGACCTCGCAGACGAGTATTCCATCATCGGTCAGAAAACGCGACGCGTCAGCGAGAATTCGGGCGACGCAGTCGAGCCCGTCGGGCCCGGCGCGAAGCCCGATCTCGGGTTCGTGACGGAACTCCTGCGGCAGGTCGCTCATGTCGACCCGGTCGACGTAAGGTGGGTTGGAGACGATGAGTTGATAGCGCCGCTCCGGAAGCCCGGCGAACAAGTCCGACTGCCAGAGCTTCAGCCGGTCTTCGAGCTGAAAGCGTTCGACGTTGGCGGCGGCCACCGCCAGCGCATCCGCGGAGACGTCCGCCGCGTCGACCGTCGCGCCGGGAAATGCCAGCGCGATGGCCACGGCGATACAGCCGCTCCCGGTGCCGACGTCGAGCGCCCGCTCCACGACCGGCGGCGCGAAAGGCGCGAAGCGGCTGTCGATGAGTTCCGCGATCGGCGATCGCGGAACGAGCACCCGCTCGTCGACGTAGAATCGCCGCCCGGCAAACCAAGCCTCGTTGAGAAGATAGGCAAGCGGAAGCCGCTCGTCGATGCGGCGCGCCGCCAGCCGGTCGATTCGGTCGCGGTGCCTTGCGTCGACGGACAACGCGTAGGCCGCTTCCGCGTCGGCATGATCCAGACCGAGCGCCGAGAACACCAGCCACGCGGCCTCGTCCAGTGCATTGTCGGTGCCGTGACCGAAGCACAGTTCGGCCTCCCCGAAGCGAAGCGCGATATCTTCGATGAACTCCGCCACACGCATGGGCGGCAAATCTATCACGCCGCCCGGCAAAGCGCGGTAGAATTCGCTACTTGGGAATGCCTGTTCCCGCAGATACACACTCCCCGAGAATCCATCGATGAACAAGCCTGTCGCCATAGTGCTG
Source organism: Woeseiaceae bacterium (assembly GCA_028277185.1). Taxonomy (GTDB): domain Bacteria; phylum Pseudomonadota; class Gammaproteobacteria; order Steroidobacterales; family Woeseiaceae; genus UBA1847. The sequence continues at coordinate 6,865 of JANQGQ010000022.1, forward strand.
CTGGTGCTCGCGATGCTCACCGGGATCGGCCTTGCGCTGACTCTCGTGGCACCGCCGGCGCCCTCGCCGCCCCAGACCGCCACCGTTCTGCCCGAACCTGCCCCGTTACCCGAGTTCTCGCTGACCGACAGCGCCGGCAACGAGCGCTCGCGGGACCTGTTCAGGGACGGCTGGCATCTCCTGTTTTTCGGTTTCACGCATTGCCCGGACATCTGCCCGATGACGCTTGCCACGCTGTCGAGCGCCCAGCGCGAACTGACCGAGTCGGGCGTCGAGCGCATTCCGCAGATCGTACTGGTCAGTGTCGATCCGGAGCGGGACACGCCCGAAGTTCTCGGCGAGTACATCGGCCATTTCGGCGACGGACACCTCGCGCTGACCGGGCCCGAGCCCGCCCTGCGCGAGCTGACGGAGCCGCTGCACATCTATTTCAACAAGGTAGCGCTCGAGGACGGCTACACGATGGACCACTCCTCGGTCGTCCTGCTCGTCGACCCCGAGGGACGCTTCCACTCGCTGTTCTCCGGGCCCCATATCGTCGACAACTTCGTCCACGATCTGCCCATCCTCATGAATCTGTAGGTCCCCTTTCTCCATGCGTACTCTGCTCTATGCGTTTTGCCTTCCCATCCTGTTCGCGTGCACGCCGGACAACCGGGCACCGGTCGTTCTCGAGGACGTCGTGATCACGGAACCGCGGCCCGGCGCCAACATGAGCGCCGGCTACTTCACGATCAGCAACAACGGCGGCGAACCGCTGGCGATCACCCGGGTCGAGAGCCCGCAGTTCGGCAAGATCGAGATCCACGAAACGACGACGATCGACGGTGTCTCCAGAATGCGCCCGATTCCCGCACTGGAAGTCCCCGCCGGCGGCAGCGTCGTTCTCGAACGCGGCGGCAAGCACCTCATGCTCATGCAGCCTGCGGCCGATCTGTCGCGCATCTCGCTCGATTTCTACGCAGCGGACGAGCTGCTGGTGTCGATCACGACGGAGATCGCGGCCGACTGAGGTCCGGCGATCGCGGGAAACCCGACAATGCTGGCGCGGCTCTTCGTCTACCTGCAGTACCTGCTGCCGCGCTATGCATTGACGGCGATCGTGCACCGCGTCGCACGCATCCGGCTGCCCGCCGTCAAGAACTGGCTCATCAGGAACTTCGTCCGGACGTTCAAAGTCGAGCTGAGCGACGTCGACGCGGACATTCCCGACGATTTCGCAAACCTCAATGCGTTCTTCACGCGCGAGCTTGCCGACGGCGCACGGCCCGTGGACGGCGACGCACGCGCGATCACGTCGCCCGTGGACGGATCCCTGAGCGCGGCGGGCCTGATCCATTCCGGCCGCGTGTTCCAGGCCAAGGGTCTCGACTACACCGTCGAGGATCTCCTGACCGTCGATACGGCACGCTCGGGGGCCTTCGTCCACGGGCGTTTCGCGACGATCTATCTCGCACCCTACGACTACCATCGCGTTCACGCGCCGTTTTCCGGCCGCCTCGACGCGCTGCACTACGTCCCGGGCGATCTTTTCAGCGTGAACACCGCGACGGTTCGCCGCGTGCGCGGGCTGTTTCGCCGCAACGAGCGGCTGGTGATGCACTTTCACACGGCGTTCGGTCCCGCGGCGGTCGTCTTCGTCGGCGCGCTCAACGTCGGCAGCATCACGACGCCCTGGACCGGTGAAATCCGGCCGCGCCGGCGCGGCAGCACCGAGGTACTGCCGCTTGCATCGCCGGCCCCCGCGGTCGAAAAGGGCCAGCTGCTGGGCTGGTTCAACATGGGCTCGACGGTCATCGTCCTTCTGCCCGCCGAAGCGGGCGGCGACTGGGTCCCGGGTCTCGACAGCGGCAGCCGGGTGCGGGTCGGACAGCGCATCGGCATCCTGGGTTACGACGGGTGACGTCATGGCGCCCGGCCACGCCGCCCGGGATCGCAGCCCGGCGCAGCGGGCTGTTGGCGGCGGCGCGGCACTTCTTCGCCGGGCGCGACATACTCGAGGTGGACGTTCCGGCCCTCACACCGGCGCCGGTCAGCGATCCCAACGTCGAAAGCATGCAGGTCCGGGCCGGGATCGCCGGCGGGCGAACGCTGTACCTCAGTACCTCGCCCGAGTATCCGATGAAGCGCCTGCTGGCTGCCGGCTATCCCGACATCTACTCGATCGCCCGGGTGTTCCGCGACGGGGAAGCGGGTCGCTGTCATGAGCCGGAATTCACGCTGATCGAGTGGTATCGGCGCGGCTTCACGCTCGAGGCCATGGCGCGTGAAACCTGCGCCCTGATCGCCACGCTCACGGACCGGCCGGAGCTCACGGAAACGATCAGCACGCTGCGCTACGCGGACGCCTTCGCAGACCGTCTCGGTATCGACGTTGCGGCCGCGTCGATCGACGAACTCCGCCGGGCGGCGGGCGCCGATCGCAGCCTGACTCTTGCGCTCGGCGACGACCGCGATGCCTGGCTGGACCTGCTGTTGAGCCTGCGCCTGAGCCCGGGGTTTGCCGCCGACGGGTTGACGATACTGACCCACTACCCCGCGTCTCAGGCCGCGCTCGCGCGCCTCGATCCGGCGAACCCCGCGACGGCTTTGCGCTTCGAGATCTTCTTCGGCCGTCTCGAACTGGCGAACGGCTACGTCGAGCTCTCAGATGCAAATCTCCAGCGCGAGCGCTTCGCCACCGAGGCTGCTGCCCGCCAGGCAAGCGGCCGGCATTGCGGACCGACCGACGAGAAGCTGCTTGCCGCGCTCGGCGCGGGACTGCCCGACTGTGCGGGCGTTGCGCTGGGTTTCGAGCGCGTACACATGCTGGCCGACGGCCACGATTCGATTCGCGACGTCATCACCTTCGGCTTCGGAGAAAACGATGAATGAAACTGACTTCGCCCTTGCACGCTCGCAGCTCGAGGCGGCGCTTGGCGAGGAGACGGACCCGCTGGCCAATGCGGCGAACTTCGTCGCCGTGTTGTGGCACGCACTGTCCGACATCAACTGGCTCGGGCTGTACCTGAAGCGCGGCGAGCAGCTCGTACTCGGACCTTTCCAGGGACTTGCGGCGGTTAGCAGAATCGATATCGGCACGGGCGTCTGCGGAACGGCTGCCGAGACCCGGGCGACACAGCGCGTTGCGGACGTGCTTGCGTTTCCGGGCCACATCGCCTGCGACATCCGCTCACGCTCGGAGCTGGTAGTTCCGCTCATTATCGGCGACCGCCTCATTGGCGTGCTGGACATCGACAGCCCGTCGCCCGATCGTTTCAGTGCGGCGGATCAGACAGGCATCGAAGCGCTGTGCGCCCGCTTTGTCGACACCCTGATCGAGCGCGGCGACTCTATTTGACGCGCGACACGTATTCGCGGGAACGGGTGTCGACGCGAATCACCTCGCCTTGATCGACGAATAGCGGCACGCGGACGACCGCACCGGTGGACAGCGTCGCCGGCTTGACCCCGCCGCTGGCCGTGTCGCCCTTGACGCCCGGATCCGTCTCGGTGATCTCCAGCTCGACGAAGTTCGGCGGCTGCACGATCAACGGCGTGTTGTTCCACAGCGTGATCTCGCACACGTCGCCGTCCGACAACCAGTCCTTCGCATCGCCGACGGCCGCGGCGTCAGCCGCGTACTGTTCGAAGGTATCAGGAACCATGAAGTGCCAGAACTCGCCGTCTGCGTACAAGTACTGCATCTGGGTATCCATCACATCCGCCGCTTCGACGCTGTCGCCGGACTTGAACGTCTTGTCGACGGTCTTGCCGGTCTTCAGGTTCTTGATGCGCACCCGATTAAACGCCTGCCCTTTGCCGGGCTTGACGAACTCGTTCTCGACGATTACGCAGGGATCGTTATCGATCAGAATCCGGAGTCCCGAGCGGAACTCGTTAGTGCTGTAGCTGGCCATTTGCGCGTCCGGCCCGGGCCGGTTTGCTCCCTCAAAGCTTGCCTCGCGGCATTGTCGTTTTGCGCGGGGATGATACCGGATGGCGGTCGAAACGCCCACCCGGCCCGCGCCGCGCCGGACATTGTATGAAGCAGGTCACGCTTTTCAATGCCCGGCCGCGCCGCGCCTGGGCGCGGTGCTAGACTCTTCGGTGCTTTGCAGAATAAGGATGTTCGGGGGCCAAACGGGCAAATGGACAAGCCCGCCCCGCAGGGACCGCGAATTGAACGGACAGCACAGTGTATCCATTGGCGTCCTGTCGAAGGATCAGGATGACGTCGCTCTCATCAACAGCACGCTGCGCGACGCTGGACATGCCGCGCGCTGCCACTGGGTGAATTCGCCGGACGCTCTTAACGATACGCTCATGGAGCACAAGGTCGAGTTGCTGATACTCAACTGCGACAGCTATCAGGACTCCATCAGCGCGGTCATCAAGCAGAAAGACTGCTTCGATCCGGAGGTGCCCGTTCTGGCACTCTCGCCGGATGCCGACGAGCAGGCGATCCAGCGGGCGATGGAGCACGGCGCCTGCGATCTCGTTTCCATCTCGCGCAAGCGGCGCCTGCAGGCTGTCGTCTCCCGGGAACTCCGCGCGCTGCGCGCCGAACGGGCGCTGAACTCGACGCTGCAATCGGCAAGCGAGTACCGCAAGCAGGTGCGCGAATACATGCAGTCTTCGAAGAGCGCTATTGCTCTCGTAGCCGAGGGTATTCTGACCGACGCGAACGAGAGCTGGCTCAAGCTCTTCAAGATCAAAAGCTTCGACGATATCGACGGCATGCCGGTAATGGACAGTTTCGACGCGGAGCATCATGCCGCAATCAAGGGCGCGCTCGTCGCGACTGCGGCAGGTAAATGGGCTCCCGACGAAAAACTGCGAGCCAGAGGAGCACACGACGCCGACAGCGACTCACTCGAACTCAGGTTCCGCGCCATCGATGCAGACGGTTCGAAGGCGGTCCAGATTCTCATCGAACCTCCTTCCAACGCCAACGAACCGACAAAACTCGTGCACGACGCGCTCAAGCGCGATCCCACGACTCTGTTCTTCCATCGCTCGCAGTTCATCGAGCGAATATCCAAACGGCTCAAACGGAAACCGCAGTCCGGCCTGCACGTGCTTGCCTACGTCAAGCCCGACGAATTCGGCGAACTCGCAAAGAAGATCGGCTACCTCGACTCCGAAGAGGTTCTCGGTCAGTTTGCGGAAGAAGTCCGCAAGCGGCTGCATCCGCGCGACGTCGCCGGCCGGTTCGAGGGCACGTCGCTGATGGTGCTGCTCGAACGCGGCAACGCAAACGACGCCGAGGTATGGGGCAAACAGCTTGCCGCGCACATAGAGAAACACTCCTTCGAGATCGGGCAAACCTCCTGCCACCTTACCTGCACGGTCGGCGTCTGCCCGGTGAGCGACGCGTTCGGCAACCTCGAGGAACTGGTCGCCGCTACGATAGACGCCTGGCGCCTCGGCAAGGAAGGGGGCGGCAACACGGCAGCCCTGAACGACGAGCTCGACGAAAACACGCGCCAGCGCGAGTTCGACGCGATTTGGGTGAAGCACCTGAAGGCCGCGTTGATGGAGAACCGCTTCCGTCTGGCATCCCTGCCGATCGCGGGTCTGCGCAGCGACTCCGTAAAAATGTTCGACCTTCTGGTCCGAATGATCGACGAGCAGGGAAGCTCGGTTCTGCCGTCCGAGTTTCTGCCCGCGGCGGAACGCAACAACATGATGAAGAACATCGACCGCTGGATGCTCATGGCAGCCGTCGACTTTTGCAACAAGAACGACGCGGACCGGGCATTCGTTCGACTGTCGAAGCAATCGATACTGGACAGCACGACTTCCGACTGGATTCGGCAGGAACTGGAAAAGCGCAACTTCGATTGCTCCCGCCTGGTGACACAGATACCGGAGCGCGACGCGGCAAAGCACATCAAGCAGACCCGGGCTCTCGTCGCCAGGCTGCGGAAGCTGGGGGTCGGTTTTGCGATCGAGCACTACGGCATCGACCAGAACCGTTTCCAGATTCTGGATATTCTGAAGCCCGACTACATCAAGATCGACGGCGAGCTGATGCACTCGCTCATGACCGACACCGCAATGCAGGACAGCGTCCAGAAGATCGTCGCCGCAGCGAGGGAGCGCAACATACGGACGATCGCCGAGCGCGTCGAAAACGCCAATGCAATGGCGGTCCTGTTCCAGCTTGGCCTCGACTACATGCAGGGGCACTACGTCCACGAGCCGGAGGTGGTCCTCGAGGACCAGCTTAGCGGTCGGCACATGACGCTGGACGAGCTTGCAAGCGCAGGCTCGTGACAGCAGCAATCACGCGCGGTAAAACTGTGACGGGGTTCACACGGCGCGACCGGAACCACCCGCTACGTCTCTCTGCACAATAAAAACTATAATCGCGGTTTGGGGTTACGCGTCTTTGGAAGGCGCTTCGGCAATACGGCTGGATGCCCGGTGGACGAACGAGGATTCACGTGAAGTCAAACAGATCAGCTATCGGGCGTCGCAGCCTGCCACTCGTTCCGGCTATGGTTCTCGCGGGCACCGCACCCGCGGGCGCGCTGGAACTCGGCGAACTCAACATACAGTCCCGCCTGGGCCAGCCGCTTCGCGCAAGCGTTGCCTATGCCCTGGGGCCCAATGAGGCACTGGCGGATTACTGCATCAGCCTGTCCCCGGCGAACACGATCAACGGCCTGCCCGCTGTCAACCGGGCCCGTATCACGGTGTCGGACGGTGTCATCGCCATCACCGGCAATACACCAATACGCGAGCCGCTCATGTCGGCACGACTTTCGATTCAGTGCCCTTACACGCCGAACATCGCCCGGGACTACATGCTGTTCATCGATCCCGCAGACGCCGCGGAGCCTGCACGGCTTCCGACGGTCGCGGCCCCGGCTACGCCGGCGAGTGCGCCCGCGGCCCGGCCGGCCGCGAACCGCCCTGCCGCGCGGCCGGCCGTTAGCCGGCCTGCCGCAGCCGCGCCGACAGCTCCGGCAACCGACCGGAACCGGCCAGCGGTCGTCAGTGGCGATGTCTATCGCGTGCAGCCCGGCGACTCGCTGTCCGCTATCGCCTCGAGGCTCGACGGCCGCGAAGTGGGCCTCTGGCAAGCCGTCAACGCCATCTTCGTGGCCAACCCCGAAGCGTTCATCGGCGACGATCCGAATCGCCTGAAAGCCGGCAGCCTGCTCCGGATTCCCGCGGAAGCGATGCTCGCGACCGCACCGGCGGCTTTTCCTGCCGCCGAGACGACGGCTGAGAGCGCATCGCAATCTGCCGTCGCCCGCGCCGACGACACGGCTTACCTCGAGCCGGCGCCGACCGCCGGGGCCAGTACCGAACCGGCTGCGGTCAGCGAGGCCGAGCCCGTTGTGAGCACCGAATCCGAACTCGCCTCAGACAACCCGTTCGTCGCGACCGGGTACCCGGACACGGTGCTGAGCACCGCGCAAACCGCGACGCCGGCCGAAGCGTCTGCCGACGCGGCGGTCTCGCCCGGGGCGAACGCCGAAACGGCTCCTCGTGAAGCCGCGGGACAAACCGCCGCGCCGGCCGTCGCCGATACCGGCGCGACCGGACGCAACCTGATCTGGGGCGGTCTGACCGGTTTGCTCGCGATCATCGCCGGGCTCCTGTGGTTCCGTCGCCGCCGCGCAGAGCCGGAGGATACGCGACCCGAGGAACCCACGCGTACGGAAATACACCCGATGCGCCGCATTACGGACGACGAGTCGATCGAGGTGCATGTCATCGCCCAGCCGGACGACGGTATCGACTTCGATCTCGCCATGCTCGACGACGAAGTGCCGACCGAGGAAAACCCGGCACTGGACACCGCGATGTTCAACCCCGAGTACCACGAAGACGCGGTAGAGCCGGATTTCGACATCGGCAGAGCCTCCGGCACCCGGCCGGCGCTCGATCTCGAGATACCCGAGGGCGCCGACCGCGACGCGGCAGACGGCTCGGAAACCGACATGATTCCGCCGGCGCATCGCAGCGCCGCATCGATTCTGGAAAGCGAAGTCCTTCCCGAGGAAGACGACGAGTACGACATGTCGGTCATCGTCGATGCGACCAAGATGCCGGCACCGGAAGAGGCAACGGAACGCGACCTGCAAGCGGTCGTCATCAGCGACGACGAAGAGCCGCTGACCGACGACAGCTACACGCTGAACTCGGAAATCGACTATCAGATCCTCGAGCAGGACTACGAGGACGAACTCACCGCGACCCAGGCGCTCAACAAGGAGATCGAGCGCGCCGCCGCCGAACTTGCCGCCGACCTCGGGAAAGAAGAGCTGACCGTCGAGTCCGAAGCGCTGTCAGGCGACGAAACGGCCGCTCTGCCGCTGGCGAACGTCACGGAGCTGGACGTTACGGCCAGCATGCGGGCCGGCAACGACGACGAGGCGGCCGATGGTGAAGTCGACGACACGACCGCAGAGATCACCGCCCGGCTGAACACGGACGAGAAGACCGTGGAGATGGCCGCGCAACGTGACTCAGAGCGCGCCGACGACGCAACCACCGAGATCGAAGTGGAGTCTGGCCGCGTCGGCAAGCGCGCGGGATAGGGCACTCAGGGCGCGACGGCCTCGAGCCGCTCGACGGCACGCCAGCCTTTGGGCAGTAAGCCGCCGCGCAGCGCGCGTTCGCCGTAGTATGGATCCGAATCGTCCCAGCGGATCGTCATCGTGCGCTTCCCGGTGTGCACTCTGAGATCGCCGCCTTCGGGCACCACCGCGATCGCGACGAGCTTCTCCTCGCCCGACTGGTACTTGCGCGACGGGATGTTAATCAGCTTGTTGCCTTTGCCCCTGGCGAGTTCGGGCAATTCGTCCATCTCGAACATCAACAGCCGCCCGATCGAACTCACCGCGGCGACGAGGCATTCGACACCCTCCGGTACCGCGGCAGGCACGACGGCCTTGCCGCCTTGCGGCACCCTGAGAACGGCCTTCCCGGCCTTGTTTCGCGACACGAGGTCGCCGAGTTTCGCGGCGAAACCGTAGCCGGCATCGCTTGCCACGACGTAGCGATCGTCCGCATTGCCGATCAGCGCGCCGCAGAACGTCGAACCGTCGGGCGGCTTGAAGCGCCCTGACAGCGGTTCGCCCTGCCCTCGTGCCGACGGGAGCGTGTGCGCCATCACGCTGTATACGCGCCCGGTGCTGTCGATGAACATGGCCAGCTGGTTGCTGCGGCCCTGAGCCGCCGCGAGAAATCCGTCGCCCGACTTGTACGAGAGCGTCACGGGATCGATTTCGTGGCCCCTGGCCGCGCGCGCGAAGCCACGCCTCGACAGCACGACGGTAACCGGTTCGCTCGACACCAGTTCCGTTTCGTCGAGCGCCTGCGCCGCCTCGCGCTCGACGACATCGGTCCGGCGCGCGTCGCCGTACGCCTCGGCGTCTTCGAGCAGTTCCTTTTTTATGAGCGTCTTGAGCCGGGCGGCGCTCTTCAGCGTTTTCTCGATGACGTCGCGCTCGGCGTTGAGCTCTTCCTGCTCACCGCGGATTTTCATTTCCTCGAGTTTCGCGAGGTTCCTGAGGCGAAGGTTCAGGATCGCCTCGGCCTGAACGTCACTGAGCCGGAAGCGCTTCATCAATACCGGCTTCGGTTCGTCCTCGCTACGGATGATCGCGATAACCTCGTCGATGTTGAGGTACGCGACCAGCAGTCCGTCGAGTATGTGCAGGCGGTCGCGCACGATTCCAAGGCGGTGCTCCAGCCGCCGCCGAACCGTCTCCTTGCGGAACCTGAGCCATTCGGCCAGGAGTTCGGGAAGTGCGAACAGGCGCGGCCGTCCGTTGAGACCGATCACGTTCATGTTGACGCGCAGCGTGCGCTCCAGCGATGTCGTCGAGAACAGGTGCGACATGAGCTGATCGGCATCGACGCCGCGTTTCTTTTCAATGACGAGGCGGGTGGGTTCTTCGAGATCCGATTCGTCGCGGATGTCGGTCGCCTGCGGCAGCTTCTTACTCGTTATCTGCGCGGCAATCTGCTCCTGCACTTTTTTGCCCGAAACCTGGAACGGGAGCTCCGACACAACGATACTGCCGTCCTCGACGCGATACCGCGCGCGCAGCCTGAGCGTGCCGCTGCCGGTCTCGTAGATCTCACGAATGTCTTCGGCCGGCGACACGATTTCGCCGCCCGTCGCAAAATCGGGCGCCTTGATGTGCTTCATCAGATCGGCAACCGTCGCCTTCGGCTTGTCGATCAGGTGGACGAGCGCGCTCACGACCTCGTTCAGGTTGTGCGAGGGCACATCCGTCGACATGCCCACGGCGATGCCGGTCGTGCCGTTCAGCAGGAGATTCGGCAGCCTCGCGGGCAGGATCGCCGGTTCGGTCAACGTACCGTCGAAGTTCGCGACCCAATCGACGGTACCCTGCCCCAACTCCTGCAGCAGGCTCCTCGCGTAGGGAGCAAGCTTCGATTCGGTGTAGCGCATGGCGGCGAACGACTTCGGATCGTCGGTCGAACCCCAGTTGCCCTGACCGGCGATGACCGGGTAGCGGTAAGAGAAGTCCTGTGCCATCAGGACCATTGCCTCGTAGCAAGCCGAATCGCCGTGCGGATGAAACTTACCGATGACGTCGCCGACGGTGCGGGCCGACTTCTTGGGCTTCGAAGCCGCGGACAGACCGAGCTCGCTCATCGCATAGATGATGCGACGCTGGACCGGCTTGAGACCGTCGCCGATTTGCGGCAGCGCACGATCGAGGATGACGTACATCGAGTAGTCGAGGTACGCCTTCTCGGTGTATTCCTTGAGCGACTGTTGTTCTACGCCTTCCAAGTTCAGCGAGTTCTGCAAGACGGTGCCCTCGTTGTAGTGCCTTCAAGGTTTAACGAATTCTGCAAGACGATGCCCTCGTTTGAGTACCTTTCAAACCTCAGCCAGGTCGCCCTTGGTTTCGAGCCAGCTACGACGGTCTCTGGCGCGCTTCTTCGCAAGCAGCATGTCCAGCATCTGATCCGTTTTGTCGCGGCCGCTGACGGTGAGCTGCACGAGACGGCGCGTATCGCGGTTCATGGTCGTCTCACGAAGCTGGGACGGGTTCATCTCACCAAGCCCCTTGAAGCGCGTGACCGTGACCTTGCCGCGTTTCTTTTCCGCCTCGATGCGGTCGAGTATGCCCTTGCGCTCCGATTCGTCGAGTGCGTAGAAGACTTCTTTCCCCACGTCGACGCGGTACAGCGGCGGCATTGCGACATAGACGTGACCGTCGAGCACGAGCTCGCGGAAGTGCCTGAGAAACAGCGCGCAAAGCAGCGTGGCGATATGCAGGCCGTCCGAGTCGGCGTCGGCAAGGATGCAGACCTTGTCGTAGCGCAGGCCGGACAAGTCGTTGCTGCCCGGATCGATTCCGAGCGCGACGCTGATGTCGTGAACTTCCTGCGATGCGAGGATCTCGGCAGAGTCCACCTCCCAGGTGTTCAGTATCTTGCCTCTGAGCGGCATGATCGCCTGCGTGGCGCGATCGCGTGCCTGCTTCGCGGAGCCGCCGGCCGAATCGCCCTCGACGAGGAACAGTTCGGAGAACTCGGGATCCTGCGAGGTGCAGTCGGCCAGCTTCCCCGGCAGCGCGGGTCCCGCTGTGACCTTCTTGCGCACGACCTTCTTCGCGGCCTTGAGCCGGCGCTGGGCCTTCGCGATAGCCAGCTGAGCGATCGCGTCGCCGGTCTCGGGATGCTCGTTGAGCCAAAGCGAAAAGCTGTCCTTGATGATCCCCGCGACGAACGCTGCCGACTCGCGGGACGACAGGCGCTCTTTGGTCTGGCCCGAGAACTGCGGGTCTTCGAGCTTCGCCGACAGCACGAAGTTCAGCCCGTCCCACACGTCCTCGGGCGCCAGCGCGACACCGCGCGGCAACAGCGATCTGAAGTCGGCGAACTCGCGCAAGGCATTCGTGAGGCCGGTACGCAGGCCGTTCACGTGCGTTCCGCCCTGCGCGGTCGGGATCAGGTTGACGTAGCTTTCGGTGACGGGCTGCGCGCCGTCCTCCCGCCACACCAACGCCCATTCGACGGCCTCGGTGTTGCCCGTCATGGCTCCGGAGAACGGGTCGGCGGGCAGCGTCTCGCCGCCGCCGACAGCTTCGAGCAGGTATTCTTCGAGCCCGCCGGAGTAGCACCATTCGACCTTTTCTTTCGGCTGCTCGAGCTTGAGCCTGACCGTGAGGCCCGGGCAGAGCACGGCCTTGGCTTTGAGCGCGTGCTTCAGTCGATTGACCGAGAACTTCGCCGAATCGAAGTACTTCGGGTCCGGCCAGAAGCGGATCGTCGTGCCGGTGTTGGCCTTCCCGACTTTGCCGACCTTGTCGAGCTTGCCGCGCTTCTTGCCGCCGGCAAAGCTCATGTTGTATTCCTGACCGCCGCGGCGGATCCACACCTCGAGGTTTTTCGACAGCGCGTTCACCACGGACACGCCGACGCCGTGCAGTCCGCCGGAGTACTGGTAGTTCTTGTTCGAGAACTTGCCGCCTGCGTGCAGCCGCGTGAGGATCAGCTCGACGCCGGGCATCTTCTCTTTCGGATGGATGTCGACAGGCATGCCGCGGCCGTCGTCGGCGACCTCCAGCGAGCCGTCCTTGTAGACGGTGACCTCGATCTTCTTGCAGTGTCCGGCGAGCGCCTCGTCAACGCTGTTGTCGACGACCTCGTGCGCGAGGTGATTGGGTCTTGCGGTATCCGTGTACATGCCCGGACGGCGCCGGACGGGCTCGAGACCGCTGAGGACTTCGATGTCCTTAGCGTCGTAAGACTTTGCCATTTGGTTAGTTGCCCACTAACGCGAAGAATTGCATCGCGCGATTTTAGCCCGTTTGTATCGGCCGTGCACAAGCACGACCGACGCGTGGGAGATTGTTTCAACCGAATTTGCACATTTTTCGGTCACGACCCTTTGCTGAATCAGGCGTTATGGTCGAAATCCAGGAACAGCCATGAAACTCCGTGCCTGAAATCAGCCGCTTCTTCGGTATCGTAGTAGCGATGTACTACAACGATCACGAGCCTCCGCATTTCCACGCGCGATATGGAGAGCACGAAATCCGCGTCGATATCGAATCGGGTGAAATCATGTCCGGCGCGTTCCCCGTTCGCGCACGGAAGCACATATCGAAGTGGCTCGATTTACATCGATTCGAAGTGGCTCGATTTACATCGATCGGCGCTTGTGGAAAACTGGAAACTCGCGAAAAAACGCGAACCTCTACGTAAAATCGAGCCGCTGGAATGACGGATTCAACGCCAAAATTGACGACTGCCGAATACCTCAAAGGCTACCGGCTCAGACTGACTTTCGAGGACGGTCGGGTCGGTGAGCTCGATCTCGAAGATCAGCTTTGGGGTGAAGTCTTCGAACCCCTGCGCGATATCGCTCAATTCAAGGATTTTCGAATCGACCCTGAGTTGCATACCATCGTATGGCCAACAGGCGCCGATCTTGCTCCCGAGTATCTGTACGAAGCTTGCGCCTGACGTCTACCGGTGCCCGTGACCCTCGGTAGTCGATCGCGAACGTAAGCTCAGGCCAGATCGGCAAGCAACGAGCGCCGCGTCGCATCGGCAACAGGGACGATCTCGACACGATAGTTGTCGTGGTCGATTCCAGCCGCGAACGTCGCACCGCCTTTCAACGCCGTCACCTGCTCCGGCGGAAACTCGAAGCGCAGAAAGTGCACAGCGGAAGTCTTTTCGTCATCGCTGCGATCGAGATCCTCGTCGGCAATCGCGAACACTCTATCGAAGTCGGCAACCTGGATGTATACCCGGTCCTCGACGCCGCGGAGCAGCTGGAGCATCTTGCGGCGTTCCTCGACCTCGGGAAACTCGATCATGAACGTCGCTTTCCAGTTGCTGCCGTCCGGGATCAGCGGGTTGTAGGCTTCCAGTTCCTCGTTGATACCGTCCGCCTCGAAGATCCGCTCGATCCGGAGCATCTCCTGCACCTGATACTGCATCGTCAGGCGATCCTCAAAGTACAGCGCTGCATTGGTCCCGAGGTCGATGCGCCGGTCCTTCTTGTGCATCAGCACGCGCTCCCGGAACTCGCCGCGGATGTCGGCGTACTTTTCGAGACTGTAGAGATCTTCGCGGGTGAGTTTCTGCATGGTCGTCATATTCCGTAGGCCTTTCTGAGCAGGCTCATCGGATGGCCTGCTTCCGCGTGTTCGACGTCCTGAGCGATCTGTTCCGCCGCCATCGGACAATCGCTGATGAAATGGTCGGGCTCAGCGCGCTTGACCTTGTTGACCACGGGCCGGGCGATCTTCTTCGACGTTTCGAAGAACTCCTTCTTCACGGCGTAGGTACCGTCATGACCCGAGCAGCGCTCGATCGCTTCGACGTCGGTATCCGGCACCAGCTCGAGCGCATCGCGCGTCTTGAGACCGAGGTTCTGCACGCGCAGATGGCAGGCCACCTGATAAGACACCTTGCCGAGTGGCTCGCGGAAGTCGGTCTTCAGCTTGCCTTCCTTGTGCCGAAGCATCAGGTATTCGAAGGGATCGAACATGGCATCCCGAACCTTGATCACGTCGGGGTCGTCCGGGAACATCAGCGGCAGTTCCTGCTTGTACATCAGCGTACACGACGGGATCGGCGTCACGATGTCCCAACCCTCGTCGACGAGCTTCGCAAGCACCGGAATGTTCACGTCTTTGGCCCGCTCGACCGCCTCGAGGTCGCCCAGCTCGAGTTTGGGCATGCCGCAGCAGGCCTCTTTTTCGGCAAGCGCGACCGGGATGTCGTTGTGCTCAAACACCGCAACGAGATCCTCGCCGAGGTCCGGGCGGTTGCGATTGCCGTAACAGGTCGCGTACAGCACCGCTTTGCCTTTGGTCGACGCCGTGGCTTCGGCGCTGTCTCCGTCGTGCCCGACGAGGTGACTCAGCCGTTTGCGCACGGGTTTGGAATGGTAGTCGGGGATCGGCGCCTGATGGTGCACGCCGAGCGTAGCCTCGAGCACCCGGCGCCCTGCACCGCTCTTGTTGAAGGCGTTCACGACTCCCGCGACAACCGGAATCCCGGCGAGGCTGCCGACGGTGTCGGTCGACGCAAGCGTCTTGTCGCGGAACGACGCGCCCTGCTCCTTGAAGCGCTTCGCCTTGGCGCGCAGCATCAGGTGCGGAAAGTCGACGTTGAACTCGTGCGGCGGTACGTACGGACACTTGGTCATGTAGCACATGTCGCACAGGTAGCAGTGATCGACGACGTCCCAGTACGCCGTCTTCGGCACGCTGTCCAGCTCCATCGTCTCCGATTCGTCGATCGTGTCGAACAGCGTCGGAAACGAGTGGCACAGATTGAAGCAGCGGCGACAACCGTGACAGATGTCGAACACCCGCTCGAGCTCGTCGAATAGCTTGGGTTCGTCGTAGTAGTCGTCCGACCGCCAGTCGATGGGATGGCGAATCGGCGCCTCCAGGCTGCCTTCGCGGCGTTCTGAGCTCATATGCCGTACTCTAACGAAGAAAAGCCGGGCGGCGAAGCCCGGCTTTTCTCAATCGTCGAAACGCTTAGTCGTCGAGCGTGTCCAGCGCCTTCTGGAAGCGGTTCGCGTGCGAGCGCTCGGCCTTCGCGAGCGTCTCGAACCAGTCGGCGATCTCGTCGAAGCCTTCGTCCCGCGCCGTTTTGGCCATGCCCGGATACATGTCGGTGTATTCGTGCGTCTCACCGGCGATCGCCGCTTCGAGATTGGCCGACGTCGAACCCATCGGCAGGCCGGTCGCCGGGTCGCCGACTTCCTCGAGGTACTCGAGGTGGCCGTGCGCGTGGCCGGTCTCGCCCTCGGCCGTGGAACGGAAAACGGCTGCAACGTCGTTGTAGCCTTCGACGTCCGCTTTGGCGGCGAAGTACAGGTACCGGCGGTTGGCCTGAGACTCGCCCGCGAAAGCGTCCTTGAGGTTGGTTTCGGTCTTGCTGCCCTTGAGTGACATGATCGGTCCCTATCGTTAACGTGGTTGCAATTAGAATGGTTCTAACCGGACCGCAAATGTAGTTCGTTCCCGCGCGTGAGTCAATTTGCGATCGGGGGTCGCGGACGAATGCACCAGCGTAGCCCGGATAGGTTGCGGCGGGCTGCGGCGGCGGTTAGCGTACGGGCGTTCACCACGGATACCGTCATGAGCGCCAGCAAGCCAGCCAATCTCGAAAAAAGCCTCCAGAGCCTTGAAAAGATCGTCGACGAGCTCGAGTCCGGCGACCTGCCGCTGGAGAAAGCCATGCAGCGCTTCGAGGAGGGCATCAAGCTGACCCGGGCCTGCCAGACCGCGCTGCGGGATGCCGAACAAAAGGTCGAAATCCTCCTCAAGGACACCGGCGGCGAGCAGCTCGAGACGTTCGCTGAGGACGACGACGACTGACGTTCGGTATCGATCGATCAGCGCCGCGGCATCATCTCGAGCAGCGCGACAACGGTCGACTCGACGCTTGCCCGGACCGACACTTCCGGCTCGATTTTGAACAACGGTGAGTGGTGACTGGGCACCGGCTCTCCGCCCGCGGCCTCCCGGTCGAAATCGGCCTGGGGCGTACCGCCGACCTGCCAGTACACAGACGGTATCGCGGGATCCAGCGTGAATACCGGGAAATCCTCGGCGCCCATGCCGGTCGGCTGTATGCTGACGACACGATCCCGACCCAGTTCCTCGACCCACGCCTCCCTGAGCCGCGCCGCCAGCGCGGCGCTGTTGATCGTCGGCGGGACCGACTCCTCGCTGACGATCACTTCCGGCAGCTTGTCTTCGGGCAGGCCGGCAACCCGGCCCATGTTCTCGGCGACGCGGCGGATGCCGTCCAGGAGTATCTGGCGCGTTTCGAGACTCGTGTTGCGCACCGTCAGCTGCAGGTGAGCCCGATCCGAAATGATGTTGTGCTTGGTCCCGGCATGGAACGACCCGACGGTGATCACGCCCGGATCGCGCGGCGGCAGCTCGCGCGAGACGAGCGTCTGCAGCGCCAGCACGATCTTGCTGCCGAGCACGACCGGATCCTTGCCGCGATGCGGTGAGGCGCCGTGCGTGCCCATCCCGTGAACGATGATGTCGACGGTATCGGCGCCGGCGAACGGACTGCCCTCGAGGACGTTGATTGCGCCGGCTACGTGCGATGAACTGATGTGCAGGGCAAAGGCGTACTCAGGCGTGCCGAAGCGCTCGTAGATTCCGTCGTCCCGCATGGCCTTCGCACCGAGAACGCGTTCCTCGGCGGGCTGCACGACCAGCATCAGCGTTCCGGACCACTGATCCTTGCGCGCTACCATCTGCCGGGCGGTACCGACCAGGCTCGTGATGTGCACGTCGTGTCCACACGCATGCATCGTATAGACCATGTTGCCCGTGATCGGGTCTTCCTGCTGTTTGGTCGAGGCGTTCTCGAGACCCGATCTCTCCCGGACCGGCAGACCGTCCATGTCCGCGCGCATCATGACGAGCGGCCCTTCGCCGTTCTCGAGCATCGCGACGACGCCGGTACCGCCGACGTTTTCGGTTACGTCGAAACCCGCGGCTCTGAGCTCTTGTGCCATGCGCGCCGCGGTCTCGAACTCGACCAGCGAGAGCTCGGGGTTGCGATGGAAGTGATCGAACAGCGGCCAGAGATAGTCGTCGTAGTCTTTCTCGACAGACTCGGCGAGGTCCGAAGCAACGACGGGGTTTAGTACAGCCAGCAGTAAGGCTGCGAATGAGAGGCGTAGGACTGCCATGGATGCGTCCTCGTATGGGGCAAGCAGGACGAATCTCAGTCTACAGGTGCCGAGGCGAAATGCGAAACGCGCCCCTCAATAGTCGATGGACTAGGTATTGGCGCCGCCGTTGCCCTGCAGGCGGGTGATCAGCGAGCGCAGGAACACCTTGTTGAAGCGGAGCTGACAGGATGAGCTCACCTGTTCCATGAGCGTCGAGCTGACGCGCAGAATCGTCACGGCCCCGTCGGCCTTGATCGATGCCTGACGCTTGGCGCCGCGCACGTAGCTCGTTTCGCCGAAACACTCACCACTTTCCAGCGCGCCGACGACATGGCCGTTGGCCTCTACCGTGACCTTGCCGGACACGATGATGTAGAAGCGATCGTCAATCTCGCCCTCGCGGACGATGTCTTCGTCGTCCCGGTACTCGTGCCAATCCGAGGCCCGCAAAACCTCCCAGATCTCGGCGTGCGAGAACTCGTGGAAGAACGTCAGCGTCCTCAGCAGGTCGAAGTGCTCCTGATTATCGAGGCTGTCGTACTTCTGCCTCAAGTCTTTGTAGACGCGGGTCAGGTCGGCGGCCATCGCAGCACCGCTGGCGGGGCGCGTGTCCGGGTTCTTTTGCATCGTCATCGCCACGACGTGCTCGAGCTCCTCGGGCAGATCGTCGCGATAGGTATGGATGGGCGGCGGCGTCGCGTAGACGATTTGATGCAGCAGCTTCGACAGATTGTCCGCGCGGAAGGGCCGGAAACCGGTCAGGAGCTCATACATGACGGCGCCCAGCGAATACAGATCGGACCGTTGCGTGAGCTCTTCCGACTGCACCTGCTCAGGCGACATGTAGCTCGGACTGCCGGCGATGCCTTCGATTCGCGAGACCTCGGAGTCGTTGACGATCGCGATTCCGAAATCGATGATGCGCACGTCGTTGTCGATCGTGAGCATCACGTTCGACGGCTTGATGTCGCGGTGGATGACGCCCCTGCCGTGAGCGTAGTGCAGCGCCTTCGCGCACTTGTAGATGATCTCGACGACGTCGTCGACCCGCAGCAGGTTGTCGGGACGGCAATACGCGGCCAGCGTGCGCGCGCCCTGGATGTGCTCGGTGACGACATAATACGAGCCGTCTTCCTCGCCGGCATCGTAGATCGGCATGATGTTCGGATGCTGGAGCATCCCGACCATGTGCGCTTCGTTGAAGAACATCTTGCGCGAAACGCGCGCGCGCTCCGGATCGGCGTCCTCTTCGATGTTGTAGACCTTGATGGCCACATCGCGCCGGTAATACGGGTCGTGAGACAGGTAGACCGTCCCCGTGCTGCCCTTCCCGATCTTGTTGATGAT
Source organism: Woeseiaceae bacterium (assembly GCA_028277185.1). GTDB lineage: Bacteria > Pseudomonadota > Gammaproteobacteria > Steroidobacterales > Woeseiaceae > UBA1847. Next base: position 25,880 of record JANQGQ010000022.1, read on the forward strand.
GACGTATTTGCCGATCTTTTCCGGCATGTCGTTCGGGCGCTTGATTTCGCTGACGGAGCTGGCCATTTGTACTTCCGATGTACTTTCCGATCAGGACACTAGATCACGAACCACCTGTAAAAACCCAGTAACGATGCGGCATACAGGGCGGCGACGAGGTCATCCAGCATAATTCCGAGCCCTCCGCGCAGTCTGTGATCCAGGTCCCGAATCGGCCAGGGTTTGACGATGTCGAAGAACCGGAACAGAGCGAACGCGGCGACCCATCCTAAGGCCGTCGGTGGCGCGACCAGCAGCGTTATGTACATACCCGCGATCTCGTCCCAGACGATGCCGCCGTGATCGTGCACGCCGAGTTTGTTCGCCGATTCACCGCATAGCCAGATGCCGAAAACGAACAGCGCGGCGGCGATGCCGAGTTGTGCCGCCGGCCCAAGGTATACGGTTGCCCAGAACAGCGGGAAGGCGACGAGCGAGCCGACCGTTCCGGGCGCCTTCGGGGCAAGCCCGGTACCGAAACCGAATGCGACAAAATGCAACGGATCCTCGAGCACCTGCCGTCTCAGCTTTCGCTGCTCGTCGCTCATTCGAAATGCAGGTAGCCGTCGTCGGTATAGGCGACGGGCTTCCCGCCATCGCGGCACTCGATACCGGCGCCCTCGACGATGCGGCCGATCCCGGTAACCCGATGCTCGGTCGATTCGGGCACACGATCGCCCGCCGCCGTGAACAGCAGCTCGTAGTCGTCGCCGCCGGACAGCGCGAAACGCAGCTGCTGCGCGCGCGGGTAGCGCGCGGCGAGGTCCGCCGACAGCGGCAGGCGATCGAGATCGACAACGGCGCCGACACCGCTTGCCGTGAGCAACCGGTTCAGATCGGCGTACAGCCCGTCCGACAGATCGATCGCGGCACTCGCCCGGCCGCGCAGCCGCCGTCCGTACGCGACGCGCGCGGTCGGTTCGAGAAAACGCCGGCGCAAACGCTCGCTGGCATCCGTCTGATCGAATTCGTCGAGCCCGGCCGCCGCGTCCCCGGGCGTGCCGGTCACGAAGAGACGGTCGCCGGGTGAAGCCGTGCTCCGCAGGAGTGCCTCGCCCTCGGGCACGTCGCCAATCACCTGAATACTGATCACGAGGCCTTTGCCGCGCGTCGTGTCCCCGCCCACGAGCTGCACGCCATCACTGGCCGCGGCCTCGAACAAACCGCTGGCAAAGCCGTCGAGCCAGGCCGCGTTCGCTTCCGGCAGGGACAGCGCCAGCGTCATCCAGCGCGGGTCCGCCCCCATCGCCGCGAAGTCAGACAGGTTTACCATCACCGCGCGCCAGCCGACACACCATGAATCCACGTTCTCCGGGAAGTGCACACCTTCGATCAAGGTATCCGTGGCGGCCACGAGTTCGCGGCCGGGCTCAGGCGTCGTCAGCACCGCGCCGTCGTCGCCGATGCCCACGCGCACGCTCTCGTCGGTGCGCGCCCGGGCGAAGTAGCGATCGATCAGCCCGAACTCATCCACGGGCCTGCACTTCGACCGCCCGCAGTGACCTCGCTCCGCTGTCGAGGCAGGCGTTGACGTATTTGTGGCTTTCGATGGCGCCAAAGCGCCGCGCCAGATTGACGCTTTCGTTGATCACCACGCGGTAGGGTACGTCGATGCGCTGCTTCAGCTCGTAGAAACCGATCAGCAGGATGGCCAGCTCAACCGGATCGAGCTGCCCGAGCGGCCGGTCGATCGCGGACTCGATGTGCACTTCGAGTTCACTCCGCGAACTGAGGATATCGGGCAGCGCGCCGTCGAAAAACTCCTGGTCCACGCGCTCGTAGGCCGCCTGCTCGTGGAACTGATCGAGCAGTTCGGCCGCATCGTGGCCTGCCAGTTGATGCTGATAAAGAGCCTGCACGAGTAACTCGCGCGCCCGGGTTCTTGCGCCTGCCGAGTTCTGCTTGCTCATGGGCGCGCCTTCAGTCGAGGCGGCGCAGGAGGTTGATCGTCTCGATGACGGCAAGCGCCGCCTCTTCTCCCTTGTTCCCCGCTTTGGTGCCGGCCCGCTCGATCGCCTGCTCGATCGTGTCGACCGTCAGCACGCCGAAACCGACCGGAACGCCGTGCTTCAGCGCCGCCGCCGACACGCCGCGGATGCACTCGCCCGCCACGTACTCGAAGTGCGGCGTCCCGCCGCGGATGACCGCGCCGAGCGCGACGATCCCGTCCGGCCGACGGGACGCGGCCACCCGGTCCACGACGACCGGCATCTCGAAGGCGCCGGGTACGCGCACGATCTCGATATCGCCGTCCTGCGCGCCGTGGCTCGTGAGTGTGTGAACGGCCCCACGGATCAGGGACTCGACGACGAACTCGTTGAAGCGAGCCGCCACAATGACGATACGCGCGTCGCGAACGACGGCGTCGCCCGCCGTGATTTTGATCTTGTCCATAGAAAGCCGTTGAGACCGGGTCGGGACGCCGTCAGACGTATTCGGTGATCTCGAGGTCGAAACCGGAGATCGCGTACATGTTCTTGGGCGCCGATAATACACGGATTCGCTTAAGGCCGAGATCGCGGAGAATCTGGGCGCCGACGCCGTAGGTGCGCAGCACGCTGCCGCCGCCTTCGTCGTCTCCCGCGTTGCGGCCGGCCCGGCCGGCGATGCGCTCGACCGCCTCCATCAGCTCCCGCGAACTCTCCTGCTCGCGCAGTACGACGAGCACACCGGCCTCCTCGCGCGCGATGCGCTCGATAGCGCTGTCGATCGGCCAGCCGAGCGTATCGCTCTGCACGCCGAGCACATCCCCGAGCGTATCCTGCAGATGCACGCGCACGAGCGGGTTGTCGTGATTCGAGATATCGCCGCGTACAAGCGCCACGTGCACGGCGCGATTGATCAGATCGTCGTAGCAGATCATGCGAAACTCGCCGTGCCGGGTATCGACCAGGGTATCCGAGATGCGCTCGACGTTGTGCTCCTTCTCGAGGCGATAGCGGATCAGGTCGGCAATCGTACCGATGCGGATACCGCGCTCGCTTGCAAAGCGCTCGAGATCGGGCCGCCGCGCCATGCTGCCGTCCTCGTTGAGGATTTCGACGATGACCGCCGACGGTTCGAGTCCGGCAAGCCGCGCGAGATCGCAGCCCGCCTCCGTATGCCCGGCGCGCGTCAGCACGCCGCCCGGCTGCGCCATGACCGGAAAGATGTGGCCGGGCTGCGACAAGTCCTCGGGCTTGGCGTCGGGCGCGACGGCGGCGCGGATCGTCATGGCGCGGTCGTGCGCCGATATCCCGGTCGTGATGCCCTCGGCCGCTTCGATGGACACGGTGAAGTTCGTCGCGTGGTGCATATCCGTCTCGTTGACCATCAGCGGCAGGCGTAGCTGCGCGCAGCGCTCACGCGACAAGGTGAGACATATCAGGCCGCGGCCGTGCGTCGCCATGTAGTTCACGTCTTCGGGCCGCACGTTTTCGGCCGCCATCAGGAGATCGCCCTCGTTCTCGCGATCCTCGTCGTCGACCATGATGACCATCTTGCCGTCGCGGATGTCGGCGATGATGTCTTCGATCGGACTGAAGGCCTCATGCATAGCCGTGCTCTCTCAGCTTGTCGAGCGAAAGTCCGCCGGCGTCCGGATCGAGCAGCCGTTCGACGTAGCGGGCCAGCAGATCGACTTCGATGTTGACGCGCGTGCCCTGCCGATAGCCGCCGATGATCGTAACGTCGGCCGTGTGCGGAATGATATTCACCGAGAAGCGATTTGACTTTACTGCATTGATGGTAAGGCTGACGCCGTCGATGCAGATCGACCCTTTCCTCGCCACGTAGCGCGCGAAAGCCGCCGGCAGTTCGAAGTCGAACCGGATCGAGCGTGCATCCTCTTCGCGCGACGCGACGACACCGACGCAGTCGACGTGACCCGAGACCAGATGCCCGCCGAGCCGGTCGCTTGCAGTCAATGACGGTTCCAGGTTGACGGACGAACCGGGGGCGAGATCGCCCAGCGCCGTGACGCTCAGTGTCTCGTTCGAAACGTCGGTCGCAAAGCCGTCCGCGCCCAGCCGGACCGCGGTCAGACAGACGCCGTTGACGGCAATGCTCTCGCCGACTTCGTAGTCCTTCCAGGACAGGCCGGCGGAGCGAACCGTCAACCTGACGTCCCCGCCGGTCGGCGTCATCGATTCGATGCTCCCTTTCGCCTTGACGATTCCCGTAAACATTCCAACCCTCAGTCTGTCGTTCCGCCGCGCGGCCGGGCGGTTATCTTCATGTCCCTGCCGAGCATGCGCCGGTCTGCAACGTCGAGCGCCGCGGCTTGCGAGAGACGCTGCCACGCGGGCGTCGTCAGCATGGGCCGCGTTTCGCTGCCGAGGAAAACCGGCGCCTGGTAAATCACGTACTCGTCGACGAGCCCCTCCGCCGCGAACGCGCCCGCAAGCATCGCGCCGGCCTCGACGAGGACGTCGTTGATCTCCAGTCTGCCCAGGTCGTCCAGGACGGCGCCAAGATCCACATGTCCGCGACGTTCGGCGACGGGCACGAGCGTGGCGCCGGCGTCCTCGAGATCGCCGCGCACGTTGTCGCCGCAATAGTAAATCCGGGCGGACCCGGGCGGACGCAACAGCTCCGCGCCCACCGGCGTGCGCAGGTCAGTGTCCAGCACCGCGCGCAGGGGCTGGTCGGGGATCGGCAGCGCGGCGTCGCGCACGTCGAGTCGCGGATCGTCGGCCAGCACGGTGCCGATACCCGTGAGTATCGCCCCGGCCGCGGCCCGCAGCCGCTGCACGTCGGCACGCGCCTCGGGGCCCGTAATCCACTGGCTCTCGCCACTTGCCATGGCCGTTGCGCCGTCGAGACCCGCCGCGATCTTGACGCGGACGAACGGCCGCCCGGACACCATCCGCCTGATGAAACCGCGGTTGAGCGCCGCCGCTTCCGCTTCGAACAGTCCCGTCGCTGTCGCGACGCCGGCTTCGGCCAGCCGCAAGAGCCCGCGGCCACCTACGGCGGGATTCGGATCCGTCATTGCCGCGACGACGCGACTCACACCCGCATCGATCAGCGCCTCGACGCAAGGCCCCGTGCGCCCATGATGCGCGCAGGGCTCGAGCGTTACGTAAGCCGTCGCGCCGCGGGCTTCGCCGGCGGCCTCCAGGGCGACGATCTCAGCATGCGCCTCGCCGGTCCTTGCGTGGAACCCTTCCGCCAGGACCTCGCCGTCGCGTACCAAAACGCAGCCGACGATGGGATTCGGCCGCGCGCTGTAGCGACCGCGGGCGGCAAGCTTCAAAGCCTGCGCCATGTGCCGGCTGTCTTCGGCGGAGAACGACACGATCAGGACTTCTTGCTGCCGAGCAGATCGGGCAACAGCGACATCTGCTCGCGATTGGCGGCGGTTTCCGAGATTTCCTGGAGCCGCTTGATCTCCTCCTCGAACTCCGTGACGTCCTGAAACTGCCGGTAAACGGAAGCGAAGCGAACGTAGGCAACTTCGTCGAGCTTGCGGAGCTCTTCCATGACGAGATCGCCAACCAGCCGTGAGGGGACCTCCCGTTCGCCCATCGTACGCAGCCTGTGCACGAGACGGCCGATCGCCTGCTCGAGCTCGCTGCTCGCGACCGGCCGCTTCTCGAGCGCACGGGACATGCTGCTGCGGAGCTTGTCCTCGTCGAAGGGCTGGCGGGTGTTGTCGCTCTTGACGAGGCGCGGCATGACGAGCTCCGCGGACTCGAAGGTCGTGAAGCGCTCGTGGCAATTCAGGCACTGCCGCCGTCGTCTGACCTGCCTGCCCTCGCCCGCAAGCCGCGAGTCGATGACCTTGGTTTCCTCGTGGCCGCAGAACGGGCAGTGCATTGGAAGCGAACCGCGGCGACTCAGGCGTACACGGGAAACCGCCGGCAAAGCTCGATGACGTCGGCTTTCACCCGGGCGATCGTGCCTTCGTTGCTCAGATCGTCGAGCACGTCGGCAATCCAGCCGGATACCGTACGAACTTCGTCGGGCCCGAAACCGCGGGTCGTGATCGCGGGCGTACCCAGGCGCAGACCGCTGGTCACGAACGGCGATTCCGGATCGTTCGGCACGGCGTTCTTGTTGACGGTGATGTTGGCAAGCCCCAGAGCCGCGTCGGCGTCTTTGCCCGTTAAGCCTTTGTCGATCAGGCTGACGAGCATCAGATGATTGTCGGTGCCTCCGGACACGATCGGATAGCCGCGTTCGTCGAGCACGGCCGCCATTACGTTCGCGTTGTCGCAGACCCGCTGCTGATAGTCGCGAAACGACGGCTCCAGCGCCTCCTTGAAGGCCACGGCCTTGGCGGCAATGACGTGCATCAGCGGGCCGCCCTGCGTACCCGGGAACACCAGCGAGTTGAACTTCTTCGTCACGTCGTCGTTCTTTTTCGCGAGGATGAGTCCGCCGCGCGGTCCGCGCAGCGTCTTGTGCGTGGTCGTGGTGACGACGTCGGCGTAAGGCACCGGATTCGGATAGTGACCCGTTGCGACGAGACCCGCGACGTGAGCCATGTCGACGTGCAGCCAGGCACCGACGTCATCTGCAATCTCCCGAAACCGCTGCCAGTCGACGACGCGCGAATAAGCGGAAAAGCCGGCGATGATGAGTTTGGGTTTGTGCTCGGCGGCAAGCGCCGCGACCTGATCGTAGTCGATCAGGGCCGTCTCGTGATCGATGCCGTACTGCACGGCGTTGTATAGCCGGCCGGAGAAGTTGACCTTCACCCCGTGCGTCAGGTGACCGCCTTCGGCGAGACTCATCCCGAGCAGCGTGTCGCCCGGATCGATCAGCGCCATCGTGATCGCCGCGTTGGCCTGCGAGCCCGAGTGCGGCTGCACGTTCGCATAGTCCGCTCCGAACAGCTGTTTTGCGCGCTCGATCGCCAGACGCTCGGCTTCGTCCACGTACTCGCAGCCGCCGTAGTAGCGTTTGCCCGGATAACCTTCGGCGTACTTGTTGGTCAGGAGCGAGCCCTGTGCTTCCAGAACCCGCTGACTCGCGTAGTTCTCTGACGCGATCAGCTCGATATGCTCCTCCTGACGGCGCGCTTCCGCGGCGAGGGCTGCGGCAAGTTCTGGATCGAAGGTTTCGATGGTGGGAAAGGTAGCTAACATAGCGAGGGCATGCCTTGAGGATGGATCGGAAAAAGCGCAGGCCGGGAACTTAAGCGAGCGACCGGCGGAACGACCGCGAATGGTACCGCGTTCGGAGCGCCGATGGCAGCCGCCGGCCGGGGGCGCTTCAGGCCTCGGCGAACGCCTGCACGACCCGGGTCCAGGCTCTCGCGAGATTGCGCCGGTTGTAGCCGCCGCCGCCGGTCGCCACGATGCGGCCCCCGGCGTGGCGGTCCGCGATCCGGCACAGCGAAGCCGCTGCCTCGGCGTGCGCCGCCTCGCTGAACTGCAGGTGGGTGATGGGGTCGCCGGCGAGACTGTCGGCACCGCATTGAAACAGGATGAACTCCGGCGCCGCGGCTTCCAGGTAGTCCTCGACCTCCTTCCACGCGACCCGAAACGCATCGTCGTCAGCCCCGGGCGCCAGCGGCAAATTGAGCTTCGTACCCGTCGCCTTGCCCGTGCCCGTCTCGGTCGCCGCACCGGTTCCCGGATAGAGGTAACGGCCGTCCTCGTGAATGTCCGCAAACGCCAGGTCCGGATCGCTCTCGAAACCGTAGAACACACCGTCGCCATGATGAGCGTCGATGTCGACGTACGCGATGCGCCTGAGGCCGTGATGCGAACGCAGATATTCGGCCGCAACGCCGCAGTCGTTGAACACGCAGAAGCCGGCGGCCCGATCGCGAGCGGCGTGATGCAGACCGGCAATCGGCGAGAACGCGCGGCTGACCTCCCCCGCCATGACCGCGTCGACCGCGGCAAGCGTCGTACCGACGACATGGGCAGCCGCCTCGAAGATCCCGGGCACGGCCGGCGTATCGCCGTCGTCGAGCCAGCCCGTGCCCTCGACCGAGAGCCGGGACACGCGGTCTATGTGGTCCGCCGTATGAAAGAGCAGCAGTTCGTCCACGCTGGCCTCGCGCGGATGTCCGTAAGCTATGGCATCGCCGAGTTTGCCGGCGGCCAGCTCGGCGTGAAACACGTCGTGCCGATCGGGGCCGAAGGGATGCGATTCGCCGAAGCCGTAGCGCGCGATCGCCGCACCCCGATAGACGAGGACGGGGGAACTCATGCCGGTTCGCGGTTTGCTTGCACGATCGGCAGCATACCGGATAATGCGGCCTCCACAAGTACCGAAGGCAAGGCAAGCCCCTACATGGCGCAATACATCTACACGATGAACCGGGTAGCGAAAGTGGTGCCGCCGAAGCGGTTTATCATTCGTGACATATCGCTGTCGTTTTTCCCCGGCGCGAAGATCGGGGTGCTCGGCCTCAACGGCTCGGGCAAGTCGACCCTTCTTAGGATCATGGCCGGCATCGACAAGGAGTTCGACGGCGAGGCGCGGCCGCAGCCCGGCATCAACATCGGCTATCTGCCGCAGGAACCGGAACTGGATGCGTCGAAGGACGTGCGCGGCAACGTCGAGGAAGGCGTCGCCGAAACCAAAGCGCTCGTGGACCGCTTCAACGAGATCAGCATGCGCTTTGCCGAGCCGATGTCGGACGACGAAATGAACGCACTGCTGGAGGAGCAGGGCAAGCTGCAGGACGCCATCGACGCGGCCGGCGCCTGGGAGCTCGAGCGAAAACTCGAGATCGCTGCCGATGCGCTCCGGCTGCCGCCGTGGGATGCCGACGTGAGCAAGCTGTCGGGCGGCGAGCGGCGGCGCGTCGCGCTGTGCCGGCTGCTCTTATCGCAACCGGACATGCTGCTACTCGACGAGCCGACCAACCACCTCGACGCGGAGTCGGTCGCCTGGCTCGAGCGCTTCCTCGACGAATACCCGGGCACGGTCATTGCGGTGACCCACGACCGCTACTTCCTCGACAACGTCGCGGGCTGGATTCTCGAACTCGACCGCGGCCACGGCATTCCGTGGGAAGGGAACTACTCGTCCTGGCTTGCGCAGAAGGAGCAGCGCCTGAAACAGGAGGAAGCCAGCGAGAAAGCCCGCCGGAAGGCGATGCAGGCCGAACTCGAATGGGTTCGCTCGAATCCCAAGGGCCGCCAGGCCAAATCCAAAGCCCGGCTGCGTCAGTTCGAGGAAATCTCCAGTCCGGGCTACCAGGCTCGCAACGAAACCAACGAGATCTATATCCCGCCCGGGCCGCGGCTCGGGGACGTCGTCATCGAAGTCGAGGGACTGAAGAAGGGCTTTGGCGAGCGCCTTTTGATCGACGGCCTGGAGCTGAGCCTGCCACCGGGCGGCATCATGGGTGTGATCGGCCCGAACGGCGCCGGTAAAACGACCTTCTTCCGCATGCTGACGGGCGAGCAGGAGGCCGACGCCGGCACGATCCGGCTCGGCGACACCGTCGAGCTTGCAAGCGTCGATCAGTCGCGCGACGCCCTCAACGACGGCAAGAGCGTTTGGGAGGAAATCTCCGAAGGCCAGGACCTCATCAAGGTGGGGAACTACGAGACGTCCTCGCGCGCCTACGTCGGGCGCTTCAATTTCCGCGGCAGCGAGCAGCAGAAAAAGATCGGCCTGTTGTCCGGCGGCGAAAGGAACCGCGTCCATCTCGCCAAGACGCTTCGCTCGGGCGGCAATCTCCTCCTGCTCGACGAGCCGACCAACGATCTGGACGTGGAGACCCTGCGGGCGCTCGAAGAGGCCTTGCTCGAGTTTCCCGGTTCCGCGGTCGTCATCTCTCACGACCGCTGGTTCCTGGATCGCATTGCGACGCACATTCTGGCCTTCGAGGGCAACTCCGAGGTCGTGTTCTTCGCCGGCAACTACGCGGACTACGAAGAGGATCGGAAGCGGCGGCTGGGCGCCGATGCCGACAGCCCGCACCGCATCAAGTACAAGCGTCTGGACGCCTAGGATCATCGGGTCCCACCGTGAACACGCTGCTCATCGCCACACTGACCCTCGCGTTCCTGGCGGTGTACTTCGTGTTCTCCACATTGCGGCAGCTCCGCCGCGGCCGCATCGTCCGCGCCGGGGGCGCTGCCGCGGGCGGCTTGACGACCGGTTCGCTCTGCGCCATCGGCGCGATCCTCGCTGTCAGCTATGCAAGCTATGGGCGACTTACGAGCGAGCAGACAGTGGGCACGATCGAATTCATCGCAGTCGGCGATGAGCGCTACGAAGTGCGCCTGATGATCGAGGGCGAGCGCGACCGGATCGTGACGCTGAGCGGCGACGAGTGGCAGCTCGACGCGAGGGTCGTGAGCTGGACACCGCCTGCCACGATACTGGGCCTCGATCCGATCTACCGTCTCGAGCGACTGAGCGGGCGCTACACCGACGTCGAGCGCGAGCTGTCGCGCGAGCGCACTGTGCATGCGCTGTCGGAAACGACCGCACTCGACGTCTGGCAGCTTGCGAACGACTACCCGTTGCTCTTGCCGGGCGTCGACGCGTATTACGGCACCGCAACCTACCTGCCAATGGCGAACGGCGCACGCTACGAGATAAGTATGAGTCGGGACGCGCTGCTTGCCCGGCCGGCGAACGACGCCGCACGCGACGCGATTGGCGCATGGGGCGAACGCTGAGCGCGAACGCACAGATTATGTCGAAGCCGGTCTCGCGTTCGCGGCGCGATAGTGCATACTCGTGCAACCCGGGATGACATAACAACCGGCCGCCATACAAGGGTAAACAACGAGCGATATGTCGATTTCGATCACGCAGCAACACGGGCTGGTACGCGGGTCCGACGACGCCATGGCCATGGAATGCCCGTACTGCGGTGTGTTCGCTCACATGCGGCCGCAAAGTACGCCGTCCGCGGCTCAGCTCCTGAAGCACCGTCCGAAGCACGTCGGCATGGTGTATCAGTGCGACGCATGCCGGGCGCCCGTTTTTTTGCGCTTCGCCGTCAAGCGCTACGCGGACGACGCCGTCGAGCTGTACCAGAACTTCGTCGAGCTCGAACGGCCGAAAGAGCGTTTCGCGTATTCGTACCTCCCGCCGCAAACGCAGGTGCTGTTACGCGAAGCGCTGGCCTGTTACTCCGGAAACAACTTCAACGCGTTTGCGTCGATGTGCCGCCGGACGGCGCTGTCTGCATTCGCCGCGCTCGGCGAGGGCGGCAAACTCCGCGCATTCGAGGAGGTCATGGCCGCTCAGGACATCGCCGAGATCGACGACGAGACGTTTCTGCCGATCAAAACGATCCTGTTCGAATCGGGCGAGGAAGACGACATGCCGCTGTTGAACCGCGTGCAGGCAGGCGTGCTGCTCGAAGTCATGAAGGACTTTCTGTATCAGTGCTTCGTGCGCCGCGGCAAGCTGACGCGCGCCATCAAGGTACGTCACTTCTTCACGCGCGAGGCGGAGAACGAGAACGACCAGGCATCGGCGAGCCCGCAGGCGGTCTGACCCGACTGGAGAGCGGCGACCCTGCGACTACGGCTGTTGCGCGTTGTCGATGGCCGGCAGCTCGAGCGCCTCTATCGCCTCGACCGGATACACGTTCGCCGACAACGCGTCAGGATCGAAGGTAAAGACGTAGCTCGACGTCGTTCCCAGCAGCGCGCGCTGGTCGACAGTGCCGCTCTCCGCCAGCCGTAGCGTAACGATCAGATAGTCGCCGCTCAGGGTGTCCTCGGCCTTTCGGTCGGCGAAAACCGTCATGTACAGCACGATGAGACCCAGAAACACCATGTAATTCAGACGCCGGTAGCGCGGCGTGCCGTACCAGCGCGTCAACCGGCCGCGCGGCTTGCTCCCCCAGGCCCGGCTCATCCAGTTGTCCAGCAGCATCACCAACACGAGACCCGCGACGAGCGTCCACGTGATCGGTTCCTTGAGCGACGCCAGCAGGAAATCGCTGACTTGCGCGTAGTCGAAAAAGTCGATGCCGAAGTGCCGCAGATAGCGCCATGAGAAGTACATGCCGATACCCGACGCGAACAGGTAGAGCAACGACACCAGGAGTGCCGGCTGCTCCCGGACGAACCACTTGAGCAGCGATATCGGCTCCAGCCGCTCGTCGTTCACCCGACCGCCACGCGCAGATTACGAAACATCCGCATCCACGGTCCGTCCCGGCCCCAGTCGGCTGGATGCCAGGAATGCTGCCGCGTCAGTGCGACCCGCTCCGGGTGCGGCATCATGATCGTGACGCGACCGTCCTCGCTGCTGAGCCCGCAGATGCCGTCGACCGAACCGTTCGGGTTGGCCGGATAGCGGTCGGCGACTCGTCCGTAGTTGTCCACGTAGCGCAAGGCGACGGTATACGACGCCGCAAACCGGGCGGCATCGCTCTCGAACTCGGCGCGCCCTTCTCCGTGCGACGTCGCAATCGGCAGTCGCGAGCCGGCCATGCCGGCGAGGAACAGCGACGGGCTCTCGACGACCTCGACGAGACTCAGGCGCGCCTCGAACTGCTCGGAGCGGTTCCTGAGGAACCGCGGCCAGTGCCCCGCACCCGGGATCAGATCCTTGAGGTGGGAGAACATCTGACAGCCGTTGCAGACGCCGAGCGCGAAACTGTCGCTGCGTTCGAAAAACGCCTGAAAGTCGTCCCGCGTCCGGTTGTGGAACAGGATCGACTTCGCCCAGCCGCCGCCGGCGCCGAGCACGTCGCCGAAAGAGAAGCCGCCGCAGGCCACGACTCCCTGGTAGCCGGCCAGCGTATCGCGGCCTTCGAGCAGATCGCTCATGTGAACGTCGACCGGCACGAAACCGGCTTTGAGGAACGCGTTGGCCATCTCGTACTGACTGTTCACGCCCTGCTCGCGGAGTATCGCCACACGCGGACCCGCCGTGCCGCGAAACGGCCGCGCGACGTCCTCGCCCGGGCTGAAGCTCAGACTCACGTTCAGGCCGGGATCGGCATCGTCGAGTTTGCGATCGTATTCCTCGCGCGCCGTTTTCGGATTGTCGCGCAATGCCTGCATTCGAAAACTGAGTTCCGACCATTCGCGCTCGAGCGTCGCGCGATCGATCCGCGTGATGAGCCGATCGTCGGCGCGGATCGTCAGCGCCGGCGTCTCCTCGACACGCCCGATCGCCGTACACAGTACGCCGTGACGATCGAGAATCATCTGCACCTGCGGAAGCCGCGACTTGGCGACCTGCACGATCGCGCCGGCCTCCTCGGAGAAGAGCTCGCCCAACAGAGCGCTGCCGGACGACGACAGTTTGAGCGAAACCCCGAGACGACTCGCAAACATCATCTCGCAGACGGCCGCGACGAGCCCGCCGTCGCTCCGGTCGTGGTAGGCCAGCAGCATGCCGCGATCGTTGAGTTCCTGAACGGCCGCGAAAAACTGCTTCAGAGCCGCCGGCGACGCGATGTCCGGCGTCTCGCCGCCCGGCCGCCGATGGGCCTGCGCAAGCGCCGAACCGCCGAGGCGATTGCGGCCTTCGCCCAGATCGAACAGCAGCAGGTAGCTGGGCTCGTCAACGCGCCGAAGCTCGGGCGTCAGGTGCCGGTGCACGTCGGCAACCGGTGCGAACGCCGACACGATCAGCGAGACCGGCGCCACGACCTGGTGCTCCTCGCCATCGGCATCGAAGCGCGCCCGCATCGACAGCGAATCCTTGCCTACCGGAATCGCGATGCCGAGCTCCTGGCAAAACCCGGTCGCTATCGCCCTGACCGTCTCGAAGAGGCGCGCATCCTCGCCCGCGTGCCCCGCGGCGGCCATCCAGTTCGCCGAAAGACGAACCTTGCCGATCGATTCGATCGGCGCCGCGACAATATTCGTGATGGCTTCGGCAATCGCCATCCGCCCGGAGGCCGGCGCGTTCGTCACGGCCAGAGGCGTGCGCTCGCCCATGGCCATGGCCTCCCCGCAGTCGGCCTCGAAGCTGCTTGCGGTGATCGCGACGTCGCTCACGGGCACCTGCCAGGGCCCGACGAGTTGATCCCTGACGCTTAAGCCCCCGACAGTGCGGTCCCCGATGTGGACCAGAAACGACTTGTCGGCGACGGCCGGAAACCTCAAGACCCGGAGGATCGCGTCATCGATCTCGATTCCGCCGAGGTCGAGCGGCACGGCGGCGACATCGTCGCGGCGCACGTCGCGGTGCATCTTCGGCGGATTGCCGAGCAGCATGTCCATCGGCATGTCGACGACGCGATTGTCGAACGCGCGATCGGTGACCGTCAGCCGGCCGTCCGAGGTCAGCGTACCGATTACGGATATCGGACAGCGCTCGCGCGCACAGATCGCGCGGAACTCGTCGATGCGGTCGTCGCCGACGATCAGCACATACCGTTCCTGCGCTTCGTTGCACCAGATGCCCATCGGCGACATCCCGGGCTCCGCGTTCGCGATCTCGCGCAGCTCGATAGTCGCGCCGTGCTTGCTGTGATCCACGGCCTCGGGCACGGCGTTGGACAGGCCGCCGGCTCCCACGTCGTGAATCAGAAGGATGGGGTTGTCCGTGCCCATCGACCAGCAGCGATCGATGACCTCCTGCGCGCGCCGCTGCATCTCGGGATTGCCGCGCTGCACGGACGCGAAGTCCAGGTCTTCGGCCGACGTCCCGCTGGCGAGACTCGATGCGGCGCCGCCGCCGAGTCCGATCAGCATCGCGGGACCGCCGATGACGACGACCCTCGCGCCGACGGGCACGTCGCGCTTCCTCGCGTGCTCCTCCCGTACGTTGCCCACGCCGCCGGCGATCATGATCGGCTTGTGGTAGCCGCGGATCTCGCGCTCCGGCAGCCCGGGCACCGCGGCTTCGAAAGTGCGGAAGTAACCGCAAAGATTCGGACGGCCGAATTCGTTGTTGAACGCGGCGGCACCGATCGGCCCGTCGAGCATGATCTCGAGCGGCGTAGCCATGCGCTCGGGGTGCGGAAAGTCGACCTCCCAGGGCTGTGCGTAACCGGGAACGCGCAGGTGCGACACGCTGAAGCCGGTCAGCCCGGCTTTGGGCTTCGCGCCGAGTCCGGTCGCCCCTTCGTCACGGATTTCGCCGCCGGCGCCGGTCGCCGCCCCGGGGAATGGCGAAATGGCGGTCGGGTGGTTGTGCGTTTCGACCTTCATCAGTATGTGGATCGGCTCGTCCGCGGACCGATACCGTCTGTCTTCCGGCGCCGCGATCAGCCGCGGCGCCGTGAATCCTTCGATCACGGCGGCGTTGTCCGAATAGGCGGACTTAACGCCGTCCGGGCTGGCGTCGGTGGTCGTTCGAATCATCGCGAACAGGCGCTCGTCGCGATCCTCGCCGTCGATCGTCCAGCTGGCGTTGAAAATCTTGTGCCGGCAGTGTTCCGAATTGGCCTGCGCGAACATCATCAGTTCCGCGTCGGTGGGGTCGCGTCCGAGTTCTGTGTACTTTGTGACCAGATACGCGATCTCGTCGTCGGCCAGCGCCAGCCCGAGTTCGTCGTTAGCGCGCCGGAGCGCGGTCTCGCCGTCGTCGCCCAGCGCAACGGAACCCAGCGGCTCGGCGGGGTGTTCGGCAAACAGGCGGGCCGCTTCGCCGCTGTCGGTCAGCACGGCCTCCGTCATGCGATCGTGCAGCACCGGCGCGAGCGCGGCCAGCGCGCCTTCGGCCGGACTCCGACCCAGTTCGACGGCGTATTGGACACCGCGTTCGACGCGGCGCACTGAATCGAGATCGCAGGCACGGGCGATGTCGGTCGCCTTGCTCGACCAGGGCGATACGGTGCCCGGCCGCGGCACAACGAAACAGCTGAGAGCCTCTTCCGGCAGGTCGGCGACGGCATCCTCGCCGATCAGCAGCGCGTCGAGCCGCGCGCGTTCGCCGTCGGTCAGCGGCGCGAGTAGCTCGACGAAGTACACGTAGCGCGCCTCGACAGTCCTGACGCTGGAGTCGACGTCAGAGAGCCGCCCGGCAAGCCTCTCGAGCCGGAATCCCGAAAGAGCGCGCTGCCCGGGCAACTCCAGCAGGTCAGTGACCGGCCGCAAGGCGGGTTCAGTGGCAGGTATCGACAAACGACAATCCGGTGGTCAGCCTGGGTTTCGGGCGCGCCGTGGATGATACAAGACCCGCCAGGCCGGGGAAATCTCGGCCTCGAGGCGCGGCCGCATCAGGAATTGTTGTCGCCGGGCGTATAGATGGGCATGGGGAACTGCGCCACGTTGCCCCCTTCCGCTTTCGTGACTTTGACCTTGCCCTGCTTGTCGACTTCGTCGATCCGCAGCACGGAGTGCATCGGCAGATAGGTCCGGCGCACGTCCGCGAATTCGGCCTTGATCTTCTCCTCGGAGGGATCGACGACGACGGTACTCCGTTCGCCGAACACGAGTTCCTCGACGCCGACGAAGCCGAACATCGCCCCCTGATCGATCTTGCGGGCATAGATCTCGAAGACCTGCCCCTGGCTCAGGAAAATGACCTTGTAGAGTGGTTGTTTGCTCATTTCAGGCTAGTGTAGCCGAATCGCTCCACTCCGACCCGAATCCGCCGCCGACCTGCGGTCGGCGATTATGTGAACCGTTCCTCAGCGCATGCCCGCCAATGGGAGGACAATTTGTCGCTAGATTCCGGGAACTACAGCTTCCGTATGCCGCTAAAGCTCGAAATCGTCAGCGAACACCGTGAAATCGTCGGTGACGACGCCGTCCGCATCTTCCGCGACAGGGGCGGCACAATCGGCCGGTCGTTGGAGAACGACTGGATACTGCCGGACCCCGACCGCTATATCTCGGGGCGCCATGCGACGATCGACGTCAAGGGCGGTGCCTACTTTCTCGCGGACACCAGCTCGAACGGCGTCTACGTCAACGACGAATACGAGCCTTTGGGCAAAGGCAATCCGCGGCGGCTGTTCAACGGCGACCGCCTCCGGATGGGCGATTTCGAGCTTACGGTCGAAATCGACGAAGGCGAGGACCTGGCGCTGCCGGAGCCGTCCCCGGCCACGGTCGTCCCGGATAACATCGAGCAGCTCGTTCCCGAGGTAACGCTGAAGACCGGGATTGCCCTGCTCGACGAGGACGAGATCACCGGCGACGACGAGTTTCAATCGGCCCTGTTTGGCGCCGGCCGGCTGACCGCCAACCGGCGCCTGGAGAGCGAACCCCAGCCTGAGCTCGAGGAGCCTCGCGAGAATCTCGCACCGCCGCCGCCGCCGGACCTCGACATCACGGCGGACGATCTGTTCGATTGTTTCCTCGACGGCCTCGGCCTCTCGCGGACGGATCTGCATCCCGCGGCAAGCAAAGCCGAAATCATGCAGAACGCCGGGGAAGTCCTGCGCGAGTTCGTTGCGGGGACCGACAAACTCATCGAGAGTCGCGCTAATCTCAAGGATACGTTCCGGCTCGAGCAGACAACGGTGCTGCCGCGGCACAACAATCCGCTCAAGCTGTCGGAAAACACCGGCGACTCGATCAAGCAGCTACTCGTGGGCCGTGAGGGCGAGTATCTGGGGCCGCGCGATTCCGTGCGCGAAGTCTGTCGCGACCTGTTGTTTCACCAGGACGCCTTTCTCGAAGCCATGGCGGCCGCCTTCACGGAATTCGCCGGGCAGTTCGATCCGGACGAGCTGCAGGCGAACTTCGATCGGACGTTGAGCCGCAGACCGTTGATCGGCGCTCTCAACCAGCTCAAGTACTGGCAGATGTACGCAGAGCTCTACCCGGTCCTCATCGACGGCGGCGGATCGCGTTTTCCGCAGGTGCTTGCCGAAGAGTTCGTCAGCGCTTACGAGCGTGCGATCAACGACGCGAAGCGCAACACCATGGCGCCGAAGCCAGGACCCGCCCCGGCGAACGGAGGCCCACAGGCAGCCAACTCGCCAGGCGCGAGCTCGAAGAAGGCCAGCTGATCCGAAGCGCCGGCGTTCGATGTTGAAACGGTTGCCAGGGTCTCAGAAATACTTTGCGACCTCACGGCGCTATCGATTCGGCGATTCCGGGCTTCTCACTGATGCGCACGGATAGCAGGCAACGAACTATCTCAAAACCGCTTCTAAAGAAAGTGCTCGAAGAAGGCCACGAACACGAGCGTCGCGACGGAAAGGCCGACGAGGGCCGTGGGCAGGCCGATACGCAACCACCTGAGCGGCGACACGCGGGCGTGAGGAATGCCGCAGTCCTCGAGTTCGGTGACTGTCACGATGTTCGCCGTTGCGCCAAGGTGCGTGGTGTTGCCACCGATTCCCACCCCGAGCGCCAGCGCCCACCACAGCGGCATCGCGTTGACGCCCTGCTGCTCGAGCCCGGCGATGATCGGAATCATCGTCACGGTGAACGGGATGTTGTCGACGAGCGCACTCAATAGTGCCGCAACCCACATCAGGACGACCGCGGTCACGATCAGCTGCCCCGGCTCCAGCGCCATTTTCCCGAGTTCCGCTCCGAACACGTCGAGCAGACCCGATGCCTCGACGCCGCCGACGATCACGAACAGGCCCGCGAAGAACAGCAGCATCGACCAGTGGATGTCCGCGAAAACGCGCTCCGGGTCCGGCCGCGCAAGCAGCAGCAGCAGCGCGACGCCGAGCAGCGCGGCGAAGGACGGATAGATTCCCAGCGGATGATGCGTGAAGAACAGCGCAACGACGATTGCCAGCCCCGTCAGCGCGCGTTTGAGATTCGGCATGTCGCGGATCGCACGGCTTTCATCGAGATCCATGGTCCTGAGAGAGCCGTCGAGTACGAGCTGGCCACGGAACATCACGAGCAGCAGACTGACGGTAACCAGCCACACGGCGGCAACGGGCGGTCCCATGTGCACGATGAAGTCCATGAAACTCAGGCCCGCGGCGCCGCCGATCATGATGTTCGGGGGATCGCCAACGAGCGTTGCGGCGCCGCCGACGTTCGACAGCATCGCCGCGCTGACCAGATACGGCATCGGATTGAGGTGCAGTATGCGGGTAATCAGCACGGTGATCGGCGCGAAGGCGATGATCGTCGTGACGTTGTCGAGCACCATGCTGATGACGCTGACGGCGAAGCCGAGCGCGACGAGAAGCACGGCCGGCCGGCCGCCCGCGAGCTTTGCAATACGAATCGCTGCATACTCGAACGCACCGGTTGGCCGCAGTACCGCAACGATAACCATCATGCCGAGCAGCAGGAACACCGTGTTGGCGTCGACGGCCATGACGGCGGCCTCCTGCGAATAGAAGCCCATCGCGTGACCGATCCCGACCATCGCGACAGCACCCGCGATCGCCGCGATCGTGCGATGAACGATCTCGGTGAAAATCAGCACGTAGGACACCAGCAGGACGCCGGCGGAAACGAGCATGGCCGTGTCCTGCATCATGCTTACGCCACGCTACTCAGACTTTATGCCGCTCGAGCATCAGCTGCACGATGCCGATTCGCGTGACCGCGCCGAGGTAGTTCGACCCGTCCATGACGAAGACGTACTCGGAGTCGTTTTGCTCAAAGGTCGCCAACGCCTTGATCAACGGCACGTTCGGCGGCAGCACCGTATAGTCTTCCAACACGTATTGCTCCACCGAATGTGTCAGCACTTCGTCGATGAACTCGCGGGACATGTTTACCGCCTGAAGCTCGTCGCCCAGAATGTGCGCGCCCTTGACCATGTAGTCGGGCACGCAGGTTTCCTTCAGCGTGTGCCGAACGGACACGCGGCCGACGATCTCGTCGTCGTCGTTGCGATAGGGCAGGCCGCCGACCCGGCGCGCCAGGCATTCGGTGAAGATGTCTTCCACGGTGCAGCCGGCGTGCGCGATCGCCGTCTGCACGAGGATGTCGTTGAGCTCCAGACGCATGGCGCGCTACGCTAAAGCGCGGTCAAGGGCGAACTGACGTCGATCAGTGTGCCGTCAGGATCGCGGAACAACGCCCGCCGCTGTCCGTAGGGCATATCGGTCGGCGGTTCGACGAGTTCGGCCGACAGCTGGCCGGCACGCGCCCACACCGCTTCGCAGTCGGCCACGACGAACGTCACCATCACTCCGGCCGGAGCCGCCCTCGCCGAGGCCGGCACGATAGCGTTTGCCCGTTCCAGGATGCCCAACTCCAGCCCGTCCACGTCGGGATGCGTGAGAATGACGAACCAATCCGAATCGAAATGCCGGCGCATGCCGAAGAGCCGCTCGTAGAACGCGGCCGATGCGTCGACATTCGCGCTCAGGATGCTGGTAAAGCAGCGCTGCACGGCTTAACTGCGGTTCATGCGATTCTCGATCAGATGATCGACGACACCCGGGTCCGCCAGCGTCGAGGTGTCGCCGAGATTGCCGTACTCGTTCTCCGCGACCTTCCTCAGGATCCGGCGCATGATCTTGCCTGATCGGGTCTTCGGCAGCCCGGGCGCCCACTGGATCAGATCCGGCTTCGCGATTGGACCGATCTCCTTGCGGACCCACTGCTGCAGTTCCGCATACAGATCGTCGCTGGGTTCGCTGCCGTCCATCAAAGTGATGTAGGCATAAATGCCCTGCCCTTTGATGTCGTGCGGATAGCCCACGACGGCGGCCTCCGCGACGGCCGGATGCGCGACCAGCGCGCTTTCGACTTCCGCCGTTCCCATGCGGTGCCCGGACACGTTGAGCACGTCGTCGACCCGTCCCGTGATCCAGTAGTAGCCGTCTTCGTCGCGCTCGGCGCCGTCGCCGGTGAAGTACATGTTGTCGAAAGTAGAGAAGTAAGTATCGATGAAACGCTGGTGGTCGCCGTACACGGTGCGCATCTGCCCGGGCCAGCTATCCGTAATCGCGAGGTTGCCCGCTGCTGCGCCCTCGATTTCCTTGCCCTCGCCATCGACGATCGCCGGCTCGACGCCGAAAAACGGCAGCGTCGCGGAACCGGGCTTGAGGTCGGTGGCGCCGGGCAGCGGCGTGATCAGAATGCCGCCGGTCTCCGTCTGCCACCACGTATCCACTATCGGGCAGCGGCCATCGCCGACGACGTTGTAGTACCACTCCCACGCCTCCGGGTTGATCGGTTCGCCGACGGAACCCAGCAAACGCAGACTCTTGCGCGAAGTCTTCTGCACGGGCTCGTCGCCCTCGCGCATCAGTGCGCGGATCGCGGTCGGGGCCGTGTAGCAGATGTTGACCTCGTGTTTGTCGCAGACCTCCCAGAAGCGCGACGAGCCCGGATAGTTGGGCACGCCCTCGAACATCAGCGTTATCGCGCCGTTCGCCAGCGGACCGTAGACGATGTAGCTGTGGCCGGTCACCCAACCGACATCGGCAGTGCACCAGTACACGTCGCCCGGGTGGTAGTCGAAAACGTATTGATGCGTCATCGCCGCGTAAACGAGATAGCCGCCGCTCGTGTGCAGCACGCCCTTGGGCTGGCCCGTCGAACCCGAGGTGTAGAGGATGAACAGCGGGTCCTCCGCGCCCATCTCCTCACAGGGGCAGTCCGCGTCGACGCTCCCCTCGACCTCGTGCAGCCAGTGATCCCGGCCTTCCACCCAGCCGATGTCGGCCCCGGTGTTCTTCACAACGAGTACCTTCTCGAGCGTGGTGACCTCGTCGCGCGTCGCCGCGGCATCGACGTTGGCCTTTAGCGGCACTTTGCGTCCACCGCGGACGCCTTCGTCGGCGGTGATGACGATCGTCGATTCGCAGTCGTGGATCCGGCCGGCGAGCGCGTCCGGAGAAAAGCCGCCGAACACGACCGAGTGCACGGCGCCGATGCGGGCGCAGGCCAGCATCGCCACGGCGGCCTCCGGAATCATCGGCATGTAAATCGTAATGCGATCGCCCTTCTTCGCGCCCAGCGCTTTGAGCGAGTTCGCGAAGCGGCAGACTCTGCCATGCAGTTCGCCATAGGTGATCTTGAGATCGCGGTCCGGCTCGTCGCCCTCCCAGATGATCGCGACGTCGTCGGCCCTGTCCGGCAGATGCCGGTCGACGCAGTTGTAGCACACGTTGAGCGACCCGTCCGCGAACCAGCGGATGTGCAGGTCGTCTTTGGCGAAAGAGACGTCCTTGACGGTCGTGAACGGCCTGATCCAGTCGATGCGTTTGGCCTGCTCCGCCCAGAAGGTTTCAGGGTCCTCGATCGACTGCCGGTACATCTCCGCGTAGCCGTCCGCGTCGACCCACGCGCGCTTGCGTACCGCATCGCTGACCGGGTGCCTGTTTCGTTCCATTGCTGTTACCCCCTCTAGGTTTTCTCGCGGACCTGATACTTCGTTTGCATCCGTTGGCCCCCCTCTAGGTTTTCTCGCGGACCTGATACTCGGTTTGCGGCTGTTGTACCGCGTTCGTGCCCCGTTGTGTATTAGCCTTCAGTCTGAGACAACAGACGCTCGGCCTGGGCCAAATGCGGCCGATCGATCATCCTCCCGTCCAGTGCCAGCGCGCCGGCTTCCGGGTTTTCCGCAAACAGCCGGACGATCTCACGGGCTTCCTCGATCTCCTGAGGCGTGGGCGTAAACGCCTCGTTGATGATCTCCACCTGGGCGGGATGGATCGCCAGCATGCCCGCAAACCCGTCGCGGCGGGCGTTGCCCGCGTACCCTGCCAGCCCGTCAGCATCGCGGAAATCCGTGAATACCGTATCGAACGCGGGCACGTGGGCGGCCGCCGCAGCGACCAGGCACAGCGACCGTGCCATCTCGAAAGTGGGCAGCCAGCGGCCGCCTGCCTCCCGATTGGCACGGGCTCCGACCGCGGCCGACAGATCCTCGGCGCCCCAGGAGAGCCCGGCCAAGCGGGTCGTGCTGCCGATGTAGCTGTCGAGCGTAAACAGCGCGCGCGGGTGCTCCGTGCAGAGCGGCAGTATCCGGGTGCTGCCGTGCGGAATGCCGTGCTGATCCTCGAGACGATCGAGCAGCGACGCCAGCTTGACGGCCGCGTCGGCGCTCGGCGGCTTCGGCAGAACGATGCCGGCGGGGGCACCGGGCATCACGGCGTCCAGGTCCTGACCTGCCGCCTCGGTCCCCATCGGATTGATCCGCACCCAGACGCGGTCCCGTTCCTTCAGGAACTCGGCCGCCAGCGCACGCGCCTTCGGCCGCTCGGTAGCCGTCACGGCATCTTCGAGGTCGAGAATCAGTGCATCGGCCGGAACGTCGGCGGCCTTCCCGAGCTTGCGCTCGCTGTCGGCTGGTACGAAGAGGAAGCTCCTCGGCATCGATGCGTCTCTCCCGGTGATCAGCAGGCCTGGTGTCCCGTCCCGCAGCGCGTTGTACAACGCAGTGGCCGGACAGGAGACTAGCAAGATACGCTATTATGCGGCGCCAACGCACCCCGGGGTGCGACAGGGCAGCGCCAGGGATTCCGGCTTGAAGCAAACCTCCACGGCGGCCGGCGCGGCCGGCAGTACCGCCTACGTAGTTCTGATCAGCTGTATCGCGACGATCGGCGGCTTCCTGTTCGGCTTCGACTCGGGCGTCATCAACGGCACCGTCGACGGCCTGCGTCTTGCGTTCGACGCCGACAACGTCGGCACCGGATTCAACGTAGCTTCGATGCTCCTCGGCTGCGCGGCCGGCGCATTCTTTGCCGGCCGGCTCGCCGACCGTTTCGGCCGCCGCTTCATCATGCGTATCGCCGCGGTGCTTTTCATCGTCAGCGCCTGGGGCTCGGGCATCGCCTCAGGCTCGGCGGAGTTCGTGATGTACCGGATGCTGGGCGGGCTTGCTGTCGGCGCCGCAAGCGTTCTGGCGCCAGCTTACATCAGCGAAGTGGCGCCCGCCCACTTCCGTGGCGCACTGGCGACCGTGCAGCAGATCGCGATCATCAGCGGGCTGTTCGCCGCTTTCCTGTCGAACTATGCGATCGCGGCCGCCGCAGGCGCCTCGACCGCGGAGTTCTGGTGGGGCTTCGAGGCCTGGCGCTGGATGTTCTGGTTCGAGCTCGTTCCGGCCAGCATTTTCCTGCTGGCTCTCATGTTCATTCCGGAGAGCCCGCGTTTTCTGGTCCTCTCCGAGCGGCGCGAGCAGGCGCTGATCGTGCTCGAACGCCTGTCCGGGCAGAGTGCTGCCGTCATCAAAGTCGACGAGATTACCGCCTCGCTTGCCACCGACAGGCACCGGCCGCGCTTTCGCGACCTCCTCGATCCGCATACCGGCCGGCTGCGGCGGCTCGTCTGGGTCGGGCTCGGGCTTGCAACGCTGCAGCAGCTCGTCGGCATCAACGTCGTGTTCTACTACGGCGCCGTCCTGTGGCAATCCGTCGGTTTCACCGAAAGCGATGCGCTCATGATCAACATCCTGAGCGGCGGACTCAGCATCGCCGCCGTGACTGTGACCGTGCTGCTCGTCGACCGGATCGGCCGCAAGCCGCTGCTGCTTGCCGGCTCGATCGGCATGGCCGTCACGCTGGCGATCGTTACCTGGGTGTTCGCGCAGGCCGACACCGCCGCGGACGGGTCGCTCGTCCTGACCGGCGCTCTGGGGCCCGTGGCGCTCATTGCCGCCAACGCCTATGTGATGTTCTTCAACTTCTCCTGGGGTCCCATCATGTGGGTCATGCTCGGCGAGATGTTTCCGAACCAGATTCGCGGCACCGGACTTGCGGTCGCCGGACTGGCACAATGGGGCTCCAATTTCGCGATCACGATGACGTTCCCGATCATGCTGGGTTCGATCGGTCTGGCGGGCGCTTACGGTTTCTATACGGTGTGCGCAGCGCTGTCGATCGCCTTCGTGACGCTGATGGTTCACGAGACCCGCGGCCTCGAACTCGAGGAAATGCGCGGCTGATCAGGGCCTGGCCTAAAAAACGGAGGAGTCTCAAATGTCTGGCATCAATCGGCGGGAGTTTACGACGGCGGCACTGGGCTTGAGCGCGCTCGGCACACTCGGAGCGCCTGCGCTCTTCGCGGCAACGAGCGGCCCGATGGAGCGAAAGATCCCCTCGTCCGGGGAAACGATTCCGGCGATCGGCGTCGGCACCGTCCGCTACGGCGTGGACGAGAGCGCCGCAAGCCGCGCGCCGCTCGTCGCCGCGCTCGAGCGCTTCCACTCGCTCGGTGGCCGCGTGGTCGACACGGCCCCGATGTATCGCACGTCCGAGACCGTGCTGGGCGATCTGATCGCGAGTCTGGGCATCCGCAACGATCTGTTCATCGCCACGAAGGTCGATCGCGACAACCGCAAGGCGTCGATCGAACAGATGGGTTCGTCGCTCGAGAAGCTCCGCGTCGATCAGGTCGATCTCATGCAGGTTCACAACCTGATCGGCTGGGAGGACAACGTGCCGCTCGTTGCCGAGTGGAAAGAAGCCGGCAAAGTGCGCTACACGGGCATCACGACGCATCGGCAAGGCCAGTACGCCGAGATGGAGCGTATCGTTAAGGCGCACGAACTCGATTTCATTCAGATCAACTACTCGCTGGAACAGCGCGAGTCCGCCGAGCGCATGCTGCCGCTTGCGGCCGACCGGGGCGTAGGCGTGATCGTCAATCGCGCCTTCGGCGGCGGCCGCCTGTTCGACGCCGTTGGCGAGCAGCCGCTGCCCGAGTGGGCGGCGGAATTCGACTGCAGCTCCTGGGCCCAGTTCATGCTCAAGTACGTGCTGGCGCATCCCGCGGTCACCGTCGTGATCCCGGGCATGACGAAAGCGCGGCACGTCGACGACAACCTGGCCGCGGGACAGGGCCGCCTGCCCGACGCGTCCGAACGTCGGCGGATGGAAGCCTGGTTCGATGCCCTTTAGGGCGCTGCCCGCGCTGGCCGCGGCCGGCTTGCTGCTCACGGCAAGCGGTCACGCCAGCGAGTTCCCCGGCAGTCGGGGCACGCAGCACTTCGCCGTCGTCGTCGGCAGCGGCGACACACGCAACGCAAGTACCGACAGCGACGACGCCAGGGTCGTCGGCCTCGAATACGAATACCGCTTTTCCGACCTTTGGGGCGTTGGCGGTCTCATCGAGGCGATCGACGTCGGCAACGATACGAACACCGCGCTCCTCGTTCCCATCGTCTACCGCCCCTTCGACACGCTGCGTCTGAGCTTCGCACCAGGCGTCGAGTTTACGGAAACGGAGGATCTGGGACTGTTTCGGGTCGCGGTCAGCTACACGATGCCGCTCACGGATCGCTGGTTCATCGCCCCGGAAGCAAGCGTCGACTTCACCGACGACAACAGCGCGTTTCTCGCGCGCGTCGCCATGGGCTTCCGCTTCTGAACGACCTTAGACGTTTTTCTTGCCGCGCTCGATAGCCGCGAGAATCATGTCGCGCGCATCGCGGGAACCGTGCCAGCCGCCGATCTTCACCCACTTGCCGGGTTCGAGATCTTTGTAGTGCTCGAAGAAGTGCTCGATCTGCTGCAGCGTGATTTGCGGCAGATCCGAGTACTCCGTGGTCTTCTCGTAGCGCCGCGACACGTGCGTTGACGGTACCGCGATGATCTTCTCGTCCTGCCCGGCATTGTCCTCCATGATCAGGACGCCGATCGGCCGCACGTTGATGAGGCAGCCCGGCACGAGCTCGCGCGTGTTGCAGACGAGAACGTCGATCGGATCGCCGTCCTCCGAGAGCGTATGCGGCACGAAACCGTAGTTGCCGGGATACGCCATCGGCGTGTACAGGAAACGATCCACGACCAGCGTGCCCGCTTCCTTGTCCATTTCGTATTTTATCGGCTGCCCACCAAGCGTCACCTCGATGATGACGTTGATGTCGTCCGGCGGATTGTCGCCGATCGGAATTGCGTCGATGCGCATTGCATTGTCCTGGATGCGTTCGGGGACGCGCACTGTAGGGGAAGCAAGCCGCCGATGCCAGCCTGTGGCTTTGCTGGCAGCACGAAGCAGCGACTGCTAACACCGAACACGCTTCGAAAAATTGGGTCAGAGCGGCGCCGGCAAACGGTTTTGGTGAATTGCATCACACTAATACCTTGACCAATATAGTATCCAGAAGAGCAAGGAGGTTCTGGATGGTTCGACGGTCAGCTTGTGGCCGGGTCATGCCGGTGCACAATCTTCAGGAATACTTCCGCACATCGATCGACACGGTCATGTCCGAGCAGGGCGTCGAGATCGATCCGCACGCGACGCACTACGTCGTCAACATGATGACGCTCTTTTCGCGCTCCGAACACCTTTACGAAGACGACGGCGAAATCTACGGCATCCGCCCGCTGGCACTCATGCTGGCCGACGCCGCCGACGCGCCCTCACCCGAACACCGAACCCAAACGCTGCGCCGCATCGGCGACGTTGCATTGTTCTTTGCCGGCTTCTTCGTCGACAGCCTGCGCGACAAACCCGTCGACGTCGACTACTACACGCACATGGGCGAGAACGCCTACGGTTCCCTGTCCGAAGAGACACGCGGGACCTTTCACGGCAATGCGTTTGCCGATGTCTACCTGGAACTCGCGCGCAAGTTTCGCGTGCTCATCGACGTACTGAACGAAGTGCGCGAGAACGCCGGGGGCACGAGCGCCGCGGAAGACCTGGTCCGCACCTACGAACTGTGGCGCAAGACCGGGAGCCCGCGCGCCGAACGCATTCTTCGCGACAAGGGCATCGTCCCGATCTCGGGTAAGCCGGTCCACTGAATGCTCGCCGAACTGCAGCAGCACCTCGCGGACCTCTACCGGGTCGACATGGCGCACGACGTGCGCGATTTCCTGATCACCGACCCGACGCTTGCCAGAATACTCAGCCAGGACGCATTGGCGACGAATACCCAGGAGACCCTCCTCGTATCGGAAGACGACATGGGCCTGTCCATGTCGCTGTTTCTCGACGGTGACATGCTCGAGCGTCTCGAGGCAGGCGCACCGCTGAACAGCCTCGACGCCGGACAGCTCGACGATTTCTGGCAGGTGCTCGAAGGAATCAGCCATTTCAACTGCATGGCCTGGAAAGCCAGCCGCGACCGAAGCGTCAGTCTGCTGGAGCTCGAACTCCAGGCCGAGATCGACAAGTACCTGACGACGATGACGCTTGCGCTCGAACAGGCAAACGATGAACTTCGCGAACGAGTCCACCACACGCTGTTCGAGGCAACGCGCCTCAAGGATGAACTCGACGACGACGAGCGCGATCGTTACCGCGCGGCGAACGACTACGCGGCACGCTTCTGCTATCGCGTCGGACAACGCCTCGAACGCCGCGGCCGGCTGCCGCTTCGCGAACTACGGCACTTCTACCGGCTGCAGCTCAACGACAAAATCAGTCACATCCACGCGCAAGCCTACACCCCGTCAGGGTAGTTTTGCCGCGTTCAGCCCCAGCCCAGACGTTCGAGTTCGTCGTCGTCGAAGCCGAAATAGTGCGCGATTTCGTGAATCAGCGTCGTCGCGATCTCCGCCTCGAGTTCGGCCCCTGACAGGCCCAGCGCGAGATGCGGCTTGCGAAACAAATAGACGACGTCCGGCAACTCGCCCATGGCGGCCTCGCCGCGCTCTGCCAGCGGTATCCCCACGTACAGCCCGAGCAGGCCCTGCCCGTCCGGATCCAGATCGGGGCCGGCCTCGTCCTCGATCAACAGGTCGATGTTGTGCAGCGCCTCGTGAACCCAGGCGGGCAGCGCGCTCACGGCGCGCTCGACGACCGTTTCGAATTCCTCGTGGTTCAATACAGTGGCCTTTGGCACGATACCCGGAGAACCTCTGCACACGTCCGGCGAGGCTGCACGCGACATTAAGCCAATCGCTCTGCAAGTGCGAATCCGCCTTCCACCCGCGGGACAGCTACGTCCGTCTCACGGAGAGCGACCGCTTCAAGGGCAGCACGCGGTATCGCTTCACCGACGATACGGCCGAGTACGAAGGGTTCACGGCCGCGGGCAGCCGTTCCCCTACGGCCAGCCGGACCGATCGAATACGCGAATCGCCTCGGCTTGGTGAATGCCGAGCTCCGCGGCGTTCAGCGTGTCGGCCCTGAAGTCACCGAGCGCTTCGAGCTCGGGCGACCCGTCGACGGTGGCGACGGCCGGATACTCGTGATTGCCGTCGGCGAAGTAGCGCTGTGCCTGATCGCTCGTCAGGTATTCCAGAAAGCGTATTGCATTGTCGCGGTTCGGAGCCGTCTTCACGATGCCCGCCCCGCTGACGTTGACGTGCGTTCCGCTTTGCTCCTGATCGGGAAATATGACGCCGACGGCATCGGCGACCGCCCGCTCTTCGGCGTCTTCGGACGCCGCGAGGCGCGCCACGTAGTACGTATTCGCGACCGCGATACCGCACTCGCCGCTCGCGACCGCGCGAATCTGGCCGGTGTCGTTGCTCTGCGGCGGACGCGCGAAGTTTTCGGTCACCGCCGTCGCCCATTGCCCGGCCCCCTCGGCGCCGTAGCGCGAGATGATGCTTGCGAGAAGCGATATGTTGTAGATGTTGCCCGATGAGCGTATGCACAGCTTGCCGCGATGTGCCGGGTCGGCGAGATCGGCATAGGTCGCGAGCGGCTCGGGCATTCCGGCGGCCTTGTTGTAGAAGATGACCCGCGCCCGCGTCGAGAGACCGTACCAGAGACCGTCCGGATGCCGAAGATGGGCGGGTATCCGCGACTCGAGCAATTCCGAGTCAATGGCCGCGAAGATCCCCGCCTGCTCGGCGCGCCACAGGCGCCCCGCGTCGACGGTAATCAGCAGGTCCGCCGGGCTGAACTCGCCTTCGCTCTGAATCCGCTCGATGAGTTCGTCGGCGCCCGCCTCGATGAGATTGACCTCGATCCCGGTCGCCGCCGTGAAGTCGTCGTAGAGCCGCAGGTCCGTGTCGTAGTGACGTGACGAATAGACGTTGACGACCGCTTCGTCCGCCGCCGGCTCCGCCGGTTCTTCGGACATCGTGTCTTCGGACGGTCCGCAGCCGCTCAGGATCAGGCCGGCCGCGATGCCGGCGACAAAATGGGAACGCATAAGGCGATGCTCACAGTCAGGGGGATGGGAGAGTCTATTGCGAATGAGTCGCATTCGCAATTTTATCCGCAGATGTCGACACCAAAACGCTCCCGTTCAGGGGCAGCACGCGTACCCGGTCTCCCGGGCGGAACTGGTGCGGACGCGCCAGTTCGACGTTGAGCTGCGCCGCGTCGGCGGTCTCGACGACCGCGAGGTCGGAGCGGCCGGCAACGCGAAGATCGGCGATGGGGAGTCCATTGTCGTCGCGCTCGAGTGTCAGCGCGTCCGACCGGACCGTGAGTTCGAGCCAGCGATCGGACGGCGGCGGCAGAGGCGAACGCAGAGCGCTGAGCGGCCACTCACCGAACGCAGTCGTCACGACATCGCCGTCGAGCGCGGCGGCGAGAGTCTCCGCGTTGCCGAACAGGCGCGCGACGGCCGCCGTTTCCGGACGATCGTAGAGCTCCCGCGGCGTCCCCGTCTGAAGAACCCGGCCTTCCTCGAGCACGACGACCCGATCCGCCAGCGCCATGACGTCGTCGGGGTCGTGGGTTACGAAGACGCCGATCGTTCCCGTATCGCGGACACTTTGCCGCGCTTCGCTGCGCAGCGCGCGGCGCAGCGTCTGATCCAGGTTTGCATAAGGCTCGTCGAACAACAGCGCGCGCGGCCTGGGCGCCATCGCCCGCGCCAAAGCGACCCGCTGGCGCTGACCGCCCGAGAGCGTGTGCGGGTAACGCGCGGCGCAGGCTTCGAGCCCCACCAGACCCAGCAGCTCGCCGACCCGGTCGCCGGCATCCCTGCCGCTCAGACCGAAGCCCACGTTGTCCGCGACCGTCAGGTGCGGAAACAGCGCGCCCTCCTGAAACACGAGCCCGACGGGACGCCGCTCCGGCGGGACGCTCGTCCTAGCATCGGCAAGCAGTTCGCCGTCGAGCGCGACCCGGCCGGCCTGCACGTCGA
Source organism: Woeseiaceae bacterium (assembly GCA_028277185.1). Taxonomy (GTDB): domain Bacteria; phylum Pseudomonadota; class Gammaproteobacteria; order Steroidobacterales; family Woeseiaceae; genus UBA1847. The sequence continues at coordinate 56,588 of JANQGQ010000022.1, forward strand.
TCAGCCCTGCCGCGAGACGCAACAGCGTCGTCTTTCCGCATCCCGACGGGCCGACTACGCAGGTAATCTCTCCCGGCTCCGCCGTGAAGCTCACGTCGAGAAGCACGGGCTCCCCGTCGAATTGATGAGTGATCGAATCGAAAACCAGCATGTATAGTCCGTGACCGATGACGTCCCGATCCCGAGGTCGGCGCCCGCGGCGCCAAGTCTATGCCCGTTCCCGCTAGGCGTACCAGCCTGTTGTGGCTTCTGCCCTCGGTGCTGGCGGCCGCGCTCGTTGCGCTGCCGCTCGTCGCCGTGCTCGTCGGCGGACTCATGCCGGGCAGCGACGGCTGGCAGCACCTTCAGGAGACCGTTCTGGCCTCCTACCTGGTGAACACGCTTGCCCTGATGGTACTCGTCGGCCTCATATCGCTCGCGATCGGCGTCGGTGCGGCGTGGCTCGTCGCGGCATACGACTTTCCGGGACGCGGCACGCTGTCCTGGCTGCTGGTGCTGCCGCTTGCCGCCCCGGCCTACGTCGTCGCCTACGCGTACACGGACCTTCTCGACGTTTCCGGGCCGCTGCAGACTCAGCTCCGCTCCGCTCTCGGACTCGGCATCGACGAGTTCGCGCTACGCGGCATACGCTCGCTGCCAGGCGCCGCGGTCATGCTTGCGATCGTGCTCTACCCGTACGTCTATCTGCTGTGCCGCGCAAGCTTCGCGGGCCGCTCGGCCGCGCCGTTCGAGGCCGCGCGCGTGCTCGGTCTGACGGCGTTTCACGCCTTCATCCGCGTCGCGTTGCCGGCGGCACGCCCGGCGATTGCCGGTGGCCTCGCGCTGGTGCTCATGGAGACGCTTGCGGATTTCGGGGTCGTCGATTACTTCGCGCTGCCTACGCTCAGCACGGGCATCTACCGGACCTGGATCAGCCTCGGCGACAAACAGGCAGCGCTGCGTCTCGCGGCGCTGATGCTTTTGTTCGTGCTTGCGCTCGTCGTCTTCGAGAAAGCCAGCCGCCGGGGGCGACCGGACGCGCGGGATACGTCGCGGGCGGTCCGGATTCGCCTGACGGGTTCGCGCGCCTGGCTGGCCACGTTCGCCTGCGCGCTGCCGGTGACCTTCGGCTTCGTCCTGCCGGTCGTGATCCTGCTGGCGTTGAAGCTGACGTCGGGCGGCGACCCTCTGTTCGGCCGCCGCTTCATCGGCTACGCCGGGAACAGCGTGAGCGTATCGCTTGCCGCGGCACTGGCGGCGACGCTGCTCGCCGTGCTGATGGCGTACAGCCAGCGCCAGCGGCCGGGCAAGCTCGGTGACGGTCTCATTCGCATCGGCACCCTCGGGTACGCGCTGCCGGGCATGTTGCTGGCCGTCGGACTCCTGGGGCCGCTGGGCGTGGTGGATCGCAACCTGACGGTCTGGCTGCGCGATCATCTCGGCTACGGCGGCGGGCTGGTACTGTCGGGAACGACGGTGCTGCTCGTCTACGCTTACGTCTGCCGCTTCCTCACCGTGTCGTACAACAGCGTGCACGCGGGCTTCGCCGGGATACCCGAGGCGATGGACGCGGCGGCACGAAGCCTCGGTGCCGGCAGGATGGACGTTCTCCGCCGCGTACACCTGCCGCTCATGCGGCCGAGCCTGCTGGCAGCGGGCCTGCTCGTCTTCGTCGACGCGATGCGCGAACTGCCCGCGACGCTAATGCTCCGCCCGTTCAACTTCGACACGCTGGCAACGCGCGTCTATCGGCTTGCCGGCGACGAGCGGCTGGCCGAAGCATCCACGGCCGCACTCACGATCGTCGCGATCGGCGTCCTGCCGGTGCTGCTCCTGAATCGGCTCGGCAGCCGGCGCTGACGCGACGGCGTCACTCGACCGGAGGTATGGCCTTCAGATAGGCGGCGATAGCGTCGCGGTCGGCTTTGTCGAGGCGCGCCATGTTCTCCTGCACTGCCACCATCGTGCCGCCGACGGTATCGAATTCCGGAGTGAACCCGCTCTCGAGGTAGTACGCGATGTCGCTTGCGGACCAGTCGGCCAGATTCTCGCCGGCCGGCGTGATGTTGGGGACGCGGCCCTTGCCCTCGGGGTCCGGGCCTCCGGCCAGCCAGCGCGAACGGTCCATGCCGCCGAAACGATCGCGCGGCGTATGGCACTCGCCGCAGTGTCCGGCGCCTTCGACCAGCAGCCGGCCGCGGGCTACCGGGTCGTGTGCGTCTCCCGGCCCGGCGAAGCGCTCGGTGTCGAGATAGCGAAGTTTCCACAGGCCGAGGCCGCGGCGGACCGACCACGGGAAACCGAGCGAATGCTCGTCGATCCGGCCGGCCACCGCCGGCAGCGTGTCGATGTAGGCTTTGAGGTCCATGACGTCACGGACCGGAATCTTCGCGTACGAGGTATAGGGAAACGAGGGGTAGTAGTGCTTCCCACCGGGCGCCACGCCGCGCTGCATCGCGTTGACGAAGTCGAGCATCGACCAGCCGCCGATGCCGTCGTCGGGGTGCGGCGAAACGTTCGGCACACGGAACACGCCGTACGGCGTTTCGAGTTCCAGCCCGCCGCCAAGCCTGAGCTTATCGTCGCCGCGCGCGCGTTTGCCGTCCACCGGGCTTGCATGGCAGGACGCGCAACCACCGGCCCAGAACTGCCGCTCGCCCGCGATCGCATCGGGTGTGTAGTCGGGCAGATCCTCCGGCCCGAGCGTCACCGGCCGCGTCAGCCACCAGCCGGCGGCAGCGGCGATGACGACGAGCGCGAGAAGCAGCCGTATCCAGCCGCCCACGGCCGTGTCTGCCGATTAGTCCGTTTCGATACGGTAGCCGTCGTGGCAATCCTTGCAGGTATTGAACACGGCGCCGAGAACGGGCCGCGCTTCGTCGAGCGTCGCCGGTGCCGCGGCGATCGCCGAGCTGGTCGCTTCGCTCCACTCAGTCAGCGCAGCCTCGAAACCTTCGCGGTCCTCCCAGATGGCCGGGGCCGCTTCGGTCCCGCTGCCCGATTCGCTGCCCTCGGGGAAGTGCTTGCCGAACTCGCCGCCGACGTCCTGCCAGGTGCGGAGCGACTCGAGCGCGACCGTCCAGTCGTAGTCCCGCTCACCGCGCAGCATCAGTCCGACGGGCTTGGCCGCCGCTCCGACGTCCTCCATGAGCGCCTTGCGGGTGTCGATCGATTCATCGATGGTTTCGAAGTCGACGGCTTCGTCGGCGGCCAGCGCCAGGGCAGCAAGACTCAGGGAAACGCAGAGTACGGGCAAGTGGATCGTTCGCAGTGACATGGGCAGACCTCGTTGGCAGATTGCGGCTTGACGATGTGGAAACAGCGAAGTGTACCGTTTCTCCGTTACCGGACAAGCTCGTGAAACAAATTGTTGTATTCGTTAAATCAATCACTTACAGGCAGTATCGCTGAGGGAATCCGGCGGCTCGGGAATAATCGCGGCGGCTCGATCGTAGAAGTCCCGACGGCAATGGAAACGAAGCCCATGCACCACGAACTCATCCGGCTCGGCGCCGGCGCACACGCCTTTGCGATCCAGATTCTCGGCAACCGCGACGATGCCGCGGATGCCGTGCAGGACGCCATGGTCAAGGCGCTGTCGGCACCCGATGCCTACGACGCCAGACAAGGGCCGCTCAAACCCTGGTTCTATCGCGTCGTCAGGAATCGTTGTCTCGACCTGCTGCGCGGCCGCCGAAGCAACACGGAAACGGTGGATGCGCTTCCGGCCGCCGGACCCGATCCGGAGTCGGCGCTTGCAGCGGAACAGCGGGACTCGGAAATCCAGCGAGCGCTCGACACTCTGCCGCCCGCTCAACGGCAAATCCTCGTGCTGCGGGACTATCTGGATCTCGGCTACGCCGAAATCAGCGTCGTACTCGACATCCCTCCGGGCACGGTCATGTCACGGCTGCACCGCGCGCGCAACGCAATGAGAGAGGCACTGAACAACCATGTCAAATGACGATACGAAACACCGTGATGACATCGGCGACCTGCTGTCCGGCTACATCGACAACGAACTCACGCAGCAGGAAAGGCAGCGCGTCGAGCTGCACTGCGAGGACTGCGAGCAAACCCGGAAGGACCTCGAGGAGCTTCGGGCGCTTCGACAGCGCATCGGGCAGAGCCGGCTCGGCGAGCTCGACGCCGGCGCGTGGGGAGAACGCATGAACGACACGAGCGTCCGCGTCACGGCCGCCATCGGCTGGACGCTGTTCATCGGCGGCCTGCTGCTGGCGGCGGGGACTTTCGTCGTGAGCCTGCTGTTCGACGATCAAATCGGCGTCTTCGGCAAGCTCGTCATCGTGGGCATCTATGGCGGTCTGGCCGGGCTTTTGATCTCGGTGCTTCGCCAGCGGCTCATCGAGCGCAAGTCGGACAAGTACAAGAACGTAAGGATCTAGACAATGATAGTGGTAACCAGTGAGACCATCGCCAACAAGCGTATCGTCAGGACATTGGGGATCGTGCGCGGCAATACGATTCGCGCGCGGCACATCGGCAAGGACATCATGGCGGGCCTGCGCAACCTCGTGGGCGGCGAAGTGCACGAGTACGCAAAGCTCATTGCCGAGAGCCGCGAGCAGTCGCTCGACCGGATGGTCGAGGAAGCCGCAATGCTCGGCGCCAATGCGATCGTCGCGACGCGGTTCACCACATCCGTGATGATGGGCGGCGCCGCGGAGCTGCTTGCCATCGGTACGGCTGTCGTTGTCGAAGACGCCTGACGCCGTCGCCGCGGCAATGGCTGGAATTGTCCAGGGGACGACGTAACACACACTTCGGAAAGTCCCTACTCGCCGGGCTTGCAAAGGCAATGAGAATCGTTATCATTCTCATGCATGGGTGAGAAGGCAGATAGTCACGACGCTAAACCGTCCGGCCCCCCACAGGTCGAAGCGCGGACGCTGTTCAACGGACAGCGCGAAGTGGCCATTCGCTTTCGGGGCGAGATCTACCGGCTCCGCATCACCCGTAACGACAAACTGATACTGACCAAGTAAGCCCGCTCGCCAGCCAGCCGGTCGCCAGCACGCCAGCGCGGACATCGTTAGGAGATTCCGAATGTTGTCTTCACTGCTCTGGCTGTCCGTGGCGGCCTCCGCCGCGGCCGATGCCGGAAACCCGGACGAGCAAGTCGCACTCGACGTGATTACCGTCGAAGCCAGTAAACGTCCCCTGGCCACTACCGAGATCGCCACCCGCGTCACGGTAATCGACGACGCCCGCATCCAGCGCGAACTCGCGCAGAACATTGACGATCTCGTGCGCTACGAGCCCGGCGTCGACGTCGTGGATCAGGGCAGCCGCTTCGGCTTTTCGGGCTTCTCGATTCGCGGCATCGGCGGCAATCGCGTACGTACCGAAATCGACGGCGTCGCAACGTCCGATGCGTTTTCTATCGGCAGCTTCTCGAACGCCAGCCGCGACTTCGTCGACGTCGAGAGCATTAAGCAGCTCGAGATCATGCGCGGCCCGGCGTCCGCGGTCTTTGGCTCGAATGCGATCGGCGGCGTCGTGAGCTACATCACCAAAGGGCCGGAGGACTATCTCGGGGACAGCGGCAGCAACGGCTACCTCGACGTAAACGCCGGTTACAACAGCGTTGACGAAAGCACGGTCGCCGGCTTCACGGGTGCGCTGAGAAGCGGAGACATCGCAAGCATGCTGCGGGTGAACGTACGCGACGGCGCCGAGCGCGACTTCCCGGGCGCCGACCCGCTCGATGCGGAGAGCATCAACGTTCTCGCCAAGCTGCATTTCGGCGACATGAGCAACGGCGGGCTCGGGCTGACGCTCGACTACTTCGACTCGCAAAGCGAAACCGACGTCGTATCGCTCGAACGGGTTCAGGACTTCACCGCCGGTTTCGGCTTCCCGTTCGTTATCGACACAACGGACGTCGAAGGGGAAGACGAACGCCGGCGAGCGCGCGTAAGCGTCGGGCAGGAGTGGCTGGGCGGCCGCTTCGGAACGGACTATCTGCGCTGGCGGGCGTTCTGGCAGGACAGCGAGACGACGCAGAACACGTTCGAGGCCCGGGAGACCTTCATTGCGGGCCAGCCCGGTGCCCAGGAGCGGAATCGCTCATTCCGCTTCGAGCAGGAGCTTATCGGCTTCGAAGTCAACGCGGTCAACGAGTTCGCGTTCGCTGGCGCGGAGCACGAGCTCGCGTACGGTATCGAGTTCGAAACCGCCGATACCTCGCAGATCCGCGACGGCGTCGAACTGGATCTTCTCACCGGACAGACATCCAACCAGGTCGGGCCCGACGTATTCCCGATTCGCGATTTTCCGGAGTCGCGCACAGACAGTCTAGGGATATACGTCCAGGACCGAATAGCATTGGGCGCGGTCACGCTCGTGCCGGGAGTTCGCTGGGACCGCTACGAGCTCGACCCGAAGCCCGATACCGTCTTCATCGACGACAACCCAGGTATCGAGTCGGTCGGTCTGACCGACGACCAGGTCTCGCCCAAGTTCGGCGTGCTGTGGGACATGACAGACAACTGGCAGCTCTATGCGCAGTATGCCCAGGGCTTCCGCGCGCCTCCGGTCAACGACGTCAACGTCGGCTTCACTAACTTCGAGTTCGGCTACACCGCCATCCCTAACCCTGACCTGCGCTCCGAGTCGAGCGAGGGCTACGAACTCGGCCTGCGCTTCGGCAGCGAGCGCCTGAGCTTCGACGTGTCGGCGTTCACGACGCGCTACGACGACTTCATCGAGTCTTTTCAGGTCGTGGGCTTCGATCCGATCAATCAGTTGCTGATCTTCCAGTCCGTCAACGTCGACGAAGTCGACATCGAGGGCCTTGAGTTTCAGGGGCGTTACGCGCCGACGTTGTTTCCCGACGGTCTCAGCCTGAGGCTGTCCGCCGCATACGCCGACGGCGAGAACCGCGAAACCGGCGCCCCGATCAACTCGGTCGCTCCCCTCAATGGCGTGCTCGGACTCGAGTACGCCGACCCCGACGGCCGTTGGGGCGGCAGTCTGATCGCGCGCGGCGCCGAAGGGGCCGACGACCTCGACGAGAGCGCCGACGAGCTTCTGGAACCGGCCGGCTACGTGATTTACGACGCGATTGGCTATTGGCGGCTGACCGATCAGCTGCGGCTATCGGCTGGCGTCTACAACCTGACCGATCACGAGTACACCGCCTATCTCGACGTCCAGGGCGTACCCGCCGACGTCGCCAACCCCGACAGATTCCGCCGTCCGGGACGCAACTTCAGCGTCGCCGTCGACTGGAATTTCTGAAAACCGAGCGCTATCCGAGGAGACACCCATGAAACTGCAATACCTGGCGCTGCTGCCCGTCACCGTCATCGCGGCAGGCTGTGCAAGTACGGGCGAGCCCATCGCCGACAGCAGCGGACCCGACTACGAGTACGCGCCGAACCCGCACTTCGCGGCGATTCGGGCGGCGGAGAACAAGCTTGCCAAAGACCGGCTCGCGATCCTCGCCATGCAGGGCGAGTATCGCGTCACGTTCCACTTTCAGGAGACGGTAGCGCTCAAGGCCGGGTACGAGATCGTGGACGACAAGGACTCCGGCGGCTACGAGGTCGTGCTGGTGGTCGAGGACTCGCCCGGGAAGATCGTGATGCAGCACCTGCTCGTGATGCCGGGCGGCGCCGTCATCAAGCACTGGCGTCAGGACTGGACCTACGAAGCCGGCGAGCGCTTCGACTTCGTGGCGGATCAGACCTGGGAGATGGAACCGATCGACGAGGCCGCGGGCAGCAGAGCCTGGACCCAGTGCGTCTACGAAGTATCGGACGCCCCCCGCTATTGCGGCACCGGTCTGTGGAACCATCGCTACGGCGTATCGACGTGGACCAGCGGTCGCTCCTGGCGGCCTTTGCCGCGCCGCGAACACACGACCCGCGACGACTACAACGTAATAAACGCCGAGAACCGTCACACGATCACGCCAAACGGCTGGACGCACGAACAGGACAACACGAAGACCGTGCGCGACGGCCGCGAGACGCAGCAAACGCTCGTTCGCGAATTCGGCTTCAACGACTACCGCAACATCACGGGCTACGACTTCGAGCCGGCGAGGGAGTACTGGGCTAAGACCGATGAGTACTGGGCCGCCGTCCGCGACGCCTGGGAGCGACGCCTCACGAGCGGCCACACGCTGGTACTCAACACCGAGATCGACGGCATGCCGATCATCAGCGGAACGTTCGAGCAGGCCGCGAAAGCCGACGAAACGACGGCCGAAGAGGAACGCGAGGCGATCGAGGCGCTCCTCTCCGAACACACCGAAACCCGCGCGTCGATGGTCTCTGCGACTGTCGATTGACCTCGCAGCGGATCGGGTCGCCGTCCCCAAAATTGCGGCCCGATCCATTCCCCTGCATCAAGCGCCCTTCGCGGGCGCTTTTTTTTGACCCGGGAAGCTATCTACCACACCATTCCAATAGACATACTCGGTGCCCCAGGACTGATACGGCCGCGGTGGCGTATAGCCCTCGACGAAGCCCACCGTCTCGATGAAATCGAAACTCGTGCGATAAGCGCCCGCCATGGCGAGGATCGCCCGCCGGTCGCGCTCCTGCGCTGACAAACCCGGTTCCCGAACCGCCAGCCACTCAGCGCTGACCTCGGGATCGAGCGTGACCGGAGGCCCCTCGGTCGTACCGCCGCGCGGCGCCATGTCACCGTCGTCGAGAAACTGCCACGCATAGGTATTGACGCTTCGCGCCCGTCTCAGCGTCTGCCGCGACCGGCATCCACGTTAGTGCAAGCAAACCTGCGATTCATCGTTCCGGTCACACCCGGAATTGTGTCAAATACTTATTGTAAATGCGAATCATTATCATTATTGTTTGTATCAACTTGGGCCACAATTCGGGGAAGACACACATGGTCAACGACAGTGAGTTATGGAACGCACTCTATGGCCCGGAGACCGGGTCAACACCGCCTGACTGTCTGATGCGACGCACGCTCTGGATGTCGAGGCTGTATCTGTCGAGCCTCATCAACGGACAGCCGACGCCGCAATGGCTTGCCGGCATGCTCGACGGCCCTGCAGACCGCCATCTGCTGCGCGCGCTGATGCGAGTCTGGGACCACATCCTGGCCACCAGCGACGAGCGTCTGATCCTGCACAATCCTGACTGTCCCCGTCTGTCACCCCACGAGCAGGCACTGGTCACAGGGCTCCGCAGCCTGCAGAAAGCCGGCGAAGCGGGCTACGCCGCCGCCATGGCATCGGTTCTGCCTCCCGCATCGATCCGCCTGGTACGGCCGGCCATGCAGGATCTCGTCGACACGCTCGCGCGGCTGGAACGAATCTCACCATCTGCCCGGCCGTCAACGGCAAAGAACGATCACCTCGCCGTAATCGACGGCGGACGCCGCGTGCACTAGGAAACCTGGCTATGAAACGACTCTGGACCCTTTTTCCGCTGCTGCTCGCCAACGGTGCGTTTGCCGCCTGTGAATTCGACGTCGAGGTCGGCGACTCGCTGCAGTTCAGCGTGTCGGAGATCGAAGTCGAAGCCAGCTGCGAGTCGGTAACGATCAACCTCAAGCATACGGGCCAGCTCCCGGCGGCCGCCATGGGCCATAACTGGGTGCTGACTACGGACGCTGACTTTCAGGACGTCGCAACCGCCGGTATGGGCGTCGGTCTCGAGGGCAACTACGTCCCGAGCGGCGACGATCGCGTAATCGCGGCGACGAAGATCATCGGCGGCGGCGAGTCGACGAGCATTAGCTTCCCGACAGGCGACCTCGATGCCGCCGGCAGCTATACGTTTTTCTGCTCGTTTCCCGGCCACTGGTCGATCATGAAAGGCAGCTTCAGGATTGTTTAGCAACCGCGTCGTCGTTGTTACGTTTCTTGCCCTGGTCACCTGCATCGGCGGCTCCGCCGTCGCGTTGCAGGGTGTCGGCAACGACGAGATCGTCAAGCAACTGCTGCGCCCCGGAGGCCAGTATCTGACGTTCGATACGAACCGCTACGAGAGCGGTCCGCTCGTAGAGGCATTCGACCCCGAGCAGCGTTTCGCCGCGGGTAAGGCAGTGTTCTACCGCGACTGGCTGACAACCACGAGCGGCGATGTTCCCCTCGCGGGACCCGACTACGACGCGACGAGTTGCGCCGCCTGTCATGTCGAGACCGCGGCCGCCGAGGACCTTTCGACCGCAAGCTTCACGCCGCTGATTGCGAAACCCGCGACCCGTGCACACCTCGAGCGCTTCGGCCCGCAGCTTACAACCAATCGGCATGGAGCGGCCGAACCGGAAGCGAGTATCGAAGTACTGCGGGTGAGCTGGCCGTTCGTCTACCCGGATGGCCAGCAACGGACCCTGGTACGGCCTGTCGGCAGAGCATTCGACCGCGACGGCGAAACCGTTCCGGTGCGGCTGCGCGCCGCACCGCTGCTGTTCGGCTGGGGCCTTCTCGAACGGGTCGATCCGGAGATGCTCGCGTTCTTCCACGATCCCGACGACCGCGACGGCAACGGCATCAGCGGCCGGCTGGTGGGCGACGGCGAGCATTTCGCGTTCCTCGGCTGGAAGAACTCGCACACCAGTCTGCGTTCCCAAATCGCTGCCGCTCTCGCCAACGACATGGGCGTGACGTCGCGTCACAACTGCGGCGCCGGCTGCAGCGACGAAATCGAACCCGCGGAACTCGATGCGCTGACCGAGTATGTACGCCACCTCGGCGTTCCGGACCGACGGCCGCTCGATGAACTGGCGGGCCAGCACCTGTTCGGCACGACCGGCTGTGTCGATTGCCACGTGACCGTCCTCAGAACCCGCGCCGCCGGTGACGACAGCCCGCTGGCCGGTCAGCTCGTCTGGCCCTACTCCGACCTGATGCTGCACGACATGGGGCCCGCGCTCGCGGAACCCGGCGGTGCCGCGGATGCGAGTGAGTGGCGTACCGCACCGCTATGGGGACTGGGCGTCGTCGAGACGCACTTACCGCAGCGCGGCTTCCTCCATGACGGCCGCGCACGGACGATCGAAGAGGCGATACTCTGGCATGGCGGAGAGGCGGAGCCGGCGAAACGGCGTTTCGTCGCGCTCACGGCAAGCGAGCGCGAGGCGCTGCTGGCCTACGTGCGGTCGCTGTGAACCTCGGCAAAGACGGAGACCGAAGAATGCGCAGCCCGCAACAAACAATCGACTTGTCCGGCGTTCCCGAGACAATGCTCTGGCCGCTGTGGAACCGCGCCGCGGAGCAGCGGCGGCGCAACCGTCTGCTCGACGACCCGATCGCCGCCGATCTGGTGACGCGCATCGACTACGACTTCGCGGGACACTTCGGCCGGCCGAGCGTCTATCACGTGATTCGCGCGCGCCTCGGCGACGACCTCATTCAGGCCCACGTTGACGCCTGCGGCGACGAGGAACCGGTGGTGGTCTGTCTCGGCGACGGACTCGACACGCAGCCCTGGCGGGTAGCCGATCCGCGCATTCGCTGGCTTAGCGTCGATCTGCCCGAAAGCGTCGCCCTGCGCGAACGGTTGCTACCCGCTCATGCAAACGCGCAATGCATCCGCTGCTCGGCGCTGGATCCCGCGTGGACCGACGCAGTCCCGGCCGACTGCCTGCCGTTCGTTTCCGCCGCGGGTCTGTTGATGTACTTCGAGCCGCTCGAGGTCATCCGGCTGCTCGCGATGATTGCCGACCGCATGCCAGGCGCCGTGGTGTTCTTCGATACCATCCCGCCGTGGTTCTCCCGCAAGACGCTGCGCGGCTTCCAAGTGACCGGGCAATATCGTGCCCCCCGCATGCCCTGGGGCATTTCGGTGGACGACGTCCCGGAGTTCCTCGAAGCGATTCCCGGCGTGACGGCCGGCCGGGTATGGACTTACGCCGACCCCTACCCGGAGCGGACGCGGATTCTGAAGCTCCTGTCCCGCATCGGTCCGCTGCGCCGCCGGCTTGCGGCAGGGCTTGCGGTCGCGAGGACTGTCCGCAAGACACGCGCCTTTTATATGGACCGTAGCTGACGCTGCCGCTATCCGTTCATCCGATACCGGATATCGCCTGAAGCCCGATCCACGAGTTGACGTCGGGAGCCGCTGGTCCGGTGCTTTCGAGGCCGTTCGACTTGGTGTTTCGCGTGTTCTATGCTCAAGGCGATGCCATGAGACATCAGAACTATCGAATGACCAGATACACAGTCCTGGCAATTGGACTTGGGATTGCCTGCTTTCAGGGCTGCACCGGGAACGACGGCTCCGCGACCGCAGGTTCGATCGAGTCGGCGGTTCCGCTGGTGATGGAAACCTCGGCCGGTACCATCGAAGTGGAAGTGTATCCGCAGCACGCACCGGTGACCGCCGCCAACTTCCTCGCCCACGTCGACGGCGGTCACTACGACGGGGGTGCCTTCTACCGCACGGTGCGGCCGGACAACGACAACAACCCGCTTACGATCACCGTCATTCAGGGCGGCATGCAGATCATCGGCGCCGAGGACACGAATCCTGAGCCGCCCTTCCCGCCGATTGCCCACGAGTCGACGCAGGTCACGGGCCTGAGCCACAAGGACGGTGCCCTCTCAATGGCACGTTTTGCACCCGGAACCGCAAGCTCCGAGTTCTTCATCTCGATCGGCGACAACGCGGTCCTCGACCACGGCGGGGAGCGCTTCGAGGACGGCCTGGGCTTCGCGGTTTTCGGCCAGGTGACGGCCGGCATGGACGTGGTCAACCGGATCAGCGCCAGCGAAGCCAGCGCCCCGACGGATATACCTTACATAGAAGGCCAGGTACTGACGGTCCCGGTACGGATCGTGTCGGTTCGGCGACAATGACCGGCGGCGACCTCGTCAGAAGCGACGTCAACCGCGTCTACCGCGGCTTCAATGCCGATTGCGGGGAGCGTGCGGAGCAGTTCTCGGCGCCGCTGGTCACGCGCCCTTCCGGTGCGGACGATTTCATCCGGCTGTCGATCAATCCCGGGAAGGGAGCCGGATACTGGGACGTTGCCCGGCTGCACGACGACATGCTGATCTGTGTCGCAGAATGCAGATACCTCGACCCGTTCGACTACGTCGTCAGCCCACAGAGCGATGTCCTGTCGATCCGCATGTTGGTATCGGGCGAGCTGGAGATCGCGGACCAACACGGCGCGCAGGTTCACGTCCAGCGCGGCGCCGCGGAGATTACCCGTATCCCGGGCGGCCACACGCACGAGTTGCGGATCCAGGAGCACGAACGTTTCGCGTCGCTCACCATTCACGTGCGCGCGGACAGTCTCGTCAGGCTGATGGGGCTCGGCGAACGGGAGACGCCGTCCATGTTGGCGTCTTTCGAGGATGCCGAGGCCGGTTTCAGGTCATGTTCGATGCCGGTGACGCCGGCGATGGCGGGCGGTGTGTTCGACCTGATCAAAGCGCCCTATGCCGGCGCGCTGCGCTGCCGCTTTTACGAAGCCAAGTCGATGGAAATGCTCTGTCTGTTCGTGGATGCGATGCGCCAGTGCAGCGGCGACGAGCCGCAGCCGGGCTCGCCGTCGGTTCAGGCACTCGGCCGCGTGCAGCTTGCCCGCCGGATCCTCGAGGAACATCTGGCGGCGCCGCCGACTGTGGAGCAGCTGGCGCGCCGTGTCGGCGTCAACCGCACGCGGCTGCGGCACGACTTCAAATGCCTTTTTGGAATAACGATTGCGGAGTTCATCCTTGCGCAGCGGATGGAGAGAGCACGACAGCTCTTGCGGGACGAGACCATCAGCATCGGCGCCGTTGCTGAAGCGGTCGGCTACAACCACGCGGGCAATTTCAGTGCGGCCTTCCGCCGCCACTTCGGCATTTCTCCCCGGGATCTCCGACGCGGCTGAGGGATCGCCGCTACGCGACAATACTGCGGCTTGCATCACAAGTAGTGTCGCTCGCATTATTTTTCGGGGAGTGTTTCTTCTAACTTGGAATCGCTCCGATTGCGTTGGACGGCGGGGGCGCTCGTCCCGGTGCGAAACGAAACGGACCCTTGAGTCCGGACCTGGATGAGGTTTGTCTATGAAAATCAGCATGTTCACCTGTCTCGCGTTGACCGTTTTGCTGTCCGCGCCAACGAAACCCGCGCTGGCACAATCCGAAGCGCTCGACGAAGTGGTCGTCACCGGGACGCGGATCAGGACTCCGAACTTCGAATCACCCAACCCGATTACGTCGCTCAGCAACCAGGACATGGCCTATACGGGCAGGACCAGTATCCAGGAGATCGTCAACGAAGTCGGCGCTCTGGTGGGCTCCGAGGGTGAGAGCGAAGTCAGCAACGGCGAAAACTTCCTGAACCTGCGCAACCTGGGCGCCAACCGAACGCTGGTGCTGGTGGACGGCCAGCGCTTCGTCAGCGGATCGAGCAGCGCATTCGGCAGCGCCGGCGGCACCTCCGCCGTCGACGTCAACGCGATTCCGCTGGCGATGATCGAACGCGTGGACGTCTTCACCGGCGGCGCTTCCGCGGTTTACGGCGCCGACGCCGTCACCGGCGTCGTGAACTTCGTTCTCAAGGACGATTTCGAAGGGCTGGCGTTCGACGCGCAGTACGGTGACGCGCAAGACGGCGACTTCGAGGACCAGCAGTACTCGATCACCGCCGGACGCAACTTCGCCGGCGGGCGCGGTAACGTGATTGCAAGCCTGACCTACGGCCGACGGCCGATCGTACCGGCGACCGCGCGCGACGATTCCAGCATCAACGTGCACGAACGGGTCAACAATCTCGACGGACCGGTGCCCGAGTTCGTGCTCCTACCCGGCACCCAGGAAGCCTTTTTCACCGAAGGCGGCGCAAGGATCGATCCCTTCGAGATCTTCAGCGAGGGCTTCAACGGCGACGGCACGCCGTTCGAACACGGTATCAACGTCGGCAGTTTCGGCGGTACCGGCGAAATCGGCGGTGACGGTATACCGAACTGGCTGCTGTTCGCCCAGGCGATTCGCCCCAAGAACGAACGCACGATCGCGACGATCAAAGCCCACTACGACGTGTCGGAGGCGTTCACGCCCTACGCCAGCGTGATCTACTCCGACGTCGCGAACGCTCAGTTCGAGCAGCACTCCCTGACGGTGGGCACCAACATCGCGCGCGACAACGCTTTCCTGCCCGCCTCCGTCCTGGCCGCCGCCGGGGGCCCGGCCGGGGGGCCACCCATCTTCATCAATCGCTGGGACCTCGACGGCGGAGTCCTCGACTACGAAACCGACAAGGAAACCTACCGCATCATCCTGGGTGCGGAGGGCGATCTGACCGACTGGCTGCGCTACGACGTGGCTTTCAACCGCGGCGAAACGGACCGGCGCGAAACGCTCAACAACAATCGCCTCTATGACCGCTACCTGGCCGCCATCGATTCGGTCGACGACGGTTCCGGGAACGTCGTCTGCCGCAGCACCCTCGACCCGGCCAGCTTCAACAGCCTGCCGATCGATTTCATCTCGACGTCTTTCGATCCGACGCAGGGACCCGTCACGTTTACGGCCGGAGCCGGCAGCCCCTGCATACCGTTCAACCCGCTCACGACCGACGACAGCGTGAACGAAGCCGCGGTCGACTGGATCTGGCGGCCGACGACGAGCCAGCTCGAAAACACGCAGACGGTGTTCACCGCGTACCTGGCCGGCGACAGCTCACCCTTTTTCGAGGTTCCCGGCGGGGCGGCCAGTTTCATCATTGGCGGCGAGTACCGAAAAGAGGAATCCACGGCCACGTTCGACGAGCTTTCCGGATCCGACCGCTCGGTAGCCTGGATTTCCGGCTCGAACCTGAGCGGCGACTTCGATGTCACCGAGGCGTTCCTCGAAGTATCGCTGCCGCTCTTCAAGGACGTGAACCCGTGGCTTTCCAGCCTGACCGTCAATGCCGCCTACCGCTTCTCGGACTATTCCACGATCGGCTCTACGGGTACGTGGGAATCGGGGCTCATCTGGGACCTGGCGGGCGGCTTCACGATCAGAGGCTCGGTGTCGTCGGCCGTGCGGGCGCCGAACATCGGTGAGCTGTTCGAGCCCAGGACCAGCATTTCGATCAGCCTGCCGCAGGATCCCTGCGACATCGACAACGTGAATCTGGGCTCGCCGACCCGGGCGGCGAACTGCGCAACGGAGCTGAACGCGATCGGCGTCGACCCCGCGACCTTCGACCCGCTGCTCGGTACCTTCTTCCCTGCCGTCGAGGGCGGCAACCCCGACCTGAAAGAAGAAACGGCGGACACCCAGACCATCGGGTTCGTCTGGCAGCCGACGTTCGTCGAGGGCCTGAGTTTCAGCGTCGACTACTACAACATCGACATCGCGGACGCGGTCATACGGCCCAACCAGATCGCGATCTTCAACGCCTGCTACGACTCCGCGACGCTGGACAATATTTTCTGCACGCTATTGAGCCGCGACCCGACAACGGGTGCGGCCAACTTCGTGGAGCTGCAGTCGGTCAACGTGGCCGAGATCCAGACCTCCGGCTACGAATTCAGCTCGATCTACGAACTCCCGGACACGAACGTCGGCGACTTCCGGTTTTCGATGAACGCGACCTATCTGGACGAGTTGAAAATTCAGAAATCGCCGTTGCCGATCCTGACCGACGACAAGGGGCTCTTCAACACCGACAGCGGGGGGTCGTCGCCCGAATGGGTCGTCAACTTCGACCTGACCTGGCGATATGGCAACTGGGACGCCAACTACGGGCTGAACTACAGCAGCAAGACACTGCGACCGCCGCTGATCAACGCGCAGCGCGACGAGGCCGCCAACATCATCGACGATCCCTTCGTGGACGCGTTCATCAACCACGACCTTCAGGTGGGATACGTCTTCAACGAGAGCATCCGCGTCTATGGGGGGATCCGAAACCTGTCGGACGAAGCGCCGGACAAGGTCCAGGGATCGCTGAACGGCCCCTCGGGACGCCAGGGCTTCGCGGGACGCACGTTCTATGCCGGAATGAACGCCAGCTTCGCGGATATCTGGAACTAGGGAAGCTCTTAAGCGGATCGCGCGGGACTCGTTCCCGCGCGATCGTTCCGCGAGCGAAGGACGTTACGGAACTCGTCGCGAGCAACGATCGCAAACACTTGAGTGCCATGGACATCGTCGCCGTGTTGACGGAGGTCGTAAAGGCCCAGGAGGCCGGAATCCGCAGGCTCGAGTCCCGACTGGATGCGACGATGGTCAAGTACCGCGTAACGGCGTCAAACTCATACTGAGCGTCTGTTCATTCAGTTAACTCGGGTTTGTTAATTGTGTGTACGAGTGCCTGAATCGTTGTCTGATGGTGCCCGGGTTTGCTCCTGGCAGGCCTGAGCCCATTCGCCCATAGGGCGACCATGCTCAACTGAGTAATAGCTCGATAGGCGGCGTCGAGACGCGTTTCAGGGCTGATTGACTCTTGCCGGGCGTCGGCGATGCTGCGCTCTGCCGACTCGAGCATTCGGTGAACCTGCCTCGTATCTGTCTCATGCTCTTTCAGTTGCCCTATGCTCAACAAGTTCTGCAAGCTCATCCCTGTTCGCCTTTAGAAACAAAATCGGCTCACTCAATGCCCGAGTTACGAAACGATCCTTCTTTGCAGACAGATCAGAAAACTCTTTCCGCGACATGACGACCGGGTTGACTTCGCGCCTCAGAGTGTCCTGGATCGGGTACAACGCTTTTACTACCTCCCGCAGGGATACGTCGCCCAGTACACAGATGTCCAGATCGCTGCCGGCTGTTTGCCGTCCGCTGGCCATAGACCCAAAAACGAACGCCACCTGAATCCCGTCGCCCAAGTCAGACAAGGCATCTTGCAGCAGTGACGTCAGCCCCATCGTCTTACGGAAGATCGTCGCAAGTTCCTCGTATATTGAGCAATCGCTGTTTGCGCGGTAGAAGACTTGATTTCCGATCTTCTCGCGGAGCAGCAACCCGGATGCTGCCATCGCTTTCAATTCACGGTGCAGCGATCCGGCGGACACCCCGGTAATCCGCTCGAGCTGCCGAACGTGAAACTGCTCGTCTGGACGCAGGAACAGCACCGCCAGTACCTGGCGCCGATACGGACTGAACATGAACTCGATTGGCTGCTTCGGCATACACATGAATTTGTTCTCAAATTCGCTTCAATTGTAGTGAATTTGAGAATACGTGCAAGCCGTATGGTCCCCGCTTCTGCCAGACGATTCAGAGAAGTCGATCAGCCAATACCGGGTTTTACGGTTCGCCCATCAGATCGCGATCGCCTGACCGAGCTCCGGGACGTGTACCGGCGCCGCCAGTCGGTCCCGCAGTTCGCGCGCCAGCGGGGTCTGCGCACGCTCCTCGCCGTGCACGAGGTAGACGGGCGGCCGATTCGCAAACGCGCCGTACCAGTCGACGAGATCCTGCTGATCCGCGTGCGCCGACAATCCGCCGATCGTGTGAACGCGCGCCCGCACCGGATAGGTTTCGCCCCATAAGCGGATCTCCTCCGCGCCGTCGACGATGCGTCGTCCAAGCGTGCCGTGTGCCTGATAGCCGACGATGACCAGGTGGCACTCGGGGCGCCAGATGTTGTGCTTCAGGTGGTGATGAATCCGGCCGCCGCTGCACATGCCGCTGCCCGCGATCACGATTGCGCCCGACTGGATCCCGTTGATCACCATCGACTCCTCGGTCGACTCCGTCATGTGGAAGTTGTCGAGGTCCGGCAGATTCGAGGTCGGGCCAAACAGGTTCGCCCCGTAGAGGTGGCGGTAGTGGCCGTACACGCGAGTAGCGTCGATGCCCATCGGGCTATCGAGAAAGATGTGCCAGCGGGAGAGATTCCAGCGCCGGGCGTGCTCGGCGAACAGATAGAGGATGTCCTGCGTTCGCCCCACCGTAAAGCTCGGAACCAGGATGTTGCCCTGGGCTGCCCGCGCCGACTCGAACAGTTCGCTGAGTTCCTCGATGGTCTCGTCGAATGGCCGGTGCAGCCGGTCACCGTAAGTGCTTTCCATGAGGACGGCATCGGCGCGCTTCAGCCGCGCGGGTGGATTCATCACGGGCGCGTCGCGATAGCCGAGATCGCCGCTGAGGACGAGAACACGTTGCCGCCCCTCCTCGACATAGCGGAGTTCGACGATGGACGAGCCGAGAATGTGTCCCGCGTCGTGGAACGTTACCGTCAGCCCGGGCACCGCCTCGAAGGACTCGCCGTAAGCGTAGCTCTCGAACAGCGCGAGACTCGCCTCCGCTTCCGAGCGGGTGTATAGCGGCTCGACGAAAGCCTCTCCACGCTGCCGCCGGCGCTTGTTCTCCCACTCCGCGTCCTTCTCGTTCAGATAACCGGAATCGGGCAGCATGATCGCACACAGCGCCCGCGTCGCGTTCTGCGCGTACACCGGACCGGCAAAGCCGCGCTTGAAAAGCAACGGCACACGGCCCGAGTGATCGATGTGCGCGTGACTCAGGATTACGGCATCGATCTCGCCTACCGCAAACGGGAACGGTTCTTCGTTGCGCCGCTCGGCCGTCTTTCCGCCCTGAACGAGACCGCACTCGAGCAGCACGGTGTGCTCGCCGGCGCGAACGACATACAGCGATCCGGTGACTTCGCCGGTCGCGCCCTGGAACTCGAGTGTAAACGCCATGACGGGCTGTTACTCTTTGCTTCTGCAGCAAGCGAAAACCCGTATCGCACCGCCGCTATCGCCGAGTCAATAAGTAATTCTCCGCGTTGCTCAACGCGTCAGCGGCGGCAAGCCTGAAGCGGCAGGGGGAGCCGTAACGGAGAAACGCCATGAACGCCAAGGCCCTCAACGGCTACTGGGTCGTCGTCGCGGACGACTATCAGGCGATCGTCTACGCACGTGAGTCCAGAACCGGTCCGATGACCGAACACGCGCGGTTTACTTGCGACGACGCGCGTAAGTCTGCCGAAGCGCAGCTTGCGGATAAAGGCGGCCGCAGTTTCGACAGTCACGGCCAGGGCCGTCACACGATGACTCGCGAAGGCGGCAGCCCGGAGGTGCAGGCGCGCGAGGCTTTTGCCCGCGAACTCGCCGACTACATTGCAAAAGCCGGCCACGCCAACGAGTTCGGCTACTACGCCATCGTCGCGGCACCGAAGTTTCTGGGCGCGTTGCGCAACGCCCTGCCCTCGCGAACGAAGGAAGAACCCTACGCCGTCGTCGACAAGGCGGTGGTCGGTCGCGACCCGGAGTTCATCGCGGCCCTCGTGGACAATGCCTGAAAGAAAAGGGCCGCCTCATCGTGAGGCGGCCCCGCTGCGGCCTTTCGGCCTGAGCTAAAGGTCTCAGTTCGTCCGATAGTTGAACTGAAGATACCAGGCGGCGCCAACCGTATCGTAGGCTTCGGCGGCCGTGTTGGTTCCCGTGTTGCCGTACTGCGTTTCCTGCGGCAGGATCGGCGGCTTCTCGTCGAACGCATTGTTGAGGCCGACACGGACCGTGTACGGGCCCGTCTCCCAGCTCAGGGACACGTCGTGATAGAACACAGCGTCCACTTCGTTCACGTCAGGCGCAAGTCCGAGCGTGCAGATGCAGTCATTCTCGTTCAGCAGTTCCGGCGTGTTCGAGTCCTTCGCTGCACTCCAGTAACGCATACGCCAGTTGAACGCGAAGTCGTCCCAGAAATACGTGACGTTGGTCCGCGCGCGGCTGTCCGGCGTGAGAATCTCGCCCCTGTCGTCGTCGACGTCGCCGCTGATGATGCCGATCTGATCCCAGCTCAGGAGCTGGTTCCAGACGAGCGAGGTCACGAGCGACCCCGGACCGATGTCCGTTGCGTAGGCAAGCTCGATGTCGAGACCGTCGGTCTCGAAGCGGTTCTCGTTGGACTCGCCGGAATCGACACCGGTCAGATTACCGGCGCCCGGCCTGAGATCGCGACGTGCGCGGCCGCCGGGCTGGATGCCGGGTCCGCAGGTGGGGTCGAAGTCCGCCGGCGCAACGTTGTAGCAGCGCTCGAGCACTGTCGTGCGCAAGGTCGTCGCGATGCCGTCGTCGATCTCGATGTTGTAGTAGTCGATTGCGGCCGAGAATCCGTCGAGGAACTCAGGCTGCCAGACAACGCCGAACGTAAACGAATCGGCCGTCTCCTCCTGAACCAGCGGATTGCCTCCGACGAAACCGCCCGTGCCCTGCGCCTCGATCTGCGTCAGCGTAAACGAGCCCTGATCGTCGATGCGGTCCTGAATGACCTGAATCGAGCGGCAGTTCTCGGCGACGTTACCCGTGCTCGCATTCGTGACGCCGTTACAGGGATCCTGCAGGTTTCTGAAGGTCTCTCCGGCGCCCGCGAACAGCTCCGAGATGTTCGGCGCGCGCACCGACTGCGAGTACGTACCGCGGAAGCGCAGAGAATCGATCACCGGTGCATCGAAACCGGTCTTCCAGGTCGTGAGTTCGCCGACGGTGGAGTAGTCGCCGTAGCGGACGGCTGCATCGAGCGTCAGTCGCGACAGTACCGGCGCGCTGACCTCGAAGTAACCTTCGACGACGTCGAAATCGCCGTTCGTCGGCGCCGTCGCGTTGCCGCCGCCGACACCCGTCTGGGCGAAGCCGGAGTTGATCTCCGCACCGGTTTCCTGACGATACTCGACGCCGCCGGCGACCGCGACGGCACCGCCGGGCAGTTCGACCGGCGTTACACCGGTGATGCCGACGTGGACGATCTCCTGCTCAACGATCGTCTTCAGGTTACCGGGCGCCTGCAGGTACGTCACGGCTTCGGGCGAAATCGTCCCTTCGCCAAATACGTTGAACGGGACGCAACCCTGGATGCGCGCCAACTCGTTGACGCAACGCAGCTGGTTGTCCGGCCCTACCTCGACGTCGAGCGCCAGCGCGGCACGTTCGGTGTTGATCTGGCCCGTTTCCTCCTGATTCTGCTCGGTACGGCCGTAGCTTGCATAGATCTCGGCGTCCCAATTGTCGTTGAGCTCGATGTCGAGACCGACGAGACCGCGAGTGGTCGTGCGATCGATCTCCGATTTACGCGGTCCGAACTCGACGAGCCGGCGGACCCAACCGTTGGTGCCTAGCTCCCTGGTGTTCGTGACACCGGCATCGAGCAGGTTCTGCCGCAACAGGTCCGGCAGCAGCGGATAGGTAGCCACGTCGAAACCGAAGTCACCGTTGCGACTGAACTGGAAGATGTCGTCGTTGATGCTGAGCGCGAACGGCTCGATCTCCGAGTCGGTACGGACCGTCGACCAGTTCAACTCCGTGAACGCCTCGACGTTGTCCGCCAACGGGTAGGTCGCGAATGCGGATCCGAAGCGGCGCTCAACCGGATTGAATATCGTCCGGAACGCTGCACGATTGAAACGATCGGAAACCTCCGGCGTGCCGAACGGTCCGTCGGCATTGCTGGGATCCTGAAATACCGAGCCATCGCCGTTGAATTGATCGCCGGGACCGGGCGGGTTCAGACGACCCTGCGGCGGGAAGCTCGAACCGAGCCAGACGACCGACTCACCGAAGCCGTCGCCGTCGAGATCGGCGTACACGGAATCGAACGCGGAACGGCTGCGCTCGCGAGACCGCAGCGGTTCGTCGTTGGAATAGCCGAACGAGAGAAGGCCGAAACCGCCCTGCCCGAACTCGCCGCCGAGCGTGAACGTGATGTCCTGCTTCTCCTTGTCGCCTTTCGTCGCCGCACCGACCTGGACGTCGACGTCGATACCTTCGAAGTCGGTCTTGGTGATGATGTTGACGACGCCGGCCACGGCGTCGGAGCCGTAGATAGCGGAAGCCCCGCCGGTCAGTACTTCGACGCGTTCGATCATGGCCGCCGGTATGGCGTTCAGATCGACGCCGTAACCGCCGCCCGGCGGCGTGCCGGAAACGAAACGCCGGCCGTTGACCAGCACCAGCGTACGTTCGGTACCGAGGAAACGGAGGTCCGTCAGGTTCAGGCCGGAAAACGTCGTCGAAAACGCGGTGTTGGCGTTGTTGAACGTGGAAACGGCCTGCGGGATCGTCTGCATCAGATCGCCGAGGTTGGTCGTCCCGGTTGCAGAGATCTCCGCGCTGCCGATGACCGATACCGGCGTAGAGCTCGTAAAGGTATTGCGCTTGATGCGCGATCCGGTCACGACGATTTCCTCGAGACTCTCGGGATCCACGGCATCTGCTCCCGGTGCTTGTTGAGCATGAGCCGATCCGAGGCAGACTGCCGCCGAGACGCACGTCACAGCGACAGACCACCTGAGACGACTCAGGTGTCGTAGGTCTTTCATTGGGTTTCCCCCTTATGCACTTAAATTCCGACTCTGGCGAGCCGGCCCCTTATCTTCGTGTTGCAACCAAGCGACAAAATATCTGTTGACAAACGGTTGCCTGGCTGTGGGGTACGACGCGCGTGCAACAAGAATGGTTGCAGCAGGTTCCATACTAAGAACGCATAAGATCGCGGATTTTAGGGCCATATTCCCGAAAGAAGGTGTCGTCCCCCACCGCCGTCAAGATCGCATATCGAGTTCGACCAGTCGTTTCTGTTGTTAAGTGACAACACATGCGAACTACTTATTTAGGCGCTCGGCAGGGCCCGTCCCGTACAATCGCGGGCATCGTTTATCCACCGAAGGACTTGCCCATGCTGCGCTGGACGCCCTTGCTCCTGCCCTTGCTGTCAGCGACGGGGCCCGCAGCGGCCGACACGCTCGACGACTACGTCGCGTACCGCAGCGGCAGCTTCAGTTCCGCGGCACAGGCTGCCGTGGACAGCCGCTACGACGCGGTCACCTGGCATGGCGATCTCGATATCGACCGGCTCACGAAGCTCGACGGCTGCGACGGCATCATCGTACGCGCCGGGCGCGCGCGCTTCGAAGGCAAGCCGCCGCCGACGCGCGGCGTCGTTATCTCGCGCTTTCCCTGCCTCGAGGCAGCCGAGCGGTTCTGGTACTCGGACGAGTACGCGGAAATTCTGCCGCTGCGCGAAGGTATCGCGGAGTTCGAGGTGATCGTACTGCCGGCGCCGCCGCTGCCGGCGTGGGTCGGCAACGACTAGCCGACGAAGGCGCGCTCGATGACGTAGTCGCCCGCCTCGCCCTGATTCGGCGAGGCCTCAAAGCCGCGCGCGTCGAGCAGCGCCGTCATGTCTTTCAAGAACGGTATGGAGCCGCAAATCATCGCACGGTCTTTTGCCGGGTCGAGCTGCGGCAGACCGAGGTCGCTTTCCAGCTTGCCGGATTCGATCAGAGTCGTGATCCGCCCCGAGTGCTCGTAGGGCTCCCGGGTCACGGTCGGGTAGTACAGGAACTGCTCACGAATCAGCTCGCCCAGGTATTCGTCATCGGGCAGCTCTTTGGTGAGAAAGTCGTGGTACGCGAGATCGCAGACGCGGCGCACGCAGTGGACGAGCACGACCTTCTCGAACTGCTCGTACGCAAAGGGATCGCGGATGATGCTCAGAAAAGGCGCCAGCCCCGTGCCGGTCGCGAACAGGTACAGGTTGCGGCCGGGCCGCACGTCGCACAGCACCAGCGTGCCCACTGGTTTCATGCTGATGAGCACCTCGTCGCCTTCCTCGATGTGCTGCAGACGGGACGTCAGTGGCCCGTTCTCGACCTTGATCGAAAAGAACTCGAGTTCCTCGGCGTAATTGGGGCTTGCGATCGAGTACGCTCTCAAGAGCGGCTTGCCGTTGACTTTGAGCCCAACCATCACGAAGTGGCCGCTCTCGAAGCGAAACCCGGGCTCGCGCTCGGTCGTGAAACTGAAGAGCTTGTCGTTCCAGTGATGGATGCCAGTGACTTTGGCGGTGGTGACGGCTGCGGCCATTTTCGTTCGTACCTGAGCCCCGGTTGCCCGGAGCGAATCGCGTCTGTTGTTGGTGGAAGACGGCTGGCGGTTGGCTGACCGATGCGGGCCCGGGAGCCCGGTACCCAGCGCAAGGTCTTGTGAATGCTTGAATTATCCGGGCCGGAACGCGCGAAAGCAACGGTTTGCGGAAACTACGGACAGGGCTGAATCGACCGCGATCCCCGAGGCACCTCGAACGCCGCAAGCGTGAAGACCTCCGCCTGCGGCACGCTCACGTCTTTGACGGCGCGCATCTCCGTTCGCCAGCGGTCCCGGTTCACGTCGCACCAAAGATAGCCCGAGTACCGGTTGTCGAAGAATCGCATCGACGGGTTCTCGGCAGGCCGCCCCGTCACATCGGCATAGCGTTCATCGTCGCCCCGCGACGCCGAAATCGACGACGCGATGAACTCGACCAGCGCGGGTTCGCTGTCGGGATCGCCCGGATTCGCGTTTACCCGACCAGCGTAGAACGCGTGGATGTTCCCGGCAAGCGAGACCACGTTGTCCAGCCCTCGCGTCCTGACGCGATCCAGAATCCGTTGCCGGTTGGCCGGATAGCTGTCCCAGCCGTCCGCCTCGTAGGCGACCTCCGGTCCCGCCCGCCGGTCGAACGGCGCCATGAGCGTCGCCTGCACGAGCGCGTCCCAGAGGGTGTCGGAGGCGCCGAGGCCATCGAGAAGCCAGGCCTCCTGGCGTTGGCCGAGCAGACTGCGCGCAGGATCGTCGGCCGCGTCGCAGGGTACGAAGTCGAGCGGACGCGTCTCGTTGCACACCGGCACGTCGCGGTACTGCCGGACGTCGAGCAGACTCATCCCGACGAGATCGCCGACCCTTGCCCGGTCGTAGAGCTTCAGACCGCCGTCGACGAGTTTCGTGCTCAACCGAAACGGCATGTGCTCGAGATAGGCCCGCAGCGCGGCGCGCTTTCTTGCGGCGAACTGCCCGATCGGCACGACCGGCCCGCCCCGCGCCGGGATATGGTGTTTCGGCCCCCAGTCGTTCACGACCTCGTGATCGTCGGGGATCAGGAACCACGGGTGGCGCGCATGGGCAAGCTGGAGGTCCGCGTCCTGCCGGTAAGCCGCGTACAGCAGCCGGTAGTCGCTCAGCGACACCGCTTCTTCGACCGGCACCGGGCGCACGGTGTTCCAGACGTTTTCGTAGATGTAGTCGCCCGTGTGCACGATGAACTGCGGGTCCCGGGCAACCATGTCGCGGTAGGCCGTGAAGTAGCCGTCGCCGAGATTCTGGCAGCACGCACTCGCGAAGCGCAGCGAATCGAGCCTCGACCCGGGCGCCGGCAGCGTCCGCGTGCGCCCGAGCCGGCTCTGAAACGGCCCGGTGTCGAACCGGTAAAAGTACGTGGTGTCCGCTTCGAGTCCCCTCGCCTCCACGTGGATCGCATGTGCCCGCTCGGCCCGTGCGATCGCCTCGCCTTCGCCGACGATCTGCCGCATTTCCCGATCGGCGGCGATGCGCCAGCGCACCGCCACGGGTTCGTCGAGCAGACGATCGTCGAACGGATCGGGCGCCAGCCGCGTCCACAGAACGACGCTGGACGCGTCCGGATCGCCCGAAGCCACGCCAAGCGTGAACGGATTGCCTTTCGGGCGCCCGTCCTTGGCGGTGTACGAGCAACCCAGCACCAAGCCGCAGGACGCGGCACCCGCGAGGAAGCGCCGACGCGAGGGGTTCACTGACGGAACGTCACGTTGATGCCGTAGGTACGCGGCGGGCCGAAGTACTCGGCGATCGCGCCGGAGGTACCGCGAATCCGCACGAAGTCCTCGTCGCCGAGGTTGCGGCCCCAGAGCGTGACCGACCAGCGGTCGGCATTCCAGCTGTAGCCGAGCCGCGCATCGATCAGCGAATAGCTGTCGATCAGGAACTGCGGGATATTGCTCGCGCCCGTGAAGTACTCGTCCTGCCAGGTGTAGTTGATGCCGGCCCGCAAGCTGCCCGTGCCGATATCGCGAACGTAGTCGAGTGTGGCGGAGAAGCTGTTCTCCGGCGCCGTCTGTAGCTGATTGCCGCTGAAATCCGCGCCGCCCGGGATTACGAACTCGTCGTATACGGCGTCGAGCCACGAGTAGGTAGCGGTGGCGGAAAGCGTGCTCGTGATGGACCAGGCCAGCTCCAGTTCGGCGCCCTCCATCGTCGCCTCGGCGGCGTTGAAGATGCTGAAGAACGAGCCCGGCAGGAGGAAGCCCTCCTGCTTGTTTTCGTATTCCTGGCGGAACAGCGTGGCGTTCGCGATCAAACGCCCGTTGTTCCACGCGGTTTTCGCCCCGAGTTCGTAGGCCGTGATCGTCTCGGGTTCGAAACCCAGTTCGACGGCCGTGATGTTGCTGGTCTCGGTGTTAAAACCGCCGGCCGTGAAACCCTCGGTGCGGCTCGCGAACAGCGTCACCGTGTCCGTCGGGAAATAGCTCAGGGTGATCCGCGGCGTAAACTCGGAGAAACTGTTGCCGACGGCCGTGTTGAAATTGTTGTCGTTATTGTTGCTATCGACATAGCGTACGTCGACGTCTTTGTCCTCGGACGTGTAGCGCCCGCCGATCCCGAGATCGACTTTGGGGCCGAGGTGGAACGTCGCGCTCAGGTAGGCCGCGAAGCTCTCCGTGTCTGCCTGCACCGTGAAGTCCCGATTTACGAACTCGGCGTTGCCGTTAGCGCCGAGCAAGAGATCGCCAAGGAAACGATCGGTCGTCTCGTCGTAAAAATACAGACCGGCGACGAAGTCGAATATCTTGCCGGGTTCGCTGATGAACCGCAGCTCCTGCGAGAACGCGCTCGGCTCGTCGTTGTCGTCCTTGATGAACTGCGTGGAAACGGACGGCAGCGTCACATCGGCGGCTCCGAGGCTGTAGAGCTCCCTCGAGTCCGACTGCCTGAGCGCGGTAATCGACTGCACCGTACCCGCGCCGACCGTCCAGTCGACGTGCGCCGAGGCACCGTAGATGTCGCGCTCGAAAGACTGCGGCACGCGCAGCTCCGAGGTTCGGTTATCGCCGTCGTTGCCTGTGAGGTCGCTGCCGTCCGAACTCGACACGAACGAGTACCCTTTGCCCCCGTTCTCGTCGCGGGCGTAGTCCGCCGCAAGCCGTATCTCGAGCCCCGCGGCCGGGTGGAACGTCAGTCCGCCGCGTACCGTCAGCGAGTCGAGATCTTCCAGCGTGTTGCCGTTGAAGCGATCGACGGAAAATCCGTCCCGCTGCCGGTACCCGACGCTGATCTTGCCCGCGGCGGTATCCGAGAACGGACCCGAAGCAAATGCGTCGACCTCGACGAGATCGTAGTTGCCCGTTCCCGCCCGAACCCGCAGGTCCGGCGCGTCGAAGGAAGGCTCCTCGGTGTAGATCTGGATCGCGCCGCCGGTGACGTTCCGGCCGAACAACGTGCCCTGCGGCCCGCGCAGCACCGACACCTGCCGGACGTCGAACAACTGAAAGGCCGCGCCGGAGTACCGCGGTACGTAGACGTCATCGATGAAGATGCCGACCGGCTTGCTCGCGCCCGCCTGACTGAAGGTATTCATCGCGCCGCGCACCGCGAAGTTCGGCGAGCTGTTGTTGAAGTAGGACGCCGCGAACCCGGGCGTGAACCGCGCAATGTCGTCGATCTCGAAAAAGCGATTCTCGACGAGGAGATCACCGGCAAACACCGTCCCCGTCACCGGCACATCCTGGAAGTTCTCTGCGCGAATCTGGGCCGTGACGACGATCTCCTCGATCTGCATGGTGTCCAGACCGCCGACGTCCTGCGCCGCGGCGGACCCGAGGAACACGGCGGATAGCAGCGCCGCGAGTCCTGACTTCTTTCTGTCGTTCATTTCCGTCTCCTCAACGTCTGATCGAGCGCCTGCCTCGATCTTCAACCCGCCCTCGGGATCGAACAGAGGGCGCAAACCCGTGTTCTCGAGGAGTAAGCTCACTGCTTCCTGCAGCGTGTAGCGACCGACGACCGCGTTTGCAGTCGTCTCGCTGGCGACGTCGTACGGGAATACGAACGTCAGGTCCGCTTGCTCCGCGAGCTGGATAAGCGCCTGGTCGGCGGTCTGTTGAGGAATGTCGAAAACAAATACGTCGGTGTCGTCCGCCGTCCACGCCGTGTGCGGCTGGCAGAGGATCAGAGCCAGAAAGCCCAGGACGTACGTGCCTGCCCTTTCGTCAACGGTACGCTTTACGCGCTTCCGGCTTCTGGACGAATGAGCAATGGATTTCCGCCAAACGAAAAACGTCATCTTTTCGTTACGTTTGTGGGGGCGGCCCGGCCCTCGGTTAGAAAGCGTCGTATCAGCGACTGCTGAGCAGTACTTTGTCGTCGCCGATACGCTGATACGAGATATCGAAGTTGTTCTGTAGCGTGATCAGCAGACCCTCGACATCGCCGGCTTTGAAATGGCCCGCGACGCGCACCTCCCGGGACCGTTCGTCGAGGAATACGAATTCGACTTCCGTGTAGCGCCCGACCTCCGTCATCGCGTCCTCGAGCGATTCGCCCCGGAACACGATGTTGCCATCGGTCCATGACAGCTTCACTTCGATCTCATCCGTTTCGATGCGCTCGACCTGCTCGCCGGACTGGCCCAACACGACGCGCGAACCGCTGGTCATCCGGGTCGCGGATGCCGGCGACAGCAGCGCTTCCCCATCGTCCGATGCGGCGTTCTGGATTCCGACCAGCACGGCACCCTCGATGACGATGACCTCTACGGACTGCCCGCTGGTGATTTCGACGTTGAACACCGTGCCAATCGCCTGAATGACGCTTGCCTCCGCGTGGACCAGAAGCGGCCGTATCGGATCACGCGCCACCGTGACGTTGATCTCGCCGCGCTCGAGATCGATGACGCGACTGCCCTGCGAGTAGCGCACCTGCATCCTGCTGTCGGTATTCAGTACGATGACGGTTCCGTCGCTCAGACTGACCGTCGACTGCTCGCCGATTGCCGTCTCGTATACCGCCGCCTTCGCGGTGTCGCCGGCGTCGCCCGGATAGATCGACGGCACCGCGAACCAGACGGCCGCGGCCACTGCAAGCAGCGCCGAAGCAGCGACGGCCAACCCGGGCGCCCGGCGGCGCCGCCGTTCGACATCCGGCAGGATCTCGGCCAGCCGGCCCAACGCGTCCATCTTGTCCCAGAGCTCGGCCATTTCGAGAAACAGCTCGCGATTGCGGGTGTCGGCGAGGAACGCCTGCAGCCCGGTTTCCTCGTCCGGCGAAAGCCCGCGATCGATCCGGGCGATCCAGGCGCTGGCCTCGTCGTACCGACGATCCTGAGTATTGATTTCGTAGATGTTGCTCATAGCTCGTCATCCTTGCCGAGTCCCGGGGCCCTGCGGCGCCGCGTCCGTGAGACCGTACCGGAGGGAAGTGCCTGGCGCCGCATGAACTGCGTACAGCCGCGGATTCCCCGCGCGATGTGCTTCTCGACCGTGCTTTCCGACAGACGGAGCACGTCCGCGATCTCACGCTGCGAAAAACCGTAGACCTTCCGCAGGACGAAGGCCTTCCGACACTGCGCCGGAAGGTAGCGGACGGCATCGCAGAATCGCGAGAACTCCTGATCGGACACGACGGTCTCCAGCGTGCTGTCGCAACGCTCGCCGAGCACACCAGTCACGCTCTCTACGTCGTCCGTCGCGCTCGTAAGCCGCGACTCGGCGCGCTTGAGATAGTCGATGGCGAGGTTCCGGGCGGTGGCGAACAGAAACGACTTCGGCGATCGGATCCGCCCGACGTTTCTGGTCTCGCGAACGCGCAGGTAGGTCTCCTGGACGATGTCCTCGATCTCCCGCGGCGGCACGATACCGCTGATCGAACGCGCCAGCTGCGACCGAAAGTCGAGAAACGCTTTGGTGAGAGAATCGCCGTTTGCCAACGCTCTGGCCCTTGCTGTCCCGGTTGCTCAATCTGCCATAGACGAATGAGCAGCGGTTTTCCGCCAGTCCGATTCGCCTGAGTTCTAGAGCGCCAGCGCCGCCCGGATGACGAACGCGTTCGTAATGTCCACGAAAAACGCCGCGACGAGCGGCAGGATGATGAACGCCAGCGGCGCCGGTCCGTTGGCTTTGGTTACAGCGGTCATGTTGGCAATTGCCGTCGGCGTGGCGCCCAACGCGAAGCCGCCGAAACCCGCGCTGAGCACCGCCGCCTGATAGTCCTTGCCCATGGCCGGGAACAGGACGAACAGGATGAACAGCACGGCCGCCATGGTCTGCAGCAGCAGGATCAGGAGAAGCGGTCCCGCGAGGCCCGCCACGGTCCATAGCTGCATGCTCATCAGAGACATCGCCAGGAACAGGCCGAGCGAAAAATCGGACACCAACGCCAGCGCCCGAGTCCGCGCGGGCCAGGTGATGCGACGGAAGATCAACGGCACGGTGTTCGACATGACGATGGCCGTGAGCAGGCAGGTCACGAACAGCGGCAGTTTGAACCCGCTCCGCGACAGCGCATCGTTGATGAGCCAGCCGATGATGATGGCGATGTGCAGGACGAGGATGACGCGCATGATGCTCATGTGATTCAGCGTCTCCGTGGCCTCTTTCGCATAGCCGATGCCAACGACGGATTTTTCGTCGCTGCTCTTCAGCCGATAGCGACCGATGAGGAGTTTGGCGATCGGCCCACCGATCAGACTCGCGACGACGAGGCCGAGCGTCGCGGACGCGACGCCGATCTCCAGTGCGTTCGGTATGCCCTGGGCGACGAAGTCGGGCGCCCAGGCAATCGCCGTGCCGTGCCCGCCGATCAGCGACGTCGAACCCGCGAGAATCCCGATCTCCGCGGGCAATCCCACGAGACTGGCGCCCGACATTCCGACGACGTTCTGAACGACGATATAGGACAGCGTCAGCACGAGCATGATCGCGAGCGGCTTGCCACCGCGGATGAGATCGCTGACGCGGGCATTGAGTCCGATCGCTGTGAAGAAGTAGACGAGCAGCCGGTCGCGGGTGTCGAGCTCGAAGCTGACTTCGACGTTTGCAAGCACATAGAGCGCAAGCGTCACGAGTGCGGCGACAAGGCCGCCACTGACCGGCTCCGGGATGTTGTAGGCGCGCAGCACCGTCACCTTCCGGTTCAGGTGCACGCCGACGAAATAGACGACGATCCCGAGCGTGTACGCGACGAAACTGTCGATCTGGATTTCTGTCACTCGGAGCTTCCAGGCTGGGGGCTGCGCTGCTTCGCCGCCGCATCGGTCCTGCGCTTGAGGTCGAAGTAGGCGAGAAACAGGTTCGTGTGTCGGCGGTCGTGCCGTTCGAGACGATTATAGGCCTTGCGCAACAGCTTCTCGATCGCCAGGCAGGCGGGTTCCGGCAAGGTAGTGTGATCGTCGCGGTGCGTATCCGTCATTGAGCTGATCCGGTGCAACGCCTCGGCGAGCAGGAGCCGGGCTTTGGACAGGTCTATAGCACAAGGCAATGGGAGTTGCTTAGAGATACTTGCCTGCGAATGGATGGAATCGGAGGTCGAAACGGATGGCGGCTTTGTAAGTCAGGCAAGAATATCCAGGTACGCCTGATAGCCATACAGCCGGTCGCGCTTGCGCTCTCCCATCTCCTGCAAGACGCCGTTCGCCACGAGCCGTTCGATCGCCGTCGTGGCGGTCGGCTTCGTTGTCTCGAGAAGTCGGGTAACGAGCGGCATCGATACGACCGGGTATTCCGGCAGCAGCTCGAAGAGCTGCACGGCCGAAACGGTCGGCGAACCGGCAGCCAGCAGAGTCCGGCGATCGTTGGAGATCCGGGCGTTGAGCGCACTGGCCGTCCGCGTCGCTTCGTCGGCGACTAAGGCCACGCCGGCGAGGAAGAAGCGGAACCACGCCGTCCACTCCGATCGGGTCCGGATGGCGCCGAGCCGCGCGTAGTACTCCGGCTGGTGCTGTTTGAGATAGAGGCTCAGGTACAACAGAGGCATTTCGAGAACTTCCCAGTGCTTCAGCAAAAGCGCAATGAGCAGCCGCCCGATCCGCCCGTTGCCGTCGAGGTACGGGTGAATCGTCTCGAACTGGACGTGCAGCGCGGCGACCCGCAACAGCGGATGCAGGCTGTCGCTACTGTGAACGTAGGTCTCCATGGCAGCAAGCAGGTCCGGCACCTGATTCCAGGGCGGCGGGACGAAGACCGCATTGCCGGGCCGGGTTCCACCTATCCAGACTTGCGAGCGCCTGAGCTCGCCCGGCAGCTTGTCTTTCCCGCGGACGCCTTGCATGAGTCTTGAATGGCACTCGTTCAGCAACCTCACCGAGATCGGCAGTCCGCTGTTCGAGTCGAGTTCCCCGAACGCGTAGTTGGCGGCCCGGACGTAGTTCGTGACCTCCTCGACGTCGGCGATGTTCGAACGCCCGGCTTGTCCGGTTCGCTCATAGGAAAGGACATCTGTAAGCGTGGCCTGGGTTCCTTCGATCTCCGAACTCAGGAGGGCTTCCTTGCGTACGAAGGAGTAAACGAACCAGTCGACGGACGGTATCATCTCGCCCGCCAACTTGAGGCGCGCGAGTGCGGCTTCGGCGTCGCGAATCGGAGCCTCGAGCGACTTCCGGTCCCTGGCCGGCAGTCCAGGCGGCAACGGGTCCGGCACAAAAGCGCGGACCGTTTCCTCTCCGACGGTCGACGTAACGTAGTGACCTGAAGGCTTGGAAGGCATAGTAAATTATTCTTTACTAAAATGAAGGTAAAGTAAAGAAAAATTTACTATAACCAGATACAAGCTTACTTTACTACCAGTGCCTACTAGTAAAGAAAGAATTACTAACTACCGAAACCGACGGAGCACTCAGTGGGACAAACGCTGTCCGACATGCACGATCGCGAACACGCCGGTACCCCGCTCGCCTTCTTCACGCTCGTATTCACGCTGAGCCTGCCGTTCTGGATGCTCGGCTATGTCTTCGACGCGGAGCTGATGCCGGGCCTGCCGCTGGCCAGTTTGATGGTGGTCTGCCCCGCGCTGGCCATGGACTGGGTTTTGTGGTGGGCGGTGGGCACGGTGACGGCACGCGTGCTCATCGTCTGGCTCTACACCCGCACCGGACAAAGCGTGTTCGGGATATCCCTGTATCACGCGCTGTCCAATCTCTGCTGGCAAAGCTATCCGATGCAGGGTTCGTACTTCGATCCGCGAATCGACGCGCTCGTGACCGTTGCGATCGCGATCGTCTTCGTTCGAAACACTCCCGCGCATCGGTCAGACGCGGGAACCGGAGTGGACGATGAAAAGACTGCGTGACGCCCTGGCAAACTTCGACGGCAAGGCCGTCTCGATGCTGTCGGAAATCCGCGCGGAACTCGGCGGCCGGAAAACATTCATAGCCGAACTCGTGTCGCTCGCGGGCGACGACGAAGGAGCCGTTGCCGATGGCGCGACGTGGCTGATCAAGAACCTGCTCGAAGAGGGCAAGCGTCTCACGCCGTCCCAAACCGAGACCTTGATCGGCCGCCTCGACGCGATCACGACGTGGCAGGCTCAGCTTCATGTCTGCCAGTCTGTCGGGCACCTCGACGTCCCCGCCCGGCGGACTGGCGCTTTCGCCGACTGGCTTACGCCTTTGCTCCATAGCGACCGGCCCTTTCTGCGCGCCTGGTCGATGGACGCTTTGCAGCACCTGGCCGCGCGGAACACGAAACTGACAGAACGAGCTGCCGCCGCCCTCGACGCCGCAGAGCGGGACCCCAAGGCATCGGTACGCGCCCGCGCCCGCCGCTGGCGCAAGTCGCCGAACTAAAAACGCGCTTTCCTGAACACCGCCGGGATAAACGCAACCTTTTAGTTGCGCATTGTGGCGCCGCCTGCTATAAAGACGCAACCAGGAGGTTGCATATGAACGATAACGAAGACCGCATTACGAAGATTGTCGAACTCGCCGCCCCGCCGGCGCGCGTCTGGCGGGCACTGACCGACCATGAGGAGTTCGGCACATGGTTCCGGGTCGAACTGGACGGGCCGTTTCAGGTGGGCGCCCTCGTGACGGGAAAGGTGACCTATCCGGGATACGAGTGTCACGGCTGGGCCGCGCGGGTGGAGTGCATGGAGCCCGAGCGCCGCTTCGCGTTTTCCTGGCACCACGCCGATACGGAACCCAAGGCAGACATATCCGACGAACCAACAACGCTCGTCGAATTCGTCCTCGAGCCTACCGACTCCGGTACGCGCCTGACGATTACGGAGTCCGGCTTTTCCAACCTCCCCGATCCTCGCCGGCTGGAGGCCCTGCGCAGCAACCGCGAAGGCTGGGACATACAGTCGCAGAACATCGCAAACCATGTCGCCGGCTGAGGTGCACGCCGGCGGCGAAATCGCACCGGTATTCGCGGCACTGGGCGATCCGACGCGCCTGGAGCTGGTCGCCCGCCTCGCGGATCGGCAGGCCCACTCGATCACGTCGCTCGGCGACGGCCTTCCGCTGAGCCGTCAGGCCGTTCGCAAGCACCTGCGCGTGCTGGAAGACGCCGGCGTCATCGTGGGTGAGCGTTCCGGCCGGGAGCACCACTTCCGTGTCCGGCAGGACAGTCTGGCGCCGGCGCAGCGGTATCTGGAGCGCGTGGCGGCTCAATGGGAAGACGCGGCACTCCGCTTGAAGGCGTTTATCGAAAACGAACCGAGAGGTACTGACAAATGAGTAGTCTGAGCAATCCGCACGATCGGCGCGGGCAAAAAGCAGCGGCGAGATTCGAGGGTGGCAAAAACATCGCGATGAAGGTTCCACCACATCAGTACGAGGCGACCGTTCGCTTCTACGGCGACGTGCTGGGACTCAAGCCGGCCGACGGAACATCGGGAGACAGCGCAGCGTTCAAGTTCGGCGCAAACACCCTCTGGATCGACCGGGTGCCCTCGATGAGTCAGGCGGAGCTGTGGCTCGAAATCGTAACAGACGATACCGCGGCAGCGGAGGAACTGCTCGTCGATGCCGGCATCACCAGATGCGACGACATCGAAGAACTGGACAGCGATTTCGACGGTTTCTGGATATCGAGCCCCGCCGCGATCGTTCACCTCGTCGATGCCAGAAGCGGTTCTTAAGCCACTCCTCCCAGCGGACCTCGGCAATCTCTGATCGTGCGGCATTCCACGTGCATGTACGCTGATGTTACCCAAAATGGAGGCGCCCGCATGACCCGTGGTTTGCTCGCTGCCGTACTGTTCCTCCCGGCCTGCCTGGCCGCTCCTGCGGCTGCGGAGGTCGAGCACGAGGACATGTACGTGGAAACGGAAGACGGTCTGTCGGTATTCGTCCGGCGCGTGGTCGACGACCGAGCCGCAGAGGATCTCGGACCCTTCCTGCTCGTAAACGGCGGCCGCCCGGGTGTGCTGGCTTCCTGGGACGTCGACGTGCCGGGCCCCTCGGTCGCCGCGCTGCTCGCCGAGGCGGGGCACACCGTCTATCTGCTGGACGCGCGAGGCTTCGGCCGTTCGGATTTCACGCCCGAAATGGCGGACGGCGCCGAGGACGGTGCGATAGCCGTGCGTTCTCATGAGGTAATACGCGACATAGCCGCCGCCGTGCGCGAGATCCGGCGCCGGCATGCAAACGATGACTACCTCGCGGCGCTCGGCTGGGCGACGGGCAGCCAATGGCTCGGCCACTACGCATCGCTCTACCCGGACGCCTTCAGCCATCTGGTCTACTATCAGGGCGCCTATGGCGGACGACCGGGCGGCTGGCCGTTTCAGGATATCGCCACCGAAGACGATGCCGCGCTTCTCGATCGAGCGCGGTTTCCGGCCTTTCGCTGCTCGACGGCCGGGCAGGTCGTCGGCCGGCTTGCCGCGGAAATCGACGACGAGGCTTTTCTCGAGCGGTATGCCGAGCTGGCGATGGAAGGCGACGAGCGATCAACGGAGCGCGAGCCACCCTGCTTCCGGTTTCCGTCCGGGCCGCTCGCCGATACGCTGATGCTGGTCAACGGCCGACCGCTCTTCGACGCCGGCGCCATCGAAAGCCACGTGCTGATCCTGCGCTCGGAAAACGATTTCTGGTCCCGCCCCGAAGACGTCGCGACACTGCAAGATCATCTCGACCGGGCCGCATCCGTCCGTGTCGTAGAACTCGACGGCGCATCGCATTACGTCCATCTGCTGCCACAGGAGCGCGGCGCTTTTCTGGAAGCGGTGCTGGAGTTTACTGCCGCGAGGACCGGGCGATAGGGCAACCGTTACGCTTCTGGTTTCGTATTCGAGCGGGGAAATCTCAAGACGCGTGGCAGAAGCCGATTTGTCGTGCAATAAAAGGTCAAGAAACGGTCAAGCTTTTCTCCGTCCTCAAGGGCACTATGCACCCACTCGGCGGCCACCCGCTGCCCGGAGTTGGACGGAGACGATCAATGAATACCAGACAAACGAACCTGCACACGTGGCGCATCGCGGTTCTGGCGACGGCCATGAGCGTGGCAGGGTGCGGGGGCACGGGCCTGCTGAAAGAACCCCTGCCGCTGTCCGACGACGCCTCCGTGGCAGCAGCCTCCAACGAGGACCTCGTGGTGACCATCGACTCGCTCATCGTGCGGGACGGACCGGGAACCTGGGCCCGCAACGCAGACTGGGACGAGTACCGGCTGACCGTTCGCAACCTTTCCGCAACACCGGTCCGGCTCGACCGCGTTCTCGTGATCGACGCCCTCGATCAGGCGGTCGACACTGCGGCGTCACGCAAAGAGCTGGTGCGCCAAAGCAGGAAAACCGTGCGACGACACCGGGATGCCGGTCTCGAGATCAAAGCCGGTGTCGGCACGAGCACGCTGGTCGCCTCGGGCACCTTAGTAACGGCCATGGGACTCGGAACGGCAGCGGCGGCAAGCACCGGCGCACTGGTATCCGGCGGCATGGCGTCGGTGAGCGGAGCCGCGGCGGCGGCTTCCGGCATGTTGATCGTCGGTCCGGCGCTGGCTGCTGGTGGAGTCGTCCGCGGGGTTAATAACGCCAGGGTCAACGAGCGGATCGAAACACAGCACACCGAGTTGCCGACCGTGATCCCCGTGGCCGGCGACCAACAGCTTCGTCTGTTCTTCCCGATCACGCCGTCACCGCAGCGGCTCGTGCTGACCTACCGCGATGGTGAGGACACTGCCCGTCACATCGTTGTCGATACGTCGTTTGTGTTGGCGGGATTGCACACGGCTGGCGACCCACCGCAACCACTCGGAGATGTGCAATGAAGAATGCAGGCTTGTTGATCATGGCGCTGATGGTTCTGACGTTCGTCGGAGTCCACGCCGACCCATTGGGGACTGATAGGGATGCTAAGCAGGCTGAGTTAGATGCTGCCTGCGAAGAAGCTCGACAGAAGAAGATAGCGCTGGAGCGTGCGAAGCACATCGAAGAATGCGTGGAAACCGGGATGCTGGCCGACCGCGAGACATGCGAACGCTTCTATGCAGACTACGGCGAAAGTGCGGCCGGCCGGGCACCCCTCTACTACGACCTGCCGGAGTGCGAAAAAGCGCACGAGTACAGGAATAGTTACAGAAGCTCCGACACGTAGGAGTCCGGCCGGCAGGCCGATAAATCCTGGTGCGCGTTCGCCTAGTGTGACGCTGGCGGCTCGGACGCGGACAAGTCGAACGTGAGGCCGGCGTGTTCGACCAGCCGTGGCCGCAGCGCCTCGCCCATAGCAGCCGCGGGAGTGTAGATTCCGCCGGGCAATTCCTTGCAGTCCCGGATGAGGCAAGCGGCGGCTTCGACGATGATTTTGGACGTTGATCCGTAGCCAGGATCCTTATCCCCCGTGACGACGACACTTATAGGCTCACCGTCCGGTCCCTCGCCTTTGGCCACATACTCGTAGCAGCCTGCGTCGCGTTCTTCCCGCGACGGGCCCTCGCCCGGGGCAGGCGGTTTGTCTCCGCCAGTCGACATTCCAAAGTGAGCCGCGATCTTCCCGGCCTTCGCTTTTCCTCGCTCTCCCGGGCCGCATTCCATCATCTCGTCATAAACGAATTCACGGCCATAGGCGTATCCCTGAAGATAGTTGGATCTGTGGACGTTCTTCGTGTTGACGGGGGCCATGATAAATGGCGCAAGCCAGACGCCGTCCTCCTCATAAACCTCGTTGCCCGGAGGTTGGGACGGACCCGTGGCTCCACCGCACAGTGCAAAAGGGTCTCTGAGCACGCGCATGAGAGAAGGATCCTCCCGCACCGCATCGATCGTGGCTGCGCCTGAAGCCGCCGTTCCGCCGGAGAAAGTCCCGATCATCTTCAGCATGCGGCCCCGAACGCGCGGGCACGGGCGTCCGAAACGTCGGACGGCTTCCTGCTGGAGTTGTTGTACGGCCAGGTCGAACGGAACCGAGTCGAACCCACACGAGAACACTATCCGCGCCCCGGACTTCATCGCCGTCTCGGAATGCGCTTCAATCATGTCCCGCACCCAAAGCATCTCACCGGCGAGATCGACGTAGTCGGTCCCGGTTTCTGCGCAGATCTCTACCAGCCTGGACCCGTAGTAGGTGTAAGGGCCAGCGGCTGAAATCACACATGCGGATTGATCGACCATCGATCGCAAACTGTCGGCGTCGCCGGCATCGGCGATGACGATTGGCACGTTCTGAGGCCCGCACAATCCTTCGCTGAGCGTTTCGAGTCTGGTCCGTGATCGCCCGGCGACAGACCACGCCAGGTCCGCCTCCGACGTGAACCGGACCGCCATTCGCTCCGCTATGAGCTGGCCCGTGAACCCCGTGGCTCCAAAGACGGTAATGTCGAATGCCGAATCGCCGTTCACGATGGGATTCTGTTCCGGACGTTCTCCCGTCGGGTCGGAAGAGTTACGACCACAGGACCGCGCCTGGTGGCAACAATGGTGTGTTCGTACTGGACGGTGGGCGCTTGCGGCGTCCCGTAGAGCGTCCAACCGTCGTCGCCGTCCGCAGCCCATTCGGCACCAAGGGAAAGAAACGGCTCGATGGTGAAGACGAGCCCGTCATGCATGCGCCTGCGTTCGCCGGGGCTGGGCCAGGTCGGAATGACTTCGGGCGCTTCGTGCAAGGCGCGGCCGACACCGTGGCTGGCAAGATTCTGCACCAGCGTGTAGCCGTTCTTCCTGGCGAATCGTCCGATCGCCTTGCCGATCCCCGCAAGCGGCCGGCCCGCGCCGACCTGCCGAACGCCCGTCCACATCGCGCGCCGGCCGTCGCGGCACAAGCGGTCTATCCGTTGTGCAACCGGCGGGACGGCAAAGGACGCCCCCGTATCGGCGAACAGGCCGTCCTTTTCGGCCGACACGTCTATGTTGACCAGATCGCCGGCCGCAATCCGGCGTGCGCCCGGGACGCCGTGGGCGATTTCCTCGTTGACGCTGATGCACGTGGCGCCCGGAAAACCGTAGGTCAGTTCCGGTGCGGAGCGCGCCCCCGAGGCCTCCAGAAGCTGGCGGCCGAGCGTGTCGAGTTCGGCCGTGGTCATGCCGGGCTCCAATGCTCGCCCCATGGCCTGCAGGGTGTCGGCGACGATACGGCCGATGTTCTTTAGCCCAAGCAGTTCCTCATCCTTGGAAATCGTCACCGGCCTTCTCCGTCAGAACTGGCTGTTTCGCTCGCCAATATAGGCAATTAGCTGGCTGATATCACCCCGATCGCCAGCTTTGATCGCGGCAATGCCAACGAGCTCCGCCCGGTTGACGTCGGCATCCGTCGGTGGAGGCGACTCGCCCAGCAACAGGCCGGAGCGATCGTGAATCGTGGTATCGACGACCACCGGCTAATCGTCCCAGAGCTGCCGATCCGTGAGCGCTTCGGTATACGACGAGGCCGAGCTGACGGCCGCCGCGAAGTCGCCGTCCTCCACGCCCTCGGCTTCCAGTCCCATGGATACGTTGACGGCTCGAAGTTGCCGCTCGGCCTTCGTACGCGCCCGGTCGCGAATTGTCTGCTCGACGGAACTCCGGGGTACGAGTGCGTACAGGACCTCGCAACCCAGCGCTTCGGCAGCCTTGTCGAGTTGTTTCAGGGTAACGTTGCGGCCGGTTTCGCGCTGCTCGAGCTTGTACACCGCGGCTCGGGATACGCCCAGGCGTTCGGCCAGCTGGGCGGCGCTCATGCCGAGCGCTTTCCGGATCGTGGCGATCCAGCCGCCCGACGGCCGCGCGCGCAGAACATCCTCAGCGCCCTCGAGGCTGCGTAAGTGCTTGTCCAATCTCTCTATTTCGAGACGGCGATGGCGTGCTGTCTGCGGCATGTGGCACCCGTTCAGATATTGGAACTATAGTTCTATAGATTAGCTATTTTTGAATACTTATAGTTATACATATCGGCTTTGATTGTCAATGAAGAGGTACTCAATACAAGCGTGCAATACGAAAACGACCACGGGATAAGCCTGTTGAGCGAGCACACCTTTACATCGACCGAACGCAGGGCTGGAGGGCCGCTCACCGCGTGACAGAAGCCGTTCGGGTGGTACTCTGCAAGCTCAGGTACTCACAAAAACCAACACTCGCGAAAGGAGAGAATCCATGTCTCTCGCCGCCGATAACAGGTGCGCTGGTCACGATGTCCCGCCCCCTCAGAAGCAGCTAACGGCCTCAGACGCCCTTTTCATGCTGCGGAAATGGCAGTCCGAAAAGGTCAAGCTCGAGTTCGGCTACTTTCGATCAGGCGGTGGCGTTTTGCAGACGGGGACAGCCAGAATACTTCGAGCAGAACCCAGCTTGTTGACGCTCGATACGGGAGGGAGTCGGCTTGCAGTTGGATTGAAGAGCGCGAAATTCGATTTCGGGAATCTCGGTCTGCTTACTCCGGATTTCCGCGCTGTTTACGATATCGAAGGACTATCCATTGTGCTAGAGAATAAGGACTGGGTTTGCTTGTCGTCGGACGCGAGTGAAGGCGATTTGCTGGCGCTGACAGAACAGACGACCCGCTCTCCATAAGGTCTCGATGCATATGGTGGCCAACAACTCTGGCGCGTGCTTCGCTGATCCGGGCTGAGTCTTTCGCTACCGTGCCAGCGGTTCTAAAGAGCAAGGCAAATGGTATCAAGATCCAGGGACAAGAAAACGCCCCAACTTCGTCCGTTCCGTTTTGCAGACTTGCCGAAGTGCTACGAGATCGTGGCGCTGGCCTTTGGAGTTTCGGAAAGAATATCGCCGCACGTCCTTGCGGACTTTCTGGCAAAGCTCTATGTCGAGAGCAGCGTGATCGAAAGCAGCAAGGCTTATGGGCTTGAGGTGGATGGGGAAGTTGTCGGATTTCTGTTCGGGCGCCTGCCTGACGAGCCGCTTTTCCAGGGAAGGTATTCCGGATTCTTCGGCACGCTGGCCATGATTGGCGAGCTGCTATCTCTCAAAGGTGTCAGTTTGGTCTCCAAATGGACCTGGCTGAAGAATGCCGTTGAGCATGACCGGAGAAGTCCCGACCTGGACACTAAGTGCGAGGTGACACTTTTTGCGATCTCGCCAGCCGCACAAGGGCTTGGAGGAGGCCGGATTCTGCTGGAGGCGTTCATCGACCATTGCGTTACCAATGGTCAGAGCGATCTCTATCTGGAAACGGACGCGTCATCGAATTTCCGGTTCTATGAGCATCTCGGTTTCAAGCATATCGATAGTTTCAACTCGCCTATCGAAGCGGCTTTCTCAGGTGGATCAGGCGAAACCTTTGTGTATCACAAGGCGTTGTCATCCTGATGGCTCGTAAGGCGATCCGAAAACTGACTTTGCGGAACCCCAGTCAATAGAACCGTGGGTTTCTCGAAAAAATCGAAAACCGGCCTGCCATTTCGAATCAGGGAGATCAGCCATGGGAATGGCTTTAGCACTGCATACGATCAGTGATGAGAGCATTGGCAAGGTGCTCGCTGACCCGCCTCTTATTTGGCGCGTTATCGGTAGCGACGAAGTGAAGAGAATTGCCGATTCCCTGCGTAGCATTGATGAGCACGCCCTCCGCGAACGGTTCAAACCGGAGGAGATGATGAGCCTGGAGATCTATCCCGAAATCTGGGATAGAGACCCAAAAGAAGACGACACGCTGGGCTACTGCATTGAGTACTACGATAGCTTGCGCCGCTTTCTAACTGCTGCAGCCGGCAATTCGATGGGGATCGCTCTGTACATCTGCTAACGTCGACAAGCTGCCAGGACCAGGTAGATCTGAAAATGAAGAGAGCACGCGAGTTTGCGCCGATCATCGTATGCGCTGCGTTGGCGTCTGCAGCAGGTCACGCTACACCCGCGCAGACGAAAGCACCCCTTGGCCTTTGGGTCTGGAGCGCCGAGACAGAAACAACGTCCCTGAACGTTGCGGTCGAGCAGGCTGGAGGAGACTGGCGGGGCACTATAGACGGAAAGCCGGCGTCGGTTACCTTCCGCGGTCGCACGGTCACGTTGGAAGCGCCTGGCGAGCAACGCTTCGTTGGCCAACTCGCCGGCGATGGTTCCACAATCCGGGGACTTTGGACCCAGGCTTCGTCGGCGCTGGGCTATTCTGAAATGATCACCCCAACGATCCTCTCTGCGTCGGATGGCAATCAATGGGGCGCGCGCGTCGCGTTGCAGCCCCGTCCCTTTCGGGTTTTCCTCGATGTTTTCGAGAGCGAAGACGGCAACACTGTCGCGGTCGTGCGCAATCCGGAGCGCAACGAGATTATGCGAGCGACCCGTTTCCAGGTTGAAGCGAACGGCGAGCGCAGCTGGGTTCTCGTGGCAGGTTCCGGGGATCGTCAGATCCGACGATCGTTGAAAGAAACCGACGAAGGACTTCAGCTCGACCATAGCTGGTTCGACAAACCGCTGACCCTCAGCCGCGCCAATGCACGGACCAACGTGGGCTACTTTCCGAGAGAAGTGACGACGGAACCGGTCCGCTACACTCCACCCGCACAGCTCGACGATGGCTGGGAAGTCGCCACTGCCGAGGATGCGGGTTTCGAGACGGCAGCGTTCGACACACTAGTCAACGAGCTCTCGACCGCGGATCCCCGCAGCCATCGCCCCCGCCTCATCCACGCACTGCTCGTGGCACACAAGGGACGGCTTGTGTTCGAGGAGTACTTCCACGGCTACGACCGGGAGACAACGCACGACACGCGGTCCCTTGGAAAAGTCTTTGCGCCGGTTCTGGTCGGGGCGCTGCAGCAACGAGGCATCGATATCGATGCCGACGTTCGTCCGATAGCTGACGTCCTGGCAGCCGCCGGCGAGGAGATCGACGATCCGAGGAAGGCCGATATCACGCTGGGTCACTTGATGTCTTTCTCAAGCGGCCTCGACTGCGATGTCAACGACCCCGACTCGGCTGGCTCGGAGGATCGCATGTGGGAGCAGCAGCAGGAGGATGACTTCTGGCTTTATACCGCCCGCCTGTCGCAGCTCCACGAGCCGGGCGAACGCTACGCCTACTGCTCCGGAAGCATCAACCTCGTCGGCGCCAGCGTACGGGCCGCGGGGGGCAAGCCGATCGTCGCCTTGTTCGACGAACTGATCGCCGGGCCGCTCGGGTTTGGCCAGTACCATTGGAACGTCGCGCCGAACGGCGCC
The DNA here is from genome assembly GCA_028277185.1 of Woeseiaceae bacterium. GTDB lineage: Bacteria > Pseudomonadota > Gammaproteobacteria > Steroidobacterales > Woeseiaceae > UBA1847. The sequence continues at coordinate 100,820 of JANQGQ010000022.1, forward strand.
GCGTATTTAGGCGGCGGAACGTACATGCGGCCTCGCGATATCCTGAAGATCGGCGCCATGTTTGCCGCCGACGGGATCTGGAACGGTGAGCAGATCATTGACCCGGCGTGGGTCGAAGAGTCGACGACGGCCGTAATCGACATCACGCCTGAAACGACCGGCATGACGCCCGAGGACTTTGGGAACAGTTACTTCGGAGGTGCGGTGGCCTATGAGTGGCGGGTCGATGAGGTGCGCACCGGCGACAGGACCTATGAATCCTACGAAGCCACCGGTAATGGCGGGCAAATCCTGCTCGTCGTCCCGGACCTCGATCTCGTGGTCCTCTTCATGGGTGGAAACTATCGCCAGGGCGGCATCTGGGGACGCTGGCGGAATGAGATCGTCGGCGGACACATCGTTCCGGCGATGCGGGAGCGGCCCTAAAAGCAACCGAAGCGGTGGTCGCGCAACCGGCTGATCGGGATGTTGGTATGCGCAAGGCGTGGATCTGAACGGCTCAATGTCACCGGCCGTTGGTGACCAATTCTTGCCGCCCCGACACCGCTGTCGTTTTTTGTGATCGATTCCGGCTTACCGGGAACGGTTCGTTTAGCCAGCCGCCTATAGTAAGGTCTTGACCTAAGTATTAGATAGCCTCATACTTAGGTTTATGCCTAAGCAATTACACTCGGTGGAAACAACGTTTAGCGCCCTCTCCGATCCGACCCGGCGCGCAGTCGTGCAGAGACTTTGCAAGGGGCCAGCGACTGTTTCCCAGTTGGCTGGCCGGTTCCCAATGGCGCTGCCATCGTTTATGCAGCATTTAAACGTGCTGGAGCGGGCGGGAGTGCTGGTTTCCAGAAAAGAAGGGCGAGTGCGTACGTGCCAATTGAACCCGGCGGCATTGGGGCAGGCAGAGAGCTGGCTCGCATCGCATCGACGTCAGTGGGAAGACCGGCTCGACCGCCTGGAGGCACACATTGGCAGATCGAAGAAAGGAGAAGAATCGTAGTGACTGGAGTCAGCCAACACATTGAATCCGCTTGGGCTTCGTGGCCGATTGATCGAGAGATCGTGTTTGCACGCGTTATAGACGCAAGCCGCGAAGCCGTGTTTCGCGCGTGGACTGATCCATCAGAGATCGTGCAATGGTTCGGCCCGGAAGGAATGTCCATTGACACTCATGAGATCGACATCAGAGTTGGTGGCGTCTGGAGATTCGACATGATTGCACCAGACGGCACGCGTTACGGGAATCGCATGGAGTTTCTCAGAATCGAGCAACCCGCTCTGCTTGAAGTCGATCATGGTGGCGATGCGGCCGACGACCCCGGCAAGTTCCGCATGCTCGTTACTTTCGATGAGCAGAGCAACGGCAAGACGGTAGTCACACTGCGCCAGATGCACCCATCGAAGGCGCAACGCGACAACACCATCGGCTTTGGGGCAGTAGAGTACGGCGTACAAACCATGAACAAGCTCGCTTCGCATATGTCAGCAGCCTGAACTCCATGACTTGCGGCCGGTTCGGCTTTTGCTGGAAATTCACCTTTTCGCTACGGCTCTAGCAGCCGCCGCATCTTCTCGAGGTCGTCACCCTCAGCCGGATTGTAGGTTAAGAGCTTGAGGTCGGGACGGCCGTCGACGGCGAAGGAAGAGAATTCGAATGCGATCGGCCCTGCCAGCGGATGCCGGATTCTTTTGACGCCCTCCCCCGTCGACCGTACGTCGTTGTCGACCCACATTGCGGCGAATTCGGCACTCTTCCCGGAGAGTTCGGCGAACAATTCCGTAGCCCGCTTATCCTCCCCGGCGCGGGCGGTCTCCGCGCGGAACGTCGCCACCAGAAAGCGCGCGACGCCTTCCCAATCCTCCTGGGCGGCGCGCGTTTCGGGGTCCAGGAACATTCTTCGCAACACGCTTCGCTCGTCTCTTGGCAGCACGGCGTAATCAGTCAGCGCGACGCAAGCCGCATCGTTCCAGGCGACGATGTCCCACTGCGGGGTCGCTATGATCGCCGGAACGTATGTCAGCGCGTCCAGAAATCGCTGAAGCCGCGGCGTAATCCCGTCTTGCGAAGCGGGTGAGGCCTTGGGCGGCCGGCCGATGCCGACCAGGAAGAGGTGCTCCCGCTCAGCATCGGTGAGCATCAATGCATCGGCCAGAGATTCGAGGACCCGCGGCGAAGGCGCGCCGCCGCGGCCTTGTTCGAGCCACGTGTACCAGGTCGTGCTGATGTTCGCCCTTTGAGCGACCTCCTCGCGTCTGAGTCCCGGGGTGCGCCGCCTCCCCGAAAACCCGAAAGCCGCCGGATCAAGCCGCTGCCGCCGGTCTTTCAGAAAAGTACTGAGACGATTTTCCTTATCCATGACTCTCCGATCGTGGTGGTATTTATACCAGTATAAAAGCTCATCTTTAATAAGATGAAATCATGGATGACACTGCCTCCGCTGGCAATGCGGAGGATGCTTTATGAAGGTATTCGTCACCGGCGCAACAGGTTTTATCGGCTTCGACACGCTGTCTCATTGAGGAGAGAACCGTCATGCGACAACATATCGTTTCCCTTCCCGTCATCGCCTGCTTGTTGGCCTGCTTGCCTTTACTGACAGGCGCCCAATCGACGGACGCGGTCCAGTCCGGCACGGCACCCGCCGTCAAGGAAAGCGCTGCGACAATGACGGTGATACCGCTGAGCGGAGCGCTCGACCGGACATTTCGCCCACTGTATGCCACGTCGCCCGAGGGCCCGCAGATCGTCGTACTGGAGGGCGATCCCGATAGCGGGCCATCCCTGACCCTGTTTCGTTACGGGCCCGACTACACCGGAAGCGGCAGGTTACACACTCATACCCACGACTACCGCCTCTGGCTCATCGAAGGCGCACTGAAGCATTGGGATGCGGATGGCAGCGAGGAAGCGGCGCCCATCCTTCTTCCCGGCTCATACGTGCATCAGCCGGGTGGACAGCTCCATGCCGCCAATTGCGTGACGGAGCAGTGCACCGCCTATGTTGTATTCGACGGACCGATCGAGACACGCTTTCCCGACGGTCAATGATCGACGACCGTTCCTGTCTCGGTTTTCACCTGTCTGAACGTTGGCACGCCCGCCGCGTTGCGAGACCACCTCGATCGGGCCGCATCCCTTCGTGTCGCGGAACGCAAAAGCGCATCGCCCTACGTCCAGCTGCTGCCGGAAGAGCGCGGCGCTTTGGCGAACGGGGTTTCATTCAACGATACGGCCCCCACATCTGACCGGAAACAGAGCGCAACGCTTGGTGCTTCCTGTGGACGAGGATAGTCGAGCGTCCATGAGGGTCGTTATTATGAGCGATGAGCCAGTCGATCGATTCGACACCGTCAAACCCATCGGTGCGTTCGAGGAGAAATCAATGTCAATAGTTCGTCACGTCGCCTTCGGGTTTCTAGGCGCAGCAGCCATGAGTTCGGCAGCCGCTGTCGCCTCCCCCGCTGAGATTGCGGCCAATGCTGGCTGCATGCTCTGTCACGCCGGGAAGGAGACGGCAGCGCTCGGCCCGCCGTTCTCGGAAATCGCGGCGCGCTATGCCGGGCAGTCAGAAGCGGCCGACAAGCTCTTTGTCGCCGTGCGCGAAGGATCAACCGGTACCTGGGGTGAGATGCCGATGATGCCGGTTTACCCGGAACAAGTCAGCGACGATGATCTGCGGGCCGTGATCGCCTGGCTTCTCGAGCAAGAGTCGTAAGGGGCAACCGCCTCAGGTCGCCGCGGGACGGGCCGCGGCCGACTCCTGTGTAGGAGCGCGCACGGCGCCGGTTGAGATTGCGATGCTTGCCTTCGCGAGCAGGGTGAATATCAGAATTGCGAGGGCCCAGATACCGACCGCCACCGTGAACTCGGTCCAGGTCGGCGTGTACTCGAACACCTCGCCGAGCGGCGTCGGGATGAAGCCAGGAATGACAAAGCCAATGCCTTTCTCGAGCCAGATCCCAATGAAGGCCAGCACGCAGGCGGCGACCAGAAGGCGATTCTGGCGTCGTAGCGAGTGAATGGACAGGATTACGACGGCCACGACATTCATCGCGAGCGCCGCCCAGATAAAAGGCTGCAGGGCATTCATGCCTTCGAGGCCGAAATAGAGGTATCGCACCGACGCCGCGTGTGCGGTTTCGTTGTAGAAATCCGTGAACAGCTCGGCGCCAACAAAGAACAGGCTGATCTGTAGCGCGAACGCCATGATCAGCGCAAGCGTATTGATAACGCTTTGTTCGATCGGGTAGCGCGTGACGCGTCTGAGCACCAGTAGCACAAGGATGATCAGCGCCGGCCCCGACACAAAGGCGGTGGCTATGAATCGGGGCGCGAGCAGCGCGAGATTCCAGAATGGCCGCGCCGTGTTCGCCGCGAACAGAAACGCCGTTACCGTGTGGATCGAGATTGCCCAGAACATCGCCAGGACGACGAACGGAAAGTATGCCTTCAGGACGGGTTCCCGGTTTCGATAGTGGCAGTAATGCACGTACATCGGGATAAGCAAATTGAGCGCAAGGTAGCCAGTCAACACCAATATGTCCCAGGCCAGCATCGACTGTGGAAAGTTGAACCGGCCGATACCGGGCATGAGGTGAAGTATCCTGTCCGGCCTGCCAAGATCGACGATCACGAACAGCATTGCGGCGACGACGGCGGCCACCGCAAGACCCTCGCCGATGAGCACGACGGATTTGACGTCCTTTCGGTTGAATATGTACGCGGGTATCACGAGCAGCACGGCTGCGGCGGCGATACCGACAAGGAAGGTGAAGTTCGAGATGTAGAACCCCCAGGACACCTGGTCGCTCATGCCCGTAACGATGAGGCCGGTCTGCATCTGCCTCGCGTAGGCGAGTACCCCGATCGCAACCAGTGTTGCGAGGAAACCGAGCCATAGCCAGTACGCGCGGCCGCCCCTGAACATCGCGGCCATACCGTCCAGTGCAAATCTCAGCATCACCGCATCCTCAGTCCGTGAAGTACCAGAACTTCGGCTCGGCACCGAGTTCTTCCTTGAGTCGAAACACCTTCTTATTCGCCAGCACGTAGCGAATCTCGCTGTCCGGATCGAGCAGATTGCCGAAAATCCGCGCGCCGGTCGGGCAGGCCTCCTGGCATGCCGGCTGTCTGCCCTTGCGCGTGCGCTGGGTGCAATAGTGGCACTTCTCTACGACGCCTACGGGTCGCGGACGGTTGCCGAGATAGTTGGTGTCCGGATTGATGTCCTCAGGTCCGAGTTCCGGCTTGCTCCAGTTGAAGTGCCGCGCCCAGTAAGGACACGCAGCCATGCAGTACCGGCATCCGATGCACCAGTCGTAATCGATCACGACGATGCCGTCCGGATCTTTCCACGTCGCCTTGGTCGGACAGGCCTTAACGCACGGCGGGTTGTCGCACTGCATGCATTGCACCGGCATGTAATACTTGCCTTCGCTCGGTACAGTCTCCGGGTCGTAGTAGTGATTGGCGGACTCGAGATTGAGCGTTCCCTCGTCCATCTCGAGGACGCGGATGTACTGCACCTGGGAATCGCGGCCAATGTTGTTCTCGCGGACACATGCCGATACGCAGTCGCGATAACCCTTGCACTTCGAGATGTTGAGTGCATAGCCGAAGACGGTACCGGGCAGCGGCTTTGTGTCTTCGCAGCGTATGTCGACGCCGTAGTCCCGCGCTGCTCTTCGCTCGATGCGCTCGAGCGCCGCGGCAATCTCGTCCGGGCTCATACGCTGGTAGTGATCCTGGAAGAAGCCGCCCATGGCATCGACGAAGGTGCTGCCGCCCCATGCGGCCGTGGCCGTGGCGGCAACTCCCGCCCCGGCCGCCTTGACGACGTTGCCAAGGAACTTGCGCCGATAGGTGTCGAAGCCGGCTTCGCTTTCAGTCGGCGGCTGCGGTTTCATCATTCCGGTGTTCCTCGGCGTTGTGTGTTTCCGGCTCGGCAGCGACCGGCTGCGAAGCGTGGTGTACCGTCGGCATAGCCTCGAGACCACGGCGAACGGGCGGTGGCGGCTCCGGCGCCCGCGGCTTTATGGACGGATCGTGTGGATTGTGACAATGAGTGCAGCTGTATAGCGTCCGCTCGCCCTGCCAGTTGCTGACACGCTTGCCGTGCGCACCGAAATGCCAGTCCTTTTCCTGTTCGAAATGACACGTGCCGCAAATGATGTGTGCGTCATTGAAGCTCACCTCTTCTCCGTACGAGGTTTTCAGCGTGCTGCGGTTGTCCGGATCGTGGCAATCCAGGCACCACAAACGTCCGTCGCCATGATTCAGCGCCGCGGGGTGCGGCGACATGAGCTTGCGCCGCTGCGGGTTTAGCGGCAGTTGAGCGTGGCACTGGACGCAGGGATGAAACGTCAGCTTGTCTTCGCGTGGAACGACGTCGAAATCCGGAGCGCCCGAAAAACCCTGGTACACCTCGGGCACGGATGGCGGGACAAAACCAACGACAGGCGCGTTGGCGCGGAGTGGCCGGTGGCCGTCCGTCACGGGCGGCAGTTCGCGCGAGCTGCCGGGTTCAGCTTCAGTCTCATCACCTGGACCCGCGTCGGCCTGGAGCCGGGAGCCCGTCAGTCCGGCCAACAGCAACAGCATCGCGAGCAACGCGATGCCAGGCACCGATCGATGAAACTGCATCTCTGCTCCGGCGCTACTACCTCATGTACCAGATGGCCCTATTGTTCCACGGCCGTGAAGACCAGGCAGTATTGGAATGTACGTAGGTATTGCCCGCCAGGCACAGCGTGGCTTATCGTTTGCGACGGTTATCGCGCACGAAGTGGCAACATGGCGCTTGAAGACCTTGGGTAGCAGCGCCGCGATCCTTCCTCAAGCATCCATCTTCAACCCAACCGCTCGCCAAACGGACAAATCGAAGGCAGTATCAGGCCTGTCCAATGTCTGCTGTTAGAGTCAGAGACTGGAAATCAAACGCAGCGAACATCCAAAATCCGACGATGGCGCCCAACAATCCTATGGTATTTAAACGCTTCGCCTATATCTGGCAGTACACGATCGAGTCAGCCAGCAGAACAGCCTTTTTGAATGCTTATGAGCCGAAAGGCGAATGGGCTCAGTTGTTTTCTCGCGATCCGTCATACATCGAGACGGTGCTTCTTCAGGATGAGGAGCATGCAAATCGATATGTGACTATCGATTATTGGGAATCCAAGTCGGATAGAGACGCGTTTCGAGAAACGTATTCGGTTGAGTTTAGTCGCTTGGACAGCAGATGCGACGATCTCACGATAGAAGAGACGTTCCTGGGCGACTTCCTTGAGATTTGTTGAAGCGTCCAGCTCGTAAGCCGCTGCTCGCGATGAAGAGACGTGGTAAGGGCTATTTCACGTAGCCGCCTGTCGCGTGACTCGCACAATAGTTTTCGCCGTTAACTGTTCCGGATCTCGCGATCCGTTGCGGATTCCTGAACGACGTAGGCTCGGTTGCGTTGTTCAAAAGGGATGCTCCCGCCGGCTCGTGGCGGTCGCCGACGTGGCAGCGTTAGGTGGCCACGAGCAATCGAACAGTATGGCGGAGAGGGTGGGATTCGAACCCACGGTACGGGTAAACCGTACACTTGATTTCGAGTCAAGCCCGTTCGACCACTCCGGCACCTCTCCGCACGGGGTGTTCCGGCCCATTTACGGCCGGGGACGCGGGATATTGGTGAGCAAAATCGGCCTTGTCAAGCCGAAATCGGCACGGAACCGGTGCGATAATAGTGGGTCCGACCTTTGGTTTCGCCCGGAACGAACACTTGCGCCTCGTATCGTACATCCTGGTCGCCACGCTGATCACGACCTGTTCGTCGCCGCCGGACCTGCTCGAGCGCATCCTCGAGACCGGCGAGCTCAAGGTCGTGACACGCAACAGCCCGACCGCGTACATGCTCGGCCCGGACGGTCCCCGGGGGCCCGAGTACGATCTGGTCCAGGCATTCGCCGACGACCTCGGCGTCAGCCTGCTCGTCAAGCCCGTCGACAACGTGGCGGAAGTCGTGCCCTCGCTAATCGACGGCCACACCTACATGGCCGCGGCCGGCCTGTCGGTCACGGAGTCGCGGCGCGAATTCCTGAACTTCGGCCACCCCTACCAGACCGTGGACATGCACCTCGTCTACCGCCTCGGGACCGGCAAGCCGCGCAGCCTGGAAGACGTCGTCGGTCGGCAGATAGAGGTCGTCGCGGACAGCAGCCACGTAGACGTGATCGAGAGCCTGAAGGAGCTGTACCCGGGCATCGAGTACACGGAAAACGCCGACGCGGAAGTCGCCGATCTGCTGGCCAAAGTAGCCGCGGGCCAGCTCGACCTGACCGTGGCCGACAGCACCGAGTTCAACATCCAGCGCCACTTCTACCCGGACCTGCGGATCGCGCTCGATCTCGAACTCGACGACAAGCTGGCCTGGGCCTTCCCCAAGGACTACGGCGATTCCCTGCTGGCCCGCGCCGACGAGTTCCTGATCTCGGCCGAGCGCTCCGGCATGCTTGCACAGATTCAGGACCGCTACTACGGCCACACCGAGGAGTTCGACTACGTCGGCACGCGCAGCTTCATTCGCCACTACCAGAGCCGGCTGCCGCGGTTCCGCGCATGGTTCGAGCAGGCCGGCGCGGAATGGGGCGTGGACTGGCGCCTGTTGGCGGCGATCGGCTACCAGGAATCCCACTGGCGGGCGCAGGCCGTATCGCCCACCGGCGTCCGCGGCATCATGATGCTGACGCTGGATACGGCGGCCTTTCTCGACATCGACGATCGCCTCGATCCGCGCAACAGCATCTTTGGCGGCGCGGAGTACTTCGCCCGACAGACGGACCGGGTCGCGGACATCGTGCCGGAGCCCGATCGTACCTGGATGGCGCTGGCCGCTTACAACGTCGGCTTCAATCATCTGAAAAGCGCGCAGCAAATCACCGAATGGCAGGGTGGCGATCCCAATAGCTGGATCGACGTCAGCGAGTCCCTGCCGCTTCTGGCGCAGCGCAAATGGTATTCGCGCGTGCCGACCGGCTATGCGCGCGGCTGGGAGCCCGTGCTGTACGTCAATAACATCCGCCAGTACTACAACATTCTCAAATGGCTGACGGACAACGAAGAGGTCGAGGCGGCCGAGGTCGTGGCGACCAACTGACGCGTCTAGTCCGCGAGCTGCACCCGCACGATCGGACTATTCAAAATCGCCCAGACGAGGTGCAGATTCGTTCGCAGGCTTCGCGCGCGCTTCTCGGCGAAGTCCAGTAACTCGTCGAGTGCCGCCCGGTCGTAGTAGCGACCGTTGAAGAGCAAGCCCTCGATGGCCTGCGTCGCACGGATGTCCTGTAGCGGATTGCCGTCGATCAGCAGCATGTCGGCCGCCTTGCCGACCTCGATCGTGCCGTAGCGGTCTTCGAGCCCCACGAAAACGGCCGCGTCCAGCGTGGCGCTCCGCAGCGCCGCCGCCGGCGGCATCCCGGCCGCGACCAGCGCCGCCAGCTCGTCGTGAATACCGAAGCCGGGAAACACATAAGTATCGCCGGCGTCCGTGCCGGCCAGAATCCGGACGCCGGCCTCGTGCGCCCGCCTGACATGTTCCTGGGCCAGCCGATACATCGCCCCGTAGACGTCCTCATACGGATTCGCGGCGGTCAACGCGGCGGCGCGATCGGCGTCCGGCATCCACATCCCCTCACGAATCAAGACCGGTACGTACTTGAGGCGGGGATCGGCGCGGAAACCGGCGTCTCCCGCCATCGCACTCATTCGCAGAACCTGCATCGTCGGCACCCACCAGGTGTCGCTGCTCGCCATCAGACGCATGAGTTCTTCGCAACGCGCGGCGTCGTGGCGCTCTACCATGTCCTGGCGGAACGCATGATCGTATGCGCCGAGATGATCGTCCAAAGCCCTGAACGCAGCGGCATCCGCGTAGCATTCGAACAGGAACAGGCGCGGGTGCTCAACACTCACCTGGCCTGCCGCGAGCATTTGTTCGAGCGAGACGGCGAAGGGCCGGTGACCGGCGAGCTTCAGACCGCGCGCGCGGGCCGCGGCGGCCAGCGTCTGGTAGGCATCGACGGACAGCTCGCTGTAAATCTTCAGGAAATCGACGCGCCGGTCGGCATAGAAGCCGACAAGCGCCTCGGCCTCTTCGGCGTTGCGCGCTTTGAAGAACTCGGGGAAGCCCTCGGGCACTTCGTTGCCGCCGTTGATCTGGAAACTGCTGAGCTGTACGAAGCGCGGCGACACACCCGTACCCGCATCGAGCGCGGCGTTCCAGCGCTCGAGATCGTCACTGCAGGCAATGAACCCCTCGGGCTCCGACATACAGCCCCACATCTCACGAGCGCCGGTGACACCGTTGGCGATGAGCAGCGGGTGGTAGTACTGGCCCGCCAGCTTCGGGGAATGCGTGTGCATGTCCCACAGTCCCGGGAGCAGAAACCGGCCGTCACCGCTAACCACCGTGACGAACGCGGGCAAGGCAATCGTACCCGCGGGCGCGATCGTATCGATCGTCCCGTCTACGACGAGCACATCCTGTGCCTCGCGCAGCATGCCGTTCCGGACGTCCACGATGTCGACGTCCTGAATCAGGAAGTCCCCGGCAACGCCGTTCCGCGGCGCGTCCGGCAGGGGCCAGAGCAACAGCAGAACGAGGACGACGAACGCAACGCCCAGCAACGCCAACAGAGCCTTCAGGAATCTCTTCATGACTGCTTTTCTGGTTTCCCGGACGAGCGCCGCGCCGCGAAAAACGCCGCAAGGGGCGCCGCGCACTCGTCCTCCAGCAGTCCGCCGTTGATTTCCATTACGTGCAGTAATGCACCGCCATCGGCGAGATCGAGCGCAGAGCCGCAGGCTCCGGCTTTCTCATCGTAGGCGCCGAACACAATGCGGCTCAGGCGCGCCTCGGCCAGCGCGCCGACACACATCGCGCAGGGCTCGAGCGTCACGTACATGGTCGCTTCGTTGAGCCGGTGATTGCCGATCGCCCTGGCGGCTTCGCGCAGCGCGACGATCTCGGCGTGCGCCGTCGGATCGACATCGGCAAGCGTGCGGTTGTGGCCGCGGCCGAGTACCTCCCGATCCTGCACGACGACCGCACCGACCGGCACTTCCCCCGCTTCAGCCGCTGCCTGCGCGCCGCTGAGCGCCTCGCGCATGAAAGTCGGATCGTCTTCCGACCAGCCCTTCACTACTCCCACTCGATCGTGGCCGGCGGCTTGCCCGAGATGTCGTAGGTCACGCGGGAGATGCCGTCAACCTCGTTGATAATGCGCAAGGAGACGTGCTCGAGAAACTCGTAGGGCAGCCGCGCCCAGCGTGCCGTCATGAAGTCGATCGTCTCGACAGCGCGCAGCGCGATCACCCAATCGTAGCGCCGGCCGTCGCCCATGACGCCGACGGAACGCACCGGCAAAAACACCGCGAACGCCTGACTGACCTGATCGTACAGGCCCTGCTTCCGCAGTTCCTCGATAAAGATGTCGTCGGCAAGCTGCAGCTTCGCGACGTATTCGGGCCGGACCTCGCCCAGCACGCGCACGCCGAGGCCCGGTCCGGGGAACGGATGCCGGAACACCATCTCCCGCGGCAGGCCGAGCTCGATGCCGATCTTGCGCACCTCATCCTTGAACAGCTCGCGCAGCGGCTCCACGAGCGACAGCTTCATGTGCTCGGGCAGCCCGCCCACGTTGTGATGTGACTTGATGACGTGCGCTTTGCCGGTCTTCGCCCCGGCGGACTCGATAACGTCGGGATAGATCGTGCCCTGCGCAAGCCAGTCGACGCCTTCGAGCCGCTGCGCCTCCTCCTCGAAGACCTCGATGAACTTACCGCCGATGATCTTGCGCTTCTCCTCCGGATCCTCGACCCCGGCAAGCGCCGCGAAAAACCGTTCCGCCGCGTTTACGCGAATCACGTTGATGTGCATGTGCTCGGCGAAGGTCTCCATGACCTGATCGCCCTCGTGGTGGCGCAGGAGACCGTGATCCACGAACACGCAGACGAGCTGGTCGCCGATGGCCTCGTGTAACAGCGCCGCAACCACCGAAGAATCCACGCCGCCCGACAGTCCGAGCAGCACTTTCCCGTCACCGACCTGTTCGCGGACCGCGGCAATCGCGTCCGCGACGATGTTGTCCGGCGTCCAGTCGCCCGCGCAGCCGCAGATCTCGTGCACGAAGCGCTCGATCATGGCCTGGCCGCGCGGCGTGTGCGTTACCTCGGGATGGAACTGCACGCCGTAAAAATGCCGCTCGGCATCCTCCATGGCCGCAAGCGGCGAGTTCGGACTCGCGGCCGTGACCTCGAAGCCCGGCGGCACCGAACCTACGCGATCCCCGTGACTCATCCAGACCTTGAGCAGCGGCTCGTCGTCGTTGTCGCTCAAGCCGCCGAACAGGCCGGAGTCGCCGGGCGTGATCTCGGCGTAGCCGAACTCGCGATGGGTCGACGCCTCGACCCGGCCGCCGAGCTGCGCGGCCATCGTCTGCATGCCGTAGCAAATCCCGAGCACGGGCACACCGAGTTCGAACACGGCGTCGGCGGCGCGCGGCGGCGCGTCCAGATTGACGGACTCGGGGCCGCCCGACAGCACGATCCCCGACGGCCCGAAAGCGCGGATGTCGGCCTCGCTCGTATCCCAGGGATGGATCTCCGAGTAGACGCCGGCCTCGCGCACGCGCCGCGCGATGAGCTGCGTGTACTGGCCGCCGAAATCGAGGATCAGAACCCGGTCGGCGTGGATGTCGGTGCGGGGGCTTGCGCTGCTGGCGGCTGCCTGTGACATGGGAACTCGTCGCTTGGCTTTAGTTGGTCGTGCGGTAGTTGGGAGCTTCTTTCGTGATCTTGACGTCGTGGACGTGGCTTTCGCGCATGCCAGCGCCCGTGATCCGGACGAAGCCGGGTTTCGAGCGCATCTCGGCAATGTCCGCGCTGCCGGTGTAACCCATGGCCGCGCGCACGCCGCCGACGAGCTGATGAACGATCGCGACGAGGCTGCCCTTGTACGCAACGCGCCCCTCGATGCCTTCCGGCACGAGTTTCTCGAGCTCCTCGCTTGCGTCCTGGAAGTACCGGTCGGACGAGCCGTGCGACTGGCCCATTGCGCCGAGCGAGCCCATGCCGCGATACGACTTGTAGGACCGGCCCTGATACAACTCCACGTCGCCCGGCGATTCCTCGGTACCCGCGAACAGTCCACCGATCATCACCGAGTAGGCGCCGGCCACGAGCGCTTTGGCGATGTCGCCCGAATAGCGGATACCGCCGTCGGCGATCAGCGGAATCCCGGACTTTCCGAGTGCGGCCGCCACCTCCGCCACGGCGGAGATCTGCGGCACGCCGACGCCCGCGACGACGCGCGTCGTGCAGATCGACCCCGGTCCAATGCCAACCTTGACGCCGTCGGCGCCCGCCTCGACGAGCGCTTCGGCGGCATCGCCCGTCACGACGTTTCCGCCGAGGACCTGCTGATCCGGGTATTGCGATTTGATCAGCCGGACCCGGTCCAGCACGCCTTTTGAGAAACCGTGCGCGGAGTCGACCACGATGACGTCCACGCCGGCTTCGATGAGTGCCGCAACCCGGTCGTCCGTGTCGTACCCGGTGCCGACGGCCGCGCCGACGCGCAGTGCGCCACGGCGATCCTTGCAGGCACGCGGGTAGTCTTTGGCCTTCTGAAAATCCTTCGCGGTTATCATGCCGCGCAGCTCGAAGTCGTCGCCGACGACCAGCACTTTCTCGATCCGGTGCTGGTGCAGGAGCTTGAGCACTTCGTCCTTATCGGCCTCCTCACGCACCGTGACGAGGCGCTCCTGCGGGGTCATGACCTCGGACACCGGCGCATCGAGCTTGGTTTCGAAACGCAGATCGCGACCCGTTACGATCCCGACCGTTTGCCGCTCGTTGACGACCGGTACGCCGGAGATCCCCATGGCCGCGGTCAGATCGATGACTTCGCGGATCGTCATGTCCGGCGTCACGGTGATCGGGTTGCGCACGATCCCGCTCTCGAACTTCTTCACGAGTGCCACCTCGCGAGCCTGATCCTCGATCGACAGATTCCTGTGGATCACGCCGAGTCCGCCTTCCTGCGCCAGCGCAATCGCCAGCCGCGCTTCGGTAACCGTGTCCATGGCCGCGGACAGGATGGGGATGTTGAGGCGGATTTCCGCGGTGAGCGGCGAACTCAGGTCGACTTCGCGGGGCAGGACTTCGGAGTAACCGGGCTGGAGCAGGACATCGTCGAACGTGAGAGCTTCCTTGACGATACGCATCGCGGTTTCGTTTCTCCCTGGAGGTTTGGAGGGTTGAGGGTAAACGGTCAATTGTACGCCGCCGGGATTTGCGGGTAAACGGGCTATACTGCCGCGCATGTCGGATCTGTTTCAGAAGACCCCGGCCGAACAGGCCGTCACGGTCAGCCAGCTCAACCGGCGGGTCAAGTCGCTGATCGAAAAGGGCATCGCGAAGCTCTGGGTAGAGGGCGAGATATCCAATCTCGCCCGGCCGGCCTCGGGCCACCTGTACTTCAGTCTCAAAGACCCCAGCGCGCAGATCCGCGCGGCCTTCTTTCGCCAGCGCCAGCGCGGACCGACGATAGGGCTCAAAAACGGCGATCAGGTGCTGGTCTTCGGCCGGGTCAGCGTCTACGAGCCGCGCGGCGACTATCAGCTGATCGTCGAGCAGGTCGAGCCTGCCGGCGAAGGCGCGCTGAAGCGGGAATTCGACCGGCTCAAGCGCAAACTGGCCGACGAGGGCCTGTTCGACGAAGAACACAAGCAGCCGCTGCCGACGCTGCCGCAACGGATCGGCGTCATCACGTCACCGTCGGGCGCCGCGATCCGCGACGTCCTGACCGTATTGGCGCGGCGCTTTCCGGCAATTCCGGTCGTGGTCTACCCGGCTGCCGTGCAGGGCGACGCGGCCCCCGCCGAGCTCGTCGCCGCGCTCGGGACCGCGAACCGCCGCGCCGAGTGCGACGTGCTGATCCTCGGGCGCGGCGGCGGATCGCTCGAGGACCTCTGGGCCTTCAACGACGAGGCGCTTGCCCGGACGATCCATGCGTCGACCATCCCCGTGGTCGCCGCGGTCGGACACGAAGTCGACTTCACGATCGCCGACTTCGTCGCCGACGTGCGGGCCCCGACGCCTTCGGGCGCGGCGGAACTCGTCGTACCGGACGGAGCGACCTGGCTTCGGGAGTTCGAAACCCGCGAGACCCGGCTCGCGCGGCTTGCCGGACGCCTGCTCGAAGAGCGCGAGCAGACGCTGGACTGGCTCAGCCGCCGCTTGCTGCAGCAAAGCCCGCAGGCGACGCTCAAGCGCCAGGCGAAATGGCTTGCCGATCTGCAGTCACGGCTTGCCGGCGCAGCGCGTCACCATATCCTCGGCCGCCAGTCCGAGCTTCGCGGACTGGTATCCGCCCTGTACCGGGCTTCGCCGGCCCTGCGGATCGAGCGTACGCGCTCGCGGCTGGCACATGCCGCGGATCTCCTCGAGTCCCGCATCGCGCGGCTCGTCGAAGTACGACAGCACCGCCTGAGCCTCGCGGCACGTTCGCTGGACGCGGTCAGCCCGTTGGCCACGCTCGGCCGCGGTTATGCGATCGTCAGCGCTGCCGACTCGGGCAAGCTGATTCGAAGCGCCGCCGATGTCGAGGCGGGCGATCCGATCGAGGCGCGCGTCAGCGAAGGCCGGATCGCCGCGACGGTCATCGCGACGCATGAGGATTAGCCGCGCTGGACGTGGACAGAAACCTGAACGGCGCGGCTGTGGATCCGCCGCTGCTGCTCAGTTCCGATTGACGGGCAGGACGTCGGCGAACCAAAAGCCATCGCGCTCTACACGCTCACCGACTGCCACCGTCAGAGGGGCAGCGAAGTCCGGCGAGTCATTGACGAAGGTGTGAAACTCGCCGTTCTCACCACAGGGATCGACCCCGGCCGGAAGCTCTGCCAGCAACTCACTCGAATAGCGCCGGCCTGCAAACTCAGGCGGCAGGGCCTTCGGATCGACGCAGGTCAGGTAGGCCGAAACGCCCGCATCGACGATCTCCCGCGCAAGCTCGGAAGTATCCCGATGCCAAAGCGGAAATACGCACTCGATACCGGAGTCTCTCAGTAAGCCTTCGCGGTACGCGCGGATATCCGCGAGAAACAGGTCGCCGAACGCCATATGGGTAACGCCGGCTTTCCGGGCCTGCTCGACAATGTCGGCTGCGGCCGCCTCGTACGCCCCGTTGGGGCACGGGTAGGGAAGCTCCATGACGTGAATCGGCAGATTCAGCGCTTCGCCTTGTGCTTCGAGCAGCGAGCGGCGGACAGCATGCATGGCGACCCGGTCCACCGCAACATTGACCGACGTCACCAGCGCATCGACCGAGTACTCGCCGCCCTTGCGGAGTTCGTGCAGAGTCCAGGCACTATCCTTGCCGCTGCTCCACCACAGCCAGGTCTTCTTAGTTGTCGGCATAGCCGTCAGTCCAGGTCCTCGACTCGTCGTGATTGCGCAAGTCTACGCCGTGATCGACTGCCGCCTTCAACGCCATCAGCACGGACACCCACCCCGCAGTCACCTCGACGCGCTCGTCCTCGGGAACGCCGCTGGCGACGAGCGTAAGGTCCGTGCCGCCTCTGTCGGCGGCGCTAAGCGAAAACTCGGTGACGGCACCGAAGTACTCTACGCTGAATGCGCTCGGCGGCTGCGAATCAAGAATTCGTCCCGTAACGGGCGGATGATTCAGGAAACGGAACGTGATGACGCCGTTGTCTTCGGAGGTCGACTCGGCCCAGTAGCGCGCTCGACCAGCGTCAGTCGCCAGAGCCTCGAAGACCTTCTCCGGTGCAGCCCTGCAGTGCAGCCTCCAGCGAACGACACCCGGCTCCGATTGAAACGTCATTTCAATGGTCGTAGCTGACTACGCGGGCGATTCTCCAGCCTTCGTCCGTGCGCCGCCAGATATGCAGAAACCCGAAGGTCCCGCAGTCGTTTACGCCGTTCGCGAGGTGGCAGAACGTGTGCCTGCCCACCTGAATGGCGCCGTAGTCCTTTATCGGATACACCTCGAGGGAGTCTTCGATCAGCTCGCGCTTCAGACCCAGCTGCCTCTCGCAGTTTTCCGTTGTCGCCCGCATCGTCGTCGCATAGTCGCCCAGGCCGGCCATGTCGTGATAGAACTCCAGATCTTCGGCAAACATCTCGCCCATCGTTTTCAGATCGCAGGCGTTGAACGCCTCGAACATCTCGGCATCGGCTCTCGCTATCTCGGCATAGAGTTCCGGGTGTTCCCCGGCGTTGACACTCCCCGTGACCGTCGATGCGAGGAGGAACGCTGTCATCGCCACTCCATGAACGTTAATGCCTCACCTCCTTCGCTTATTGCTGCCCGATCGGCCGGTACATCCAGAGAACATCATGCCATGTCCCAAACTTCCGACCAACGCGCGGGAAGACACCGATAGCCTCGAAACCGAAGCTTTTGTGAAAGCCGACGCTGGCGTCATTGGGAACGGTGATTCCGGCATATGCGCTTGCGTAAGCCCGCGACCGGAGTCTCTCGAAGAGTTCCGTGTATAGCGCTCGCGCAACACCCGAACGACGAAGATCCGGTGCAACGTACACGGACGTCTCCACGGAATAGCGGTAGGCCTCCCTGAATCTGTGACGGCCCGCGTACGCGTAGCCAACGATGCGGCCATCGACATCTGCGACCAGCCATGCCCATTCTTCGGAAGCTGCGGCTATGCGTTCCGCCATTTCGCGATCCGACGGCACAACGCGCTCAAAGGACACCGACGTGCTTTCGACGAAGGGGCGATAGATGTCCAAAACTCCGGCGGCGTCCGCCGGTGTCGCGCTGCGCAGCGAGATATCGGGCATCGGTGAACGGCTACCTCAAGACGTTCCGGAACGTCAGATTGACCCGGGGACCGCAGGCATGCCGCTCCTTCGGCAAGCCATGTTTCCAGTTCGCCTGAGTCGGTCCCTTCATCACGAGCAGGCTGTCGGACGGGAGCGGCAACTTGTACACGCGCAGATCGCGCCTGGACTTGTGCTTGAGTACGAAGACCCGCTCCGCACCGAGACTCAGCGAAGCGATGACGGGATTGGCGCCGAGCTCCGGTTCGTCGTCGCTGTGTAGTCCCATGCTGTCGTTCTGGTCCCGATAGTAGTTCAGAAGCACCGAGTTGAAGGCCGTACCGGCAGCGGTCTCGACCAGCGACTTCAGCGACCTGAGCGTGCCCGTCCAGGCCTGTGGCTCGTGGCGCAGGCCCGAGTAGGTGTACGACAGGCCCGGATCGCCGTGCCATGCGACGAGCCTGGGCTGCAGCATCTGCTTTCCCCACAGGGTAATCGGGTCCTGCCGCCACGGAATCGTCGCAATCAGCTCGTCTAGCAGCGTCCCGGAATCGTCGTGCAGATCGAGCCGGCGCAGCAGCGCTATGTCTGCGTCCGGCAGAGCAATTCGCTCGAATCGATGGGTCTCGAACAGCTCCTGAGTCACCGCTAGCCCTGACTGCGCCGCGCGACCGCGAGTCCGATCCCGGATCCGACAAACAGCGTTCCGGCAAACCCGTCGAAGCTGCGGCGGACAATCGGGCGATGTACGAAACGCCGAAGACTTCCGGCAAGGATCGCGTAGGCGGAATCGAAGACGATGGCCAACACCAGAAACGACACGGAAAGCACGGCCAGCTGCGGTCCCGCACTCAGATCGGGGTTCACGAACTGCGGCAGGAACGCGCCGAAGAACAGAATCGTTTTCGGGTTCGTCAACGACACGAAGAAGCCGCGCCAGAAGCTGCCGCGCCCGCTCGGTACGGCAGCCGTCTCGGCGCCACGCTCTGACATGGCGGCCCGCAAGCGACCGATGCCCAGATAAACCAGGTAGGCAACACCCAACCACTTCAGGACACCGAAGGCCTCGGCCAGGAACACGGCAAGCCAGGCGGTCCCCAGCGCAGCGATGCAGAGCTGAAGCGCCATCGCACACGTAGAACCCGCCACTGTCGCGAGTCCACTCGTCCTCCCAGAGGACAGCGACGTCGCAACAATTAGCAGTACGTTCGGACCGGGAATGACGATCAGCGCCGCGGACACGAGCACGAAGGCGACATACAAGCCCGGGTCAATCATGGGCTACGTCCCTGTAAACGCTGGTCAGGTCGATACTCTGCGCTTGAAACGCTCCCACGGAAACCTCTCGCCCAGGCACTTCGTTGCTTCCCCGGCGATCCTACCATGTGCCAGGACGTTACCGGCATCGATGGCATGGCGCGACATCAGATGACGAGTCAGCGTCACCAGCGATTCGAACTGCTCGGGCGGCACGTCGTACTCCTCCCGAAGCCGCCCGCACTGTGGTGCACGACGACGGACTCCAGCTCATCGACGGCGAAATAGACCGGTTCGGAAAGCGGTACGGCTTCGTAGCCATCGCCGTCCGCCATGGGATCGAAACAGGCGAGAACCGTGCCGTCGCAATTGAAGTAATGGCGACCGGGAGAGACCCGCTCGCCGGCCCGCGACAGGACTGACCCATAGAAGACCGCGGCGGCTTCGATATCGCCCACCGGCAAGAGGATACGAAAGACTCTGACCATAACGCCTCACGTATAGACAACCGGCCGGGACGGCCCCCGACGCGACCGATCAGACAGAGCAGAATTGAAGCCTATCACTTCAGGCGCTCCTTCATATCGAGGTAAGCAGTCTCGATCAGCAGCTCCCTGACATCGTCACCGCATTCGCGCATGACCTCGAACCAGCGCTTCGCGATTGCGCCTAACGCTTGCGGCCGCCCCAGCATCCAGCTATCGACGGCCGGATCTAGTTCGCGCGCCTCGGGAAACAGGAAGAGCCGACTCATACGATCTAATCCTTTGAGCCGCCGTTTACGATCCGCTCGACGAGCTGCATGTTCTCGATGTGTCTGTCCCGATCCGGATCCCGCCGATCAGATACGGCCTCTACCGAACCAACATACTCTTGCGAAAAGCCGTTGAACGCACACCCGAGCAAGACGAGTGACTTGTACCAGCTAAACGGCAGTAGTTCGTCGTCGATATGGCACTCGGTCGCCGTGTACGTGAAGCAACTGCCGTGACCGGGAACCTCAAGTTGCATTTCACGGTATCCGATGCCCAGGCCCTCTGCCTCGTCCAGCCTGTGCCGCTCCGCCGGATCCAGATCGAAAACCGCCGCGAAAACCCGACCGGACGCCTCGACGATGTTGCACTTGCCGGAACCGTCTCTGCCCAGCTTGTGAAAGCGAAGTTCGTAGCCCTCGAGCACGGCGCTTCCGCGCAGCCGCGCGGACGGAACGCGCTCGGCCAGCCGCACAGGGTGTAGATTGCTGCCGTAGGCGACGTACCGGGTTCGCGACATGGCAACTAGCCGCCACTCTCACCGTAAGCGAGATGCGGGGCCGTCCGGACCTCGGGATATCCGTCTTCCTTCATTCCCACCAGCGCCTTCTCGATGCCCGCAACGGTTTGCCGCTTTCCCAACTCGAGCGTCCCTGCTTACATCGCCACCGCGGCAGATCATCCGTGTGGCAACGCACCCGCACGGCGCTCCCGCGCTCGAGCTTCAGGTGGCCGTCGGACAGGTAAATGCCGGATATCGGATGAATCGCTACGTCGGTTTGATGGTGCAGCCACTTCGGCTCGCCTGCCTCCACTACGGCAGCCACTGCTGAGTACAGCGGATAGCCATGATCCTGTGGTATTCGTTCGCCACGGAGCGGGAAACTCAAATCAACTTTCATCCTGCCTCGCCTGACCAACGCAATGCAAAAGTTAACAGTGTCACTGTCCTGAGACTCTCGGAAAATCAGCTGGCGCGACGATTTTAATCTCCCTCCACGGCGACATAGCCAGCAGGTCCCGGTCACCGCTCACGATACAGTCCGCCGCTGCGTCAAGTGCCAGGGCCAGGAACTTGTCGTCTTTCGGGTCTCTGCATTCGTTGATTTGGGTGATGACTTCGATCATCGTCGAGATCTGCAGCAGCCTGCGCATGAACTGCTCGCGGTCTGACACGGAGACATACCGATCGAATCTCCGTCTCGAGAGTACATCCGCCAGTTCTTCCATCGTCGCCGTCGAGCACACCACCTCATGCCGGGTGATTGCGAGGTCGAATGCCTTCGCAGGTGCTGAACCGGCCAGCAGCAGCCGGCTGACCAGCACATTGGTATCGAGGACGACCCGCAACTATTGGGGTCCGAGTAGCTCGTCGAGCTTGTCTTCCGTCAGGCCCTCGTCCGCTGCTGATCTCGAGACGCGGTCGCAAAATCGCTGGAATTCTTCGATGTTTGCACTCCTCAGACGCTGGTAATCCGCCGCAGAAAGCACGACCGCTACTTCCCTATTTTGACGGCGGATGGTCACGGGCCCTCGCTGGGCTGCATCCAGAACGGCGGCCAGGCGCTGCTTCGCTTCCGAGGCAGAAACGTACTTCATGCCGAGGTGCTCGCTGATAATTGGTCCAATTTGTCTATTTTAGACAGTTTAGCTCCGCGAAGCGAGTCGAATTTCCCGGCGGGCACTGGAACACGATTTCCCGGACTTTCGGGCGGACACAGACCCGGCGACCGGCAAGCCGACGCCTGCACTCGATGGCGTGCCCCGCGGCGGCTATTCGAGGCTCGCCGTGCGGGGGCGGAGCCTGCGCGAGTCTGTAGATCAAGGTTTCCAGCGAGAGCCCTTCGGCATCGTCAACGACCGGCTGAACGATCGATGAGTGATGCCCGGGCAATGACTGAGCCGAAGTCTCACGCACATGAATCGAAAAACGAGCACATCACGGGCCGGAACGCGTCCATGTCGACGAGGAAGGAATCGTGACCGCGGATGCACTCCAGCTCGACATAGCGCGTACCGTGGCCCGCGGCCTCGAAGCCAGCCGCAAGATCGCGCTGCTGGTGAACCGGAAACAGAATATCGGTCGTCACGCCGATGACGAGCACGCGCTCCAGATGCATGCGCTTGAAGCCCGCCTCGAGCGAGCCGCCGTGCTCGGCGAGATCGAACAGGTCGGACGCGTGGGACAGGTACAGATAGCAGTTGGGATCGAACTGCCCGGTGAACTTCAGCGCATGGCTCTCGAGGTAGGACTCGACCGAAAACTCGATCTGGAACGGATCGCCGGGCCGTCCTTCGGCGGTCATCCGCTCGCGGCCGAAACGCTGAATCCACTCCTGCGGCGAGCGATAGGTGATCATGCCGAGCTTGCGCGCCAGGCGCTGGCCCGTAATCGGCGAACTGTCCTTCGAGTAGTTGCCGTTGTCCCAGTTCGGATCCGTGCGAATCATCTCCCGCTGCAGCGAGCGTACGGCGATCGAGAATGGCAGGGCGCGCGTCGCCGACGAGATCGACACGAAGGCCCGCGCCTTGCCGGGATGCCGCGCGCAAAACGCCAGCCCGGTCATGCCCCCCATCGAACAGCCGACCACGCTGTCGAGCACGTCGACGCCCAGGTGCTTCACGACCTCCCATGCGGTATCCGCTACGTCTTCGAGCGTCAACACCGGAAAACTCAGGCGATAGACCTCGCCGGTGTCGGGATTGACCGATGCGGGACCCGTCGAGCCGAAGCAGCTGCCCAGCGAGTTGACGCAGATGACGAAGTAGCGATCCGTGTCGAGGGGCAGACCGGAGCCGATCATGTCCTCCCACCAGCCGGCGCTGGGATCCAGCGCCGACGAGGAGGCGTGGGCCGACGGCGAGAGACCCGTGAAGATCAGGATGGCGTTGTCGCGCTCCGCGTTGAGCACGCCCCAGGTCTCGTAGGCCAGCGTCGGTGCGGCCAGCACCCCGCCGCGATGCATCGTGAAGCCCTGCTCCAGCGTCAGCAGTTTCCGCGCTGCGGTCATTAGCGCTCCTTTTTGTGATGGCGCTTCAGGCGTTTGCGCCGCCGCTCCTGCCTCGGCGTGAGCTTGTTGCGGCGCCCCTTGTACGGATTATCGCTGGTTTTGAAGCTCAGGCGCACGGGGGTCCCCTTGAGCCGGAACGCCTTGCGGAAACGATTCACCAGGTAGCGCCGGTAGGCTTCGGGCAGCCGCTCGGTCTGATTGCCGTGGATGACGATCACGGGCGGATTGCGCCCGCCCTGGTGCGCGTAGCGCAAACGAATGCGCCGGCCGCGCACGAGCGGCGGCGGATGTGCGTTGACGGCTGCCTCGAGCTCACCCGTGAGCGCGGTCGTCGCCATGTCCCGCGTCGCCGCGGCAAACGCTCGCCGGGCCGCGGGCAGCAGATCCCCGACCGCCGTGCCATGGAGCGCCGAGATGTGAAAACGCTCCGCGAAATCCAGAAACGGCAGCCGGCGTTCGAGATCGTCCTGCACTTTGCGCCGCGCGTCGGGGGCAAGCCCGTCCCACTTGTTCACGGCGACCACCAGCGCCCTGCCCCGCTCGACGACGAGGCCAATCAGGCTGACGTCCTGCTCCGTTACGCCCTCCCGCGCGTCGAGCACGGCGATGACCACCTGCGCCTGCTCGATCGCCTGCAGCGCCTTCACGATGCTGAACTTCTCGATCGCCTCATGGACGCGCGCGCGGCGGCGGATGCCCGCGGTATCGATCAGCAAATACTCGTGGCCGTCGCGCTCGAACGGCACGGCAACGCTGTCGCGCGTCGTGCCCGGCTGATCGTAAACGACGAGACGCTCCTCGCCGAGGAGCCGGTTTATGAGAGTCGACTTGCCGACGTTGGGTCTGCCGACGACGGCAATCCGTAGTTCGCCACCGGCCTCCGGCGGCGTCCCGACCTCCTGCTCCGAATAGGGCTCGAGTACCGCATCCATCAGCGCGGCAATGCGGTCGCCGTGTGCGGCGGATATAGCCACCGGCGGCCCGAGGCCGAGCCCGTGAAACTCGCTGTTGACGATATCGGCGTCGAGCCCTTCGGCCTTGTTGACGGCCAGCCAGACCGAATCCGCGTGCCGGCGCGCGAGTTCCGCGACGTGCTCGTCTGCGGCGGTCAGCCCCTCGCGGCCGTCAACCAGGACGATCGCGACATCGGCTTCCCCGAGCGCGCGGACGGACTGCTCGACCATGCGCTCGTCGATTCCGACTTCGCCACCGGCAACGCCGCCCGTATCGATAACCAGGTAGGGAACCGGGCCCAGCTTGCCGAAGCCGTACTGCCGGTCGCGGGTAAGGCCCGGATAGTCGGCAACCAGAGCGTCGCGCGAACGCGTCAGGCGATTGAACAGCGTCGACTTGCCAACGTTCGGCCGGCCGATCAGGGCAACTACCGGAAGCATGGCGGCTGCACTACGCCTGACCGGAGCCGGGCGTCAGGTGTCCTCTTCGGCGCCGTCTTCCGCGATATCCGGAGCGTCGCGGCGGCGCCGCGGTTCCTCGACCGCGTATGCCGCCAGCACCCCCATGTCGCTCTGCACGTAGAGGCGATTGGCGACGACGAGCGGATCGCTGCTGATGGCCTTTTTGCCGAGCCGCGTGCGGCCCACGAGTTCGCCGTCGACGTTCGAGAAGAAATGCAGATAGCCCTCGAAGTCGCCGGATACGACCGTGGTATAGAACGGCACCGGCAGCGTCGGCCAGCGCCGCAACAGCGCATCCTGGCGCCATGACTCGGCCCCGGTACGACGCGTGAGCGCGATCACCTCGCCCTGCTCGTTCGTCGTGTAGAGATTGTTCCAGTCCGCGGCCACGCCGACGTAGGTGGATATCTCGCGCTGCCAGAGCACCTGACCCGACTCCGCCGCCACCGCGGCAAGCGAACCCTGGTAGCCCGCCGCGTAGATGTCCTGACCGATCACGGCGAGGCGGCCGTCGATATCCGACAGGCGCTCGAGATCGGAACGCCCTGAGGGGGGCGACAACATCGACTCCCAATCGAGATCGCCCGAGCCCGTATCGACCGACACGAGACGACCGTTGTCGAAACCCGCGATGACGGAACTACCGATCTGCACCGGCGTGGCGCTGCCCCGTAAGGTCAGCGCAGGCGTACTCTGCTCTACGGTCCAGCGTGGCGTGCCGTCGAACACCGAGACGGCGCGGAGCCGGTTGTCGATGGTCTGGACGATGACGAGATCGTCGTCGATCAGCGGATACGCAAGCGACTCGCCGTCGATATCGGCCCGCCAGCGCTCGACGCCGGTTGCCGCCTCGAGGACGATCAGCAATCCGTCCGCCGCCATCACCGCCACGCTGTCCTCGCCGACGCCGGGGCCCGCGGTCAGATCGAGCTTCAGATCCGTCCGCCAGAGCCGACTGCCGTTCTCCGGATCGATGGCAACGACATTGCCGTCCGCGCTTGCCGCATAGATCCGCGTACCGTCGCTTGCAGGCCGAAGCGCGACCCGCAGGAAGTCGGAATCCTTGCCGAGCTTGACCGACCACAGACGCTTGATCGACAGCGACGGTTCAAAACGCTCCAGTTCCTTAGGCTCGAGTTCCTTGTCCTTCTTGTTCGAAAACATGCCGCAGCCTGCGAGCAGGCTCAGCGCCAGCGTCAGCGCCAGCGCGTTCCGGGCGCCGGGGCGCGAATAACTCACTCGCCCGCCTCGCTGTCGTCGCCGGGACCGTCCGCATCCGGACCGGGATCCCCGGCAGCCTCGCTCCCGGCCTCCGGCTCGGCGGTGGGTTCCTCCACAGCTCCTTCCACGGGCATCGCCTCGGCGACGGTCAGAGGCAGATCGAGCAGCTTGAGCTGGATGAAAGTCACGTCGGTGGTCTGCCCGTTGTCAGCCAGGGCAAGCGTGTACGCCGCGCGGGCCTCGTCGTAGCGTTCCAGCGCGGTCAGCGCGTCACCCCGGGCCTCGGCGAAACGCGCCGTGAAACCCATGTTGTCCTGACCATCGAGCAGCGCGAGGACCTCATCGAATTTTTCCTGGTACTGCAGGATCTTTGCAAGCCGCATACGCGCCACGGCAGCCATTGCCTCGCTGTCAGCCTCGGCCATGGCAGCACGCAATACGTTGGCCGCATCCTCGTCGCGGTTGTTGTCCATGTAGACCCGCGCGACCGCAAGACGCGCCTGAGTCAGGTAGGAACTGCCCGCATGCTCGGCCGCCAGCTCGGCGAGCGTTCTCTCCGCCGCGTCGACATCGCCGTCCGCGACGTGGTCGGCCAGCGTATCGTACACCGTCGATGCGGCGATTTCGGAGCCCGCGGTCGCGCCGCGCTGGTACTGCCAGCCGAACAACGCCAGCGCGCCGATCACGACACCACCGACCACGTAGTTGCCGTACTCGGACCACCACGCACGAAGTTCCTCAATTTGTTCTTTCTCTTCCACGATTACGTTCTACCCAGTTTCTGCGCCAGCACCTGTGCCAGCTCGTCAAACGCAACAGAGACTTGGTCGTCCTTGCTGCGCAAAGGTTTCAATCCGATCGCCGATTCGGCCAGCTCGCTCTCCCCGAGCACCAGCGCATAGTCCGCACCGCTCCGGTCAGCCCGCTTCATCTGCGCCTTGAAGCTTCCGCCCCCTAAGTTCAGTTCAACCCCCAGATCCGGCATCGCATCGCGCAGCGACTCGGCGATGACCATCGCCTTCTCCAGGGTACCCTCGCCAAGCGCCGCGACATAGACGTCAGGGTCCACCGCCGGAGCTTTGCCGCCGCAGGTCTCGTACAGCGCGACGAAGCGCTCGATCCCCATCGCCCAGCCGATCGCGGGCGTCGGCCGGCCGCCGAGCTTCTCCACCAGCCCGTCGTAGCGGCCGCCGGAGCATACAGCGCCCTGCGAACCCAGGGCATCGGTCACCCACTCGAAAACGGTACGACTGTAGTAGTCGAGGCCCCGCACGAGCCGCGGGTTCACGGTGTACGCGACATCCGCCGCGTCCAGGAGCCGGCGGAGCTCGTCGAAGTGTTGCCGGGACGCGTCATCCAGATAGTCGAGCATGACCGGCGCCGCGGCAATGAGATCCTGCATCGCGGGATTCTTGCTGTCGAGTATACGCAGCGGATTGCTGTCGAGCCGCCGCAGGCTGTCCTCGTCGAGTTCGCTCTTTGCGCGTTCGAAGTATTCCACGAGCGCGTCGCGGTACGTTGCCCGTGCTTCCGGCGCGCCCAGCGAATTGATCTCCAGCGTGAGCCGGGAGATGCCGAGTTC
Source organism: Woeseiaceae bacterium (assembly GCA_028277185.1). Taxonomy (GTDB): domain Bacteria; phylum Pseudomonadota; class Gammaproteobacteria; order Steroidobacterales; family Woeseiaceae; genus UBA1847. The sequence goes on from JANQGQ010000022.1 coordinate 127,900, forward strand.
GGCCCAGATCCGCGCGCTCATGACGATGAGTTCGGCGTCGACGTCCGGCCCCTCGAATCCCAACGCCTCCACGTCGAACTGGTAGAACTGCCGGTACCGGCCTTTCTGCGGTTTCTCGTAGCGGAACATCGGACCAGCCGTCCAGAGCTTCTGTCGCTGATTGTGCAAAAGCCCGTTGGTGATCCCCGCCCGCACCATGCCGGCGGTCGCCTCCGGTCTCAGCGTCAGACTCTCGCCGTTGCGGTCTTCGAAGGTATACATCTCCTTCTCGACGATGTCGGTCACTTCGCCGATCGAGCGGCGGAACAGTTCGGTGTACTCGACGATCGGCAGGCGTATCTCCCGATAGCCGTAACGCTCGGCGATTCCCGTAACGACGCTCTCGAGGTACCGCCAGGTACCCGACACGTCCGGCAGTACGTCGTTCATGCCGCGGATGGCTTTGGGGCCTTTGGCCATTTACGGTTCTCGTCGAATCAGGGCAAGGTAAGGCGCGCGGTGCGGCCGCGGCGGTCGGCGGCGCCGATTGCATAGACTTCGCCGTTGACATGGATGTCGACGTTGTCCGCGCTGCCGAGCAACACCGACAGCGGCGGCGCGCCCTCGACGTCGACGGTCGTGCCCGCACGCCCGAGCTCGAAGTAGAGGCGTTGTCCGGACGCGTCCGTGATTTCGGTCCAGCAGTCCTCGCCGAAACTCAGCGTGACCCGTATCGATTCCGGGTCGACCGCGGCTGCCGGCGCAGACTCGACGGGTACGACTTCCGGCAGGCGCTCGTCGGCGGAACCGGCGTCCGTAACGGTCTCCACGGGTTCCGACACGGGTTCCGACGCATCCACCGACACACCCTCGAACACCGCTTCGGACAAGTCCTCTCCGGCCTCCGCCGGGACCGGCGCGGACGCGGGCGGCGCCTCGGTAACACCGGATCCGGCGCGCCCGGAGGTAAACCACCAGAAGGCGAATATCAGGGCCAGCGCGACAAGGACGACCGCTATCCAGGGCCCCGGGGACAGTTCGTTGCCCGGCCGGCGACGTTTTCCGACGACAGGCGGCATGCCGTCGCTGCGCGTCAGCTCGTAGTAGTCGCCCAGGACCTCGCGTTCGTCGACACCGACGAGCTCCGAGTACTTGCGTAAGTGTCCCTTGGCGAAGACCGGTGCGCCCAGAGTCGCGAAGTCGTTCGCCTCGAGCGCGCGCACCTTGTGCTCGTCGAGGTGCAGCTCCTTGGCGATCTCGAGCAGGCTGATCTGCTGCTCCTCTCGCGCCGCGCGCAATCGCTCGCCGCCGAGAGGCCCCGGGTCCTCGGTCGCCTCGCTGTCGTCCTCGTTGCGGGTGTCTTCGGTCATCGGGCTGGGTGGTTGCGGGCAGAGGCCGTTTCGACGACGTCAGTTGAGCGCCGCGATGCGGCGCGTTTCCGGCGCGTCCGGAAACTCTTCCCTAAGCTGGCTGAAGTACTCCTCTCGTGCCCGGTCGTCGCCGAGACGCGTTTCGATCTCCCAGCCCAGCGCAAGCACGCCGGCCGAAGCGTCGTTCGTCGCGAGGAAGCGTTGCAGGAAAGCCCGGGAACTCAGGTAGTCCGTCGCCGAGAACTTCAGGAGGCTCATCTGCAGTAGCGCCTCGCCGTAGTTGCGATTCCGCTCCAGCGCCTTGCGGAAGTAGTTTTCCGCTGCCTCGGCGTCCGTCTGCGCCATACAAACGCCGGCGTTCGTCAGCGTGACCTCGGCGTAGTCGTTTTCGGGCGAACTGATGGCGCGCTCGAAGTAGCGCGCGGCTTCGTCCTGCCGGCCGCGGCGACACAGGTACACGGCGTAGGTGTTCAGAGTCTGAAAGTCCCGCGGCGCAACCCGAACGGCGGACTCGTACGACTCCTCGGCCAGTACGTCATTGCCCATGGCCTCATAGGTAAGCGCAAGCGTCGTCCACGTCAGCGCCCGGTTCGGGTCGAACTCGAGCGACTGCTTGAGGCGATCGCGCGCGACCTCGTAGTTCCCGTTGCGATAGTACTGGGCGCCCAGGGTGTAGTGCGACTGCGCGGCGTTGGCCGGATCCAGCTTCGGCTTCTCCGGCCCGGATGTGGTCGATACGCAGCCGGCGAGACTCACTGCCAGCCACGCAAGCAAAATGCCCCCGATTTTCGCTTTCACACTGTTGCCCTGTTCCTGCTGGCGCCGGACCGCCGGTCCGGCGATTTCGAAATCGTCCGCTCCCCGAGACGCCGCTGCACCCGGTCGCTCACCCGGCCGGCAAGCTGCCCGCAGGCGGCGTCGATGTCATCGCCCCGCGTTCGGCGCGTCGTCGCGATCAGATTATGCCGGCGCAGCCGCTGTTGGAAGTGCCGGATCGTGTCCGCCGACGAGCGCTCGTACTCGGTTCCCGGGAACGGATTGAACGGAATCAGGTTGATCTTGGCCGGTTTGCCCTTGAGCAGGCGGACGAGCCCCTCGGCATACTCCGGCGCATCGTTGACCCCGCGAAGCATCACGTACTCGAAGGTGATGTAGCGATTCGTGTGCTGAGCCGCATACCGCCAGCAGGCGTCGAGCAGCTCCCCGATCGGATGCAGGCGGTTGATCGGCACGAGCACGTCGCGCAGTTCGTCGGTCGGCGCGTGCAGCGAGACGGCAAGCGAGACGTTGCAGTCCGCGGCCAGCCGGTCGATGTGCGGCACGATACCTGACGTGCTGACCGTGACGCGGCGCCGCGACAGGCCGAACGCCCAGTCCGACAGCAGCACTTCGAGCGCGGGCTTCACGGCGCGGTAGTTGGCCAGCGGCTCGCCCATGCCCATGAACACGACGTTCGTAATGGCTGACTCACCGTTCGGCCGTGGCGACAGCACCTGCCGCGCATGCCATACCTGGCCCACGATCTCGGCCGCGGTCAGATTGCGGTTGAAACCCTGATGCCCGGTCGCGCAGAACGAACAGTCGAGCGCGCAGCCTACCTGAGAGGAGATGCATAGCGTGCCCCGGGACGGCTCCGGTATGTACACAGCCTCTATCGCCTGGCCGTTGCCGCTGGCGAACAGCCATTTGATCGTGCCGTCGGCGGAATCGTGCTGCGACTGGACCACGGGCAACCCGATCGTGGCCATATCGTCGAGCTTCGCGCGAAGCCCCTTCGACAGGTCGGTCATCGCGTCGAACGACGTCACGCCGCGCTGATAAACCCACTGCATCAGCTGCCGGGCGCGAAAGGGTTTCTCGCCGCGCGCCGCGAACCAGTCCTCGAGCTCGCGCTGCGGCAGCCCGAGGAGATTCGTCTTGTCGCCGGCGGCTGACATGCGGCTCAGCGTGTCCGCGGACAGACGCCGTCGTCGCCGAAGAAGAACGCGATCTCGTTCGCCGCCGTATCGGGCCCGTCGGAGCCGTGCACGACGTTTTCCTCGATGCTGGCGGCAAAGTCCTTGCGAATCGTGCCCGGATCCGCGTCCGCGGGATTCGTCGCGCCCATGATCTCCCGGTTTTTCGCAATGGCCGACTCACCCTTCAGTACCTGCACGAGCACCGGACCCGAAGTCATGTAGCTGACGAGGTCATTGAAAAAGGGGCGTTCGCGATGAACGGCATAGAAACCCTCAGCCTGCCCCTTGTCGAGGTGCAGCATGCGGGCAGCGACGATTTCGAGGCCCGCTTTCTCGAAGCGGCCAAGGATTTCGCCAATCAGGTTCTTTTCCACGCCATCCGGCTTGATGATGGAGAGCGTCTGCTCAACGGCCATTACGGTTCCTTGTAACAATTGAAGATGTAGCGATACGAAGATGAAACACCAAAACCGCCGGCGCAACCGCAAACTCGGCTGCCCGGCAGGCATAAACCCCTAATTTTACGCTGAATCGACTAGAGCGGGAAGCGCCGCGACCAACTATCTCGAGACCGCTTCTATACGTTGAAGCTCTCGCCGCAGCCGCACTCGCCGGTGACGTTCGGGTTACGGAAGCTGAACGCCTCGTTGAGGCCGTTTTTGACGAAATCGACTTCCGTGCCGTCGACCAGCGGCAGGGCCTGGGCGTCGACGACGACAGTCACCCCTTTATCCTCGAACACGATGTCGTCGGCCGCCACGGACTCGGCGTAGTTGACGACATAGGAATAACCGGAGCAGCCGGTCTTCTTGATACCGAGCCGCAGGCCGACACCGTCGCCGCGCTGGGTCAGGTACTGCCGTACGCGTCCGGCAGCGGACTCTGTGAGCGATATTGCCATGGTTGCCTCGTTGCTCCGTTCGATGGGGTTCAGGTCGCTGCCGGCCCGGCGATTCTTTGAGCCAGCAGGCGGACCGCGTCTTCGAGCACTAGTATACGACCCGTCTTCGCGACAGGTACAGACAGAGTTTGCATTATGTCCGCGGGGCGGACGTCCCCGAGAGCGGCGACCGGCCGCCCTTCGAGCCGCCGGCACAGCCATTCGCAGGCCGCGAGGACGTGCGGGCAGCCGCGGGCTCTGAAGCTCAGCGTCTCCAGAATACCGTCCGCGACGACCGCGTTGAGCCGCAGGCTGACGCCCTGCCCCTCGCAATAGACGCTCGCGGCCCCGGAAGGTTCACCGGGGCAGGCGGCCGCGTGATCGAGCGCCGTGAAGAGCGTCCGCACCATGCCGCCATAGGGATCGTCGCTCATCGGCAGAGCCTACGCCGCCTCCGGCAGCAGGCCGCGAAGACGCGTGACGGCGTCGCGGTAGGACTCGATCGCGGCGTCGACGTCCCGCTTGCTCGTGGGCCGCCCGAAGCTGAAGCGAATTGCGCTCTCGGCGAGTTCGTCGGACCGGCCCATCGAACGCAATACCGCCGAGGGCTCGCCGCTTTGCGAGTTGCAGGCCGAACCCGTGGACACATGGAGCGGTTCGAGGGCAAGCAGCAGGCTCTCGCCGTCCAGACCGCCGGCGCTCACGTTGAGTATGCCCGGGTAGCTTGCGTCGGCCTCGCCGTTGCGGACGACACCGGGCACGGACTCGATACCGCGCCACAGCCGGTCCCGGAGCTCCCACAGGTGCGTGTAGTCGTCCAGCAGCGACCCGCCGGCAATCGCAGCGGCGCGGCCGAAGCCCGCGATCAGGTGCACGGGCAGCGTCCCGGGCCGCAGCCGCCCCTGCTGGGCGCCGCCGAAAAGCAGCGGCTCGAGGCTGAGGTCGTCGCACCTGGCGACGTAGAGCGCGCCGATGCCCTGAGGCCCGTAGATCTTGTGCGCGGTCATCGACAGCAGGTCGACGTCGAGCGCCGCGACATCGATCGCGATCTTCCCGAGCGCCTGCGCAGCATCGACGTGGAACGGGACCCCGCGCTCCCGGCAGAGCCGGCCGATCGCCGCAATATCCTGCACGACCCCGGTTTCATTGTTGGCGAACATGATCGAAACGAGCTGTGAGTCGTCGTCGATCGCGGCGTCGAGCCGCTCGATCGGCAGCAGACCGCCCGGCTCGGGCTCGAGCCAGGTGACGCGCCACCCCTCTCTCCCGAGCGCCTTCGCGACGTCGGTGACGGCTTTGTGCTCCGTAGGCATCGTGATCAGGTGCCGGCCGCGATGCTCACGAGCCCGCAGAACGCCCTGGATCGCGAGGTTGTTGGACTCGGTCGCACCGGATGTCCACACGAGTCGCCGCGGGTCGCAGTTGATGAGGCGGGCGAGTTCCCCGGCGGCGTGCTCCACTACCCTTGCGCTGGCCCGGCCTGCCGCGTGCAATGCCGACGGATTTGCGAAGTTTCCCGCCTCGCCCATGCAGGCCAGCATGGTCTCTACGACGCGCGGATCGACCGGCGTCGTCGCCGCGTAGTCGAGGTAAATGCCGCTGTCGCTCACGACCGCGCTCTCCGGTCTCGCGCGACGGAGTTCAGGATGCCGTTCAGTATGTTGATCTCGTTTTCGTCGGGCGCGGCGCGAGCGAACAGCCGCCGCAGTCGCCGCATCAGGTGGCGCGGATTGTCGGGATCGAGAAAACCTACGTCGAGGAGCAGCGCTTCGAGCTCGGCGTGGAAGTGTTCGATTGCCGCCGCCGCAGCGGGCGGCGCTTCGGACTCGAAGGCCGGCAGCGATTCGCTTTGCTGTGCGCGCAGTTCGTACGCAGCGACCTGCACGGCCATTCCGAGATTGAGCGAGCTGAACTCCGGGTCGGTCGGAATCGACACGAGGAGCTGACAGCGATCGAGGTCCTCGTTGGAAAGTCCGTTCTTCTCGGGCCCGAAGACCAGCGCCACGTTCCCTTGCCGGGACGCCGACAGCGCCCTGGTCGCGGCGTCGCGCACGCTCACGCTCGGCCACGGAATGGCGCGCGACCGCCCGCTCGTCCCCATGACCAGCACACAGTCGGCAACGGCGTCGGCGAGACTGGCTGTGACACGGGCGTTGTCGAGCAGGTCGTCCGCCCCGGACGCGCGGGCCGTCGCATCCGGATGCGGGAAGTAGCGCGGGTTGACGAGCACGAGCTCCGTGAGCCCCATGTTTTTCATTGCGCGCGCCGCCGCCCCGATGTTGCCGGGGTGGCTGGTTTCCACGAGCACGATCCGAATCGACATCGCCTGTTTCCGAGGGTCGGCAGACCCTTCAGCAAAACTCCGGTATTCTACCGAAGCTCTTTTCACAAGTCGGAATCGTTTTATGCACGCGTTACTGAACGTGGCCGTCATGGCCGCGCGAAGCGCCGGCAACCTGCTTGGCCGTAAGATGCTCAATCTCGACAAGCTCAAAGTCGAGGAGAAGTCGCGCAACGACTTCGTCAGTGACGCCGATCGCGACGCGGAGCGCGTCGTCATCGAAACGATCCGCAAGCACTATCCCGAGCACGCGGTGCTCGCCGAGGAATCGGGCGCCGACGGCGACTCGGACACCGTCTGGATCATCGACCCGCTGGACGGTACGACCAACTTTCTGCACGGCTTTCCGGTCTTCGCGGTATCGATTGCCGTGGCCGTCGCGGGACGAGTCGAGCACGGCGTCGTCTACGATCCGCTCCGACAGGAGCTGTTCACGGCCAGCCGCGGCAGCGGCGCTCAGCTCGACGGCCGACGCATCCGCGTGAGCGGCCAAACCCGGCTCGACCGCGCCCTGATCGGTACCGGCTTCCCGTACCGGCTTGCCCAGCAGGAAATGGGCCCCTACCTCGGCATGCTCGAGACGATACTCAGGAACACGGCCGGCGTACGCCGGCCAGGCGCGGCCGCCCTCGATCTCGCCTACGTCGCCGCGGGCCGGCTCGACGGCTTCTGGGAAACCGGCCTGGAGCGCTGGGACCTCGCCGCCGGCAGCCTCCTGATCCGCGAGGCCGGGGGAATCGTCAGCGGGCTGGACGGCTCCGAGGACTTTCTCGACACCGGACACATTCTCACCGGCACGCCGAAGATATACGCGGCGCTGGCTAAGCTGTGTGCGCGTGATATCAAGGCCATTCTTCATGGCGGGGAGACGTCGTAGGCAGCCTCGCATGGCGGGGTTGGGGGCGGTTCACCGGAATGGCTCCCTGCGGTCCGCTTTATTTCCGGTGAACCGCCCCCAACCCCGCCATACTACCCTCGGCGGTGACCGACACCCGCCCGGCCGTACGATCGACCTGAAGAATAGAACCTGGTCTTTACTTCGCCATCGCTGACGGAGCGTTGCGGCCAGGTGCAGCTCCAGGCTGAAAGACCCCGCACGTAGACTAGTATCGAGCAGCAACACCGTCGAGTGGACGCGGGACCAAACGACGGCTATGCGGCCGGTGGTGGAGTGCCCTCTGCCGGAAAGGCGATTATCCCCTTGGGCCTGTATCAGGGGGTTAAAGGCGTATGATCGGGGGATGCAGAGACTCCTCGCGATACTTCGCCTCGCTGGCATCGCCCTATTCTCGTACCTCTTCCCGCGGATTTTGGTTGGCATGGGCATACCATTGGATGAATGTGCTGTTGAGGCGGGCAAGAGAGTCGGTTTCGCAGTTACCAGTGAGAACGCACTTACATACACGGGAATTCTTCTCGCGGTCTTGCTTGTTTCATTGGAATTGTGGATTCGCCCGGTTTGGCGTGTTCTTTCAGCGCTCGGCAAACGCCGCCGCAAAGCTTCCGAAGGCGCACTGGTTACTAGCAATGGGCAAGAAACTACAACTACGCCTATGCCACTAGTCGAGCTACTGAAAGAAGCGGAGCAGCAGGGATGGCGTTTTACGGACAACGGGAGTCAGCACATCTTCGAGTTTGTAGGTGGCTTACGCGATGCTGGCTCGATGGGGGTGATTCAGTTTTCGGGGCGAGAAAAGCAACGAATCACTCAGATGACTAAGGAGCGGGCTCTTGAGCGTATCGATCCAGCATATTGGCAAAACTACAAGATTGATGGGGTTACCTGTTTGGAGGTTTCTCATTCGACTGGCGAGGCTCAGGGGATTGCTAACGACAATCTAGATACCACGACAGTCGCCGATGGAAACCTAACTCAACATGAGCTATTCGCAGATATTCACCTTGATCGGGCACAAGCGGCCAAATGGCTGGAAGCCAACCCTGTCCCCATGATTCCTATGGCTGAGGCAGTGGTAAAGGCTTACGAAGAAACGCAAGGGACGCTGGTTTCTGGCATGGCGGAATCAGGCCCCTCGCGGGATGTCGAAGGCTGGTATGCGATCGCGATCACGAAGGAAGGGGACGTAACGGTATTCGGTCGAAAGCCACCATCCACGGTCCTTATCGAAATTCCCCAATCGGACTTGCAAACCTTTGTGTTCAAAAACGGTGCCAGTGAGCTGATAGATCAATTCGATGGGCGGAACAAATACGTCGATCTGCAGATTTCCGTGAGCGACATGAAACGTAGCATCAGCCGAATCAGGAGATGGAATAGCTAGAGGAAACTACCTGAGTCCCGAAGAAGCCCGAAAGACGAAGCGGCCGGTGGTGGGGCGCCCTCTGCCAGCCGCTCCACGAGCGTGCTCCGATCCAACAACCGCTATCCGCCACCCCAGAAGAAGAAAAAACTGCAAAGGGCCAAACCCGGGAGACTCAACGCCCCGACAATGCCAAAGCCGGGGTCCCGGGGGGCCTTACCGGAAATAAAGCGGACCGCAGGGAGCCATTCCGGTAAGGCCCCCCGGGACCCCGGCACGCTGGAGAGAAACGGGCGTCCGCCCGAGCCTGACTAAGGCAGGTCGTCCAACAACTCGGGATCCTTGATCGGATCCGTCAAATCCTGCGGACTGATATTGAGCAGCAGCGCGGTAGCGCTCGCCGTATAGATGGACGAGTACGTTCCAACAATGATGCCAACGATCAACGCGATGGAGAACGGCGCGATCGACTCGCCACCCAGTACGAGCAGGGCGAAGAGCACGAACAGCGTGGTCAGGCCCGTGATGAGAGTGCGCGCCAGCATCTCGTTGATCGAGGTATTCATCGAATCGGCGGCCTCGACACCGCGGAGCTTGAAGAAGTTTTCGCGAATGCGATCGAACGCGACGACCGTGTCGTTCAGCGAATAACCGATGACGGCCAGCACGGCCGCGACGACGGTCAGATCGAAGGGCAGTTGAAAGAACGAGAAGAACCCAACGGTGATGATGACGTCGTGGACCAGGGCCGCGACAGCGCCCATCGCGAACTTCCACTGGAAGCGGAACATCACGTAGCCGAAGATCATCATCAACGCGAAGATCATGGCGAGGCCGCCCTGCTCCGCCAGCTCGTCGCCGACCTGCGGACTGACGGATTCTACCCGCCTGAGTTCGACGCCCTCCGAACCCGCCTCGAGCGTTGCCTGAAGCTCACGGCGAATCTCCTGCTGGCTGCCTTCGTCCTGCGGCGGCAGGCGCACCAGCACATCGGTGGCCTCGCCGAACAAGAGCACCTGAGCGTCGTCGAAACCGGCGGCTTCGAGGTCGTTCCGGATCTGCTCCAGATCGGCAGGCTGCGGGTAACCCACCTCGAGCAGAATGCCGCCGGTGAAGTCGATACCGAAGTTCAGCCCGCGGACGCCTAGCGAAACCAGCGACGCGACCACCAGTACGACGGAGACGATGAGCGCGAAGCGACGACGCGAATCGCCCAGGAAATTGATATTCGTCTTTTCCTTGATCAGTCGGATCATTGCGCCTACACCGGAACGGACTGGATCTTGCGGCTGCCAAAGGCCAGGTTGACGATCGCGCGCGTTCCGACGATCGCCGTGAACATCGACGTCACGATCCCAATCGTAAGGGTTATCGCGAAGCCTTTGATCGGGCCGGTACCGAACGCGAAGAGCACGATAGCCGCAATGAGCGTCGTGATGTTCGCGTCCGCAATCGACGACAGAGCCTTGTCATAGCCTGAGTGAATGGCCGCCTGTGGCGACGCGCCCGAGGAGATCTCCTCGCGTATTCGCTCGAAGATCAGCACGTTGGCGTCCACCGCCATGCCGACGGTCAGTACGATTCCGGCGATGCCGGGCAGCGTCAGGGAAGCGCCGAACAGGGACAACACCGCGACGATAAAAACAAGGTTGGACAGCAGCGCCACGTTGGCGATGAGCCCGAACCAGCGGTAGTAGATCGCCATGAACACGATGACGGAGAGGAACCCGATCGTGATCGCCCGGAAACCGCGGTCGATGTTGTCCTGGCCGAGCGTCGGGCCGATCGTGCGTTCGTCGATCTTGTATACCGGCGCCGCCAGCGCGCCGGCCCGCAGGAGCTTCGCGAGATTGGCGGCCTCGGCCGACGTTAGTCCGGTGACCTGAAAGCGGTTCTTGAACACGCCCTGAATCGTCGCGGTGTTGATGATCTCTTCGGTCTTGATGCGCCGCGTCTCGCTCTGATCGCCGATTGTTACGGTTTCTTCGCGCCACTCGATGAACAGTGTCGACATCGGGCGGCCGACGTTGTTCTGAGTCGTGGCAAGCATCTTCTCGCCGCCCGCCGAATCGAGCGTGATGTGCACGGCCGGCTGGCCCTCCGCGCTCAGGCCGGCGGCCGCATCGACAATCTGGTCGCCAGATGCAATTACGTCGCGTTTCAGGACCTGATCGATAACGGGCGACCGGCCCGGATACCGGCGTGAACCGGGCTCGTCGCCGGACTGGTCGACGAGGCGAAACTCGAGCGTCGCGGTGGCGGTGAGTATGCGATCGAGCTCGGTGGAATCCTGAACGCCGGGAAGCTGCACCACGATGCGGTCGATACCCTGCCGCTGCACGAGCGGCTCCGCCACGCCCAGGGAATCGACACGATTTCTCAGCGTCGTCATGTTCTGCTCGATCGCGAAATCCTGCCGGGCCTTGATCTGCGCCTCGCTCATACGCACGTTCAGAGAGCGGCCGTCGGCCGAGTCGGTGATCAGTATGTCCTCGTCGGCATCGCGTACCAGCCGCCGCGCGGTTTCAAGGTCGGCCGCAGACTGGACGCGCACGCTGATCAGGTCGCCGTTGAGATCGACGCGATGACGTATCTGCGCGTCGCGCAATCGGTCGATGAAGTCCTGCTGATAGGCCTGCAGGCGGTTGTTGATCGCGGTATCCATGTCTACTTCGAGCAACACGTAGACACCGCCGCGCAGATCGAGACCGAGACTCATCGGGTTCATGCCGAGCATGCGCAGCCAGTCCGGCATCTTCGGGGCCAGCGTCAGCGCGACGTTGACGTCGGGCGCGAAGCGCTCGCGCAGCATGTCGACGGCCCGTTGCTGATCCCCGGGATCGATCAGGCGGACAATGCCGCGGCCATCGTCGAGGTAGGCCCCGTCGACCGCGATCTCGCGGCTCTCGAGCACGCGAACGTACTCGCCGAGCATCGATTGCGAAACTTCGTTCTCGCCGGCCGCGGCAAGCTGTACGGCGGCGGCGCTGCCGTAGAGATTCGGCAGCGCGAGGAAGCCGCCGGCAAGGAATATCGCCAGAACCGTCAGATTCAACCAGATTGGGTACTTGTTCATCACAGTCCTTAAGCGGCAGGACGCCGCCGCTTACGCTTCCTCGATGGTTCCCTTGGGCACGACCTGCGAAATACTGCCCTTCTGGATTTTGATTTCCGTGTCGTCACTGATCGACAGGACGGCGTAGTGCTCGCTGACGCCCGTTATCCGGCCGAGTATGCCGCCAGCCGTGAGGACCTCGTCGCCGACGGCGACGTTGTTGACGAGCTCCTGGTGTGCCTTTTGCTTCTTCTGCTGCGGCCGGATCAGCAGAAACCAGAAGGCGCCGAAGATCAGCAGCATCGGCCACAGCATGTCGAAGAGGCTGGCTGATGGTTGAGCCGCCGCCTGAGCGTTCGCGCTTGAGATTAGGAATTCCATGATGGTCAAACCGTTGTGAGTGAAGCGCCGGGGCGCCCCGAAAATAGCGGCGTATTATGGCACAGCAAACCGCCGATAATGCGGCTCAATTCCGCTGGTATTGGGGCGACTTTCGCGATCCCAAGACGGCGCTTGAGATCCTCGGGCCGACACCCGTGTCACGGATAGATTTCGCGCAGCGACGCAAGCACTCGCCCGGTCGTGCCGGTTTCGACAGCCCTGCGCAGACTACGCATAAGCGACTGATAATAGTGCAGGTTATGGATGGTCGCGAGGCGCGGACCGAGAATCTCCCCGCACTTCTCGAGATGCCTCAGATAAGCGAGGCTGTAGTTCCGGCAGGTGTAGCAGTCGCAATCCGGGTCCGGGGGACCCGTATCGCTGCGGTAGCGGGCGTGGCGAAACTTGACGAGGCCCCGCGACGTGAACAGCTGGCCGTTGCGAGCATGCCGCGTCGGAATCACGCAATCGAACATGTCGACGCCGCGGAGCACGGCCTGGGCGATATCGACGGGCGTGCCGACGCCCATGAGATAGCGCGGCGCTCCGGCCGGCATGCGGTCACTCAAGGATTCGAGCACGGCATTGCGCTCGTGGGGAGGCTCGCCCACCGCGAGTCCGCCGATCGCGTACCCGTCGAAGCCTGTCTCGACGAGCCCCGCCAGCGACGCCTCGCGTAAGTTGTCGTATATGCCGCCCTGGACGATGCCGAACAGCGCCTCGCCGCGGTCCGGCTCGTCGCGCTTCAGCTCGTCGAAACGCTGCCGGCTGCGAGCTGCCCAGCGCAGCGACAGCTCCATCGATTCGCGCGCGGCGGTTTCGCTTGCCGGATACGGCGTGCACTCGTCGAAGATCATCGTTACGTCCGCATTGAGCGCGTGCTGAACCTCCATCGACCGCTCCGGAGTCAGCTGCACCGTGTCGCCGTTTACCGGCGACTGAAACGTCACGCCGTCCTCGCCGAGCTTCCGCAGCCGGGCCAGCGAGAACACCTGAAAGCCGCCGGAATCGGTCAGTATCGGCCCGTCCCAGTGCATGAACTCGTGGAGCCCGGTATGGGCGCGGACGACGTCGGCGCCCGGTCTGAGCATCAGGTGAAACGTATTGCCGAGAATGATCTCGGCACCGGTCGCCCGCACTTCTTCGGGCGTAACGCTCTTGACGGTACCGTAAGTGCCGACCGGCATGAACGCGGGCGTCTCCACGCTGCCGCGGCGAAAACTCAGGCGGCCGCGCCGAGCGTGTCCGTCGCGGGCGAGGACTTCGAACTTCACGAGCCCACGGCCGGCGTAAGGAACATCGAATCGCCGTAGCTGAAGAAGCGGTAGCGCTCGCGGACCGCGTGCGCGTAGGCCGCCAGAATGCGGTCGCGGCCCGCGAACGCCGCGACGAGCATCAGCAGCGAGGACTGCGGCAGATGAAAGTTCGTGAGCATCGCGTCCACGGCGAGAAAGGTGTAGCCGGGCTTGATGAACAACTCGGTCTCGCCGCACAGCGGCTGAATCTCCCCGTCTGCCGCCGCGGCTTCGAGGCTGCGTACGGCGGTGGTGCCCACGGCGATCACGCGTCCACCCCCGGCGCGGGTCTCGCGCACGGCGTCCACGGCGGCCTCGTCCACGATCACGCGCTCGGCGTGAAGCCGGTTCGCGGCGACGTCTTCGTGGCGCAGCGACTGGAACGTGCCGGCGCCGACATGCAGCGTAATCCACGCGTGCCGAACGCCCATCGCGCGGGTTTCCTCGAGCATCGCCTCGTCGAAATGCAGGCCGGCCGTCGGTGCCGCGACGGCCCCGGGATCGCGCGCATACACCGTCTGATACCGCTCGTCGTCCGCGGATTCCGCGTCGCGACCGAGATACGGCGGCAGCGGCATCGACCCTTCGCGGTCGAGGACCGTCATCACGTCGGCGGAGAACTCGAGTTCGAAGAACTGACCTTCACGGCCCAGAACCCGCACCGTATGGCCGCCGCGGGTCCGAACCTCGGCGCCGGCCTTGAGCGTCTTGCTGGTCTTGAGCATCGCCAGCGCACGCGAACCCGCCTCGACTCGCTCGATCAGTATCTCGACACCCCCCCCGGTGGGCTTCTCCCCGAACAGCCTGGCCGGGATCACGCGGGTGTCGTTGAACACGAGCAGGTCGCCCTCGTGCAGGACGGCCGGAAGCTCGGCGAAGCGCCGGTCGGTCACACCGTCCCGGGCGACTTCGAGGAGCCGGCTGCCGCGGCGCTCCGCCGCGGGAAACCTGGCGATCAGCTCCGCCGGCAGGTCGTAGTCGAAATCGCTGAGCTGCATGGGGCGCGTAGTCTAGCGGGTATCCGCCCCCGTTGCCCCGCCAGAGCCGGCATGCGGAGCAAACGAAAACGCCGCCCGGAGGCGGCGTCCGCGATTCGCCGAACCGGCGGCCGGCCCGGCTAACGAACGGTCGGCTGCGGCGGCCGCGGTGCGACCGACGGCACGACGGCGGGCACAACCGACGGAGCAATCCGCGGCGCGGGGGCGGCGGGCGCAACCGACGGCGCGGGCGGCCGGGTCGGCACGAAACTCGTGCGATCGTCCGGGATCGTCACATTGAGCGTGCGGCGGCGTTTGTCGCGCATGATCGCAAGCTCGAGTTCTTCGCCCGGCTGGTAGGAGCCCAGAATCCTGAGCGCATGATTGACCGACGTCGGTTCGCGCCCGTCGATGCTCCGAATTACGTCGCCATCCTCGAGTTCCAGCGCCCCCGACGTCGGCGCACTCACGACCAGCACGCCCTGATCGGTGCCGAAGTACTTGCCCAGCCCTTCGCTGAGCTCGACCAGCTCCATGTCCGCCCAGCTGCCGCCCCAGCGATACGTCCAGGACCGAAGCGAGTTGCCCAGTTCTTCCGGAATGACGCGAATGCGCTCCCGCCAGGCTTCACCCTCCGGTCCCGAGAACACAAAGGAGTTGTTGTCGACCCGCGGCACGACCGTGACTTTGCCGACATTGCCGCCCCGCAGATACTCGATGTCGAGCTTGTCGCCTTCCTCGACACCTTTCATGAACTCCATCAGCCGGCCGTTCGCGTCGTAACGCCTGTCGGCCGCAAGTTCCTCGCCATTGATCGACGTGATCACGTCGCCGGTCCTCAGGCCCGCATCCGCTGCCGCGCTGCCGGGCGTTACGCTGACGATCTCCGAGCCTTCGACCGGTCCGAACTCGGGTTTGTCGGTCACGATCGTAATGCCCATCCGCGGCCGGCCGCTCTTCAGATTCATGACCATTTCCTCGGCCATCCGCACGTCCGGGAGATTGCGCATGCTGAGTTCGGCGACCCGCTGCGCAGCTTCGGCCAGCTCCGCCTCAGCCTCAAGGAGTTCCCGGGCGTGCTCTTCCTCTTTGAGTTCGGCTTCGCTTTGCGCAGCTACCGGGGGCGCCAGCAGCAACACCGCCAACGGCAGAATTCGTACAAGCTCGTTCATTCATTCATCTCCACAAATCAAAACGCCGTCCGCTGCGTCTGCGCATAACGCAACTGGACCAGCAACTTCATCAGGCGCACGCGTTCGCGCCAGAAAATTTCCTCTTCCTCCGGAGTGAGCATCACCGTCGGATCGCCCAGCTGATAGTCGATCGCGGCAATCCTGTCCGTCAGATCGGCAATGGTCGCCGCCGTACCCGCCCGCTGGACCCGCGGCTCCCCGGGCAGCGCCGCGAGTTCGCCCTCGAGCTGGCTGGACTGGGCCCGCAGAACGTTGAGCCGCGAAGGGGGCACCGGCTCTACGGTGAGCTCTGGCACGGTCGGCAAATCATCCACGACGGGGTCGCTGTCCATGACGCCCGTCGCGACCAGCGCCACGAGCGCCGCCGCAGCCGCGAGACCGCCGCCCAAATACCATTGCCGCGGCGCGGCCGTGGCAGCCGGTCTGAAAAGGCCTTCGGCTTCCGCCTGCTCGCGGACCCGCTCCCAGACGACTCGCGGCGCCGGCGTATCGGGCAGTGCCCTCAAGCCCGCCTTCAGCGAGTCGTGTTGCTCCGCTGTCAGTCCCGCGATCATTGCCTCTTCTTTCCCATCGTTCATTACAGTCCCCGAATCGCCTCGATACCTCGGGCGTCGTTGTGCAAACCCTGCTCCAGAATCGGCCGCAGCCGCTGGTACGCGCGCGACAGCTGCGACTTCGAAAAACTCTCGGTCTTGCCCATGAACTCCGCAATCTCCTTGTGCGTGAATCCCTCGACATCGTGCAGCCAGACGACGGTCCTGCTCACGTCCGGCAGGCTTGCCAGCGCCGAATCGAGGTCCATCGCCTCGTCGGGATGGCGCGACACGCCGTGACTCGCGGCATCCCCGGGCGTGTGGTCCTCCCAGTGCTCGTCGAGCGGCTGGCCGCGGCTGGTCCAGGCCGACCGCAGGAACATCAGCGCCTTGCTCACCGCGATCCGGCGAATCCACGTTCCGATCGCCGCCTCGCCGCGAAACCGGTCTATCGAGCGCATGACCTCGATGAAGGTCTCCTGCACGAGGTCCTCGGCCTGCGCCGGCACCCGGGTGAAGCGCAGGCACAGCGAGTACACCGGGGTTGCGAACGCGCGATACAGAATCTCGTGTGCACGCGCGTCGCCTTTCGCTGCCCGACGCACGATGGCCGGGTCGATCTCGATTCCTGCAAACTTGCTCAATTGCTTCCCGTTCGTGCCTGGACTGACGACCAGCAAACATGCTCGTTCTGGTCTCTATGATGCCCGGTTTCGCCAAAGCGTCGCAGCGACTTATACTGTGCGCCCCCCTGGGCCGGGATGGCGGAACTGGTAGACGCGCTGGATTCAAAATCCTGTTTCCGAAAGGAAGTGAGGGTTCGACCCCCTCTCCCGGCACCACCCATCGAACGGGATTCTATGATCAAGTATTGCGAACGCTGCGGCGGCACCGTGACCTTCCGCGTGCCGAAAGGCGACAATCGCGAGCGCGCGGTCTGCGACGCTTGCGGAGCCATCCACTATAAGAACCCGCTCGTGGTAGTCGGCTGCGTTGCGGAACGGGACGGTCGGATTCTGTTGTGCAAACGCTCGATCGAACCCCGTTACGGTCACTGGACGGTGCCGGCCGGTTTCATGGAACTGGGCGAATCGCTTGCCGAGGGTGCGGCGCGCGAAACCCTGGAGGAGGCGTGCGCTACCGTCGAGATCGGTCACCTGTTCGCGTCAATCGACGTCGTCGACGCCGGGCAGGTACACCTGTTTTTTACCGGAAGGCTCGTGAGCGATTTCGCTCCCGGCGAAGAGTCGCTCGACTGCGCGTTGTTCCGGGAGGACGAGATTCCCTGGGACGATCTCGCTTTTTCGAGCGGCCGCTATGCACTGCGAAAGTATTTCGAAGACCGCGGGGAAAACCGCGGCGTGCACATTCACGAACTGCGCCGGGCGAAACTCGCGGCAAGCGGCGAAAGCCACGACCCGCCGCGCCCTGCGGCTACGGGTGACGACCGCCGTTGAGCCGTACTTCCAGTGCGTCGGGCGTCAGGTAGCCGCCGATCAGCGTGCCGTCGTCGAGCATAATAGTAGGCGTCCCCGACAAACCGACTTCCTGGCCGAGCACGTAGTGCTGCTGGATCATCGACGCGTCGCAGCTTTTGGTCTCGAACTCGCGGTCGAGCTTCGCGGCGGTCAGGGCATCCTGACGGTCCGCTGAGCACCAGACGTCTTCCGAGGTATTCCAGGCTTTCGACGCCGGCCCGTTGCGCGGGTACAGCAGGTAACGAACCTCGATGCCTTTCGCAAGGTAATCGTCAATCTGTGCGTGCAACCGGCGACAGTAGCCGCAGTCGATGTCCGTAAACACGGTCACGCTGTAGCTGACCTCAGCCGGAGTGAATTTGATTGCCGCGTCGTCGTCGAGCGACGCCAGCAGGTCGGCCCGCGCATCGTTGCGCGCGCGCTCCGTCAGGTTGACCTGCTCTTCGAGATCGATGATGTCGCCCTGCATCAGATAGCGCCCATCCGCCGACACGTACGCGACGATGGCGCCCTTCTGGATCTTGTACCAGCCGTCGATGCCGCTTGCTTCAACGTGTTCCGGATCGAGTTCGTCGAACATGGACGTCATCTTGTCGCGAACCTGCTCCAGATCGTCGTCTGCAAGCGCCGGGATAGAGGCGCCCAGGGCGATCATCGCCAGGCCCGACAGCGAGAATAAGTGAGTCCGCATGGTGGAATTCCTGATCAGTAAAGCGACATCGGACCCGGCGGGTGGCGGCGGGTTCCCGGCGAACGCACGGGCCGTCAGGTTCGACAGCGCGATAGTACAGAAGACCCACCGTATCCGGAAATTGTTACGGCTTCAGCCGCGCGGATGGTGTTCGCCGTGAAGTTCCTTGAGGCGTTCGCGTGCGACGTGGGTGTAGATCTGCGTCGTCGAGAGGTCACTGTGACCCAAAAGCAGCTGTACGACGCGCAGATCGGCACCGCGGTTCAGCAAGTGGGTCGCGAAAGCGTGTCGCAGACTGTGCGGCGAGAGCTTGCGCCGGATCCCGGCCTTCTCCGCATAGCGCTTGATGATGTGCCAGAACGCCTGGCGCGTCATCCGGTCGCCGCGGCGCGTGGGAAACAGAAAATCGGTCTGCCGCTCGAGCAGGATCTCCATGCGCGGGCCGTTGATGAAGTCGCGGAGCCAGCGCTGCGACTCGTCGCCGAGCGGTATCAGTCGCTCGCGGTCGCCCTTGCCGACGATCCGGAGCACGCCCTGATTGAAATTGATCTGCGATTGCTGGAGGTTGATGAGTTCGCTGACGCGCAGCCCGGTTGCGTACAGGAGTTCGAGCATCGCCCGGTCGCGGTGGCCGAGCGGCTCGTCGGTGTTCGGTGCATTCAGCAGCGCGTCGACCTCGTCCTCGGTGAGCGTCTTCGGCAGGGAGCGGCCGATGCGCGGCATTTCGATGTCGGCCGTGGGATCGGTGTCGCGCAGCCCTTCCCGCATGATGTAGCGATAGAAGCGGCGGAAGCTCGACAGCTGCCGCGCCGTAGAGCGGGGCTTGGCGCCCGATTCGACGCGGTCGGCGATGAATCCGAGCAGGTCTGCCTTGTCCGCCTGGTCGATCGACTTGTTCCCCGTCGCCAGGCTACGGCCGAGCGTCATCAGATCGGCACGATAAGCACCCAGCGTGTTCTGCGACAGGCCACGCTCCATCCAGATCGCGTCGAGGAACTTGTCCACGAGTTCCTCGCTGTGCGCGACCGACTCGGCGTTCTGTTTTTCAGCGTCAGTGCTTGCCATAGCGTCCGTATCGGGGAGTGTTGCAATCCATTGCACCGGAAACCCGGCACCAGCCGGCAGATTCCGAGGGTTTCGAGTACTACGCTTTTGAGTATGATAACTGTGCCCTCCGGCAGGCGTGATCAGAGTCACAGATTGTCGAAGGCGTTGACATAAAGCGAATCGGTCACCAGACCGCGCCCGGTCTTCGAGCCTGCGCACACCGGACCCTACCCCTGATGACAGCCCGCGTACCCGGACCTATCTCCCGTTTCGGCCACCTGCTATACGGACCCTACGCCCTACTGGTGTTTGCGATCGGCGTGATCGCGACCTTCGTCATGGTCAGCGTCACGCCCGGAGCGGACCGCCGGCGACGCTATACATCCGCGATCATCCGCCGGACCTTCGTAGTTGCAGGCGCGAAACCGCGGGTCGCCGGGCTCGAACGGCTCCCCGAAGGGCCCGCTGTAATCGTCGCGAATCACGCAAGCTACGTCGACGGACTGCTGCTCAAGGGGTTTCTGCCGCCGCGCTTCTCGTTCGTGATCAAGGGCGAGATGCGCAGCAACCCGCTGGTGCACTTCCTGCTGCGCCGTGCCGGAGCACGCTTCGTCGAGCGCGGGGGCGGCGGCGGCACGTCGCGCGACATCCGCGCGTTCGTGCGCGCGGCCCAGGAAGGCGCGGCCCTCGGCTTCTTCCCGGAAGGCACCTTCGTCGAGGAGCCCGGCGTGTTGCCGTTCCGGCCCGGCGCGTTCCTGGCGGCGATCAAGGCTGAGCTGCCGGTCGTTCCCATCGCCATCCGCGGGACCCGCCGGATGCTGCCGGCCGGACGCGGCCTGCCGCGGCCGTCCCGCCTTGAGTTCGACCTGTTGGCCCCGATACGTCCCGGCGACGCGGAATTCGCCGACAGCCGGGCGCTGGCCGATGCCGCACGCGGACGCATTATTGGTGCACTGGACGAAACCGAACGCGGTGAGTGCCCCGAAGCGGGGCAAAATGTTGCACTGCGGCAAAAAAAGAGCGAGAGTACGGCGCGTGAATTTTAACGGAGATTAAAAAAATGGCCGCTGATCCCGTAGTCGTACTCTCCGCCCGGCGCACCCCGATAGGCGCGTTCCAGGGCATATTCAGCGGCACCAGCGCCACCCATCTCGGATCGACCGCGGTCAAAGCGGCGCTGGACGACGCGGGCGTCGATGCGGCGGCGGTCGACGAAGTACTCATGGGCTGCGTCCTGCCAGCGGGTCTCGGCCAGGCGCCGGCACGACAGGCCGCCATCGGCGCAGGCATCCCGACCAGCGCGCCGTGCACGACGATCAACAAGATGTGCGGCTCGGGGATGAAAGCGATCATGCAGGGCTACGACGCCATCGTCGCAGGCAGCGCCGAGGTCGTGGTCGCCGGCGGCCTCGAATCGATGACGAACGCCCCCTATCTCCTCCCGAAGGCCCGCAGCGGCTATCGGATGGGCCATCAGGAAGTGCTCGATCACATGTTCGTCGACGGGCTGCAGGACGTCTACGAAGGCCACATGATGGGCCACTACGCCGAGGCCACGGCCGACAAATACGGCTACACCCGCGAGCAGCAGGATGCCTTCGCGATCGAGTCCGTGACGCGGGCGCAAACCGCCGCGGCCGAGGGCCGCTTCGCGGACGAGATCGCGCCGGTGACCTTCGCGACCCGCAAGGGCGACGTCACGGTCAGCGAGGACGAGACGCCGAGCACCGTGAGCGTGGAGAAGATCCCGACGCTCAGGCCGGCCTTCCGTAAAGACGGCACCGTGACCGCCGCCAGCTCCTCGTCGATCTCCGACGGCGCCGCCGCAGTCGTGTTGACCCGCGCGAGCTACGCGGAGGCGAACGGGCTCGAGCCCATCGCACAGATCGTCTCGCATTCGAGTTTCGCGCAAGACCCCGCCTGGTTCACGACGGCACCGATTGCCGCAATCGAGCGTCTGCACCGTCGGCTCGACTGGACTCCGGACAACGTCGACCTGTACGAGGTCAATGAGGCTTTCGCCGTCGTGGCGATGTCCGCGATTGAGGACGCGAAGCTCGACCACGCCAAGACCAACGTCAACGGCGGCGCCTGCGCGCTCGGACATCCGGTCGGCGCGACCGGCGCACGCATCACGACGACGCTGATCCACGCGTTGCGAGCGCGTGGTCTGAAGCGCGGGGTTGCATCACTTTGTATCGGTGGCGGCGAGGCAACGGCGCTCGGCATCGAGATCGTTTAGAGTCGAGCCATGGATTTGAGCGCAGCCAAAGCCGTCGTCACGGGCGGCGCGTCGGGACTCGGACTCGCAACGGCCGAACGCGTGATCGCTGCCGGCGGACAAGTGGCCTTGCTCGACCTGAACGAGGAACAGGGCGCGGCCAGCGCAGACGCCCTGGGCGACCGGGCCATATTCTTGCGCACCGATGTCGCCGACGAAGCCTCCGTTCAAGCCGCGATCGCCGCGGCGGCCGAGGCGATGGACGGCATCACGCTCGCGGTCAACTGCGCCGGTATCGCCACGGCAGGCCGCACGCTCGGCCGTGAAGGCCCGTGGCCGAGCGAAAACTTCAATCGCGTGATCCAGATCAACCTGGTCGGCTCCTACAACGTTACCAAGGAAGCGGCGGCCGTGATGGCGCAGAACGAGCCGAACGCCGACGGCGAGCGCGGCGTCGTGATCAGCACCGCCTCGATCGCGGCCTTCGAAGGCCAGATCGGCCAGGCGGCCTACTCCGCATCCAAAGGCGGCGTCGTCGGCATGATGCTGCCGCTCGCTCGCGAATTCGCCCAGTTCGGTATCCGCGTGAACACGATTGCCCCCGGGATCTTCAAGACACCGATGATGGCCGGGATGCCCGAGGAAGTTCAGGAGTCCCTGGGCCGCCAGGTCCCCTTCCCGCCGCGACTCGGCGAACCCGAGCAGTACGCCGACGCGGTTGCGTTCGTTTACGGCAACGCCTACGTCAATGGCGAAACGATCCGCATCGACGGCGCCATCCGCATGCAGCCGAAGTAGCGCTCATCGAGTCCCCGTCGAGACAGGACTCAGCACCCGAAGAATCCAGCCGCTCCGGCTGGAAAACCTGGTCGCGGGCCCTGGTGCTCGTTCTGATGCTCGTGGCGGGCTACCTCGCAATCCGCTACACGTCTCTCGGCGAATGGACGAGCGAGGAACGCATCCAGGCGGCGCTCGTCGACATCCGCGGAATCTGGTGGACGCCGATCGTGCTGCTCGTGTTGTACGCCGTCATCGCACCATTCGGTATCTCGATGTTCCCGCTCACGATCGCCGGCGCGGCTTTCGGCCCTTACGCGGGCTCGGCGCTCAACACTGTTGGCATCGTCATCGGCGCCGCGACGAGTTTCTTTGCCGCGCGAGCACTCGGTCGGGACTTCGTGCTGCGGATAACTGGGAAGCGGATTCGCAAGGTGGAGCGAGCGGTCAACCGGCAAGGGTTCTGGCCGCTGGTGCAGTTGCGGTTCCTGCCGATTCCTTATCCGGTGATCAACTTCGCCTCGGCGCTGGCGGGCGTTCCGGCTAAGCGTTTTCTTGCGGCGTCGGTGATCGGGCTCATTCCGGCGACGTTGATCCACTCTTACTTTATCGCGCGGCTGATTTACGCGAGTGGTGACGAGCGCGTC
This sequence comes from Woeseiaceae bacterium, assembly GCA_028277185.1. Classification (GTDB taxonomy): domain Bacteria; phylum Pseudomonadota; class Gammaproteobacteria; order Steroidobacterales; family Woeseiaceae; genus UBA1847. The sequence continues at coordinate 150,984 of JANQGQ010000022.1, forward strand.
ACGCAAGGGATGACTTACGCCGCCGTTCTCATCGCGATCAATCTGCTGATTGGTTGGGCCTGGCTGCGTACACGGACCGAGCGGCGGAATCGATATCGTGAGCTGGTTGCCAAACGGGCATCGCGGGGACGACGCCTAGAGTAGTCCGTTTCCATCCGTTGAAAAGACACGAACGTCCACGCCGTTATGGTTTCCTCTGCCAGTCACGAGTAATCAATTCGTCGCGACCTCATTATTGAACAGCGGGTAGCTGCGATACACCGCCAGGGACTCCATGGATTGTTCAGCCTTGGCTTCAACCCGATTGCGGCTCCAGAGGATCTCCCCTATCTCGTCACGCTGAATTGCTCCCCAATAATCGAACCACCGTACCATACGCGCATAGTAGTCTAGGGTATTCTCGACGCCTCGCGGCCCATGACCTACGCCCCAATATCTAACAAATCTTGCCGGTACGCGTCGAAGAACAAGCGCTGCGAAGAACGGTTCTTCAGATAGAGCGAACCGGTCCATATCGCCCGCGACAATCATTAGAGGCGTTACGACGCGATCTACATACGTCATCGGAGTGTTGCGCCGATAGTCCTCGCCCTGCAGATAAGATGGTCGATCAGACTGCAGCAGATAGATCCCATCGCCTGTAACCTCATCGAAGGCGGCAGGTGAATAGCGCTGATGCACACTAAGGCCCAAGTCGTCGGCTTTAGCAGGATCAGTGAAGCCGAACGCGGATATCGCTGCCTTGAATCGGCTGGTTTGCGTAATCAGGCCCAAGGCACCATAACCCATAGAGCTCTCTCCAAAGAGAAACAACCTGTCAGGGTCAGCAATCCCTTCTCGCACCAACCAATCGACGCCCGGTAAAATGCCGCTCGTAAGGGACAACAGGTTGGCGCGGCCAACATCGTCCAGCTCATTTGTCGGCATGCTAAGAAACACGTAAACATATCCCGCAGCTGCAAACGTGGCAGCGTTCGTCCGCACCACACCGTCGTCTTGAACCTCATAAAGACTCGGACGACCGGCTTGCCCGTGCACTCCGTAGCCAATGTCGGAGTCAAAAACGGTTGGATACAGCCTTTTTCGGCTGTAGCCATACGGAAGTGTAATGATCCCTTTCGCCTCATTGCCGTTTGCGCTTGTATACGTAAAGACCTGCTGCTTGAAACGACCGACTTGACGCATGTGCTCGCTCAACACCGAGACGGTTTGGACCCCGGAGCGTGTAGAGACCTTTAGGTGCTCCACGCCGCCATCGAATTCGGTGTATGCAAAGACCTCGCCCGAGAACGCACTGAATCTCGGGAAGCCACTTCCAACCCTGTAAGGCCCATCGACTGAGTTGTCCAGTAAGTCAATCGAGTAGCCGCTACCAAACGCCAAGTCTGTGTACGCGAAAGCCTGACCTGCAGATGAGGTTTCAGATACTCTTACTGCCAGAATCTCATGACCATCATGCTGAACACGGGTCAACTGGCCATCCGGATCGATGCGGACAAGGCGATCTTCGACAATGCCGATGAGGCCGCCGTCACGGGTAAGAACCAGCCGAGCTGACAGACCTGCCAGTTCGTCGTCGATTTCCGAAACGTCTCCTGTGCGGTCCAGCGTTATCCAACGGGGGCGTGCGCCTGTCATCCGCTCTTCACGGAGAACGGTGTAAAACATCACTCGGTTGGATCCACGCCAGTGAAATTCCGGCGGGCGTGCCCCGCTCCCAAAATCCAAAATGCGTGTATCCAGTTGGTGAAGCGTTCTCGCCTGCACGTCGATGATGTAGAACTCTGCGGGGTGCTCTCGTGAGCGAACGTCCGGATAGAGGAAAGGTTCCCATTTACCCTGAAACACGGCCTGTTTGTGTAGCGGCTTTCCATTCAGCGCCAGGAAACCGAGATATCGTCCGTCGGGTGACCACCTGACGGTGCGGAGAAGAACATCTGATGGCAAGTCTGTGTCCAATTCGAGATGAGTACCATCCCGTCGCAGAATTGCGATTTCAGCCGGATGTCCAGTTCGCCAGCGAAAGATGCGAGGAAGATCAGTTGATGAGTCAGATCTTACAACCAAGTGGTCCCTGTTCGGCGATTGCTTGAAAACAAAGTCGCCGCTGCGACGATACTCACTAAAGGCACTACCGATAGTCTGCTTTTCGCCCGTTTCGACACTGACACGAAACACCGTATGCGGATCGTTCGGGAACGACATGCTGTCGATCACACTCGCCGTCATTTCGCCGCGTTCCGCGCTCGCCCACGCCGCTCGTACCGCGTCGATACCAGCACCGACCGCACTACCGCCAGCCGGGTAGTTGGGCTTCAGATACTCGCCTGTGTCTGAGACGGCACAAACCATGTCGGTTCCGTTACTCCACTCGCACCCCGTCCAGCCGACGCCATCTGTTGTTACTTGTCGAGAGGTGCCTTCTTCTCGATCCCACACCCACAAGTTGATGATACCGCCAACATCGGACAGGAAGGCTAAGTACGCGCCATCATGAGACCAAGATAAGTCCCAGGCGCCTGCAGCGGCGCTACCTGGTAAGACAAGTTGTATTGCCTTTCCGCTTCGACGGCCCCAAAGCCTTATCGTGTCACGCGACTTGTCCCAGTAGAAATCGACGGGCTTGGTCGTTTCTTCAGCAGCTGACCGGCGCACGGTATAGGCCAGTACTTCGCCATCCGGAGACCAAGCCAAGTCGCCTAGTGTTTGCTGGCGAAGGGCGTCCAGAACTTGAAAGTGTCTTTCGCTCTTCGCTGTAGCGTCCGAAATATCGGAGAACAGACCGATGAAAAGGACCGAATAGGCGATTCGACGCTTCATAACATGCTTCTCTTGTGTTGATCGCACGAGTTGAGGTCCGTTCGCTGAATGCACCAGCAAACGCAGCGGATGTAAGGGACTGGACCGCTGCTAGGCAGCGTCAAAATGACTTTGTGAGAGAAACGGAGACTTGTCGGCCGAACGGATCAGCGTTCGCTGTATCGAAATTCAAACCATCAAGCGTCTCGACAAAAGGCGGCTCTTCGCCAAGGAGGTTTCTCATATTGAAGGACAAGACTGTATCGTCGGTGAAGGCGTTATCGAGCCGGTCCGCAAAATCATACGTGAGTGCGAAATCAACGGTAGTAAATGAATCGATATCATTGGCGATCGCACTGTCGCGACGATCCCTGTAGCCGCGTGTATAGTTGACAGCTACGAAAGCAGAAAGGCCACCACGCGACCAGGAAAGACTGCCCCGCAATTTCAAATCGATAGGACGATAGAGTGTGCTCAACTGGTCAATCTCAGGCGTTGACTCTGTGAGCTTCGTATCGTAAGCAAGGAGGTATGCGACGTTTATTGATGCAGCCAGCTCACCGTGAGCCGTATCTCTTTCGTAAGTGCCAGTAACGTCAAGCCCTTCTACTTTGCGCTCTGCTGCATTCTGTTGCCCAGTGAAGAGCACAAACTCAACGTCTTCGGGTGCTGCGTTGGCGAAGTTGTTAATAATGTCTGCGCGAGCAAACAGCGATTCGACGTTACCAATATCAGGGTTCGTGTCGGCAAACTCACTAAATGCTGGATCCATCAGGATGTCGAAAATCCCAACACCGTCGATTCGATTGGAGTAATCGTAAAAGAAGTAAGTTAGTGAAAGGGTCAAACCAGGAATGAGGCTTGGTGTGTATTCTGACCCGACTGACCATACGTCCGCTGTTTCTTCGGTCAAACTATTGCCCCCGCTAACCTCAAGCAAGACTGTCTGGCCCGCTGGATCCGCAGAGATATCTGGAAAAGCCGTAAAGGCCGCGTTCGGCGCGCCGGCGACCAGCAGTGATATCGGCCTACCAGCATCGAACAAATCGGGGGCGCGAAACGCTTGCGAATAGGAGGCCATGAAACTCAGAGAGTCATCAATTGCCCAACGTACACCGAGTTTAGGATTCATGGCCTCACCAAAGTCGCTGTAGTCTTCGTAGCGACCCGCCAAAGAAACATCGAAAGCACTCACGAAGGGGAGCGCATTGTTCTTGCCGATTATCGGGATAAGGAGCTCCGCATAAACAGCGGCAACATCACGGTCGAAACTGCTACTGGAGCCTAGGCTGCTTGTGTTCTCGTAGCTCTCGTCTCGATAAACCCCACCGAAGGCGAAAGACAAACCCTTGCCTGACGGCAGCGTTAGAAGCCGGCCGCTGACTGCTCCCTCGACGACGCCCAAACCGTTCTCGAAAAGGAACTTGTCCTCGAAACTATTGAGCTCACTCGCGCTGTTTGAGTCGCTCTTACTGTAGTCGTAATAGACACTTACATCGATGTCGTTTGTAAGCGCGTAGGTCAATCGTGTATTTATGAAGTATGACTCACCCTCAGCCCTTACTTCCTGTTCCTGCAGGTTGAGAATACCTGGATTGTTGACGTTGACGGCCTCGCGATCGGTGTAAAGGCCGTCTACGCCAAACGATAGGCGGTCCGTAATCTCCTGGTTGAACGAGACTGTTCCACTGAACCGCTTTTCTCTAACGCCGGCCGTAGCGTCTGAATCGATCAAGTCTGGATTGCTCAGGTCAAAATTCGGAAGCTCTCGCACCAGAAGCGGATCTGCCTCGGCGTGTTCCGCACCGAATACGACCCCACCGGTGTTCCAGCTCACCCCGCCGGCGGCTCCGAATTGGTAGTCTTCTTTTGACCCGTCCGTCACCGCTCCATAGCGACCGCGCACTTCGAATCCCTCATAGTTCTTACGCGTTATGAAATTGACGACGCCCGCCACCGCATCGGAACCATAAATCGCCGAAGCCCCGTCGGTAAGAATCTCAATCCGATCAATGGATCCAAGAGGTAGCACAGATACATCCACGACACTGTCAGACCCAGTCGCAGACATGCGACGGCCATTCAGGAGTGTGAGAGTGGTTCCGGCTCCTAGCCCCCTCAAATTGACTCCGGATCCAAAAGTACCCGTTGTGCCACTGTTGAAGTCGTCGCCTCCATTCTCGGTGATAGCGGTAACGGAGCTGAGGTTCTGCGGGATGGTGCGGAGGAATTCGTCGACCGTCGCGGCGCCGGAAAGACCGATATCCTCTCGATCGAACTGCAGTACCGGAGCGGTTGGATTCTGGACACCGCGAATATTGGTGCCAGTAACGACAATCTCTTCCAGCGTTTCGATGGCTTCATCGGCCGACAAGCTCTCTGCTTCTTCCTGCGATCGACCGGACAATTCACTTCTATTCATCGACGTCTGCGCCAGCAGCATTGGGCTCGACATCGATCGGCGGTTTCCCGCTTCACTCGTTACCTCCGACTCCGTTCGGCTTGGCGCTTCTTCGACGACAACTGTGTCATCGCCCATGGTGTCGAACGTCAGATCGGTGCTCTCCAACAGTTGGCTCATTGCCTGATCGGCCGTCATCCTGCCGGTGACGTCAGGGCTATCTTCACCGTCGGCTAATTGAGAGTAGTACACGACCTGTAGCCCGGACTGCTCCGCAAACTCCTTAAGCGCCGCCGCAAGCGGTTGCGATTCAATGATGAAGTCGTACGCCGCTTCCTCGGCGCCGATCGCCGGCGCAGCCAAGAGAGCCAACCCTGCAAACGCAGATCCGATCCGATTGCCTAGGTTCACTGAGAGTCCTCCGTATTTTCCGAAGTTGCCGGAGACTTGTTGCGCCTCCTGTCCACGTGAGACGGGCTGACATTCTCGAACGGCTACTCGGCCGGTGCAGACGGACCGACGAGCCGCCATTCCTCACCTGGCACTTCGATCATCTCGACATCCCGCGAACGCATGACGAACTGGACGATAACTTCGGGGCGATCGGCGTTGAACACGCCGTTGATCTCGCGCGCGCGCAATGCATCACCTTCGACGACGATACGCTGCGCGTTGTAGCGGTTGAACTCGACGGCGACGTTTGCGAGCGGCTCGTCCTCGAACACGAGCCGGCGCTGGCGCCAGGCGACAGTCTTGCCGCGGCTCGGCGCGGACTGTCGTAGAGTCACTTCAGCCTGAACCACGGCCTGCTCACCGACCGAAAGCTCGACGGGTTCGGGCGCCGCCGCAGGACTCGCGGCGTGCTGCTGCACGGCGACGCGCCCTTCGAGCACCGTGACCACGGTCTGCTCCTTCTGCCGGTACACGTTGAACTGGGTTCCGACAGCCTGCACCTCGACGTCGCCGCTAAACACGCGGAACGGACGCGTCGGGTCCTTCTCCACCGTGAACAGGGCTTCGCCGGCCAACAGGTCGACGTCGCGATGTGTAGCATCGAAACGCACGTCGAGACGGGATTGCGTGTTCAGCTCGACGACCGAGCCGTCGGGCAGCACGACCGAGCGCTGCTCCCCGAGCGCGGTCACGTACGATTCGGTGGGCTGCGCATCGAACACGAAGTAAGTCGCTATCACCGCGGCAACCATTGCCGCCGCCGCGAGTCCCGCGATGCCACGGTAACGCCGCCTCGGCTTAACGGAAGGCGCCGACGCCGAACCGCGCAGCGGCACAACGTTCGCCTCACCGTCGGCGAGCAATGCTTCGACGTCGGTAACCCGCTCCGCATCCACACCTTCGAGCGCCAGCCAGTCGGCCTCCGCAAGCAGGAATTCCCGCACGTGTACCGGCGACTGCCGCAACCACGCGACGAAGGCCCGGCGTTCGCCGGCGGGCATCGACTCGTCCTCGTGCAGCCGTACGACCCAGTCCGCCGCCTGCTCGATGACGCCCGCGGTTGCCTTGTCCACGCCGCCGCTCACGACTCGTCGCCCCCGGCCTGGAACCGCCGGCACACCGCGAGACCCTGCGCCAGGTGTTTCTTCACCATCCCGACCGAAATGCCCACGGTCGCGGCAATCTGCTCGCGCGTGAGCTTGTCGCGCCGGTGCAGCAGCAGGACGGCACGACAGTTCGGGTTCAGGGTCTCCAGTGCCCGGTTCAGCCGCTCCATTCGTTCCTGCTGCTCGAAGGCCTGCTCGGGACTCGATCCGTCCTCGAGTACGTCGAGCGCGTCGCTGCCGTGCGGCAGGCGGTTCCGCGCCAACGAACGCCACTCGTGGGCCACGTTGGCGGCCACGCGCAGTGCGTACGCACGCGGCTCGCGGATGACGGCCTCCTCGTCCACGCGCAGCAGGCGCAGGTAGGTCTCCTGCGCAAGGTCGTCGGCCTGCTGGGGATCGACCAGGCGCGCGGCAAGGTAGCGAAGCAGCCGCCTGCCCGGCTCTCCGGTGAATTCGTCCAGCCAACGCCGCTGATTCCGCGCCACGTATTCCGCCCGGTTTTTTTGAGCTTACTATGGGTAGACGGGGTGAGGTGGTCCGGCGGCCACCGCTTGGGAGCTACGCGTGTCCTCTGCATTTCAAGTTCAGTACTGCCCCGCAGGAACGGTTGGCCGCATGAAGCAAAACGGCACATAACCCCCTGATTCTATAATTTTTCGGCATTCGACCACTGGATAGAATCACAGTATTTCCTCCATCGCACAGGGATTGTCATGAGTGCCGCCAACCTCAATCACAGCCGCCATCTGGCCATCGACGAGCTGGACCGGAAGATCGTCGGTCTGGCCGCGTACATCAATGCCGCCACCTACGATCTTCTGGTGCTGATCCGCGAGTTCGACGAGCGCGCCGGCTGGCTCAAATGGGGCCTCGCAAGCTGTGCGGAATGGCTGCACTGGCGCTGCGACCTGAGCATGAGCGCCGCCCGGGAAAAAGTGCGGGTGGCTCACGCCCTGAAGACCTTGCCCGACATCGCGGCGGCTTTTGCCGGCGGCCGGTTGTCGTACACGAAGGTACGGGCGTTGACGCGGGTCACACGGGCCGACAACGAAGCGGATCTCCTGTCCTTCGCCATAAAGACTACCGCCGCTCACGTGGACGAACGCTGCCGGGAGCTGCGTTGCGGCACGGCGACCTCGGTCGCTGACGCCAACCGGGCGCACGCAAGCCGCTCGCTGCGGGTGTTCCGCGACCCGTCCCGCGGCACGATGACGATTACCGTGGAGCTGCCGTTCGAAACGGGTGCGCTGGTGGAGAAGGCGCTGGACCGCGCTCGCGACACCGCCGCCGCCGAGGCGCCCGAGCTGATGGACGAATCCTGGTCGGCCCGGCAGGCGGATGCCCTCATCTCCATGGCCAAGGCCTATTTGTCCGGCCGTAGTGCGTCGTCTGGTTCTGCGGAAAACTACCAGGTGATGGTGCACGTCGATCAGTCGGCGTTGGCAAACGGCCAAGGTCGTGCCAGCCTTCCGATCGAATCAGTGAAGCGATTGTGCTGCGACGGCGAGCTGGTGGCTGTCGTCGAGGACGAACAAGGGGAGCCGCTGAGCATCGGCCGGAAATCCCGCGCGGTGCCGACAGCGATCAGGCGGGCGCTGAAGGCGCGGGATCGGGGCTGCGTGTTTCCGGGCTGCGGAAACACCCGTTTCGTGGATGCGCACCACGTCGAGCACTGGTCCGCCGGGGGCGAGACCAGCCTCGATAACCTGGTCCTGTTGTGCTCACGTCACCACCGGCTGGTGCACGAGGGCGGCTTCCGCATCGAGCGCGACTATCAGAACCGCTGGTTCTTCAAACGGCCGGACGGACGTGCGGTACCGTCTTGCGGGTATCGGCCAGAGGACACAATTGACGATGACACTGGCCATGACATCGGAAGTCTTTCCGCAACGCTCAATAATCCCTCCGCGGAGGGATTGGCCGGCGCCGGTCGTACCGCCGCAAACGCTTAGTCGCTTGCTTACAAATCCCGAGCCGTTAGCGGCTTAGTCTGTGGCCCTTGCGGCAGCCGTCAAGGACCGGACCTTTGTATGGAGTCCTGATCCGGATGTCTGTTTGAGCTTGCGAACGAGGCGCTCGTCGGCCGTCACGAACGACCAGTCGTTTTCGAGTGCGAGCGACAGATAGATGCAATCACAGGCGGCGTGATCGAGCTCCACGGCCAACCTCAGCGCGTTCTCCATCAGTGCGCGCGTCGGCAGGATCTCCACATCGGATCGCTGGATGAGGCGGGCCGCCATTACGGCTTCGTCTTCGTCGAGCTCGCCGCGCTTTACTTTCTTCCAGAGAATGTTGGCGCACTCGGCAATCATCAGGTCCGGCGACGAGAGCGGGTAACGTCGAAGTATTTCGAGTGCTTCGGCCGTACCGTTTTCTTCGACGACCCACTTCATCGCGACGCTGGCGTCGATCACGACGCGGCTCATCGCTCAGTCCGGCCTTCCCGCTGCAAGGTCTCCGAGGGTGTCTGGCGCCGGCCGCGAGTCATCTGCCGGAGCTTCGCCGCCAGTTCCCCGAAGGAAGGTTCGACTTCGCTGGAGAGGGCCTGGCGCAGGATCTCGCGATGCTCGGCTTCGGTCGAACGCCCGTGCCGGGCGGCGCGACGCTTGAGCCGGAGGATCAAATCGTCGTCCAGATTACGAACCTGGAGATTGCCGGGCATCATGATGGCCTCCAATGAGGATGACATATATGATGTCAGATAGTGCATTCCTGGACAACGGCTTTCCACGGGCAAATCTTCGGAATTCCTTGGCTTTTTCCGACTCCGTTGCCGTGTACCATGCGATGCCCAGGGACGCACTCGTTGTGAAGGCGGCATGCCAGGACCTGTTTTCTTCGACCTCGACGGCACGCTGACCGATCCCGCACGCGGCATCGTCCGCTGCATCTGGCACGCGATGGACCGGCTCGGGCTCGAACGCCCGCCGGCGGATAAGCTGACGCGGTACATCGGTCCGCCGCTGGCGGAAAGCCTGGCGATACTCGTCGGCAACGCCCGGGCAGAGGACGCGCTGCATCACTATCGCGCCCGGTACGGCGAGACCGGCTGGCGGGAAAACGCCGTGTACGCCGGGATCGACGACATGCTTGCGCAGCTCCGCGACTCGGGATTCGAGCTCTACGTGGCAACGAGCAAAGTGCAGATGTTCGCCACCCGCATTCTCAGCCACTTCGAACTGGACGGTTACTTCTCCGGGGTGTTCGGCGCCGAACTCGACGGACGTCGCGCCGACAAATCCGACCTGCTGCGCTTCGCGCTGGCGACCACTGGCGCGTCGGAAGGCGCGGTCATGATCGGCGATCGCCGCTACGACGTGGCCGGGGCGCATGCCAACGACATGCGCTCGGTGGGCGTTACCTGGGGCTTCGGCTCGCGCGATGAACTCATCGAGGCGGGGGCGGATGCGCTTGTCGACACGCCGCAGGAGATCGCGGCCGCCCTCACGCAATGATCGGGGACAGCCCTACATCCCCGAGTAGTTGGGCCCCCCGCCGCCTTCCGGCACGGTCCAGACGATGTTCTGCTTAGGATCCTTGATGTCACAGGTCTTGCAGTGCACGCAGTTCTGCGCGTTGATCTGGAAGCGCTTGACGTTGCCGTCGTCGACGACTTCGTACACTCCCGCGGGACAGTAGCGTTGCGCGGGCTCTGCGTAGTTCGGCAGGTTGTATTCGATCGGGATCGACGGGTCCTTCAGTTCAAGGTGCGACGGCTGGTCTTCTTCGTGATTCGTGCTCGAGAGGAACACGGACGAGAGGCGGTCGAAGGTGATGACGCCGTCCGGCTTTGGGTAATCGATCACCGGATAGTCGTCCGCCTTCCCGGTTAGCTCATGATCCGGTGTCGGATGATGCCAGGTGAACGGCAGCTTGCCGCCGAAGATGTTCTGGTCGATCCAGGTGAATACGCCCCCCAGGAAGACCCCGAACTTGTGCAGTGCCGGCGTGAAGTTCCGCGACCGGTACATCTCGTCGTGGACCCACGAGCTATTCACGGCTTCGGGGTAACTCGAGAGCTCGTTCTGGCCCTCGTCCCCGGCCTTTAAGGCCTCGTGAATCGACTCGGCGGCCAGCTGGCCGGTCTTGAGTGCGAGATGGGAGCCCTTGATCTTTACGCCATTCAAAAACCCTGCGTCACAGCCGACGAGCATACCGCCGGGAAACACGAGTTTCGGCAACGACTGCAGCCCGCCCTTATTCACCGCGCGGGCGCCGTAGCTGACGCGCTTGCCGCCCTCGAGGTACTGACGAATCTTCGGGTGCTGCTTCCAGCGCTGGAATTCCTCGAAGGGCGATAGGTAGGGATTGCGGTAGCCGAGACCGACGATCAGGCCAAGATAGACCTGGTTGTTCGCGGCGTGATACAGGAAACCGCCCCCATCGGTGTGGTTGTCGAGCGGCCAGCCGGTCGTGTGAACGACGAGCCCTTCCTCGTGCTTCGCCGGGTCGATCTCCCAGACTTCCTTGACGCCGAGTCCGTAGTGTTGCGGATCGCTGTCCGCGCGCAGGTCGAAGCGCTCCATGAGTGCCTCGCCGAGATTGCCGCGCACGCCCTCGGCGAACACGGTGTACTTGCCGAGCAGCTCATAGCCCGGTGTGTAGCCCGCCTTCTTCTCGCCGTCCTTGCCGATACCCATGTCGCTGGTGGCGACGCCCGTCACCCGTCCCTGGTCGTCGAACAGCACTTCCGACGCCGCGAAACCCGGGAACACGTTGACGCCGAGGCCCTCGGCCTGTTCGCCGAGCCACTGACAGAGGCGCCCGAGGCTGATCACGTAGTTGCCCTCGTTGCGCATCGGTTTCGGCACCGCGAAACCCGGCAGCTTGCTGCCACCCGTCGCGCTCGTGAAATAGTAGACGTCGTCGCGCGTCACCGCCGTCGTGACCGGCGCACCGCGATCCTTCCAGTCGGGAAACAGGTCGCTCAGGCCCCGGGGATCGAAGACGTTGCCGGAGAGAACGTGCGCGCCGATCTCCGAGCCCTTCTCGACGACCACGACCGACAGCTCGCTGTCGAGCTGCAGCAGCCGGCACGCGGCGGCGAGTCCGGCCGGGCCGCCGCCCACGATGACGACGTCGAATTCCATCGACTCGCGTTCGGTCTCTGCGCTCATCGGTTCCTGCTTCCTCGGTCAAACGGCGCGTTATTCTACCAGCGCCGCTGGCGGCCGCCAGCGCGTACCGCTAAGCTTCGGCGTCGTTCGACAGGCAGGCGACAAAGTCCGGTGTCCCGACAACACGATCTATTGCGCGCGTACGAAGCGTCGCTCACGCGCCCGGGGCACGTCCGCGATCCTGCCCAGGAGCAGCTCGTCCGGGAGCTCGCGGAACTCGCGATCCGCCTGGAAACGTCCGCGAAGGGTCCTGGCGGATTCCTGAATCGTTGGTTTTCGCCGCAAGGCGAGACAGCGCCGCTCGAAGGTCTTTACGTCTGGGGCGGCGTCGGCCGCGGCAAGACCTGGCTCATGGACCTCTTTTTCGACAACCTCCACGTCGTCCGCAAGCGCCGTATTCACTTTCACCGCATGATGGCCTGGGTACACGGCAGGCTGGGGCGGCTGGACGGCGTCCGCGACCCGATCGCGAGCGTCGCGGACGACGTCTCGCAGCGTACCCGGGTACTGTGTTTCGACGAGTTCTTCGTCAGCGATATCGGCGACGCGATGATCCTCGGCCGGCTGCTCGACGCGCTGTTCACGCGCGGCATCACGCTCGTGGCGACCTCGAACGTGCCGCCGGACGAGCTCTACCGGGACGGGCTGCAGCGGGCGCGCTTTCTGCCGGCGATCGAGCTCATCAAGCGACACACGAAAGTCGTTCACATAGACGGCGGCGTCGACTACCGCCTGCGGCTGCTGAAGCAGGCCGGGACGTATCTGAACTCGGCGGCGACCGATACGGAAGAGCGTCTGACCGCACTGTTCGGCGAGTGCGGCACGAGCACCCTGAGAACCGACGACAAGCTCGAGATCAACGGCCGGACGATCACCGCGAAGCGGAGCGCCAAGGGCGTCGCTTGGTTCGACTTCGACGAACTCTGTGACGGACCGCGAAGCCAGGAGGACTATATCGAGCTGGCCCGCTGCTACCCAACCGTCCTGATCGACGACGTGCCCGTCCTCGACGCCCGGCAGGAAGATGCGGCCCGCCGCTTCGTTTCGCTCGTCGACGAATTCTACGATCGGCGCGTCAAGCTGATCGTGGCGGCCGAAGCCCCCGCCGACGAGCTGTACGAGGGCAAGCGTTTGGCCTTCGAGTTCCAGCGCACCTCGAGCCGGCTCATCGAGATGCAGTCGGAGGAGTACCTGCAGCAGGCTCATCTGCCCTGATTTGTCACTCCCGCCTGCAGCCGCTACATTCTGGCATGACACCGGAGACATGCAGCATGAGCGACCAGGAAGCCACCGCGCAGCTCAGCGACGAGCTTATCCTCGAGGATTTCTTACCGTACCGGCTGGCCGTGCTCTCGCACACCGTCAGCAACAAGATCGCCAGCGTCTATGAAGAACGCTTCAAGGTCTCGGTTCCGGAATGGCGCGTCATCGCCATACTCGGCCGTTTTCCGGGGCTTTCAGCCGTCGAAGTCGCCCAGCGCACGATGCTCGACAAGGTCGCGGTGAGCCGCGCCGTGACCAAGCTGATCAAGAACGGCCGGCTGGATCGCGAGTTTGCCGACGCCGACCGGCGCCGCTCGATCCTGAATCTGAGCGAGGAGGGCCGCCGCGTTCACGACGAAATTGCGCCGCTCGCGCTGCGCTTCGAGCGCGATCTGCTGCACGGCATATCGGCCGACGACTACGAGCGCTTCAACCGCGTCATGGAGCGGCTGGTCGCCCGGGCGCGCATGCTGAGCGCACCCTAGCGTCCGGGAGGCCCTACTGGCCGATCTCCGTTCGCACCTGAATCAGCTCGGGGAAGAACTCCTGTTCGATGGCTCTCTTCAGGAAGGCGACGCCGGACGACCCGCCGGTGCCGCGTTTATGGCCGATGATCCGTTCGACGGTTTTCATATGGTGGAAACGCCAGAACTGAAAGTTGTTGCCGACGTCCATTAGCGCTTCGCAGACTTCGTAGCGCGCCCAGTGCGCCGACGGGTCCGCATAGATCGTTCGCAGTACCTCCACCACCTCTCCGGACGGTTCGCGAACGAGGCTGAAGTCGCGCTCGATGGCGGCGTTTGGCACGGGCAGTCCGGCACGCGCGAGGTGCAGCAGGAACTCCTCGTACAGCGATGGCGCCTCGAGCCGCTCGAGCAGCGCCTGGTGCCACGCGGGATGATGGCGGTGCACCTTCAGCATGCCGCGGTTCTTGTTGCCGAGCATGAACTCCAGCAGCCGGTACTGCGGCGACTGGAAACCGGACGCCTTGCCGAACACGTCCCGAAATTCGGCGTACTCGTCCGGCGTGAGCGTATCCAGCACCTTCCACTGGTTGAACATCTGGTCCTGCACCCGGCGGACCCGGGTCAGGCACTTGATGGCACGGTGCAAGGCGTCAGCGCGGAGGTAGCCCATCGTCCGCTCGATTTCGTGCAGAATCAGCTTCATCCAGAGCTCCGCCACCTGGTGCTGGATGATGAACAGCATCTCGTCGGGGTGCGGCGGATCGCTGAGCGGCTCCTGCGCCGTCAGCAGCCTGCCGAGCTTGAGGTACGCGCCGTAGTCGTCGTCGGGCGACAGCTCGGTGTAGATGCTCTTCTCGATTTTCCGTTCGGCCATATCGACTGCCGTCCTGAAAGCGGGCGCAAAGGGTAAGCCCCCTCTGCCGGCGGCACAATGTCGATCTTTCGCGCAAACTAATCAATTGTTTCACGAGTGATTAATGTAGAATCCCGCGCGTCATCAACGCGAGACGACACCGATGCCACGGCAGGAATTGCGGAGGGGGAGCGATGCGAGGGAACGCATCGTGGATGCAATCATTGGCGCACGGGTGAGTACGGACAGACTACCCGATCGCCGGCACGTCAAACGTTTTCTGGCGCAGTACTTCGCGCACGTGCCCTACGAGGATCTGGCGGGGCGCTCGGAGCCGATCATGGCGCGCGCCGCGCTGGATCACCTGGAGTTCGGCAAGACCCGCCGCAGAGGCACGGCCCTGCTGCGGGTCTTCAACGCGACTGAGGAGAAAAACGGCTACGTCTCGGCGTTCACCTTCATCGAAATGGTGAACGACGACATGCCGTTTCTCGTCGACTCGGTCGTCGCCGCCGTCGCCCGGCAGGACATCGCCGTGCACATTACGGTGCATCCGGTCATTCGCGTATCGCGGGACGGCCGGGGCCGGATTACCGGGGTGCCGTCCGCCAGCGACAAGAAAGCGTCCCGGGAATCCTGGATTCGCATCGCTATCGACAAGCTGATCGATCAGGAGGAGATCGACGCGCTGGAGGCCGGGATCCACCGCGTGCTCGACGACGTGCGCCGCGCGGTGGACGACTGGGCACCGATGCGAACCCACATGCGGTCTGCGCTCGACGAGCTTCTGGCAACGGACAACGGCGGCAGCCCGGACCTCAAGGACGAAAGCGCCGCCATGCTCGAGTGGCTCATCGACGACCACTTCACCTTTCTTGGCTACCGGCGCTACCGGCTCACGGGCCGCGGTGACAAACTCAATCTGACCGCGATCCCGGAGAGCGGCCTGGGGCTGATGAGCAACCCGGATCACGGCGCGAAACGCGTGGCGCTGACGCCGGAGATGCGCCGCGTAGCGCGCAACCGCGACTGGATGCTGATCACGAAGGCCAACTCGCGGTCGACGGTCCACCGCCACGCTTATCTCGACTACATTGGCATCAAGATTTTCGACAAGTCGGGGGAGGTAACCGGCGAGCACCGATTCATCGGCCTGTTCACGGCCGTTGCCTATAGCGAGAGCTCCCGCAACATCCCCTTGCTGCGGCAGAAGATCGGCGAGGTCGTCGCCCGCGCGCGAATCGAGCCCTCGGGCCACCGCGGCAAGGCGCTGCTGCACATCCTGGACACGTTTCCGCGCGACGAACTCTTCCAGGCCAGCATCAGCGACCTCGCGCGAACGACGCTGGGCGTTCTGAACCTGCAGGACCGGCAGCGGGTCCGCTTCTTCATTCGGCGCGACGTGTTCAGGCGCTTCTTCTCATGCCTCGTCTACGTACCGAAAGAAAAATATACGACGGCCGTACGCCGCCGTATCGAGGGGATTCTGCTCGACGCTTTTGCCGGCACGTCGATCGAGTCCAGCGTGCAGATTGCCGACTCGGCGCTGGCGCGCGTACACATCATCGTGCGGACCGAGGACCGCGAGCGCCCGCCAATCAGCATTCAGACGATCGAGAAACAGATCGCCGACGTCGTCGTAACCTGGACGGACAAGCTGAAGGCGCAGCTGGCGATCACCTGCGGCGAGGGCGAGGGACTCAAGCTGTATCGCCAATACGGCAGCGTCTTTCCGCTTGGCTACCAGGAGGACACCTTACCGCGCGACGCCTGTACCGACGTAGCCCGCATCGAGGACATGCGGCGCGACGGGTTGACCCGGACGGTCAACCTCTACCGCCCACCGGACGCCGGCCCCGGCGACATGCACTTCCTCATATACACGGACGACGAACTGCTGCCGCTCTCTGAAGCGCTGCCGGTCATCGAGGCCATGGGTGTCGAGGTGTACACCGAACGGCCCTACGAACTGCGCCTCGACGACGGCTCGCCGTTCTGGATCCAGGATTTCCATCTGCATCTCGACGAAGACGCCGACATAGACGTCGAGTCCGTGGCAGAGCGTTTCGAGACCTGCTTCATGCGCGTTCTGTCCGGAGAGGCGGAAAGCGACGGGCTCAACCGGCTGATTCTCTATGCCGGACTGGACTGGCGCCAAACCGCCCTCCTGCGCTGCTACGCGCGCTACCTGCTACAGCTCGGACTCCCGTTCAGCCAGGCCTACATGGAGAACGTGCTGGTCGCCCACGCGCGCACGACTGCGAAGCTGGTGCGGCAGTTCGAGCTGCAGTTCGACCCGGCGCTCAGCCAGGCGAAGCGCAAGCGGGAGCTCAAAACTCATCTCGCGTCGGTCGAGAAGGGCCTCAAGAGAGCGCGCAATGTCGACGAAGACAGGATTCTCAACGCGTTCGCGGGCGCGATCCGCCACACGCTGCGTACCAACTACTTCGTCGTCGACGCAGACGGCGCGGCGCGCGAAACGATCGCCATAAAGCTCGACTCGGGAGCGATTCCCGAAGCGCCGAAACCGCGGCCGATGTTCGAGATTTTCGTGTACTCGACCGAAGTCGAGGGCGTGCATCTGCGCGGCGGACGCATTGCCAGGGGCGGACTGCGCTGGTCGGACCGGCGCGAGGATTTCCGCACCGAGATCCTCGGGCTCATGAAAGCGCAGGTCGTCAAGAATACCGTGATCGTACCCACGGGCGCGAAAGGCGGCTTCGTCTGCAAGAACCTGCCGACCGGCGATCGCGATGCCGTATTGAGTAAGGGCATCGAGTGCTACCGCGCGTTCATCGCAAGCCTGCTCGACGTGACCGACAACGTGATCGACGGCAAGGTGGTCACGCCCGGGCGTATCGTTCGCCGCGACGAGGAAGACCCGTACCTCGTGGTCGCCGCCGACAAGGGCACGGCAACGTTCTCGGACATCGCGAACGAGATCTCGGAGAGTTACGGGTTCTGGCTGGGCGACGCCTTCGCGTCCGGCGGTTCCGCCGGCTACGACCACAAGAAGATGGGCATCACCGCCCGCGGCGCGTGGGAAGCGGTCAAGCGGCACTTCCGCGAACAGGGCATCAACACGCAGAAAGACCTCTTCACCGTCGCCGGTATCGGCGACATGTCCGGCGACGTCTTCGGCAACGGCATGCTGCTGTCGAAGAAGATCCAGCTCGTCGCCGCGTTCAATCACCTGCACATCTTCATCGATCCGACGCCCGACGCCGCCGCAAGCTATCGCGAGCGCAAGCGCCTGTTTGCCAAGGGCCGGAGCAGCTGGACGGACTACGACGAGACGCAGATCTCGAAGGGCGGCGGCATTTTTTCGCGGCAGGCCAAGACGATCCGACTGAGCCGCGAGATGCGCAAGCTGCTCGACACGGACGCGGCGGCCATGCAGCCCGACGAACTCATCCGCGCGATCCTGAAGATGCGGGTCAACCTGCTTTGGAACGGGGGGATCGGGACCTACATCAAAGCCAGCAGCGAAAGCCATGCGGACGTGGGCGACCGCAGCAACGACAGTGTCCGCGTCGACGCGAACGAAGTGCGCTGCGACGTCATCGGCGAAGGCGGCAACCTCGGCCTGACCCAGTACGCCCGCATCGAGTTCAGCCTCAACGGAGGCCGCGTCAACACGGACTTCATCGACAACTCTGCGGGCGTCGACAGCTCGGACCGCGAAGTCAACATCAAGATCCTGCTGAGCGATGTCGCGAAAGCGAAGGGCATGTCGCGGAAGAAGCGCAACGAGCTGCTTGCCGCGATGACCGAAGACGTCGCGGAGCTGGTGCTGCGCAACAACTACCTCCAGACCCAGGCCATCAGCATGAGCGAGATACGCTCGCTGGAGCGGATCGACGAAACCGCGCGGGTGATCACGAGCCTCGAGCGCTCGGGCTTGCTGGACCGCGGCCTCGAGTGTCTGCCGGACGACGTGGAGATAGAGGAACGCAAGGCGCGGCGCCAGGGCGTTACGCGCCCCGAACTCGCCGTCGTGCTGAGCTACGCCAAGATCGACCTGTACAACGGTCTCATAGCGTCCGGAGAGTCGCTCGAGGATTTCCTTGCGATGCATCCGATGCGCTACTTCCCCGAGGTACTGCGGCGGCGCTATGCGGACTTTCTGCCGACCCACCGGCTGAGTCCGCAGATTCTTGCCACTCTCATCGCCAACGATCTCGTGAACCGGATGGGGCCCGCCTTCGTGCGCCGCGTCCAACTCGACACCGGCGTCGGGGTCTGCGCGATTGCGCGCGCGTACACCGTTGCCCGGCAGATCTGCAGGGCCGGCGCGCTGAACCGCGTCATTCAGTCGCTCGACTACGAAATTCCCGCCGCCGCGCAGATGACGCTGCTGTTCGAGGTGGCCCGGACGCAGCGCCATGCCACCTACTGGCTCATCGAGCGCTATGGCGAGCGCATCGAGATCGCCCCGGCCGTGGAGCGGCTCGGCGAAGGCATGACGATCATGTACACCCGAACCGCGGGCGTGCAGTCGAGCGCCGCGCGCACCCGTCACCACAATGCCGTCAAGCGCTACGTGGAGATGGGCGTGCCTGAAGGGCTTGCGGACAAGATGGCCGCCCTGCTGCTCACCCGGGCCGCGCTGGACATCGCCGATCTGGCGGCGGAGTACAAGCGCGACGTGGTCGAAACGGCAAGGCTGTATTCCGCATTCAACGAGAGTCTCGGACTGTTCTGGCTGCACGTCGGAGCCGAGGATCTGTCGATCGAGGGACGCTGGCAGGCCGTTGCCCGAAGCAATCTCCGCGACGGCTTCTATCGCATCCGGCGCCAGCTGGCGGAAGAACTCCTGAAGAAACGCAGCAGGAAATCCATGCCGGAGCGCGTCGAAACCTGGCTTGCGGATCGCGCGCCGCGCGTCGACCGGATCAAGGCCATGATCGAGGAGATGAAGCTTCGCGGCGACGCGGATTTTGCTACCCTCTCGGTCGCGGCGCAGGAGCTCAAGGACCTTTTGAGCGACCCCGGGTAGACGGGCCGCGCGGCACCTTCGAATCAGGAGACCACTATGGCGGGCAAGCTCGTTTTGTGCCGGCACGGACAGAGTGACTGGAACCTAAAGAACCTCTTCACGGGCTGGACCGACGTCGACCTGACGCCGAAAGGCATCGAGGAGGCGACGACCGCGGGGCGGCAGCTGAAAGAGCTTGGAATCGGCTTCGACGTCGCCTACACGTCGGTGCTGAAGCGCGCGATTCGCACCCTTTGGATCGTCCTCGACGAGATGGACCGGATGTGGATTCCCGTCGTCCGCGACTGGCGTCTCAACGAACGTCACTACGGCAGCCTGCAGGGACTCAACAAAGCCGAAACCGCGGCGCTTCACGGCGACGAGCAGGTACACATCTGGCGGCGCAGCTACGACATCCCGCCGCCGGCACTGGAAACCGACGACGAACGCCATCCGGCTCATGACGCGCGCTACCGCGGCATCGACGGCCTGCCCGCGACGGAATCGCTCAAGACCACGCTCGAGCGGGTGCTGCCCTGCTGGAACGAGCGCATCGCACCCGATCTCGAAGCCGGGCGGCACGTACTGATTTCCGCGCACGGCAACTCTCTGCGCGCGCTCGTCAAGATGCTCGACGAGGTCAGCGACGAGGAGATCACCGGCTTCAACATCCCGACGGGTATTCCGCTCGTCTACGAACTCGATGACCGTCTGAAGCCGGTGTCCAGGGAGTTCCTTGGCGATCCGGAAGCGGTGGCGAAAGCCGCAGCGGCCGTCGCCGCTCAGGGCAAGACCGCAGCCCACTGACGTGCTGTACCGACTTGGCGAGCGAAAACCGGATGTCGCGCCGCGCGGCACCTGGATCGCGGACAGCGCGGCGGTGATCGGCGCCGTCCGGCTGAAGGCCGAAGCCAGCGTCTGGTTCAACGCCGTCCTGCGGGGCGACAATGAGTGGATCGAGGTGGGCGAGCGCTCGAACGTTCAGGACCTGGCGGTGCTGCATACGGACCCGGGCGCGCCGTTAACCATTGGAAGGAACGTGACGATCGGTCACAAAGCCATGCTGCACGGCTGCACGATCGGCGACAACACGCTGATCGGCATAGGCAGCACGATACTCAACCACGCCGAAGTGCCGGACAACTGCATCGTCGGCGCGCACGCGCTGATCACGGAGCACAAACGCTTCGAGCCGGGCAGCCTGATTCTCGGATCCCCGGCCAAAGCCGTCCGCCAGCTCGACGCCGAGGCCATCGCGATGATCGGCCGGTCGGCCGACATTTACGTCGCCAACGCCGAGCGCTTTCGCACAGAGTTGGCGGCGATCCGGGACTGACGTTTGCCTGGCGCCTACGTCTGCGCCTTCGGATCCGAGCGCGGGCGCACGGCGTCGGGATCGACGACCCGAATCAGACCCTCCTGCGCCGTCGATGCAATCAGCGAGCCGTCGCGCGCAAAAAAATGGCCGCGGGCGAATCCGCGCGCACCGGTCGCGATCGGACTCTCCATCGCGTAGAGCAACCAGTCGTCCACGCGGACTTCACGATGGAACCAAAGCGCGTGATCCAGGCTCGCCATGATGACGTTACCGCGCGTGAACGACAGGCCGTGCGGCAGCGTCGCGGCACCGAGCAGTTCGTAATCCGAAACGTAGGCAAGCAGGTTCTGGTGCAGAGCGAGATCGTCGGGTAAGCCGTCGACGGCCCGTATCCACACGTGCTTGATGGGCGGCCTGGGTTTCGGCTTTTCGAACTCCGGGGCTTCGACCGGCCGAAACTCGAATGGCCGCGCGCTCGTGAGGAAACGCCGCATCATCAGCGGGATTTTCTCGAGCTGTCCCTGCGCAACCCGGGTGACGTCCGGAAGGCCGTCCGGCCCGGGAACGTCCGGCATCGCGGCCGCGTGCTCGAGGCCGGTCTCGGGGACCTGAAACGACGCCGCGAGATTCAGGATCGGGCGGCCGTGCTGAATCGCAACGACGCGCCGGCTGGAGAAGCTGCCGCCGTCGCGCGCCCGGTCGACCTCGTAGACGATCGGCGCGTTGATGTCGCCGCGGCGCAGAAAGTAGGCGTGCAGCGAATGCGCGACCCGCCCTTCAACAGTGTGTTGCGCGGCGGACAGGGCCTGCCCCAGCACCTGGCCCCCGAAGACCTGCGGACTGCCAATATCCCGACTCGCCCCACGGAAGATGTTGTTCTCGATACGCTCGAGTCGAAGCAGCGAGATGAGATCGGCGAGGACCGGGTGCATCGTCGTGACGGAGCCGCCTGCCTCGACTAAACGTCGGTGCGGCCGCCGTCGACGGCGATCCCCGTGCCGCTGACGAAAGCCGCATCGTCGCTCGCGAGGAACAGAACGACCTTGGCGACATCGACGGGCTCGCCCAGCCGGCGTGCCGCCGAATGAGCAATGCAGTGGTCGCGCAGCGCCGTGTCCTTGCGGAAGGCCTCGCGGCTGACGGGCGTCATCACGGCACCGGGCTGCACGTAGTTCGCGGTAATGCCGAACTCGCCGGTCTCGGCAGCCAGCGCCCGGGTCAGCGCGGCCAGCTGCTGCTCTGCCCTGGTGGCCGCCTCGCGCGATCGGGCCGCAAACACGCTGCGCAGAAAACCGACGCTGATGATGCGGCCGGCCGGACTCTTCTTGAGCTCCGGCAACGCGGCGCGCGCAAGCGAGGTCAGAAGCGCCGTGCGCAAATCGAGGAGCTTGTCGAGCGCGGCGCCGGTGCTCTCGATGGGCGCTTCGACCGCCAGGGGAAAGTCCGCGACGACGATATCCAGACCGCCGATGTGATCCACGCAGGCCTCGACGAGCGCCGCCATCCGCAGCGGGTCGGTAAGCGACGTCACGTGACCCGTGATGCCCTTCACCTGACGGAAGTGTTGTTCGACACCGCTGTTCAAGGTATCGGCGGCAACCACGCTCGCGCCGTGCTTGACCAGAGTTCGCGCTGCGGCTTCGCCGATGCCATCTGCCGCGTTGGTAACGAGTGCCTTGAGGCCGTAGAGTCTTAACGGATCAGCCATTGTCGATAGTCGGTTCGAAGCATCTTACAAACGAGCGCGCAGGCTACTCCGGCGCGTGCACTACCGCAATGCCTTTACCCGGCCGGCTCGTGCCCCGACGACTCTGAACCGGCAGCCGGATTTATGGTCAATGAACCGAAGCGTGTGCGCAAAGGGCAACGCTACGCCGGCCGGTCCCGCTTTAGAAAGTGGCCGAAAAGCGTCGACTCCGTTTGCGGTTTTGCGTCGATTCCATGCTATTCTTGGCCCTTAGCTGCACTCTAGCTTGTAGTTATACCCGACTGTTTCTTCTGGCAATTAACGGGGCTGTCGGGACCCTGCAGGCCGGGGTTAGCGTCTGACATTAATGCGCCGAATGGAATCCGGCGCCCTTTCTCCAAAGGGGGGAGAAATGATCCGTACTCCACTACCCATCCGTTCGGGGATGCATCGTCTTGCGTGCTCGGCCGCTTCGCTGGCCGCGCTGTCGGTCGCCGGCCTGACGACGACCGCCGTCGCGCAGGAAGAAGCGTTGCTCGAAGAGATCATCGTCGTCTCGCAGAAGCGCGAGCAAACGCTGCAGTCGCTGCCGGTTGCCGTTTCGGTCGTGAGCCAGACCGCGATGGACGAGGCACAGGTACTCGACATCAAGGATCTGCAGTCGCTGGTGCCCAGCCTGCGGGTGAGCCAGCTACAAGCCAGCGGCAATACGACGTTCATCGTCCGCGGCTTCGGCAACGGCGCCAACAACGCCGGCATCGAGCCGTCGGTGGCGGTATACATCGACGGCGTGTACCGGTCGCGTGCCGCGGCTGCACTGGCGGACTTCCCCAACCTCGAACGGATCGAAGTCATCAAAGGTCCGCAGTCGACGCTGTTCGGCAAGAACGCATCGGCCGGCGTCATCAACGTGGTAACGGCCAGGCCGAGCCTCGACGACTTCTCCGGATCCGCGTCGGTCACGGCCGGCGACTACAGCCAGATCATCGTCAAGGGCGACGTGAACGGGCCGCTGAGCGACACCGTCGGTTTCTCGCTGTCCGGCAGCTACAACAGCCGCGACGGCTACTACGACAATCTGACGTCCGGCGGCGAGCTCAACGAGATTAACCGTTCGGGCGTGCGCGGCCAGCTGTTGTTCGCACCGTCGGACCGCCTCGAAGCGCGCTTCATCGCCGACTACGACACGATCGACGAGGCCTGCTGCGGCGTCGCCAACCTCGTCAACGGGCCCACCGGCGCGGCCGTTCTGGGCGTCGGCGGCAATCTGGTGCCGAACGCGCCGTTCGCCTACGAAGGTTTCTACGACTTCGAACCCGTCAACGAGATCGACAACAGCGGCGCATCGCTGCAGATCGACTACGACATCAACGACTCGATTCAGCTCACCTCGATAACCGCGTTCCGGAACCAGGATCGTTTCGACAACGTCGACGTGGACTTCACGAGCGCACGCCTCATCAGCGACCAGACGGGCAACCTGACGGATACCCAGATCGACACGCTGACTCAGGAGTTCCGTCTCGGCGGTTCGACGGGTACGTTCGACTGGCTGGTCGGCGCCTTCTACTTCGACGAAGAGGTGGATCAGCGCAGCGGCATTACCTACGGCGATGCCTTCCGTCCTTACGCGGACATCCTGACGACGACGGCAGCAGGCGGCAACCCGCTGACCGATCCGTCGCCGCTGACGGCGCTGGAAGTCGGCCTCGGCCTGCCCGCGGGGACTTTCTTCGCACCGGGCCAGGGTAACACCGAGTTCGCCACGCTCGACAACACCTCGACCTCGCTGTTCGGCCAGGTCGATTTCGATCTCGGCGAGCGCACGACCGTGACGCTCGGCGTGGCCTGGGTCGAGGACGATAAGGACGCCACCCTCAACATCACCAGCACCGACGCGTTCTCGCGGCTCGATCTGCAGGAGGTAGGTTTCGGCCTCGCGTTCCAGGAGGTCACGATGCTGCCGCCGACGCCGGAAAACATCGCCGCCTTCGCGATGGCGAACCCGGACGGGTTCGCGGCTCTGCAGACGCTCAGCATGACCGAATGCTCTGCGGCCGCGCCGCCGCCCAACTGTAACCAGCTCCTCGCACTGCGCCCGGTGCAGTTTCTGCCGCCGCAGCTGAACTACCCGAACGCGGTTGAATCCGGCTCGTCGAGCGACGACGACGTAACCTGGACGGTGCGCGTGGCCTACGACGTGACGGACCAGGTGAACGTCTACGCAAGCGCCGGCACGGGTTTCAAGGCCTCGTCGTGGAACCTGTCGCGCGATTCGCGGCCGTTTGCCGAGGACATTCCGGCACTGACGGACGCGGGGCTGCTGGTACCGAACATCACGACCGGCACCCGCTTCGCGGGCCCCGAGGAGTCCACGCTGTACGAACTCGGCCTCAAGTCGCAGTTCGACAACATCATCCTCAACGTGGCCGTGTTCGATCAGGAAATCGAGGGCTTCCAGCAGAACCTGTTCGTCGGCACGGGCTTCATCCTCGCGAATGCCGGCAAGCAGTCGACCACGGGTATCGAACTGGACTTCCTCTGGGCGCCGACGGCCAATCTCGAGATCTCATTCGCGAGCATGTTCCTCGATCCCGAGTACGACTCCTTCCCGCTCGGCACCGGCCCGGACGGTCCGGTTGACCTGAGCGGCACGGCCCCGGCCGGCATCAGCGAAACCAGCATCACGACGTCCGCGCGCTACGGCTTCGACCTTCTCAACGGTCGCGCTTTCGTCCGCGCCGAGTACTACTACGAGAGCGACGTGCAGGTCATCGAAAACGTGTCCGCGGACATCGCCTCGCGCGAGGTCGGCACGATCAACGCAAGCGCGGGCATCGGCTGGGACAACGGTTTCGAGGTCCTGCTCTGGGGCCGCAACATCAACGACGACGAGTATCTGCAGAGCGCGTTCCCGTCGGTCGCGCAGGAAGGTAGCTTTTCGGGCTATCCGAACATCCCGCGGACCTGGGGCGTGACTTTGAGGAAGTTCTTCGACTAAGGGCCCGCAGAACGGGCCGGCAGGGCGGCAAGCTTCAGAGCTTGCCGCCCTGGCCCTCGGCGGCCTTGTCCTCCGCGAAGAAGTACATCCCAAGAGTCTCGGCGACGCACGCGGGCTTCTTCTGGTTCTCGACCTCGATCCGCGTTTCCGACGTGAGCAGGAGCGCACCGGCGCGCCGGCGGGCACTCAACACGGTCGCGCGCGCGCGCACGCGGTCGCCGACCTGGACCGGCGTATAGAAACGCACCTTGTTGACGCCCAGATTGATGCCGCGCTCGAGGTTCGGGATGTCGACGAATCGGCCCGTCAGCGCGGGAATCAGGGCCAGCGTGAGATAACCGTGCGCAATGGTCTTGCCGTCGGGCATCTCCCGGCCCGCACGATCGACGTCGACGTGAATCCACTGGAAATCGTCCGTCGCCTCGGCGAAGAGATCGATGCGGTTCTGATCGATGACGACCCAGTCAGAGAGGCCGACTTCCTTACCTTCGAGTTCGCGGGCGTCTTCGATCGATGTGATGAGATGCAAAACCAGTCCCCAGGAAACACGGCGCGGTGCCCGCGCAGGCGCTAGAGATACAGGGTTGTTGCGCGCGCCGCAAGTGCGCCTGAACCGTGAACACCCCTATAATCGCGTGCAATGAACGCAAGCGGCAAACAGCGACGGATCGTGGCCGCCGTCCTCGCTGCCGGGCAGTCGCGACGCTTCGGCGCAAGCAGCAAACAGTTAGTCGAGATCGACGGCGAAAGCATGGTGGCGCGAACGGTGCGTACCGTCAGCGACGCTGCGCCGGTAGTGCTCGTTGCCGGGCACGACGCGGAGCGCGTCATGCGCGCCGCCGGCGCTCCTTTCGCCGTCATCAACGGGCGCTATGCAGAAGGCATCGGTACGTCGGTAGCGGCAGCCGCGCGCGCCCTCGGCAGCTCTGCAGACGCGTTGCTCCTTTGCCTGGCCGATCAACCGTGGATTCCGGCCGATCACTACCGGGCGCTGGCGGCGGCGTGGGAAGGGGTGCCGGAGCGCATCGTCGCCAGCAGCTATCGCGACACGTTCGGGGTTCCCGCTCTGTTCGATCGCGCGGTTTTCTCCGAGCTCGCCGAACTCGACGGCGACCGCGGCGCGAAGACCGTTATCGCCGCCCGGCAGGACAGGGTCGTTCTTCTGCCCCTGACGGAGTACCGTGACGTGGATACGCCCGGGGACTTGCGCGCTTAACCCGTGCGGTCCAGGCCGTGGCTTGCGCAGCGCTCGCAGTTGACCCAGCCGGAATCGCTGCCCACGTAGTGTTCTTTCTTCCAGATCGGCAGACGAACCTTGAGTTCGTCGATCAGGTAGCGGCAGGCCATGAACGCCTCGTCGCGATGTTTGGCCGCGACGCCGACCCATACGGCACAGTCGCCGAGTTCGAGCAGCCCGCCGCGATGCACGATCCGGACACCGATCAACGGCCACTTCGCCTCCGCTTCCGCGATGATGCGCTCACCTTCCTTGATCGCCAGCGGCTCATATACCTCGTATTCGAGTCGCCGCACCTCGTGACCGTCGTTTTCGTTGCGGACCCAGCCCTCGAAGACCACGAAACCGCCGGCGCGCGGGTCCTCGAGCGACTCGCGCAGGCGGTCCGTGTCGATCGGCGTTTCCGAAATCTCCATCATGCCCTCGTCCCCGCGTTCAGCCGCCCCCGACGGGCGGGAATAACAGTACGACGTCGCCATCCGTTACCGGCGAGTCCCAATCGGCCATCTCGTCGTTGATGGCGACCTTGCAGTGCCCAAGCGGTTCCGACGACCGGTGCCGGTCGCGCGTGGCCTCGAACACCTCGCGAGCCGTCGACGCCGCGGTCTCGAGCCGCTCCTCACCCGTACCGGCTTGCTCGCGGAACAGGGCGAAATAGCGAACGGTGATCGTCTTCATTAGCAACAGTCCCTACACGCACGCCGATACGATGCGCGCCTGATCCTCCGGCGTGTTCAGGTTGTCGAGCGCCGCGGGATTTGGCTGCGCGAGCAGTTCGACGCCGCTCTCGATCAGGATTTTCCGCGGGCAGCGGATGCCGGCGTCGACGTAGCCGCGGACGATCGGGAGCGCCTCTGCACGGTATACGGCGCACAGGGGCTCGGGCAGCCCGTCGGACGTACTCCGATAGGCCGTGAACGGGCCGGCGGGCTCGGCGTCCAGCAGGACTTCGACGGTTTCGCGGTCCAGCCGCGGCAGATCGACGGCCACGACGAGCCAGTCGGCGTTCCGGTCGGATTCCAGCGCCGCGAGGATGCCCCCGACGGGCCCCGCGTCCTCCTCGCGATCCACGATCTGCGGATAGCGGTCGCGCAGCGCGTCCCCGGGCTGATCCGCCCGCACGGACACCCAGACTCTTTCGACCAGCGCGTCCAGCAGCTCAACCGTCCGTTCGAGCTGCGGCTTGCCGTCGATCTCGAGGCCGGCTTTGTCCCGGCCGAGGCGGCGGCTCCTGCCGCCGGCCAGCACGAGCGCATGCAAGGCCCTAGTCGGCACGTCGGAAATCCCGCTTGCCGCCGCTCTTTGCAAGCAGGCGCGTTTCGCGAATTACGACATCGTGCGACAGCGCCTTGACCATGTCGTAGAGCGTCAACGCCGCGACGCTTGCCCCGGTCAATGCTTCCATCTCCACACCGGTCTTGTGATCGACGCGGCAGGTGCAGCGAATCACGGCTTCTTCGCCCTCGACGCCGATGTCGATATCGCACTTATCGAGCCCGAGCGGGTGGCAAAAGGGAATCAGCTCGTGAGTACGCTTGGCCGCCATGACGCCTGCGATGACGGCCGTCGCGAACACCGGTCCTTTCTTGCTAGTCAATTCACCGTCGACGATCTCCGCCCTCACCTCAGGCGGCAGCAGGACCCGCGACTCGGCGCTTGCCTCGCGCCGGCTCACGGCCTTGTCGCCGACGTCGACCATCGCAGGCCGGTTTTCTGCATCGACATGAGTCAGTTTGGCCATCAGGATCTCCGCCGAACTCCGCTCAGCCGCCGATCCGATACATTTCGACCTTCGAGAGCGCATGCGTTTCGGCAAGCTCCGGACGCCGAAGTTCACTGTAGCGATCGGCGCGCTGCAGCCAGATCTTCGACAGAATGTCGGCGAGTTCGTCGTCGCTTGCACCGTTGCGCAGCGGCTCACGCAGGTCCGTGCCATGGGTCGCGAACAGGCAGGTGTAGAGCGTGCCGTCCGCGGACAGCCGCGCTCGCGAGCAGGCGCCGCAGAACGGCTCCGTTACCGAAGAGATGAAGCCCAGCTCTCCGGAGCCGTCGAGATACTCGTAACGCCGCGCGACCTCGCCGGGATAGCTCCTGCCGATCGGCCGAAGCGCCCAGCGATCGCGAATCGAGGCAAGCAATTCGCGCGACGGCACGACCTGATCCATTCGCCAGCCGTTACGATTGCCGACGTCCATGAACTCGATCAGGCGGACGATGTGCCCGGTACCGCGGAAGTGATCGAGCAAATCGAGCACCGTGTGGTCGTTGACGCCGCGCTGAACGACGACGTTGATCTTCACGGGAATCAGGCCTGCGGCGGCCGCGCTGTCGATGCCCGCGAGGACTTTCTCCAGATCGCCGCGGCCGCCGCTCATGAGGCAGAACACGTCCGGATCCAGGCTGTCCAGGCTGACCGTGACGCGGTGCAGGCCGGCGTTCGCAAGCGCCGCCGCGTAGCGACTCAACAGCTCGCCGTTGGTCGTCAGTGCAAGATCCTCGACCCCCGGCAGCCGGGCGATTCCCGCGACGAGCAACGGCAGCGACTTGTCGAGCAGCGGCTCGCCGCCCGTCAGCCGGATCTTCGAGACGCCGCCGCGGACCGCGACCGCGGCGATCTTGAGGATTTCCGCATGGCTCAGCCGGTCGTCGCGCGCCAGAAACCCGTAGTCGTCGGGAAACTCCGACGCCGGCATGCAGTAGGGACAGCGATAGTTGCAGCGGTCGAGCAGCGAGATCCGAAGATCGTGCAGCGGCCGCGCCAGAGCGTCCGTGAGGGGCTCCGCGCGCTCAGGCTGCTGACCGATTTCCGTAGTGCTCGACATACCCGGATTCTGCCCGATCGCGCGGCAGCTTTAAACGCGCGGCTGCTCGTTGGCACCGGCGGACTCGTGCTAGGATCGCCCGTTCCACCTGACAGGACGGTAGATGAACCTCACTTTTTCGGAGGACGAACTGCGTTTTCGCGACGACGTCCGCAAGGTCTTCGACGAAGAGTTTCCCGCCGATCTCCGCGAGTTCCGCGATGCCGGCGTCACCATCAGCCGCGACGATCAGATCCGATATCAAAAGTGGCTGCACGAGCGCGGCTGGTTCGCGATCAACTGGCCGGTCGAATACGGCGGCACGGGCTGGACGCCCGTCCAGAAGTACCTGTTCATGCAGGAACTCGCACGCATCAACGCTCCGGACATCGTGCCCTTTGGGGTCAGCATGGTCGGCCCGGTCATCTACACGTTCGGCAGCGACGAGCAGAAGGAACGCTTCCTGCCGGACATCCTCGCGAGCAACGTGTGGTGGTGCCAGGGCTACTCGGAGCCCGGCTCGGGGAGCGACCTTGCATCGCTCAAGACGCGGGCCGACCTCGACGGCGACCACTACGTCGTCAATGGGACCAAAACGTGGACGACGCTCGCGCAGTTCGCGGACTGGATTTTCTGTCTCGTGCGCACGAGCAGCGACGTCGCGCGGCGCCAGGAAGGCATCAGCTTTCTGCTCATCGACATGCAGACGCCCGGCGTCACGGTGAAACCGATCATCACTATCGAAGGCGAGCACGAGGTAAACGAAGTGCACTTCGAGGACGTGCGCGTGCCCGCCGCCAACCTCGTCGGCGAAGAAGGCGAGGGCTGGACCTACGGCAAGGTCCTGCTGCAGCACGAGCGCACAAACATCGCCGCCGTGCACTATTCGAAGTTCCGCATCGACCGTCTGCGGGCGCAGGCGGAGCGGCCGGTGCGCGGCGCGGCGCCGCTCACGGAAGATCGCAACTTCATGCGCAAGCTCGCTGCCGTGGAGGTCGAGCTCAGGGCGCTCGAGTTCACCGAGCTACGCACTCTGGCCGCGGTCGCGTCGGGGAAGGCGCCGGGACCGGAATCCTCGATACTCAAGTTCGTCGGCACCGAGATTCAGCAGGCCATCGACGAGCTGTACGTCGAAGCGGCAGGCTACTACGCCCTGCCCTTCGTCCCTGAGCAGTATGCGCCCGACTTCGCCGTCGACGAACGAATCGGCGAGGGCAACGAGACGGCAAGCGCGCCGCGTTACTTCAATTTCCGCAAGGCGTCGATCTACGGCGGCTCCAACGAAATCCAGAAGAACATCGTGTCCAAACACGTTTTGGGGTTGTAGCCATGGACTTCACGCTCAACGACGAGCAGAGCATGCTCGACGACAGCGTCGCAAAGTTCCTCGCGAACGACTACGACTTCGACACGCGTCAGGGCTACGCCGCAAGCACGACAGGCTTCAGCCCGGAAGTCTGGCGACAGTTCGCCGAGCTGGGCTGGACCGCCGTGCCCTTCAGCGAAGCCGACGGCGGACTCGGCTACGGGCCCGTCGAGACGATGCTGATCATGCGCCACTTCGGCCGCGGCCTCGTCGTCGAACCATACCTTGCCAACGTCGTGCTGGCCGGGGGCGCGCTGGCCCGCACGGGCGACACCGAGCAAAAGTCGCGCTGGCTCGAGCCCCTGATCGCCGGCGAACTGCAGACCGCCCTTGCGCACACCGAACCGCAGAGCCGCTACCGGCTCACTGACGTCGCGACGACGGCAACGCAGGACGGCGACGACGCCTATGTCTTGTCGGGGAGCAAAGGCGTCGTACTCAACGGCGGGAACGCGGAGCTGCTGCTCGTGTCCGCGCGCACGAGCGGCGGACAGTTCGACGATACCGGTGTGTCGTTGTTCGCGGTGCCCCGCGACGCGGACGGCGTAACGGTTCGCCGCTACGCGACCGTCGACGGTCACACCGCCGCGGAAGTCGGCCTCGACGCCGTCAGGGTGTCGCGCGACCGGCTGCTCGGCGAGCCGGGCGCGGCCGGCGCGGCGCTCGCGGCCGTGTTCGGCGACGCGATCCTCGCGGTATCCGCGGAAGCGGTCGGCATCATGCAGATACTGACCGAGAAGACCGTCGAGTATTCGAAAAGCCGCGTGCAGTTCGGCGTCCCGATCGGCAGTTTTCAGGCGCTGCAGCATCGTATGGTCGACATGCTGACGGCCTGCGAGCAATCCTACTCGCTGCTGTTGTGGGCCACGATGCTTGCTGCCGACGGCGGCGATACGGACCGGGCGGTCAGCTCGATCAAGTACCAGATCGGCACGGCGGGCAAGCTGGTCGGCCAGGAGGCCGTGCAGCTGCACGGCGGGATGGGCGTGACCTGGGAGCTCGACATCGCCCACTACTTCAAGCGTCTGACGGCCATCGGCCAGCTGTTCGGTAACGCAGACCATCATCTGGACCGGCTCGCGGTCTGACTGCGACGACGCCTCATGCATGCAAGCGGCGTCATCACGATCACGACCGACTTCGGCCACAAAGGGCCGTTCGCAGCGGTCATGCGGGGGGCCATACTTAGCCGTTTCCGCGAGGCCGAAATCGTCGACCTGACGCACGACATACCGGCTCAGTGGCCGCCCGAGGCCGGTTTCTGGGTGGATCGCGCGTACCGCTATTTTCCGGCCGGCACCGTGCACGTCGCGGTCGTCGATCCCGGTGTGGGCACGGAGCGAAAGATCCTCCTCGTCGAGGCGGATGGCCATGCTTTTCTGGCGCCGGACAACGGCTTACTCGCCAACCTGCTCGAACGACACGCGAACGCCGCCGTGTTCCACCTGGACTTCGACCGGCTTAGCGCCTTCGATGTGCCGCCGCCGAGCAAGACGTTTCACGGCCGCGACATCTTCGCCCCGGCCGCCGCGTTGTTGGCCTCGGGGACCGTCGGCATGGAAGCCCTCGGCACGCCCGCGACGGACTGGATACCCGGTTGGCTGGACGAGCCGACGACCGGGCGCGATCGGGTCGCGGGCGCCGTCATCACGGTCGACTCCTTCGGCAACCTGATCAGCAACATCGATCGGGCCCTGATCGAAGGTCTTCCCGACCCGGTCGTGCGGGTCGCCGGCCTTACGCTGCCGCTCAGCGAAACCTACGGCCGCGTCGAGCCGGGCGACTACCTGGCACTGATTAACTCGTTCGGCGTCGTCGAGGTGGCCCGGGCCGAAGGCAACGCGGCGGACTCGCTCGGCCTGGATCGCGGTGCGCCGATCGTCGTTACCGCGGAGCTGACCGCCTAGGCGATCAGCCGCCTGTGGCGGCCTGAAGCGCCTGCTTCTCGAGCTTCGCCCAGGAATCCCGCAGCGTGACGATCCGGTTGAAGACCGGGCGTTCGGCCGTCGAATCCTGGTCGCTGACGAAGTAGCCGAGGCGCTCGAACTGAACGGCCGCCGTCTCGCCGGCCAGGGACGGCTCGAGGCGGGCATCGACGGTTTCGAGCGACGCCGGGTTGAGGACGCTCGCCAAATCCTCGTGAGTATTCGGATTCGCTTCCCGGAACAGACGATCGTACAACCTGACCTCGGCGGCCACGGCGTGCGCCGCCGAGACCCAGTGGATCGTGCCCTTGACCTTGCGGTCGCTGTTCGCCGAGCCGCTCTTCGTCGTCTCGTCGTAGCTGCAGCGGAGCTCTACTACGCTCCCATCCTCATCCTTCACGACCTCGTCGCAACGGATGATGTACGCCGAACGTAGCCGCACCTCGCCGCCCGGCTTGAGCCGGAAGAATTTTCGTGGCGCGTCCTCCATGAAGTCGTCCTGCTCGATCCACAGCTCGCGACCGAACGGCACGTCGCGCTCGCCCATCGACGGGTCGTTCGGATGATTCATCGCCGACATCATCTCGGTGCGGTCTTCCGGATAGTTGGTCAGCACGAGCTTCAGCGGCCTCAGGACCGCCATGCGCCGCGGCGCCGTGGCACCGAGAACCTCACGTACGCTGTTCTCGAGCATGCCGAGCTCGACGAGCTTGTCTTTCTTCGTCACACCGGCGCGGGTCACGAAATCCCTGAGCGCCGCCGGCGGATAGCCGCGACGCCGCATGCCCGCGATCGTCGGCATGCGTGGATCGTCCCAACCGCTCACGACGCCGTCGTCGATCAGGGCCTTGAGCTTGCGCTTGCTCGTAATCGTGTACGCAACGTTCAGCCGCGAGAACTCGATCTGCCGGGGCCGGTGCGGTGGCTCGAGCTTGTCGAGAAGCCAGTTGTAGAGCGGCCGATGGTCCTCGAACTCCAGCGTGCACAGCGAATGCGTGATGCCCTCGAACGCATCCGAAAGCGTGTGCGCAAAATCGTACATCGGATAGATGCACCAGTCGTTGCCGGTCTGCTGGTGCGCGAGGTGCCGGATTCGATACAGCGTCGGATCCCGCAGATTCATGTTGGGCGAGGCCATATCTATCTTCGCCCGCAATACGTGCTGCCCGTCCTCGAACTCGCCTTCGCGCATGCCGCGGAAGAGTTCGAGGTTCTCCTCGACGCTTCGCTCCCGGTACGGGCTGTCGCGCCCCGGCTCCGTCAACGTCCCCCGGTACTCGCGGATTTCGTCAGCGCTCAGGCTGTCGACGTAGGCGGCGCCGATTTCGATGAGGCGCGTTGCCGCGTCGTACAGCGCCGCGAAATAGTCCGATGCATGGGTGAGCCGAGTTTCCCAGTCGAAGCCGAGCCAGCGAACGTCGCGCTCGATCGCGTCGACGTACTCCTGATCCTCCTTACCGGGATTGGTGTCGTCGTAGCGCAGATAGGTCCGGCCGCCGGTTTCGGCCGCGACGCCGAAGTTCAGGCAGATCGACATTGCGTGACCCATGTGCAGGTAGCCGTTCGGCTCCGGCGGGAAACGGGTCACGATCCGGGTATGTTTACCGGACTCGAGATCGTCGTGGATGATGTCGCGAATGAAATCGCGAGGCGCGCTGTCGCTCATGAATCGGCCGCGTAAGGAGGCGCAAAAGCCCGTTATTGTAGAGAGGCGGACCGGGAACGAACAACCCACGGCACGACGGTAGAGATCCCGGCGCGCGCGACGCTACAATAGCGCGCTCCTGGGGCTTGCCGAAGCGGGCCCGGACTCTAAGACTCGAAGCATGCCACAGATCACCCTTCCCGACGGCTCTGTCCGAAGCTACGAAGGCGCCGTGCGCGGCGCCGCCATTGCCGAGAACATCGGCAAAAGCCTCTTGCGCGATGCGGTCGCCGTGCGCGTCGACGGTGAACTCCGCGACCTGACGCGCGACATCGAGGACGACGCAACGATCGAGATCGTCACCCGCGACTCGGAAGACGGGCTGGAGCTGTTGCGGCACGACGCAGCCCACGTGCTCGCCGAGGCCGTCAAGGAGCTGTGGCCGGACACGCAGGTCACGATCGGCCCGGCGATCGAGAACGGCTTCTACTACGACTTCGCGCGCGACGAGCCGTTCAGCGAGGACGACCTCGCGACGATCGAAGAGCGCATGCGGGAGATCGTCGACCGCGACGAGACCGTCGTCCGCGAGGTCTGGGACCGCGACGAGGCCGTCAGCTTCTTCCGCGACATGGGCGAGGAGTACAAGGCGGAGATCATCGCCAGCATCCCGGACGGCGAACCGATTACGCTCTACCGCCAGGGCGACTTCATCGATTTGTGCCGCGGCCCGCACCTGCCCTCCACCGGCAAGCTCGGCAAGGCCTTCAAGCTGACGCACGTATCGGGAGCCTACTGGCGCGGCGACTCGAACAACGAGATGCTGCAGCGGGTCTACGGAACCGCGTGGGCCAGCGACAAGCAGCTCAGGCAGTACCTCCACATGCTCGAGGAAGCCGAGCGGCGCGACCACCGCCGACTGGGGCGCGTCATGGATCTGTTCCATTTCCAGGAGGAAGCGCCTGGCGCCGTGTTCTGGCATCCGAACGGCTGGACGCTGTTTCAGAACCTGATCGCGTTCATGCGCGAGAAACAGAACGCGGCGGGCTATCGTGAGATCAGCACACCCGAACTCGTCGACCGCTCGCTTTGGGAAGCATCGGGTCATTGGGATTCGTTCGGCGACAACATGTACACGACCGAGACGATCGACGGACGGCACTACGCTATCAAGCCGATGAACTGTCCGGGCCACGTGCAGGTCTTCAAGCAGGGCATCACGAGCTACCGCGAACTGCCGGTGCGCCTCGCAGAGTTCGGCAAGGTCCATCGCTACGAGCCGTCGGGCGCACTGCACGGGATGATGCGTGTCAGGGCGTTCACCCAGGACGATGCGCACGTGTTCTGCACGGCCGGGCAGATCACGGCCGAGTCGGTCGCGGTCTGCGAGCTCATCCTGAGTATCTATCGCGGCTTCGGCTTCGACGACGTCCGCATCAAATTCGCGGACCGTCCCGAAGTCCGCGTCGGCGAGGACAGCGTCTGGGACCAGGCTGAGGCGGCGCTCAAGGACGCGCTGGACAGCGCCGGTCTCGACTATACGCACAACCCGGGCGAAGGGGCCTTTTACGGTCCGAAACTCGAGTTTGTGCTGCGCGACGCGATCGGCCGTGACTGGCAGTGCGGTACGCTGCAGGTCGATCTCAACATGCCTGGACGGCTGGGCGCGTACTACATCGGCGAGGACGGCGAGAAGCACACGCCGGTCATGCTGCATCGTGCGATTTTCGGCTCGCTCGAGCGCTTCATCGGTATCTTAATTGAGCATCACGCCGGCAATCTGCCCTTGTGGCTGGCCCCCGTCCAGGCGAAAGTGCTAACGATCACGTCGGACGCGGACGAGTTTGCGATCGGCGTCGTCGAACGCCTCAAAGCAGCCGGTTTGCGCGCCGAGGCCGATCTGCGCAACGAGAAGATCTCGTACAAGGTCCGTGAACACAGTGTTGCCAAAATTCCGGTGCTGTTCGCGGTCGGCCAGCGGGAAGTCGAAGTCGACAGCGTCGCAATGCGCCGCCTCGGTTCGAAACAGCAGAAAGTCCTGACAGTCGACGAGGCGATAGCGGGACTCAGCGAGGAGATCGCAACGCACGGCAAGACCGATTCGTAACAGGTGAAATCATCCAGGCGGCGCCGCGATCGGCCGCCGGGAGAGGAACGTGATCGGACCTGCAGTTCTATTGTGCGTCTCGTCACAATTTTCCAATTCTGTCGGCGGTGCGCGACAGACTGGCGAAATCCGCGGGATATACTGTATGCACGCGAGGAGTCGCCTCACGATTGGACATAACACGCGGAGGTCGGGACGTGCCCCTGGACCAATACAAGACACAGGTGTTGTTGCTGCACAGCGAGCAGAGTGCGCTCGACAGCCTTAGCGCCAGCTTCAACGAGCGGTACACGGTTCACTGCGCGACCAGCGGCACAGAGGCGCTCAACATTTTCGGCGACACGCCGATACACGTCATCGTCTCCGCACAAAACCTGCCCGGGATGAGCGGCGTCGAGGCGCTGCGCGAAGCCAAGAAGCGTTCGCCGGAAACGGTCGGCATCCTGCTGGCCGGTCCCAACGACAAGAACCTCGAGGCATTGGTTGGCGATAAGGAAGTCTTCCAGATCGTACGCGGCGGCATCAGCGGCGACGATCTGAGCAAGCTCATCGACAACGCAACCCGGCAGATGCGTCTCATGGCGCTGGCCGAATCGGCGAACGATACGCGCGCCAATCCGGACGAGAGCGGCGAACACATCATCATGGAAACCAGCGAGAACGGCGCATCGATCATTACCGACGCCACCGGCTCGATTCCGGCGCTGGATCCGAAGCGGGTATCGGCCGCCGTTGCCAGCGGGGCTCAGGCCGTCGACGTCCTCGTGCTGTCGAAGGACGGGCAGTTCCTCGGCACGATCAAGGAGTCGACCCGCGGCCTGCATCACGTGCATACCGCGGAAACCCTTGCCGCCGCCGAGGAAACCCTGAGAAAACACAGTGTCGGCGTACTGCTGGTCGATGCGGGCATGGTCGGCTCCAACGTCGAGAAGCTCACCGTCCACCTGCGCAAGCTGTCCAAAAGACTGGTCTCGATCGTCGCCGGACGCCGCGACGACGGCGAGATGCTCATGGACCTGATCAACCGCGGGAAGGTGTACCGCTTCCTGCTGAAGCCGGTATCGCCGGGACGCGCGCGACTCGCGATCGAGGCGTCCGTCAAACACCACCTCGAAGCGCCCGATGCGGCGTTCAAACCGGTCGGCGGTGACGCGGCGAAGCCGGCACCCAGAAAAGCCAAACCCCCGAAGAGTGCCGCCAAAAAAGCCGCGGCAACGACCGCAGCGCCCGCCCCCGACCCGCAAAAACCCGTCGCGAAACCCGCGACGGATGGCGGCGAAGCGTCGACGCTGCTGCCGGATATCGACATCGATGTCGAGATGCCCAACGACGGGCTCTCCGGAGCCTTCGACGAGAAGGATTCGAGCTTCACGCAAACCATGACGGGCATCGTCGCAAGCGTCGGCGAATCGCTGGCGCGGAAGGATCCGCCGGCACCGAAAGCACCGACGGCAGCGGCCGGCGACGAAGGCGGCAGCGGGTCCATTGCCGCCAACCCGAAAGTTCTGGGCGGCATCGCGGCGGCGGTTGTCGCGCTCGGCGCGATCGCCTACTTCGTCCTGGGCGGCGAAGATTCGGTAGAGCCGCCACCGCGAGACACGTCGCCGGCGGTTACCCAAACGGCACCCGAACCCGCGCCGGAAACGGCCGCTGAAGCCACGAGCGCCGACGAACAGCTCAGTATCGACGATCTGACGGCGCGGGCCCGCGAACTCCGCGATGCCGGACAAATCTACGCACCGGGCGGAGACAATGCGCTCGAGGCGTTCGCCAGTGTCGTTGCCGCCGCGCCGGCCGACGACGGTCTGGCCGCCGAGTTCGCGGACGTGATCGCACAGACGCTGACAATGAGCGAAGCAGCCATGCTCGAAGGCCGGGTCGCGGACGCTGCCGCCGCCATCGGCGTCGTGACAATGGTCGACCCGGGGAATCCGCGGCTGCCGTTCCTGTCCGGACAGCTCAGCCAGATGCAGCTGCGCGATCACCTCGACAACGCGCGCGCGGCCATTCTCGATTCACGGTACGAGGACGCGGCGAATTCGATCGCAGCAGCGCGTGCTCTGAGTCCCGCCGATGCAAGCGACATCGACCTTGTTGCCGCCGAGCTTGGCGAGGCGCGTAGCGCCGAACAAGTCGACGTCGTTCTTGCAACCGCGGCAGTCCGGCTGGAAGAGGGTCAGCTGCTCGCGCCAACCAACGACAACGCCCGCTACTACTACGAGCTTGCATTGAGCAACGACCCGGGTAACCCGGCGGCGGAGGCAGGCCTGCGCATGATCGCCAGCACCCTGGTCCTCGAAGCGCGAGCGGCAATCGACGCCGGCCGTTTCGGCACGGCCGAAAACCTGCTGAGCGACGCCCGCGACATCAACGCGGCAAGCCCCGAAGTGGGCGCGGCTGAGCGCGCGCTGGCGGACGCCCGCCAACGCGTGGCTGACGAGCAGCGGCGTCAGGCCGAACAGCGTGCGGCCGCCGAACGGGAAGCCGAAGAACGGCGCCTCGCGGCGGAACGGCAGGCGGAGGCAGATCGTCTCGCCGCCGCGGCAGCGGCGAGTCCCGTCACCGCGACCGGGACGGGCGGTTCGGCAGCCGGCGAAACGGCGACGACATCGACGGCTGACGCGGTGAATCTCCCGACGACGACCAGCCCGGCCGCGAATGCGGCCACGCCGGCCGGCACTGCCGGAGGCAGCGCCGACGAGGAATTCGTTGCGATCAGCACGCTGACCAGAACCAAGTACGTAGC
Organism: Woeseiaceae bacterium; assembly: GCA_028277185.1. Classification (GTDB taxonomy): domain Bacteria; phylum Pseudomonadota; class Gammaproteobacteria; order Steroidobacterales; family Woeseiaceae; genus UBA1847. The sequence goes on from JANQGQ010000022.1 coordinate 190,254, forward strand.
CCCGAGATATCCGCGCTCGGCCGAGCGCCGCGACCTCTCCGGCTGGGTGGACATAGTGTTTACCGTCAGGGTGGACGGCACGGTGGCGGACCTCGTGGTTCGCGATTCCGAGCCTGGCGACGTGTTCGTGTCCGCAGCGGTCAAGGCGGTGGAGAAATGGGAGTTCGAACCCGTCATAGAGAACGACCGTTACGTCGAGAAACGCGCCGGCGTGCGGATGATGTTCGCGCTCGAGTAGACTCAGTCCAGGCGCTGGCGCATACCCGACCGAGTCGGTAGTCTGAGCGGACTTTTCGGTCGATAGAGTCACGTTTGTGTCGACTAAGCCCCGTGAGCGCAAGCAGCAGCAGCGGTCCCTGCTCACCCAGCAGAAGTTGATCGACGCCGCTATCGAAGCCTTCGCCGAAAACGGCTACAAGGGTACGTCGACCCGCGATATCGCTGACCGCGCCGGCGTACACCATCCGCTGATCACCTACCATTTCAGAAACAAGGAACAGCTCTGGCACGCCGCGGCGGACCGGGTCTGGTCGTCGTTTCGTGAGGAACTCACCGCCGCGCTGGCAGCGGAGCGATCCGCTTCCCCGCGGCAGGAAATGGCGCGGATCGTCGGAACCTATGTCCGCTACGTGCAGCGGCAGCCGGCGCTGCACAAGCTCATGACGCAGGAAGCGAACGTGCCGAACGCGCGTCTCGAGTGGCTGGCGGAAACCCATCTCAAACCCTTTCACGCCATCCTGTTCGCGCGGGTCCAGGCCCTTCAGGCCGACGGAATCGCCCCGCCCGGCGACCCCGTGCTGCTCGCGAACGCGTTGCGGCTCAGCGCCGGCAGCCTGCTGGCGCTGACGCTCGAGGTTCGCGTGACGAGCGGTTTCGATCTGGAGAGCGACGAGGCGGCGGAGGCGCTGACAGCGCTATTGATGCGTCTGTTCTTTCCGGGCTGAGTCGGCTGGCGCCCCGGCCGCCCGAACGCCTTCGCGTCCGGCCAGATAACGCTGGACGCCCGCGACGATCGAGAGCGCGATCTGACCCGCTCCCCGGCCGCCAAGATCCACGCCGGCGGGCCCATCCAGCCGGCCGGCAAGCGCCGCCGCCCGCTCACCGAGATCCCCGAGCAGCCGATCGCGACGGCCGACCGGGCCCAGCAGTCCTATGTAACCGACGGACGACGTCGTCAGCGCTTCCAGATAGGCCCGGTCGCTTGCGAGGTGGTGGCTCATGATCACGACGGCGTCATAGGCGTCCGGATCGAGCGCTGCTCCGAGCTCGGCCGGGACGACGTGATAGCGCTCGCCGGCAATCGCGACCGCGTCGCTTTCGATGTACGCGGGACGGTGGTCGGCGACCGTCGTCCGCCAGCCGAGTTCGTGCGCCAGGCGCAGCACCGGTACGACGTCCGGACCTGCCCCGAGGATCAGAAGGCCCGGCGCCGGCGACAGGCTGAGTTCGAGGACCCGCTGACCCCCACCGCGGGATTCGCGAACCGCGCCGTGCTCCGGCGCCGCGCCGAGGAGCGCTTCCGTGCCCGGCGCGGCGTGATAGAGCGTCCCGTCGCGGCCCCTGATGACCGCGGATCCGGTCGGCAGCTTCGTATCGGCAATCACGATAGCCATGTGCGCAGGCTCCCGCCCGGCGAACACGTCGTTCATCGCCGCGAACGGCTCGCCGGCAGCGTCGAGCGCGATCAGCATCACGTCGATGCGGCCGTCGCAGCCTACGCCGAGGCCCCAGAGTTCGTCATCGGCGGCCAGATCGTAGCTGAGAGTCGCCGCACCCCCGGCGGCAATCACCTTCGCGGCGTGCAGCGCGAGATCTCCTTCCAGGCAACCGCCGGACAGCATGCCCTGATAGCGGCCCTCGTCGTCGATCAGCATGCAGTCACCCGCCTTGCTGTACGTGGACCCACCCGTTCCCGTTACGAGAACGAGCGCCAGCGGCCGCGAAGCGCGCCGGCTCTCGTCGAAGAATGCGGTCAACGCCGGCTTATGCAAAACAGCCCCCCCGATCCGGCATATCGACATAGCCAACGGACCTGACAGAAATCCCGGCAAACGGCGGTCGGTACTTGAAACCGCCGCCCGTGCGCCCATCTCGTCGCCTGCGGGGCGGGAATACCGGAACCGCTTTTCAGGAGAGAAAACATGAGCACTTCCAATGCACCTGTCGCACTGACGGACCAGGACTTTGCCGACACGGTACAAAACGCCGGGCAGCCGGTTCTCGTCGATTTCTGGGCCGAATGGTGCGGCCCCTGCCGGGCACTCGGTCCCGTGATCGAGTCGCTGTCCGCCGAGTATGCCGGTCGCGCGACCGTCGCCAAAGTCGACGTGGACGCGAACCAGGCTGTCGCCATGCAGTTCGGTATCCGCTCCATTCCTACGGTCATGCTATTCCACAAAGGCGAGGTCGTCGAAACTTTTGTGGGCGTCAGGCCGCAGTCCGATTACGCCACCAGCCTGGACCGACTCGTCGCCTGACGTACCGGCTCAAGGTCGCGAGGCGAACAGGCAGACCATCTCCATCGCGAGGTGCGCGGCTGCCAGCGCGGTAATCTCGCCGACATCGTATGCCGGTGCTACCTCCACGACGTCCGCGCCGATTATCGGGATGCCGCTGAGGCCGCGGAGAATCGCCATGGCCTGATGCGTGCTCAGGCCGCCGCACACCGGTGTGCCGGTGCCCGGCGCGAAGCTCGGATCGAGGCAGTCTATGTCGAAGGTCACGTACACCGGTCGGTCGCCGAGCCGGTCCCTGACACTGGCGACAACGGCATCGATACCGTTGTCGTGCACCCAGGGCGCATCGAGAATGTTGAACCCGTGAGTATCCGGGTTCGTCGTGCGAATACCGATCTGCACTGAGTGCGCCGGGTCGACCAGTCCGTCCTTTGCCGCGTGATAGAACATCGTGCCGTGATCGATGCGCTGGCCGTCGTCCTTCCAGGTGTCGCTGTGCGCGTCGAAATGCACCAGGGCGATGCCGTCGCCGTGCTTCTGCGCGTGGGCTTTCAAGAGTGGATAACTGAGAAAGTGATCCCCCCCGAGGGCGAGTAGCGCGACGTCCTGATCGATGATCCGGGAGGCCGCTTCCTGGATTTCCCCGGGCACGTTGCCGGGAACGCCGAAATCGAAGAAACAGTCGCCGCAGTCGACTACCGCCAGCTCGTCGAACGGATCGAAACGCATGCCGTAGGGCCGCTCCCAGGCGAGGATGCTCGACGCTGCCCGAATCGCGCGCGGACCCAGACGAGCGCCGGGGCGGTTGGTCGTCGCGGTGTCGAAGGGAATGCCGAGGACCGCGAGGTCCACCCCCTCGAGCGACTTCGTATACTTCCGCCGCGCGAAGGACAGCGCACCGCCGTAGGTCGGCTCCGGGCGCGTCCCGTGCAGCTCCTCTCTGACTATCGCGCCATCCGTTGGCGACCTGTTAACGCTCATCGTCGTCCCTCCCGGACTGTCGCTCCATCGGCGGGTGGCCCTGCACGCTCATGGCTTCGCCCTCTCCAGCTTGCGCCGTGCCTTGTCGAGCGCCAGCCGCGCCGTATCCACGAGCACGTCGGCTTCGGCATATGTCAGGGTGAAAGGCGGCGCGCAGATTATCGTGTCGCCGACCGCCCGCAGAATGACGCCTTCTTCGATGCATATGTCGCGCACGACGACCCCGGCTTCGCGCTGCTCGTCGAAGCGTTCGAGCGTCGTCTTGTCCGCAACGATCTCGATAGCACCCATCAGCCCGATCATTCGCGCCTCACCGACGAGTGGATGATCGGCCAAGGTTTGCCAGCGGGCCGCAAGATACGGACCGATGTCATCCCGCACGCGCGCGATGAGGTTTTCGCGCTTGAGCAGTTCGATGTTCGCAATCGCGACCGCCGCCGCCACGGGATGGCCCGAGTAAGTATAGCCGTGAAAGAACTCACCGCCCTTGTCGATCAGAACGTCGGCAACCCGATCCGCTACCAGAACGCCGCCGAGTGGCAGGTAGCCCGAAGTCACGCCCTTCGCGAACGGCATGAAGTCGGGACGCGTGCCGAAATGGTCGGCGCCGAACCAGCTGCCGAGGCGTCCGAAGCCGCAAATGACTTCGTCGGAAATCAGAAGAATGCCGTATTCGTCGCAGATGCGCTGGACCTCGGGCCAGTACGTATCCGGCGGAATGACGACGCCGCCCGCGCCCTGCACGGGCTCCCCGATGAATGCGGCGACATTCTCCGGACCGACTTCCCGAATTTTGCGCTCGATCGATCGCGCCGCTTCGACGCCGAACTCCTCCGGCGAAAGGCTTCGGTCGCTGCCGAACCAGTAGGGCTGCTCGACGTGTTCGATGCCCGGGATCGGCAAACCGCTCTGCCGGTGCATCGGCTTCATACCGCCAAGGCTTGCGGCCGCGACCGTGGAGCCGTGATAGGCGTTCTTGCGGCTGATGATGGTATGTCGCCCGGGCTGCCCCTGGAGATCCCAGTAGCGGCGCACCATTCGCACGACGGTATCGTTCGCCTCCGAGCCGGAACCCGCGAAGAACACCCGGTTGAACTGCGGCTGTGCAAGCTGCGTCAGCGTGGCCGCCAGTTCTATCGACGGCGGGTGCGCGCACTGAAAGAAGTTGTTGTAGTACGGCAGTTCGCGGAGCTGAGCCGTCGCCGCATCGACCAGTTCGTCACGACCGTAGCCCGCGTTGACGCACCACAGGCCCGACATGCCGTCGAGAATTCGCTTGCCGTCGACGTCTTCGATATAGACGCCCTCGGCACGCGCGACGATCCGCGCCCGCTTCTCCGTGAGCGCCTTGTGGTCGGTGAACGGATGCAGATGATGGCTGGAATCGAGATTCTGCCAAGCATCCCGCGACCGCTTTTCTATCGCTGCCATGAACCCTTCCGACTCAGACGTTGAACATCAGGATCTCACGCTCCCAGGGCGTGACGATTTGCTCGAACTCCATGAACTCGTCGTCCTTCAGCGCAGCGTAGAGTTCGACGAAATCGTTTCCGAGCATGCTACGCATCGCGCTGCTGGAACGGAAGGCATCGATCGACGCCGAAACGTGCCTGGGCAGGCCGAAATCGCTGCCGTAGGCGCTGCCTTCGACCGGCTCGGCCGGCTCCAGCCCCTCGACCATGCCGAGGTAACCGCAGGCCAGCGTCGCCGCGAGCGCCAGATAGGGATTCACATCCGCGCCGGGCACGCGGTTTTCGACTCGCCGGTCTTCGGGCGACGAATCGGGGACGCGCAGGCCGACCGTGCGATTGTCGACGGCCCAGGCGAGATTGACGGGCGATGCCAGCGGATTCAGGAAGCGGCGGTACGAATTGACGTAGGGCGCAAGTACCAGCATCGCGTCCGGCAGGTAGGTTTGCAACCCCCCGATGAAACCGCGGAACTGGGCGCTGGGCTCACCCCCGGCAGTCGAGAATATGTTCTCCCCCGCCTTGTTCACGACGCTTTGGTGGATGTGCAGAGCGCTGCCTGCGTCCTTCGCCATCGGCTTCGCGAGGAATGTCGCGTGCAGGCCTTTCTCGATTGCCGCCTCGCGGATGGTCCGCTTGAACAGAAACACCTGGTCGGCGAGATCGACGGCATTGCCGTGCAGGAAGTTGATCTCGAACTGCGCCGGACCCGACTCCTGCGACAGCGTGTCGGTGCGGATCGACTGCGCCTCGCAGTAGGAATAGACGAGATTGATGAAGGGATCGAAGTCGTTCATCGTGTCGATCGAGAACGGCTGCCGGGCGCCTTCGGTCCAGCCGAGGCGGCCCTCGGGCGGCTGCGCCTCCTCGTTAGGATCCGAGTGGGCGCTCAGAAGGTAGAACTCGACCTCGGGTGCCACGACGGGAATCCAGCCCTGTGCCTCGTATTTCGCGATGACTCCCCGCAGGACGGCGCGTGGCGAAACCTTCACCAGCGAACCGTCGCGCCGGTAGCAGTCCATGAAGATCGACGCGGCCGGTTCCGTAGCCCACGGCACCGGCCTGAGGGTCGTGGGATCCGGCACGAGGATCATGTCGCGATCCTCGATATTGGTCGGATTGTCTATGTAGTCGCCGGAAACCGTCTGTTGAAAGATCGACTCGGGTAGCTTCATGGAGCTGCCGAATTTGTCGGCGGGCACGACCTTGCCGCGCGCGGCGCCCGCCATGTCGGGAACGAAGGCCTCGACGTCCTCGATGTGGCGCTCCCTGAGCCAGGGCTGAATGACTTCGTCTTTACTCACCGATCACCGTACCGGTCTCACCAGGTAAGGACCAGGTCGTTCGTCTTGCCCTGTGCCGCTCGCGACAGGCGTCACCGAACGCTCTGAATATCGCGGTCGACGCCGCGTTTTCGGTCGCCCGCCATTCGGGATGCCACTGCACGGCCAGCGCGAAGTTGGCCGCATTGGCAACCCGGTAAGCCTCGACGAGGCCGTCTTCGGCATGGGCTTCCGCCTCGAGGCCGGGGGCCAGTCTGTCGATGCCCTGCCCGTGCAGCGAGTTGACCGTCAGCCGGTCGGTGCCCGTAAGCTCCGCCAGAATGCCGCCGGGCACGAGAGCGACGTCGTGCGAAGGGCCGTACTGCACCTCGACGGGGTCGGACGAGTCCTCCTGGTGCCCGAGCATCCCATCCACGAGCGAGAGTTTCTGATGCAGCGTGCCGCCGAGGCTGACGTTCAATTCCTGAAATCCGCGGCAGATCGCGAACATCGGCACGCCGGTTTCGACCGCCCGCCGTGCGAGTGGCAAATTGAGGCTGTCGCGGTGCGGGTCCCGGGTAGCGTCCGGATGCCCGGCCTCGTCGGTGTAGTGATGCGGCTCGATGTCGGACGGGCTTCCCGTCAGCATCAGGCCGTCGACCGTCTCGAGGAGCTCGTCGATATCCAGCCTGTCGGCCAGCACCGGAATCAACAGCGGCAGAGCGTCGGCGGCGTCGGTGAGCGCTGTGACGTACTTCTCCCCGACCATGTGGAAGGGATGCGGTTCGACGATACGGCGATCGCAGGGAACGCCTATGAGCGGCTTGGGGTGCATACGGACGGGAAACCCGGAAACCGGGACGCGATATTCACGGCAAGGATACGCCAGTCGGGCGCTTGTCTCGACCCACGCTTTCGGAGATCCTCGGCGGATCGACAGCCAGGCGCAGCCACGATGCCCGGGACGACCAGCCTGAGAACCGAGATCTCGAGGCACCTCAAACGCTATCCCGACACAGGCAGCATGGAGCTCCTGATCGCCGATATGCACGGCATCCTCAAGGGAAAACGCATCCGTGCGACGGACGTTCTGAAGCTTGCCGCCGGCAGCTTTCCCTTCTGCGCCGGGACGGTTCTGTTGAACGCTCTCGGCGAGACGGTTCCCGGCATACCGTACGGCCAGGACGACGGCGACCCGGACCGGCCGGCAAGAGTCGTGCCCGGCAGCATCGCGCCAATCCCCTGGGCACGCCGGCCCGCCGCGCAGGCGATGTTTCGGCTGTTCGGACGCGACGGCGAGCCGTTTTACGCCGATCCACGCGCGATCCTCGAGCGCGCGCTTGCGCCGTTCGCGAGACGCAGGCTACGTATCGTCATGGCGACGGAACTCGAGTTTTATCTGCTGCGTCAGGACACCGAAACGCCGGCGCCCGCGGCATCGATCGTACCGGGCATCGGCCTGCCGCAGCCGGGTGCGCAGGTCTATCATCCGGAAGACCTGCGGGCGATCGAGCCGTTTCTGGAGGACGTCTACGACTGGTGCGACGCGCAGCGCATTCCCGCCGACTCGACGATCGCCGAGTACGCCGAAGGTCAGTTCGAGGTCAACCTGAAACACCACGACGACCCGGTACTCGCCTGCGATCAGGCCGTCCTGCTCAAACGCGTGATCAAAGCGGCCGCGCTCAGGCACGGCTTCGTCGCCTGTTTCATGGCCAAGCCCTTCGAGCACGATGCGGGTAGCGGCCTGCACGTCCATCTGAGCTGCGTCGATGCGAAAGGCCGCAACTATTTCTCCCGCGGCTCCGAGCGCCTTGCGGCGCCGCCGTTCTCGGCGGCGCTGCGGCATGCTGTCGGCGGGCTACTGAAGACCCTACCCGAAGCCACGGCCATCATGGCGCCGAACGCCAACTCGTATCGACGGCTGCGCCCGGAGATGTACGCGCCAGTCGATCTGAACTGGGGCGTCAACCACCGGGCCGTTGCGATTCGGGTTCCCGAATCGGATCCGGACAACCTCCGGGTCGAGCACCGGGTCGCGGGCGCCGACGCCAACCCCTACCTCGTTACCGCCTGCATGCTCGCCGGGATCGACCATGGGCTGAAGAAGCGCATCGAACCGCCCGCGATGGTCGAGGAAGGCTCGGAAGTCCGTCTCAAAGCCCGGATTCCGACCCGCTGGGACCAGGCGCTCGACAAATTCGCCCGTGCCAAAGTGCTCCCTGAGTACCTGGGCGCCCGCTGGTGCCAGCACTTCCTGACAAATCGCCGCTCGGAATGTGCGCGCTACAACAACATCGTGCCGATCACCGACTTCGAGTGGTACCTGCGTTCGGTTTAGCGTCGGTGCTTCGAAACGGCCTTAGTCGTGTTCGCCGGCGCGCGTAAGGTCCGCGTCGATCGTCGCGCCGGCGCGATAGAAGTGCCAGGCCGCCCAGGGCAGCAACAGCGACGAGACCGTCAGCAGCGCATAGCGCATCGATTCGTCGCCATAGCGGCCCGCTAACGCGTCGCTCAATGCGCCCGTCACGAGGGGACCGAGAGCCAGCCCGATGACGTTGATGATCAGCAGGACGATGGCCGAGGCGACCGAGCGCATGGACAGCGACACGAGACTCTGCGTCTGCGCGAGCACCGGAGCCAGGTAGAAGTTCGCGATGATCTGCGGCCCGACCAGCAGCAGCAGGCACCAGAACGCCGACGGCGCGAGAAACACGCCCGCGTAGAGCCCGGCCGACAGCAGGCTGACCAGCGCGAGGAAGCGAAAGCCTTGCCGGCGGCCGCCGCGACTCAGGCGGTCGGTCAGATAGCCGCCGCCGAAGAAACCGATGCCGCCGACGATACCGACGATCAGCCCGAGCCACACCCCGAGTTCGGCAAGACCCATACCGAAGCTCCGGACGATGTAGCTCGGCAGAAAGTTGATCGTCGCATAACCGACAAAGGCCGACAGGCCCGCGCCCAGCGCCATGTGCAGAAACGACTCGCGGCCGATCAGGAATCCCAGCACCTTCCGCAGCGACGGCGCCCGGCTGCTTGCAGCGCGGTTTTCGGAGTCTCCGCGGCGCGGCTCGGCAACGGTCAGCCAAAACACGACGGCCAGCAGCACGCCGGGCAGGCCGACGATGAAGAAGGCCTCGCGCCAGCCGATGTTCTGCGCCACCCAGCCGCCGCCGAGAAACGCAATGGCGATTCCGGCAGAGATGCCGAGCGTGTAGATCCCCATCGCGGTCGAGCGCTGCTCCGGCGGATAGTAGTCGGCGATCATCGAGTGCGCCGGCGGACTGCAGCCGGCCTCGCCGATGCCGACGCCGATGCGCGCAAGCGTCAAATGCCAGATGTTCTGTGCGAGGCCCGAAACGGCGGTCATACCGCTCCAGAGCGCCAGCGACAGCGCGATCAGATTGCGCCGGTTCCAGCGATCGGCAATCTGCGCGATCGGAATGCCGAGCGTCACGTAAAACAGCGCGAAGGCCGTGCCGGACAGAAGACCGAGTATCGTGTCGCCGACCTGAAACTCCTCGCGAATCGCCGGCAGCAGGATGGCGAGTATCTGCCGGTCGATGAAATTGAACATGTAGACGACGGCCAGCATGAAGATGCCGTAGCGCCGCGTGGCGGCGCTGAGCGCGCCGACCGGGCCGTCGACATCCAGCCGCGTCACTGAGCGGGCGCTTCCAGGGCAGGCCCGACGCTCCGCGCATTGGGCCGTCGCGGATCCGACGCGCCGCGGAACACGCCGTTCCGGATCGCGACGCTCTGCAGGCTGCCCATCGAAAAGCTCGTCCCGGCGACTTCATGACCCATGGCTTCGAGCAGCCGCAGCGTATCCGGGCTGAAACCGGTTTCGAGCTGCAGCTTGTCCGGGTACCACTGGTGATGCATGCGCGGCGCCGCGGTTGCCTCCGCCACATTCATGTCGTGATCGATGACGTTGACGATGAACTGCAGCACGGTCGTAATGATGCGGCTGCCTCCCGGGCTGCCCGTGGCGATCCACGGCTCGCCGTCAGCGAACACGAAGGTCGGCGTCATGGAGCTCAGGGGCCGCTTGCCCACGTCGATTGCGTTCGCTTCGCTGCCTAGCATGCCGAACGTATTCGGCACGCCGGGCTTCGCAACAAAATCGTCCATCTCGTTGTTCATCAGGAAACCCGCACCCGGTATGGCGACGCCCGAACCGAAGGACAGGTTCAGCGTGTAGGTATTACTGACGACGTTGCCGTCCCCATCGATGATCGAGTAGTGCGTCGTGTCGGGGCTTTCGGGCAGCGGTGCGACACCGGGCAGCACGTCGTCCGACGAACGCGCCCGCTCGGGGTCGATCGTCGCCGCGAGCTTCTCTCCGTAGTCCTTACTCGTGAGCCAGTCGATCGGCACCGGGTAGAAATCCGGATCCCCCAGGTGCTTGCTGCGGTCCGCGTACGCAAGCCGCATGACCTCGGCGAGCAGATGCACATTCGCGGCGCTGCCGGCGCCGTTGCCGCGGACGTCGAAGTGCTCGAGTACGTTCAGCATCTGCAGAATGTGCACGCCGCCGGAACTCGGCGGCCCCATCGTGACGATCTCGTAGCCGCGATAGCTGCCGCTGAGCGGCTCGCGCCATACGGGCTTGTAGGCCGCGAGTGCCTGCTCGTCTACGAGGCCGCCGTTGGCGCGCATGTCCTTCGCGATCAGCCGCGCCGTCTTGCCGCGGTAGAAGCCGTCGCGGCCGCGCTCCGCAATCCGCGTAAGCGTCGCGGCGAGATCGGCCTGCCGCAGGATCTCGCCCGGCCCGTAGGCACTGCCGTCCGCCTTGAAGAAATAGCCGCAGGCGGCGGCGTTCGCGCACAGGCGCGACTGTCGAAGTGCCAGAATCTCGGCCATGTCGTAGCTGACCGGGAAGCCGTCGGCGGCAAGCCCGATGGCGGGCTCGAGGAGCCTCGCCCATTCCAGACGGCCGTAACGCTCGTGCGCGGCCCATAGTCCCGCGACCGTGCCCGGCACGCCGGACGACAGGTAGGAGAAGCGCGCCAATCGGTTGTCGACGTTGCCGTCCGCGTCGAGAAACATATCGGCATGCGCGCCGGGCGGCGCCATCTCGCGGTAGTCGATCGAAGTACGGGTATCGCTCCCGGCATCGTGTATGAGCATGAAGCCGCCGCCGCCGAGATTCCCCGCTCTCGGCAGCGTAACGGCCAGCGCGAAACCGACAGCGACCGCCGCGTCGACGGCCGAGCCGCCTTCGGCGAGGATTTCCGCGCCGATCTCGGACGCGATGCGGTTCTGGCTTGCGACCATGCCGTTCGGACCGTAGACCGGATGAACGAGATCGTCGTAGCGGACGACGGGCTGCTGACTGACGTCGGCAAACGCGTAGGGCGGTGAGATCGCGAACAGCGCGGCGAAGACTCTCGCGGACGCTCTCATACTGAATCGATGCATCTGGTCCCCTTAGCTTGATTCATCGTTGTTCCTGGCGTGCGCGCCCCGCGTCAGGGCAGCACAGCGCGGAACAGAAAGAAAAACCCGATCGCGAGAATAGCACCTGCGGGTATGGTCACGATCCAGGATACGAAGATTCGTCCGACGACGCGCAGATCGATCGCCTCGATACCGCGAGCCATGCCGACGCCGAGTACCGCGCCGACGAGCGTGTGCGTCGTCGAAATCGGCAGACCGGTGCCTGAGGCGACGACGATGGTGGTCGCGGCCGCAAGCTCGGCGGCGAAGCCGCGGCTCGGCGTGAGCTGGGTGATCTTTTCGCCCACGGTTGCGATGACGTGCCGGCCAAAGGTCGCGAGCCCGAACACGATCCCGACGCCGCCCAGCACGAGAATCCACGGCGGCAGCGCCGATTGCGCCGCGACGGCGCCCGACTGCGCGACGCTGACGACAGCCGCAAGCGGCCCGATCGCGTTGGCGACGTCATTGGAGCCGTGCGCAAACGCCATACCGCAGGCCGTGACGACCATGAGGATGCCGAACACGCGCTCGACCGTATAGAAGTGCTGCTCCTTCTCGGCTTCGGGGTCCGGCTGAATCCGCCGAATGAAGACGGCGCCGACGGCGGCGATACCCGTCGCGACCAGGGTTGCCAGCAGATAGGCGTCGAGCGTCGACAGCGTCAGTCCTATGTGCTTGAGGCCTTTGAGGACGGTAACGAGCGTCATCGTAAACGCCGCGAGGAAGATGTACACGGGCACGTAGCGCCGCGCCCGCTCGAGCGGATCGGGATGCGCGAGAATCAGTCTGACGACGGACTGATAGATCAGGAACGCGATGATTCCGGCAGTCAGGGGCGACACAACCCAGCTCATGACGATAGTGCCGACCTGACCCCACTTGACCGCCTCGATACCGATACCGACGGCCGCGAATCCGACAATCGCGCCGACGATCGAATGCGTGGTCGATACCGGCCACCCGCGCCGCGACGCGATCAGCAGCCAGGTACCGGCTGCCAGCAGCGCGGCAAGCATGCCGTAGACGAGCAGCTCCGGCTCGTCGGCGAGACTGCCCGTATCCACGATGCCCTTGCGGATCGTCGACGTCACGGCACCGCCGGCAAGCACCGCGCCGAGAAACTCGAAAATCGCCGCCACGACGATCGCCTGCCTGATCGTCAGCGCTTTCGACCCGACCGACGTGGCCATGGCGTTGGCAACGTCGTTGGCGCCGATGCCCCACGCCATGAACAAGCCGAACAGCGCGGCAAGACCAATGTAAACGTACAGAGCTTCCATGCGCCGAGCGAACTGCTGCGCTAACGCGCGAGGAGCAGTTCCAGACGCCGGCCGACGCGCTCCGCCACATCGGCGATCTCACCCAGCATTTCGACGACGCGATAGAGAAACACGGCGTCGACCGGATTCAGCGTCGCCTCGAGCTCATGCAGCGCACCGAACAGCGCATACTGCATCCGGTCCGTGTCGGTTTCGAGCCGGTCGATCTCGTCGATCATGCTTGCGACGAGATCGGCCTCGGCGCCGCGGAAACCGGAACTGAACATCTCGTCGAGCTCGCGCACGCTTCTTCGCGCCTGCGCGCTGGCGTCGATGACGCGCGCCACGAGCTCCCGCATCCTTCCGGCAAGCGGTTCGGGGATGGAAAGCCGTCGGACCATGACAGTGCTGACGACCCGACGCGTCTGGTTGGCGATCTGATCCTGGACCAGCAGCAGTTCGAGCAGATCCTGCCGGGGAACCGGCAGGAACAGACTCCTGGGCAGATGCAGCCGGATTTCCTTCTTCAGGTCGTCGGCTTCGTGCTCCAGCCGATCGACATCCCGACGAATACCGTCGGCGCTCGTCCAGTCCGCAGCGAGTACGGCCTCGAAGAACGGGCCGAGTTGAGTGGCAGCCTCGTGACACAAATCGATGTGCCGTTCCAGCGGTTGCACCGGCGAGGCGCCGAAGATGTTTGCCACCATGCCTGTCTGTCTTGTGGTCGTTGCGTGCTCTCGTCCCCCGAGCGCCGCGCAATCCTAGCATGGCGGACGGGCGCGCGTGCTAAACTCGCCGCCCCGCGACCCGGATGAGGACCCATGGCGTACTGGCTCATGAAATCGGAACCCGATGCCTACAGCATCGACGACCTCAAGCGTGACCGGCGCGAACCCTGGGACGGTGTTCGCAACTACCAGGCGCGCAACATGATGCGCGACGACATGCGGGTCGGCGACGAAGTGTTCTTCTATCACTCGAACTGCAAGGAGCCCGGTATCGTCGGCCTTGCCAAAGTCGCGAGTAAGCCCTACCCGGACCCCACGCAGTTCGATCCGGAGTCGAAGTACTACGACCCCAAATCCAGCGAGGACAACCCCCGCTGGTGTCTCGTCGACGTGCGCTACGTCAGGAAGCTGAAGCGCACAATCACGCTTGCCGAACTCAAGGAGCTCCCGGGGCTCGACGGCTTTGCTCTGATCCGCAAGGGCAACCGGCTGTCGATCATGCCGGTGGACCCGGAGCACTGGGAACTGATACTCGGTATCGAGTAGCCGTGAAGAAAACCGTCGCCGCGCTGCTTCTGACCGCTCTCCTCGCGGCAGGCTGGCTGACGACCCCGCCGCCCCTCGTCGCCACACCCGCATCCGTCACGCTCGACGACGATCTCGGGAATCAATTCTCGGCACCGCCGCCCGGTCTCGTCCCGGGCACGGAGAAACGGCTGCTCTGGGCCGGCGTGCCCGGCGAGCGGACCGAGTACGCGGTGATCTTCGTGCACGGCTTTTCCGCATCGCGCCAGGAAATCGCGCCCGTTCCCGAGCGCGTCGCAGCAGCGCTCGGCGCCAATCTGTTCGAGACCCGCCTCACAGGTCACGGTTTCGCCGAAAACCCGCTTGCCGACGTCGCCGCGGAACAGTGGCTCGACGACGGCGCCGAAGCGCTGGCGGTGGGCGCGCGATTGGGCGACAAGCTCGTCGTGATCGGCAGCTCGACCGGCGCGACGCTGGCGCTGGCACTAGCGGGACACCCGGATTTCGACCGTATTCACACGCTTGTCCTGATGTCGCCGAACCACGGCCCGAAAGACCCGGCCTCAGTCTGGCTGACGCGCCCGTTCGGACCGCTCATCGCGCGCGCGATGATCGGCGAGTACCGGGGCTTCCGCGCCGCCAATGAGGCACAGGCCCGCTACTGGTCGACGCGCTACCCGACCGCCGCGCTCGTCGAGATGATGCGGCTCGTCGATCGCGCGAACGAGCGCGTCCGGGAGGCGAACGTCCCGCGGGCTCTTCTGATCTATTCGCCGGAGGACCGCGTCGTCGCCATCGACCGGCTGCTCGCGGCCTTCGAGGCCCTTCCCGCCGCCGTCAAGGAAGCTGACGCGCGTACGGAAACGGCGGACCCGGGACGCCATGTGCTGGCCGGGGACATCCTGTCGCCGGCAACGACACCAGCGGTCGTCAGCCGCATCGCCGAATTTGTCCTGGCCGGCGACGGAGCCGGCTGACCGCGGGTTCGGTCCTCAGACGTCCGGGGTGCCCCCGAGCTCCGTGAGCCGCTCGACGATCGGTCCCGAGCCGCCAAGCGCAAGCATGATGACGAGGTCGCCGGCTTCTGCCCAGTCGAGCGCGGCCTCGAAGGTCTCGAGTTCCTCGTCAAAGTGCCGGATCGATCCGGCGGACATCCCCAGTCGCAGAAGCTCGCGGCGGATCACTTCGTAAACCTCGCCGTATTCGCGCCCGCGATGGTAGTGCTCGAGTTCCGAGACGATCACCCGATCGAGGCCGATCGCGAACGCGTCGCGGGTAAGCGCGGCGATGAGGTCGTCGGGCCGGTCGCCCGCCTGGCCGAAGCACAGTACGCGGCGCTTTGCCGGAATCGCCTCCGCCATCGTAAAGAGCGCCTGCATGGCCGCCGGGTTGTGCGCGAAATCGATCAGGATCTTCCGTCCGTCCAGCGAATAGAGGTTGGAGCGTCCGGGATTGTCCGCCTGGGTCATGCTCCTGAGGCCGGCCCCGATCGCGTCGAGATCTACGCCGAGACAGTGCGTCAACGCAGCGGCCGCCAGAGCATTGGCGATGTTGTGCCGGGCAGTGCCGTCCATCGTGATCGGAATATCGCGCGCTTTTACGATGGGACGTCGGCCCCCTGCTTCATCGAGTACCAGCGTATCGTCGTCGAGAACGAACGCGGTCGTCCCGCTGCCGGGCAGCGATGCAAAGTCGACCGGCGCCATCGCGAACCAGACGATCTCGCCCGGATAGTCGCGCGCTCTGGCGACCAGCCGCGGATCGTCGGCGTTGAGGATCAGGCGCCCGCCATCGCGCACGGCACGGCTGACGATCCACTTGACGTTGAGCAGCTCGTCCAGCGTCTTCGAGCCGAAATCGCCCAGGTGATCCTCCGCGATGTTCGTAATCAGCGACGCGGTTGCCCGTTCGACGCCCAGTCCGCGGCGCAGCAAACCGCCGCGCGCGGATTCCAGAATGGCGACGTCGACGCCCGCCGCGCGCAGTACGGCCCGGGCTCCGCCGGGCCCCGACCAGTCGCCGCGGTCCAGTACCTCGTGGTTGACCGCAATCCAGTCGGTCGAGCTCAGACCGACCGTCAGCCCCGCGTCGACGAGGATGTGCTGCGCGAGCCGGACGGTCGTCGTCTTGCCGTTGGTGCCGGTAACGAGGCCGATCGGAACGTCGTCGAAGCCGGCCCAGTCCACCGCCTCGGGAGCCGGCGCCTCCGGCGTCGGCCAGGTGGTCGCGTGCTGGCCGAGGCCGAGCGACACGTCGTCGTCGTCCCAGAGCAGCGTCGTCCCGCGACGGCCGGCCTCCGCCGCCAGCGTCATGAGCGCGGGATTCACCTCGTCGGCGTGCGCCTCGCGGGCTTCGGCCAAACCGCTCGCGAAATCGGGCGCCGCCTCGCCCGTCACCTCCGCGGCGGCGACCGCATAGGCCCACTCGTTGATCATGCTTGCGGCATACAGAGAATCGATCGGGGCCGTGAACGCGAAGCTCGCGCCCCCGGTCAGATCGTGCCGGGCGAACTCGGGCTCCGGCCAGTCGAACTCTTCGAGCATCCGCCGGACCGCGGCTTCCCAGCGCGGCGCGAAGGCGTCGAGTTCGGCGGCGCTTGCGGCCACGTCGAGCACGGCGGCCGGAATGTCGAACAGTAAACTCGGACCTGTCAGCCGCCGGGCGTCGAGCATCTCCACAGCGAAGGCTCAGTCGGCGTCTTCTTCGACGCGCGCGATGCGCACGCCGCGCTCGTCGCTGATGATCTCGAGGTCGCCGTCGAGGCGGAAGTCTCCGATGTCGGGCAGGTCGACGTTGACGATTGCCTTCCGCGGCGTCGCTTCGGGATGCGCGCCGGAGTTGAAGTAGATGATTTGCTTCCAGCTCCGCTTGACGTTATCGCCGAGTATCAGCAACAGATCGCCCGGTTCGGCCATCTCCAGCGCGTGCTGCGTGGCCTCCTGCTCGTCGGGAATGACCTCGATCCTGTCGCTCGCGACGCCTTCTTCGAGGAGCTTGTTCTTGAGCATGACGGCCACTTCGTCGGCACCGCGGCCGCGGCGGTTGTCGTCGCAGCGGCAGATGAAGTGGTCGAAATGCCCCGCCGCGATGCCCGCGATCTCGCGGATATCCTCGTCGCGCCGGTCGCCCGGCGCCGCCAGCACGACCAGGCGTCGCCCTTCGACTTCGAAGCGGTCGACGAGCCCGCACATGGCGCGCACCGCGGCCCCGTTATGCGCGTAGTCGAGGATCACCTTGAAGGGATGCTCGTTGTAGATGTTCATGCGGCCCGGCGCCTGGAAGAAGCTCGAGTCGAATGTCCTGAGTCCGTGACGGATGTCCTCGAGATTCACGCCCATGTTGTACGCCAGCGCACTCGCGAACATGGCGTTCTGCACGTTGTGCATCGCACGCCCTTCGACTGTCGCCGGGATCAGGTGCGTCCATAGCAGCGGCGTGTGCACTTCGCGGTCGTAGATCGTGATCATGTGCCCGTTCATGCCCTGCTCCAGAACGAACGCCTGGCCACCCGCGTTGATGTGCTGCTTCACGAGCGGATGGGCCGGATTCATCGTAACGTAGCAGAGACGTTCGGAGTCCGAGTAGTCCGCCATCTTGAGGACCAGCGGATCGTCGGCGTTCAGAACCGCGGCGTCGGTCGCGATCTCGATCGGAATCCGTTTGACCTCGGCAAGTTGCTCGAGCGTGTCGATGCCGCGCAGTCCGAGATGGTCGGACGCAACGTTGAGCACGCAGGACACGTTACAGCGGCGAAAGCCCAGACCGCTGCGCAGCATCCCGCCGCGCGCGACTTCCATGACGGCCGCATCGACCGAGGGATCGCGCAGGATCATGTGCGCGGACATCGGGCCGGTCATGTCACCGGACACGGTAAGCTTGCCGTCGATATAGACGCCGTCGGTCGACGTGAAGCCGACCGTGCGTCCCGCAAGCTTGAGGATATGCGCCAGCATGCGCGACGTCGTCGTCTTGCCGTTCGTCCCGGTGATCGCGGCGATGGGTATCCTGCTGGGCGTGTCGGGCGGAAAGAGCATGTCGATCACCGCACCGCCCACGTCGCGCGAAGTGCCCTCGGACGGCGCTACGTGCATGCGGAAGCCGGGACCGGCGTTCACCTCGCAGATTCCACCGCCCGCGTCGCGATACGACTCTGTGATGTCTTTCGTCAGAAAATCCACGCCGCCGATGTCGAGCCCGATGGCGTTGATCGCCCGAACCGCCATCTCGCGGTTGTCGGGATGAATCGTATCGGTAACGTCGATCGCCGTGCCGCCGGTCGACAGATTCGCCGTCGACCGCAGGTACACGACCTCGCCGTCCTCCGGGACGGTATTGCGGTCGTAGCCGAGCTTCTTCAGCAGCCTTTCGGCCTGGTGGTCGAACTCGAGCCGGGTCAGCACCTTTTCGTGCCCGACGCCGCGCCGCGGATCCTGGTTCACGATCCCGACGAGTTCCTCGATCGTGTGCTTGCCGTCGCCGACTACGTGACCCGGAACACGCTTCGCCGCGGCAACGAGCTTGCCGTCGATGACGAGCAGCCGGTGATCGAGTCCCTCGATGAAGGACTCGACGACGATCGAGCGGCCGTGCTCGGCTGCCTTGGCGAAGGCGGCCTCGACCTCCTCGGCCGTCTTGAGATTGATCGAAACGCCCCGGCCGTGATTGCCGGCCAGCGGCTTCAGGACCACCGGATAGCCGATGCGCTGTGCCGCGCGGACCGCCTGCGCTGCCGAGCGCACGATGTACTGCTTCGGGACCGGCAACCCGAGATCGCGCAGGATCCCGTTGGTCTCTTCCTTGTCGGAGGCCAGTTCGACCGCGATGTTGCTGGTCCGGCCGGTCGTCGTCGCCTGAATGCGCTGCTGGTAGCGGCCGTGGCCGAATTGGACGAGGCTGTAGTTGTTGAGCCTGAGCCAGGGAATGTCGCGCTCCTCCGCCGCCTTGACGAGCGACGCCGTGCTCGGCCCCAACGCCCGTCGCTGCGCGTAGCGGATGAAGTCGTCCCGTTCGGCCGCGAAGTCCCAGTCCCCGGAAGGTGCATCGGCCGGCCGGACTTCGTCGGGCAGGAGGCTGTGGAGCAGCTTCAGCGCCAGTCTGCCGGCTTCGAGCCCCACGGGCTTGTCGAGGTATTCGTACCACATGTTGTAGTGGCCGGGCTGGCCTTCGATCGACCGGGTACGCCCGTAGGTGACCGGCGATCCGGCAACGTTCTGCAGCTCGATTGCGACGTGCTCCATGACGTGTCCGAGCCAGGTGCCCTCGTCTTCGCGCAGACGCCGGACGAAGCCGCCGTGTACGCCGTAGGAACAGCCGTGCTCGTCGAGGCCCGGAAGCGCACTGAGGAGTCCGTCGACGTACTCGCTGCCGAGCCGACCCGTGGGCCAGTCTTCGAGCTCGCCCAGGTCCAGGACGTGGCGGATGACGGGCGTCTTCGAATAGATGGACGGGCCAACGAAAACGTTGCTGCTGACGATCTTCATTCCGTGTTCCTCGATGCGTGTCAGCGCACTCTTTTCGGCGTTATTCGGCGCTGGCTTCCCGAGTCTGGATGTGAAACCGCCCGCCTGCAACCAGTATGTGCAGGCGAACGCCGAGCAGGCTGACGGGTTCCCCGCGGCGGGCGCGGTCCATCGATGAATAGGAAAGGTCGGTCGGATCGATGACCGTGATGCCGCCCGAACCCACGACCTCGAAGTCGTCGTCCGGGCTGATGAACGCGGCCGTGTCTTCGTCGAGACCGATGCCGACCGCAAACGGATTGTAGGCAAGCGCCGTCAGCAGGCGCCCGAGCCGGTCGCGCTGCCGGAAATGCTGATCGACGATGAATTTGTTGGTCAACCCGAGCCCGGGCGCCATCGTCACCATGTCGGGACTGGGCGTCGAGCCCTCCATGCCGCCCGCGATCATGTGCTCGGGCATGAAGGCCGCCCCGGCCGACGTCCCGGCGACATGCATGCCGGCGGCGTTGCGGCGCCTTATCCGGGTCGCCACTTCGGTACCGCCGAGCGTCGTCGACAGCCTGAGCTGATTACCGCCCGTCATGAACACGCCATCCGACTTGTCGATGTAGGCGAGGTCCTCACCGCTCTGGCAGTCCTCGCGCGACTCGAAGTTCAGCACGCGCGCGTGGGGCACGCCGAGCTTGCGAAACAGCTTCTCGTAGTTGCGGCCGGTGTCCTCGAGCTCCGACGCCGTCGGAATGATGCTGATCCGCGAGGATTTACCGCCGCAAACGTCGACGAAGCGGTCCAGTATCTCGGGGTTGTGGAGCTTCTCCTCGGCGCCGCCAATGGGAATGATGTAGCCGCGGTTTGCGTTCTTGACGGGTTCTGCTGGGGTCATTGACTCGCTTGCTTACGGGGACTCAAACAAACCGCGCCTGACCGGCGCGGCCTCGCGAACGTGCCAGCATCCCAAGGCCATGACGTCGCGGATGTGAAAGGCTTCGTCGAGTACGATCAGATCGGCAAAGGCGCCCGCGGCAACGGCACCGCGTCCGTGCAGACGCAACAGGCTCGCGGGATTCTGAGAGAACACCGCCGCAAGCCGTTCGAGCGGCACGCCGTCCGCCGCGAGTTCGCGAAACGTAGCGGCCAGCACCGCGGGGCTGCCGATGTCCATTCGCGTCATCACACCGTCGGCGTCGAATTCCGGCAGGCAGCCGCCGCCGTCCGAGCTGACCGTGAGCTTGTCGGCCGGCGCTTCCGAGTCGAGGAAGCGGCGGATCGCGTCCGTCGCGGACAGCGACGGGTCGCCTTCGGCAACCGGGTACGCCGTCACGTCGACGTAAACGCCGAGTTTCGAGAGCGCAAGTGCTTCCTCGAACAGCGCCGGCTGGCGATTGACGTGCGTCGGATTGAAGACCCGGGCGGGCAGCTCGCTGACCGCAAGCGCCTGCCGGACCAGGTCGAGGCCGCGCTCGCCGTCGCCCAGGTGCAGATGCAGTATCCCGGCTTTCCCGGTCACGAGGCCGGCCACGTGCGCTTCGCTGGCCAGCCTCAACACTTCGTCGAGAGTCGGCTGACTGGAGCGATGGTCGCTGATTGCGACTTCGCCGACGCCGATCACGGGATCGACGAAGACGATGTCGTTGGACACGCTGCCGGTCACGGTAACGGGCGGCAAGTGATAGCCGCCGCAATGGCACCAGGCGCCGATGCCCTCCTCGCGAAGCCCATAGGCCGCTGCGACGAGGCCCCGGGTACCGCGGGTGATGTCGTCGGTGCCCAGCACACCGACGACGGACGTGACGCCGGCCGTCGTGAAGCGCGACACCGCGACCGGGGGAACGCGGCTCCTGAAACCCGACTCACCGCCGCCGCCCGTGAGATGCGCGTGGCCGTCGACGAAACCCGGCACGACGGAGCGGCCGTCGAGGTCGACGGTTGCGACGCCCTCAGCGGTCGGCGACACCGGCGCGGCTCCCGACTCGCCGATCCAGGCGATGCGGTCCGCCGCGATCACAAGGTCGCGAACGCCGAGCGGCTCCGGGGCGTACACGCGGGCGTTGGTCAGGAGGGTCAGCAAGAAATTCGACGGGCGGGCAGCATTCGGGAGGCGCGCTAGTTTACACGAGCTTCGGAGCCGTCGCGTACACTGGCGTTATCGATCGATACGGACTTCAGAGCCTTGAACGACTCCCCGCTCGGCAAGACCACGGACTTTCCGGAGCGCCTCGCACCCGATGTACTGTTCCCCATCGACCGCGGGGAGCAGCGCGAGCCGCTCGGCATCGGCCGGGCGCTGCCTTTTCACGGCGCCGACCTCTGGACCGCCTGGGAGTTGACCTGGCTTACGCCGTCGGGCAAACCGTCGCTTGCCGCGCTGAGGCTCGTCGTTCCGGCGGAGTCGCCATCGATAATCGAGTCGAAGTCGCTGAAGCTCTACCTGAACTCCTTCGCCATGGAGACCTTCAGCCACGACGACGCCGTCGTCGAACGCATTCGCAGCGATCTGTCCGCCCGCGCCGGTGCCAACGTCGCCGTCACGCTGCATCGCGATGCTCCGATCACGGCCTTACCGGGCCGTTCGCTGGACGCGTTAGCCGCCGAATGCCGGCACTACGCGGTCGATCCGACAGCGCTCTCGGCCGACCCGAATCGGCAGGTCGGGGAAACCTGGCACTCGACGCTGCTCAGGAGCCTGTGCCCGGTAACTTCTCAACCCGACTTCGGCAGCGTAGTCATCCGCTACCGGGGCCCGCGTATCGATCCGGGCGGCCTGCTTCGCTACATCGTATCGTTCCGTCAGCACCAGGACTTCCACGAGGCCTGTGTCGAGCGCATGTTCACCGACGTGGCCGCGCGCTGTTCGCCGCAGAAGCTGACCGTTTACGCCCGCTACCAGCGGCGCGGCGGCCTCGACATCAATCCGTTCCGCTCGAACTTCGAGGCCGTACCGGGCAACGATCGCCTCTGGAATCAATAGGGTCCGGACGCGCGAAAGCTCAGCTGCCGCCGAGGTCGTCCTTGCTGAGGTCGTGACCCCAGAGCTGCTTCGCTTCCAGGTAACGCCGGTTGCTGTCCGTGACGCCCACGACGTGCTTGATCGGCGTCACTTCGTCGATTCCGAGTGCACGCAGGTCGTTCACCTTCTTGGGATTGTTCGTGAGCAGCCGGATGGGCTTGCCCGCGGCGAAGTACTTGAGCAGCGCGGCCGCGTCGCTGAAATCGCGGCTGTCGTCCGGCAGGCCCAGGGAACGGTTGGCCTCGTAGGTGTTCTCCCCGGCGTCCTGCAGGATGTACGTCGCCGCCTTGGCCCACAGCCCGATGCCGCGACCCTCGTGTCCCGACATGTAGATCAGAAGCCCACCCTGCTCGTCGTCGTCGATTCGTGCCATGGCGCTTGCAAGCTGCGGCCCGCATTCGCAGCGCTCCGAACCGAAGACATCGCCCGTCAGGCAGCTCGAATGCACGCGCACGAGGGGCTCCGTCCAGCGCTTGCAGTCGCCGACGACGAGTACGCTGTTGACAGCCATCGACGACGCAAGCCCGGCGAAGGACGCCTGGGCGTTCTCCGCACGCAGGTCCGCGGCCAGGGTTTCGAGCCTTGCAAGCTCGGTGTTGCGGACACAGGCGTACCAGTCGGCCGACAGCCGCCGCTCGTCCTGCGTCATGGGCAAAGGTATCGGCCCGAGGATGCTGATCGTACCGTCGGCCGCCGGTGCGCGACGACCTTGACGGTCGATCGAAATCAGCTTGTCTTCGGCCAGAAGACGTTCGCGAACGCCGGGATCGAGGTACGTGAACATGGCGCGGATTATGACCCGACGCCGCGCACAAATCTGTACGCATCCCAGGGTAGCGAAACTCGCTCCAAGCTTATTGACCCACAGGTCAGTAAGGGTATAGCATAACTGACTCATGGGTCAGTAACGCTCTGCATGTCCAATCCCCGTTTCCAGCGCCGCAAGGACGAGCGCCCCGCCGAGATCACCCAGGCCGCTTTCGAGACCTTCGCGGAGAAGGGCTATGCCAATGCCCGTGTCGAGGAGGTCGCGCAGCGCGCGGGGGTCAGCAAGGGGCTCCTCTACCTGTACTTCCGGACCAAAGAAGAGCTGTTCAAAGCGGTCGTGCGGAGCGTCGTGCTGCCGCGCGTGGACGCGCTGTTCGCGCAAACGGCAGACCCGGATCTGAGTCCGACCGAGTTCATTCGCGGGCCGGTCCGCGAGTTCATGCGGAAGGTCCCCGGCTCGCCCGCGGCGATCGTCATCAGGCTGATGCTGACCGAGGGCTTCCGGCATCCCGATCTCGTCAGTTTTTACTGGGACAACGTTGCGTCGCGCGGTCTCGATGCCATTCGCGGCCTGATCGAGCGCGGCATCGAGCTGGGCGAGTTTCGCGACACGCGTCTCAAGGAATTCCCGCAACTCGTGATGTCACCGGTCGTCCTGGCCGTGCTGTTCAAGCTGCTGTTCAGCAAGCAGTCGCTCGATACCGACGCGATGATCGACACGCATATCGATATGCTGCTCGAACACCTGCACGCAAACCCGGATACCAGCGCATGAAAAGGCTTACAGCTCTCGTTCTTTGCATTCTGTTGGCGGGATGCTCCGGCGACGAGTCAGTCGATCGCGTCGTCGGCGAGCTGACCTCCGACCGTGTCGAACTCGTCGCGGACAGCAATGAGCCGATCGTCGGGATTCTGATTGCCGAAGGCGCCCGGGTGGAAACCGGCGAGGTGCTCGTCGTTCAGGATCCGACGCGGGCCGCCGCCAGGCTTGCCGAGGCGGAAGCCGGGCTCATGCACGCCCGCGGCCGTCTCGACGAGTTGCTGCGCGGACCGCGGGACGAGCAAATCGAGGCAGCCCGCGCGAACTTCGACGCGGCGGAGCAGGACCGGGTGTTTCTCGCGGCCGAGTTCGAACGCATCCGCGAAATCGCGGCACGCGATCTGGCGTCGCCGGAAGCGCTCGACAGAGCGCGGCGGGATCTGGAGACCGCGAATGCAACGCTCGAGCTGCGCCGCGCGGAACTGGCGGAGCGGCTTGCCGGAACCACGGTGGAAGAACTGACGCAAGCCGAGGCCGTAGTGGCCGAGGCCAGCGCAAGGGTGCGGAGTGCCCGGATCGACGTCGAACGCCTCGAGCTGCGGGCGCCGGTTGCAGGGGTAGCCGGCCGCCGGCTGTTCGAGGTCGGCGAAAGGCCGGCCGCCGGCCAACCCGTGATGGTGCTTCTCGCCGGCGAGCAGCCGCACGCGCGGGTTTACGTACCGGAGCGGCTACGCGTGCGCGTCACGCCCGGCCGTAAGGCGGCCCTCTACATCGACGGCCGGGACGAGCCCGTGTCGGGCACCGTACGCTGGGTCTCGAGCGAGGCGGCATTTACGCCCTATCAGGCACTGACCGAGCGCGATCGGGGCCGCCTCAGCTACGAGGCCAAGATCGATATCGACGGTCTTGCCGAACGGCTGCCGGACGGCGTCCCTCTCGAAGCCGAATTCGACTTCGCCGAGTCGGCCCGGCCGTGAGTCACGTAATGATCGCCCAGGTCGATTTCGATAAACCGGTCCGGCCGTGAGCGACTTCGTGATCGAGGCCAGGGGGCTGACCCGTCACTTCGGCAGCCTGGTCGCCGTCGACTCTCTCGATCTCGAGATCCCGCGGGCCCGAATCTACGGGTTCCTCGGGCCGAACGGCAGCGGCAAGTCCACGACGATCCGGATGCTCTGCGGTCTGCTTACGCCGACCGGAGGCCGGGTCACGGTACTCGGCGTGGACGTACCCGGAGACGCGCACAGCCTCAAGTCGCGCATCGGTTACATGACCCAGAAGTTCTCGCTGTTCGGCGACATGACCGTTTTGGAGAACCTCGAGTTCATGGCCGCCATTTACTCCTGGCCCCGCGATCGCCGGCGGGAGCGTATCGCCGAGCTGCTGGCCAACTACGATCTGGCCGATCGCCCGAACCAGCTTGCCGGCACGATGAGCGGCGGCCAGAAGCAGCGTCTTGCGCTGGCCGCCGCAGTCCTGCACAAACCCGACCTCCTCCTGCTCGACGAGCCGACGAGCGCCGTCGACCCGCAAAGTCGCCGCGACTTCTGGGCGAAGCTTTTCGCACTCGCCGACGACGGCACGACCATCCTCGTATCGACCCATTACATGGACGAGGCGGAACGCTGTCACCGCCTCGCCATTCTCGATCGCGGAGCCAAAGTTGCCGACGGGACCCCCGAGGCGCTCAAGGCAGGCATGGGGATGCATACCGTCGAAGTACAGGCCGATGATCCCTTTGCCGCACAGCAGGCACTCGCCGGGACGCCGGGGATTGTGAGTATCACCCAGCTGGGTATCCGGCTGCGCGTGCTGATCCCGGACTCGGTCGCGGATCCGGCGGGTCTGGTCACGGCCAGGCTCGAAACGTCCGGCGTGCCGGCCCGCTGCGATGTAGCCGCCGCAAGTCTCGAGGACGTATTCGTTGCGGTAACGCAGAAGCCCCGGAGCGGGACGCCGTGAACAGCCTGTCGCGACTCGGTGCGATCGTCGGCAAGGAGCTGCGTCAGCTCCGCCGGGATCGTCTGACCTTCGGCATGGTCGTCGGGCTGCCGGTCATCCAGATGCTCCTGTTCGGCTATGCGATCAACACCGACGTACGCAATCTCAAGACAGCCGTCGCGGACGAGGCGCGCACGCATCTGTCGCGGGAGTTCGTTGCAAGAGTCGGACAAACGCAAGTCGCCGACCTGCGCTTCGAGGTCGACTCGCCGCAAGAGCTGGAGGAGCTGCTCCGTCTCGGCCGCATCGTCATTGGCGTGCACATCCCCGTCGACTTCGACCGGCGCGTGATCGACCAGGAGCGATCCGCCGTGCACCTCCTCGTCGACGGCAGCGATCCGACGATACTGGGCGTCGCCAATCAGCTTCGCAGCATGCCGATCCGCTTCGACTCGGCAACGGACGGCGCGGGCGGCGTGCCCGCGATCGAAGTGCGTCCCTACTACAATCCCGAGCGGCGCACGCCCGTCAACATCGTCCCCGGACTGATGGGCGTCATCCTGACGATGACGATGATGCTCTTCACGGCCGTCGCGATCGTGCGCGAGCGCGAGCGCGGCAATCTGGAACTCCTGATCAACACGCCCGTCAGCTCCGCCGAACTGATGATCGGGAAGGTCCTGCCCTACATCGCTATCGGACTGATTCAGCTTGCCCTGATCCTCGCGGTCGGCAGTCTGCTCTTCGAGGTTCCGGTTCGGGGCAGCATCGTCGACCTCTATATCGCCGCCTCCGTCTTCATCGCCGCCAACCTCGCGCTGGGGCTCCTCGTCTCGACACTCGTCACGACCCAGTTCCAGGCTATGCAGATGACGGTCTTCGTGCTCCTGCCGTCCATCCTGCTCTCGGGCTTCATGTTTCCGTTCGACGGCATGCCGCGATTCGCCCAGATTCTGGGCGAACTGCTGCCGAACACCCATTTCATCAGGCTGACGCGCGGCATTATGTTGCGCGAGGCCACGCTGTTCGAGTTACGTACCGAGCTGCTTGCGCTTGCGGGGTTCGCCGCGATAGCGCTGACTCTGGCCGCCATGCGCTTCAGCAAGCGACTCGACTAAGGGCCTCCCGGGGGTGCGCCTTCTGCCGCCCGGAGATTGAGTCCGCCCGCCCGCTTCGCCATAATCCCGCGGTGGCACCCCGGCGGTCGCCCACCTCGTTCAGGCCCTTCCCGAGTATGCAGACAGAACAGAACGAACCCACAGTGTTCATCGTCGACGACGATTCGGCGATTCGCGTCGCCATGCAGGCACTTCTCGAGTCCGTCGGCCTGAAGCACGAAATCCTGCCCAGCGCCGATGAGTTCCTGGACAGGCACGGCGGCGGCCACGAGGCCGGTTGCCTCGTACTGGACATAAGAATGCCGGGACTCGGCGGGCTTGAGCTTCAGGACGAGCTGATCAAGCGCGGCAATTCGATCCCCATCATCTTCATCACCGGCCACGGCGACGTACCCATGGCGGTCGAAGCCATGCAGAAGGGTGCCGTAGACTTCATCCAGAAGCCGTTCCGCGATCAGGAACTGCTCGACAGGATTCACCTGGCATTGCGGACGGACGAAGAGCGTCGGGCCGAAGCGCGACGCACCGAAGAAATCCGATCGCTCATCGACAAGCTTACCCAGCGAGAGCGCGAAGTCTTCGAACTCGTCGTCACGGGCAAACCGAACAAGGTAATCGCCTTCGAGCTGGGCGTGAGTCAGCGGACCGTCGAGATCCACCGGGCGCGCGTTATGGAAAAAATGCAGGCACGCTCACTCGCGGACCTGGTTCGCATGCATATTGCCGACGGCAGCGCGCACGCTTAAGACCCCGGAGCCCGTTCGGCCTCGTTGGCGCAATCGATACATCGCTCGGCGTAGGGCGCAGCGGCGAGTCGCTCGGAGGCGATCGGATCGCCGCAATCCAGACAGACCCCGAAATCGCCGGCATCGATCCGCAGAAGCGCTGCCGATATCCGGGCGAGTTCGGCGGTCGCCTCGTTCCCCAGAGCGTCGACTACTTCCTGATTTTCGAGCTCACGCGCCATTTCGGCGGAATCGGCATCGAATCCTCGCCGGACGTTGGCCTTGATTCGCTCGAGCCGGTCCTCGAGCACGCGTTTCTGCGCCTCGAGTTCCGCGCGTAGTGTCGCGACCGTATCATCCGGCATGAACGCCCCCATTGCGGTTCCGTCCAGACTGCACAATAGATCTGCACGGAGCGCCCCGGAATCCGTAGATCCCCGTAATGCCCGCTACGTACAAACCGAGGGTTCCTAGGGAACTCGCCTGATATGGCGGCTCCGGGTCCGGGCCTATTCTTGCTTGC
>JANQGQ010000015.1 GCA_028277185.1 Woeseiaceae bacterium
ACGGCGGCAGCTTCGCGG
Source organism: Woeseiaceae bacterium (assembly GCA_028277185.1). Classification (GTDB taxonomy): domain Bacteria; phylum Pseudomonadota; class Gammaproteobacteria; order Steroidobacterales; family Woeseiaceae; genus UBA1847. The sequence goes on from JANQGQ010000015.1 coordinate 19, forward strand.
CAAGCCTCGAGCGGGGCGACGAAGACGGTGAGGGAGTGCGCATCGCGATCACGCGCGTGCAGCATGGTATCGGCCAGACTCGCTACTTACCGCGCGAGTTCTTCGACACCAACGAGTACCGTCACATCATGACGCTGGCGGAAAAACTCGACGGCCTGATCGCCGAAGGCGCGTACGTGAGCCGGGGTGAGCGCCGCGCGACGATCGAGGATTTCGGCTCGGCGGTCGGGTGGCTCATGGGCGAGGCTCGGCGCGGTCAGACGATTCAGCGCTACAAGGGCCTCGGCGAGATGAACCCGGAGCAGCTCTGGGACACGACCGTCAATCCGGAAACGCGCCGGCTCATGCAGGTCAGGATCGAAGACGCGGTCAAGGCCGACGAGATCTTCACGACGCTCATGGGCGACCAGGTCGAACCGCGCCGCGCGTTCATCGAGGAAAATGCGCTGACCGTCGCCAACCTCGATGTCTGATCGCGCCTGACCGCCGTCACGCCCGAAAACCGGAGGCTTCCAGTGCCGCGCCAGCAGGCTCTCATTACCGGCATCGCTTTTCTGCTGCCGATCGTCGTCGCGGCGGCGGATCTGTCGCTGCTCACCACGCTGCTCATCGTCCTCGCGCTGCTTGTCTGGGCGTGGCTCGCGACGCTGGTGGGTCTGGGCAGGAAGCCCGGGGAGGAGGCGTTCGTGCTCGATACGATCACGGCAAGCCATTTCGCCGAAAAGGTCCGCTGGTGTCTCGACAAACTCGGCGTGCCCTACGAGGAGCGCCGCTGGGCCGGAACGCTGAACGCGTTCTATCGCGGCCGCACCGTGCCGATCCTCAGGTTCCGCACCGGCCGGGTGACATCGCATATCGGCAACTCGTCGGAGATCCTGCGCTACCTCTGGGGCACGTTTGCGCGCGAACGCCCCGACGCCGCTCTGTTCCTCGAGCCGACGCCGGAACGAACCGCGCTGGAGAAGCGCCTCGACCGCTACGGGCGGATGCTGCAGGTCTGGGTTTACAGTCATCTGCTGGACGAGCCGGAGCTGACGCTCCGCGCATGGGGCGTGCACGATAAGCGAGTCCCGGCGTGGCAGCGTCGCCTGCTTCGCTGGCTGTACCCGGTCCAGGCGCGCCTGATTCGCCGGGCATTCCGGATCGGTCCGGCCAGCTACGAGCGCGCCAAAAGCGGCATCGAGGAGGTCTTGAGCGAAGTCGATCGACGTCTCGGTGAGCAGGAGTCGCTGAACTCGATACTCGGTGACGGAGTCCCAAACTACACAGACTACGCGTTCGCCGCGCTATCATCGGTTTGGGCGCTGCCGCCGAACATGGGCGGCAGCAACGAGCCCTTGCTCGATATCGAGGCATTGCCCGAGGCAATGCGTCGCGATATCGAGGAATTTCGCCACCGGTTCCCTGCGGCCAGCGCCTATGTCGATCAACTGTATCGCGAGCATCGCGACTCTCGTGACGCGAACGAGCCACGCGATGCATAAGGAGGCTGCCATGAGAGGCTTACTGCTGTTGCTGCTCGGAACGGTCCTGAGCGCCTGCGCCGGAACGCGCGAACCCCCACCGGACGTCGTCGCGGTTGAGGATTTCATCGAAGTTACCGGACTCGAGGAAGTCGACCGGATTCGCACCGACCGCATGTCGGACTTCGACGAGCTCAATCCGCGCTACATCGTTTTTACGACCCGGCGGCGGGACTACCTGATCGAGTTTCACCGCGACTGCTGGGAGTTACGCGATACGTTCGACATCAAGCCGGATCTGCGGCACGACCCGAACTACATCCGCCCCCGGGCCGACACGATTCGCGGTTGCCTGATAAACCGCATCTTCGAGGTCAACGAGGGCCAGGTGGAGGAACTCAAGGCCATGGGTGAGGTACCCAACCCGGGCCGCTGAGACCCGAGTCGGCAGACCGCGTCACGGTCCCGCGCCATCGGTTTTGTCGCGGTAGACCTGGCTGATCTCACCCATTGTCGTCTCGATCCAGTTCTGGACGATCCGGTTGGTTTCCTTCGGCGACTGCGTCGACGCGTCCACGGGCGGGCCGACGACGAAGCGTACCGTGCCGGGGCGCTTCGTGAAGCCGCGGCGGCGCCACAGATCGCCCGCGTTGTGTGCGACCGGGACGATCCTGGCGCCCGCCTCCGCCGCAAGCGCCGCGCCGCTGATCCCGTATTTGCGGGTTTCGCCCGGCGGCATGCGCGTGCCTTCGGGAAACACCGTTACCCATACCCCGCTCGCAAGTCGCGCCTTGCCTTTTTCGATGACCTGCTTGACGGCGGTCTTGCCGGAGCTGCGGTTGATTGCGATGGGGTCGAGGAGCAGCGCCAGCGTCCAGCCGAAGAAAGGCAGCCACAAAAGCTCGCGCTTGATGACCCAGGCCGTGCGCGGGAACACGGTCACGTGCCAGTAGGTCTCGAGCGCGGTCGTATGCTTGATCATGATCACGCTGGGTTCGGTCGGGATGTTCTCCCTGCCCTCGACGACCACCTTCATGCCGCAAAAAAACTCGCCCGCCCAGACCGACAGCCGGCACCAGCCCGTGGTCAGCGCCCAGTGCCAGCGGAACGGCGCCCAGAAGGTCACGAGCGCCACGATTCCGCCGAGCATCGCCGTAACGAACAGGAAGGTCGTGAAGATCAGCGAGCGGAGAAACAGCACGTTCAGGCGCCCGCTTTGCCGCCGATACCCGGCGTCACGACGGCATCCGCGAAGGCCGCGAGATTGTCGTAAACGGGGATGTCCGCGAATTCCGGCGGCAGAGCGGCTTCCGTTTGCCGGCCGTTGCCCGTGCGCACCAGCACCGGTTGCGAGCCGGCCGCTCTCGCAGCCTCGAGGTCGCGTAGCGAGTCGCCGACTACGGCGACGTTGCCCGGCACGGCCCCGAAGCGCTTGTGCAGGCGTGTTATCAGGCCGGGCGCCGGCTTTCGGCAACTACAGCCGTCGCCGGGGCCGTGCGGACAGACTTCGATCCGCGCGACGCGGCCGCCAGCCCGCTTGAGCAGGCGCCGGAACTTGCGATGCATCGCCCGGAGCTCGCGGCGCGTGAAATAGCCGCGAGCCAGACCCGACTGGTTACTCGCGACCGCGACGGTGTAGCCCGCCTCGTTGAGGCGCGCTATGGCGTCGAGACTTCCCGGCAGCGGAATCCACTCGTCCGCCGTCCGGACATAGTCGCGGGAATCGCGATTGATGACCCCGTCGCGATCGAGAATGACCAGGGCGCTCACGTCACCGACAGTCGCGATACGTCCGCCACCTCGAGAAACCGGCTGCGAACGGCTGCCAAAAGCGCGAGTCGGTTGCTGCGCAGCGCGTCGTCATCGGCCATCACCATCACGTCGTCGAAGAAACGGTCGACGGGCGCTTTGAGTTTTGCCAGCGTGCTGAGCGCGGCCGTATAGTCGCGGCCGGCAATCAGCGGCTCGAGGTCGCCGTCTATCTTGTCGAGCGCCGCATGAAGCTCCCGTTCCGCCGACTCGCTGAGCAGGGCCGTGTCGACGGCATCGTCGCGGGCGCCGGCGCCGGTCTTATCGAGGATGTTCGCGATTCGTTTGTTCGCGGCAGCGAGACTCGCCGCCTCGTCGAGCGCCAGAAACTGTCTGACCGCGGCGAGGCGATGCGCGAAATCGAGGAGTGAGGCCGGCTCCCGCGCCATGACGGCGTCGACGGTTTCGGTTGCCAGCGTCGGGTCCTGATCCTGGAAATAGCGCCGCAGGCGCTCGGCGACGAAGTGATACAACTCCAGGGCCAGCGCGGTGTCGTCCTTGCGATCGCCGCCGGGTTGGGCGGCGACGCTTGCCGCGATCGCCGCTTTGAGGTCGATCTCGATCTCGCACTCGATCAGGATGCGCACCGCGCCGAGGGCCGCCCGCCGCAGGCCGAAAGGATCGCTGTTGCCGGACGGCCGCTTGCCGATGGCGAAAACGCCGGCGAGGGTATCGAGTCTGTCGGCCAGGGCGAGCAGCCGTCCCTCTGCCGACGCGGGCAGTTCGTCGCCCGCGAAGCGCGGCAGATAGTGTTCGCGAATCGCGGTTGCCACGGTCTGCCGTTCGCCGTCGGCACTCGCGTAGTAAGTCCCCATGATGCCCTGCAGGTCGGGGAACTCCCCGACCATGCCGGTCAGGAGATCGCACTTCGCCAGCGTCGCCGCGCGTTCGACATCGGTAGCTTCGTGGCCCGACTCCACAGCCAGCCTCGCCGCAAGCTGTGCGACGCGGCGCGATTTGTCGCCGAGTGAGCCAAGCCCCTGCTGATAGACGACCCGATCCAGCGCCTCGATGCGTGCGTCGAGCCGCCGGGCCCGGTCGCTGTCCCAGAAGAAGGCCGCATCGGCCAGGCGCGGCCGGATGACGCGCTCGTTGCCGTCGCGTACGGTGTCCGGGTTCCTGCTCTCGAGGTTGGCTACGGTGACGAAAGCGTTCATCAAACGACCGTCGCTATCGGCGACCGGGAAGTAGCGTTGATGGCTCATCAGGGTACTCGTGACGGCCTCTGGCGGCAGCTCGAGAAAGCCTGAATCGAAGCGGCCCAACAGCGGCACGGGCCACTCGACGAGCGCCGTAACTTCGTCGTAAAGCGCTTCACCGTCCCCGATCGTTCCGCCTATGTCGGCGGCCGCCGACTCGACGCCGGCTTCGATCATCCGCCGGCGGCGGGCGAAATCCGCGATGACGTAGCCGTCTTTTTCGAGTACCTCGAGGTACTGCGACGGCTCCTCTATGCTTATCGGTGCCGGTGCGTGGAAACGATGGCCGCGCGTTTCGCGACCGGCGCGTAAACCCATGACCTCGACGTCGAGGACCTCGCTGCCGTACAGCAATACGAGCCAATGCGCGGGACGCACGAATTCGACGTCGCTGTCGCCCCAGCGCATGCGGCGCGGAATCGGTAGCTTGCCGAGTGCGTTTTCGACGATTCCGGCAATCAGTTCCGACAGCGGCAGCCCGGGATCGACGGCGCTGAACGAGAGCCACTCGCCTTTCGGCGTGCTCGTGCGCCCAAGCTTCGCGACGGGGACACCGCACTTCCTCGCAAAGGCCTCGGCCGGCGGAAGCGCATTGCCATCGCCGTCGAAAGCGATGGATACGGGCGGCCCCTTTTGTTCGAGCCGTCGCTCCGGCTGTGCGGCCGCGAGGTCCGCGACGATCACGGCCAGGCGCCGGGGGCTTGCATACACGCTGACCTCGCCGTGCCCGAGCCGGGCCTCGTCGAGGCCGGCCGCAAGCTCATCGCCGAAGGCTTGCATCAGCCGGGCAAGCGCTTTCGGCGGCAGCTCCTCGGTACCGAGCTCGACGAGCAAATCGGCCGGAGCCTTAGCCCCGCTCATGCGGCCTGGCCGGCCCGCTTGACCGCCTCGAGCATGGGGAAGCCCAGAGACTCACGACTCGCCAGGTACGCCTCGGCCACCGAGCGCGCCATGGTCCTGACGCGCAGGATGAAGCGCTGGCGCTCGCTGACCGAAATCGCCTGCCGGGCATCGAGCAGATTGAAGCCGTGAGACGCTTCCAGCATGCGCTCGTATGCGGGCAGCGCGAGGCCTTCGCCGATCAGACGCTGACACTCGCTTTCCGCCTGGTCGAAGGCCGCGAACAGGGCCGCCGTGTCGGCCTCCTCGAAGTTGTACTTCGACTGCTCGACTTCGTTCTGGTGGTAAACGTCGCCGTAGGTCATCCGGCCCAGCGGGCCGTCGGTCCAGACGATGTCGAAGATGCTTTCGACGTCCTGCAGATACATGGCCAGCCGCTCCAGCCCATAGGTGATCTCACCGGTGACCGGGCGGCACTCGAGCCCACCGACCTGCTGAAAATACGTGAACTGCGTGATCTCCATGCCGTTCAGCCAGACTTCCCAGCCCAGACCCCAGGCGCCGAGGGTCGGGGACTCCCAGTTATCCTCGACGAAGCGAATATCGTGGACGTTCGGGTCGATGCCGATGGCACGAAGCGACCCGAGATACAGGTCCTGGATATCGAGCGGCGACGGCTTGATGACGACCTGATACTGATAATAGTGCTGCAGCCGGAACGGATTGTCGCCGTAACGGCCGTCGGTCGGGCGGCGGCAGGGCTGAACGTACGCGGCGCTCCAGGGCTCGGGGCCCACGGCTCTCAAGAAAGTAGCCGGATGAAAGGTGCCGGCTCCCATCTCTTTGTCGTAGGGCTGCTGGATGACGCAGCCCCGGTCCGACCAGTACTGCTGCAGGGCGAAGATCAGCGCCTGAAACGTGTCGACGCCGGGCTTTTGTGCGGTCGAGTCTGTAGACATGCTTCGTCGCAGGCGGTGCCGTGGGCTCAAGGCGGCGCATTATAGCGATTTGGTCCGCCGACGAAACGCTTAAGCCTCAATGCCCGGGCGGGCCTCGGGCCGCTTCCGGAGCTACGGTGTCCACCCGGCGGCATACCGGCCGTTGCGCCAGAAGGGTGCGGGGCGCGCACTTCGCACCGAAATAGTGCAGAATTTGTGTCATATGCACCGTACGGGTGCGAAACAGACGGGCGAAAACGCGATAAGTCCATAAAAGTCATAGGCTTAGCATCAGCACTGTTTTGGCACAGATACTGCAATGCTATGCCACCCGGCGCGTGCCCGCGCCGCCGCACTCACCACCAGCATTGGGAGGAACCATCCATGACGCCCGCAGAGGTTTTGAGCCTCATCAAGGAAAAAGAGGTCAAGTTCGTCGATTTTCGCTTCACGGACACTAAAGGCAAAGAACAACACGTCACCGTGCCGGCGCATACCGTCGACGAAGACCTGTTCGAGGACGGCAAGATGTTCGATGGTTCTTCGATATCCGGCTGGAAAGGGATCAACGAGTCGGACATGATCCTGATGCCCGACGCGGCTTCGAGCGTCCTCGACGTGTTCTCTGACGAGTTGACGCTGAATCTGCGCTGCGACGTCGTCGAGCCGGCGACGATGCAGGGCTACGATCGCTGCCCGCGGTCGCTCGCGCAGCGCGCGCAGGCCTATCTGACGTCTACCGGGATCGCCGACACGGCTTTCTTCGGCCCCGAGAACGAGTTTTTCGTCTTCGACAACGTGACCTGGGACGACAACATGCAGGGTGCGTTCTACAAGGTCGACAGCGAGGAAGGCGCCTGGAACACGGATCGCTCGTACGAGGACGGCAATATGGGTCATCGGCCCACGGTCAAGGGCGGCTACTTTCCGGTACCGCCAGTCGACTCGCTCCACGACCTCCGGTCCGCCATGTGTCTGGCGCTCGAGGACATGGGGCTCACGACCGAGGTCCATCACCATGAGGTGGCGACCGCGGGCCAGTGCGAGATTGGCGTCAAGTTCAACACGCTCGTCCGCAAGGCCGACGAAGTCCAGGTCCTGAAGTACGTCGTGCACAACGTCGCGCACGCCTATGGCAAGACCGCGACGTTCATGCCCAAGCCGCTCGTCAACGACAACGGCAACGGCATGCACGTGCATCAGTCGCTGGCCAAAGACGGCGACAACCTGTTCGCGGGCGATGGTTACGGCGGTCTTTCCGATACGGCGCTGTACTACATCGGTGGCGTCATCAAGCACGCCAAGGCGATCAACGCGTTCACGAACGCGGCGACGAACAGCTACAAGCGCCTGGTGCCGGGCTTCGAGGCGCCGACCATTCTCGCCTACTCGGCGCGCAACCGCTCGGCGTCGATCCGGATTCCCTACGTCGCCAACCCGAAGGCGCGGCGCATCGAGGTACGGTTTCCGGACTCGATGGCAAATCCCTACCTCGCGTTTTCGGCGATGCTCATGGCGGGACTCGATGGTATCGCCAACAAGATCCATCCGGGCGATGCCATGGACAAGGATCTGTACGACCTGCCGCCCGAGGAAGAGAAGGAACTCAAGCTGGTTGCATTCTCGCTCGAGGAGGCCCTGGCCGCACTCGACGAGGACCGCGGGTTCCTGAAGGCCGGCGACGTGTTTTCGGACGATCTGATCGACGCGTACATCGACCTCAAGATGGAAAACGTGACGCGGCTGCGCATGACGACGCATCCGGTCGAATTCGATATGTATTACAGCCTGTAAATTGCAAAAACTGTGAACCGGGCGGCAGTTTTCGGCCGCCCGGTTGCTGGTCTACCCGGGCTTGACGCTGCTATGCTAAACCCATGGTCACGCGGACTATTTTGCTGCTTGCGGCCCTCTTTGGCGCCGGCGCCGTTGCTGCGCAGGCGTACAAGTGGACCGACGAAAACGGCGTCGTGCATTTCTCGGATCGCCCTGAACCGGGCGCCGAGGAAATCGTGCTGCCCGAGGCAAACGTATCCCGGCGGCAGCGACCGCGGCCCAACCTCCGGGCGGCTGCCGATGCGGAAGAGCCGGAGCCTGACCAGGGGCCCTTCGCCTACCAGAGTTTCGAGGTGGCCAACCCCGGACCGGAAGAAACGCTGTGGAACATCGAAGGGACTCTGAACGTGTCACTGGACCTGCAGCCAGCGCTGCAGCCGGGACATCAGATTCGCGTCTACTTCGATGGCGAACCGAGGCTGGTCAGCGGCACGAGCTTCCAGATCGAGGAAGTCTGGCGCGGTGTGCACAACATTCAGGCGGAAGTCCTCGACGAGACCGGGCAGCTCATGATTCGCAGCCGGACCAACCGTTTCTACGTGCAGCAGAACTCGATCCTCCAGTAGGCAATCCCTCGTCGCCGGCAGGTGACGGTCTCGCGGGCGGTAGCGGCAACGCCGACTACGCACGCATCGTCGACACGCTGGCGACCGGTGTCGTGCTCGTCGACAGCAGCCTCATTATCTGCGACCTCAATCCCGCGGCCGAGAATATCCTCGACGTCAGCCGCCCCCGCGCCCGCGGCGAGTCGATTCTGAAACTCGTCGGCGACGATCCGGAGTTTGCTTCGATCCTCTTCAAAGTGCTCGAGACCGGCGACAACTATGCGAACGAGTTTCGCCTGCCGCCGACCGAGGTGCACACGCGCGAGCGCATTCTCGACTGCCGCGTGTCGCCGGCCGAGATCGGCCGCGCGCGACTCCTGATCGAGCTGGCCGACGTGACCCGCCGGTCCAGGATCAGCCGCGAGAATGCGCTGCTGATACAGCACGGCGCCGGCCGGAAGATGGTTCGCCAGCTGGCGCACGAGATCAAGAATCCCTTAGGCGGTATCCGCGGCGCGGCGCAGCTCCTCGAGCGGCAACTGCCCGACGCCGAGCAGCGCGAGTACACCGAGGTGATCATCAGCGAAACGGATCGGCTGGCGGGCCTCGTCGACACCCTTCTCGGCCCAGGCGGGCCGCCGAACAAGGAGCCGCTCAACGTCCACGAGTTGCTCGAATACGTCGTGCGCCTGATCGAAGCCGAAAACGACGCGCGCCTCGACATTCGGCGCGAGTACGACCCCGGTTTGCCGGAGATCGCGCTCGATCGTGCGCAGATGGTGCAGGCGCTTCTCAATCTCGTACAAAACGCCGTGGCCGCGCTGGACGGGCATGGACACATCACGCTCAAGACCCGCGCCACGCACAACTTCACGATCGGCGACATCCGCCACCGGGTCGTCGCGACGATCGCTATCGAGGACGACGGCCCCGGCATCCCGCCGGAACTGCAGGACTCGATTTTCTACCCGCTCGTTACCAGCCGGAACGAAGGCACCGGCCTCGGTCTGCCGGCCGCCCAGGAGCTGATCAGCCGGCACGACGGCCTGATCGAGTTCGAAAGCCGTCCGGGCCGGACCGTGTTTCTCGTGCGGCTGCCGCTTGAGCAGACTACGGCACATGGCTAAAGACGCGCTGACAGCCTGGGTAGTCGACGACGATCAGTCGGTACGCTGGGTGCTCGAAAAGGCTCTGCGCCAGGCCGGCATCGACGGCCGTTCGTTCGATCGCGCCGAGCCGCTGTTGGCCGCGATCGACACGGCACAGCCGGACGTGCTCATCACCGACGTCCGCATGCCGGGCATGAGCGGGATAACGCTCCTCGAAAGGATCAAGGATTCGCATCCGGAGCTGCCGGTGATCGTGATTACGGCGCACTCCGACCTCGAGAACGCGGTTGCCGCTTACAAGGGCGGCGCGTTCGAGTACCTGCCGAAACCGTTCGATATCGACGAGGCGGTTGCACTGGTGAGGAAGGCGGCGCGCTCGGCGGCGGCGGCGCCCGAAGCCGCCGAGGACGAGCAGATCATCCCGTCGCTGATCGGCCAGGCGCCCGCGATGCAGGAAGTGTTTCGCTCGATCGGCCGGCTCTCCGGCTCGAGCATGACCGTGCTGATTACCGGCGAGTCCGGCACCGGCAAGGAACTCGTCGCGCGGGCACTGCACGAGCATTCGCCGCGGGCCAGCAGGCCATTCGTCGCCCTGAATACCTCGGCGATCGCCTCCGAGCTTCTGGAAAGCGAATTGTTCGGGCATGAAAAGGGGGCGTTCACCGGCGCCGATGCGCGCCGCATCGGCCGCTTCGAACAGGCGGACGGCGGCACGCTGTTCCTCGACGAGATCGGCGACATGTCCCCGGCCCTGCAAACGCGCCTGTTGCGCGTGCTCGCAGAGAGCGAGTTCTATCGCGTCGGCGGGCAGCAGTCGATCAAGGTCGACGTCCGGGTGATTGCCGCAACGAACCAGAATCTCGCTCAGGCCGTCAAGGAAGCGCGGTTCCGCGAGGATCTCTATCACCGGCTCAACGTCATCCGCATCAACACGCCGCCGCTCCGGCAACGGCGCGAGGACATCTCGCTCCTCATCAATCACTATCTCGGTAAGGCCGCCGACGAACTCAACGCCAACCCGAAAGCGATCGACGCGGAGGCCTTGGATCTCCTCGAGGCCTATGACTGGCCCGGGAACGTCCGCCAACTCGTCAACGCGACGCGGCGCCTGACGGTAACGGCGCCCGGAAGCGTCATCACGGCGGCCGATATCCCGACCGATTTCGGCGGCCGCAGCGCGGGCGACCGGCAGATATCCGAGTGGACTCAGAGCCTCGAAAGCTGGGCGTCGCGGCGCCTCGCGGAGGGCGATACGCCGCTGCTCGATGCCGCGCTGCCCGAGTTCGAGCGGGCGCTGATCAAGACCGCGATCGCGCGCACCAACGGCCACCGTCAGGCGGCCGCCAAGCTCCTCGGCTGGGGCCGCAACACCCTGGCACGGAAGATGAAGGCGCTGCACCTGGACTGAGTTTGGGCTCCGGCCACTTGCGCTGACCGCGGGCTGTTTGTCAGTCTTGCCGCCAGCTTATGCCGTGGACCGCGGCCAGGGGGGCCTGATGGGTTTATGGACAACGGCGCGATCGCTGGCGGAACAAACGCCGCCCGAGCGCAATCGCTACGTCGATTTTCTGCGCGCACTGTCGATCCTGATCGTCGTCATGGGTCACTGGCTGATCGCGACCGCGTGGTATCACGACGGCGAGCTGATACGCGGCCATTTGCTCAAGGACCGCCCCGACACTCAATGGCTGACCTGGCTGTTTCAGGTCATGCCGGTGTTCTTCATCGTCGGCGGCTACTCCAACGCCGTGTCGCTTGCCAGCGCCGAGCGCAAGGGTCAGGGCTATGCGGAGTGGCTCATCGCGCGCCTGACGCGCCTCGCGGTGCCGGTCATTGTGCTGATGCTCGTGTGGGCGGGTATCGCTCTCGTCATGCGTCTGCTCGACGTGACGCCCGCGGCGATCCAGTACATGTCGCAGGCGTCGCTGATACCTACCTGGTTTCTGGCGATCTACATCATGGTGGCGCTGTTGGCACCGCTTGCCTGGCGCTTCTGGCAGCGCGCGGGCTATGGCTCGGTCATCGCGTTCGCGGCGCTGGCCGTCGTCGTGGACGTCCTGTTCTTCGCTTTCGATCTCCGCGCCTTCGGCTGGAGCAACTACTTCTGGGTCTGGCTGGCGGTCCACCAGCTCGGCTTCGCGTGGCAGAGGGGGCGGTTGCCCGCGACGCCGTGGCTTCTCGCGCTTGCCGCGGCCGGCTTTGCGGCGCTGTGGCTCCTGATCTTCGAAGGGCCCTATCCGCTTGCGATGGTGGGATCGCCCGACGAGGGCCTGAGCAATACGCTGCCGCCGAAGATCACGCTCATCGCGCTGGCCTGCCTGCAGTTTGGCGTGCTGATGGCGCTCGAAGCGCCGGCGCGGCGGGCCCTCGAAAACTTGCGGCTGTGGACCTTCACGGTGCTCGTCAACTCGATGATCATGACGATCTACCTCTGGCACATCACCGTCATGATCGTGTTGGGTGGCGTCCTGTATCTCGCCGGTGGCTACGGTTTCGGCCTCGAGCCGGGCACCGGGGAGTGGTGGCTGTCGCGGCCGCTGTGGATCGCCGTGCTGTGGGCGCTGTTGCTGCCGCTTGCGCTGCTGCTGTCGCCCCTCGAGCGGCGCGGCCGTCCCGGAGACGCGCCGATACCCGGCGCAGCGCGCCAGGTCGGCGGCGCGATGGCCATCTGCCTCGGCATCGCACTGCTCGCCCTGTTCGGCTTCGGCGACGAGCCGGCGGACTGGATCGACGTTGCGGCCTTCGTCTTCGCGGTGGGTGGCGCGCTGACCGCCGGATTGCTGGTTCCGCTGAAGCGTAAGGCGAGCTCCGGCGGATGAGCGCTGCCGTCGAAGCGGACGTCTACGGCGCCGCGACGTGAGCGAAACGGTCGTTTGCGTCGGTGGATTGGTTCGGCGGGCGGACAACGTGCTTCTCGTTCGCCAGAGTCCGGGTCATTCGCTGGAGCCACTGAGCGCATGGCTGGCCGGCCGGGTTCTCGCCGGCGACTTTGCGCTCCTCAGGCCGAACGACAGCGGTCCGTTTTCGCCTGGCCCGGTCTACGTTTAGGACCGGACCGATGCCGTCGCGCCGCATCCTCGAAGAATGCGGGCTAGAATGGTCGCACTATGAATCGATTGCTCGTACTCCTCATGGCGGCCCCGGCGCTTGCCGCCTGTACCGTGCCGGTCGCGACGATGGAACGCCCGGATGCCTACTACGATAAGTACGACGGGGCTGTCGTCGCGAGTGAGACGGAATCGCTGTTCGCCGGCGATGCCGAAACGCTCTCGGACGACGCGATCCGAACGATCCTCGAACATCGCTACGAGCCGCCGCGCCTCAGTCGCATTGCGCTGATGCCGCTCGACCGCGAGGTATGGTCGACATGGTCGGAAGAGCTGGCGCTGGCATCGGAGGATATTCGGCGCGACGTCGTCGGCCGGCTCCGGCAGTCTCCGCGGGTTTACGATGCGTCGTACCTGCCGCCTATCCTCGTGCCTGAAGACCGCACGGTACCTCGCCTGCGCGAGGCCGCCGCGCGCTATCAGGCGGATCTCCTGCTGGTGTATCGCACGGACTGCCGGAGCTTCGATCGCTCCCGCCTCTTCCGGCCGCCCGTGGTGCGCGCCTATTGCGTCGTTGAGGCGGTGCTGCTCGACACGCGCACGGGGCTGGTGCCGTTCACGACGGTTGCGACACATGCTTACGACATCGCCAGGAACGAGGGCGACACAAACTTCCAGGAGACCCGCTTTCGCGCGCGCGCCGATGCGAAGGCGGTGGCCCTCGGTGAGATCAGCGACGAGATCGTGCGCTTCCTGACGAAGGACGACTGATGCCGGTAGCGGGACCAGCTAAAACTACACAACGCCGAGGGCCCTGGCCGCGCGGCGGAGACACGGGACGATGAACAGACGAGAAGCATTGAAGAACGTCGGCGCCGCGGGTATCGCGGCGGGGTTGATCGGTTGCGGCGGAGGCGGCGACGAAGTCGCCACGCCAGCGGCTGACGGTACCGCGGAGGAGCCCCCGACTGCCGGCGGGGATACGGGCTTTGCGCTCGAAATGATCGAGACCAACGGCATCACGCTGCGCGCCGCAGTCGAGGGCAGCGGTCCGCTCGTCATCCTCGTGCACGGCTGGCCCGAACTCTGGTACTCGTGGCGACACCAGATTCGGGCGCTGGCAAACGCGGGTTACAAGGTCGTCGCGCCGGACGTGCGCGGCTACGGCGGCAGCGACAAACCGCATGCGGTCGACGACTACACGATGACGAAGATCACGGCCGACATCGTCGGCCTGATCGATGCCATGGGTGAGGAACAGGCCAGCCTCGTCGGCCACGACTGGGGCGCACCGATCGTCTGGAATACGGCGGTTCTGCACAAAGAGCGCGTGCGCGCCGTAGCCGGCCTGAGCGTGCCCTACTTCCAGCGCGGCGAAGTACCGCCGACGGTGATGTACAAGGCGCTGTACCCGGACACCTTCTTCTACCAGCTCTACTTTCAGCAGGAAGGCGTTCCGGAGGCGGAACTCGAAGCCGATGTCCGGCGTACGCTGCTCTCCGTGTATTACGCTGGATCCGGCGACGCAAGCCCCGAGGCCGTGGCCGCGTTCGGCAACAAGCCGCCCGACAGCGGTCTGCTCGACGGCATGCCGCTCCCGGAAACGCTGCCGGACTGGCTTAGCGAGGCGGATCTCGGGTACTTCGTCGACGCTTACGAAGCCGGTGGGTTCCGCGGCCCGCTGAATCGCTACCGGGCTCAGGATCGCGACTGGGAACAGTTGCCAGAGCTTTCGGAGCTGACCGTCGATCAGCCGAGCTGCTTCATCGCCGGCTCGAAAGACGGCGTCCGCTACATGGTGCCCGGCGTCGATCTGTTCGCGAATCCGGGCGCCTTCTGCACGGACTTCCGCGGCGCGACGATCGTCGACGGCGAGGGCCACTGGATTCAGCAGGAGGCACCCGAGGCGGTCAATCGCGCGCTGTTGGAGTTTTTCGAGTCCGTGCGCGCGTAGCGTTCCCTGCGCCGGTGGCCGGAGTGTCTCCGGCCTGTCTAGGGCCGCTGAGGGGCTCGTTGGCCGACGACAGCGTCCAGCCTTGGCGGTTTACGCTGCCGTGTTGGGACCACCAGTCGTCGTGTCCCCGTTCTTGGCTTCAGTGCCGGCGGGCAACCGCATAGCCAAAGGCTTTTCCGCAAAAATCGCCGATGTAGACAGCCGGTTATCTGCCGGAAACTTGGGTCGACATTCAAACAGAAGATCCCGGAATTCGGCTATAATTCATAGTTTCGAGCAATACTATGTCATCGTGGTCGATAAAATCCTCCTATCGGATTTCACCAGTAGCCAAGCGGCAGCCGTAAGCGGCCTCACGCCGTACATGCTCGATTACCTGTGCCGGTCGGGCACGCTTAGGCCATCGATTGACGACAAGCCGGGTAGGGGTTGTCGAAGAAAGTACTCGTTCGGTGACCTTGTCGTTCTGCGGGTGATCAAGATGATGCTTGATGCTGGTGTTTCTGTGGCGCGGACTCGTACCGCCCTCGACAAACTGGCCGATCTGCAAGGGTCTATCACGAGAACGGCGTTGCCCGGACGGTTCATGATCACGAATGGCGTAGACGTCTTCATCGAAGACGAAATGGGCCAATTCATCGATCTTGGGCGCGGTGGCCAAATGGTATTCTGCTTCATGATTGAATTGGCAAAAGTTCGCGATGACGCTATGCGACAAGTCGATCAAATGGAGGCATCGCGAAATGCAAGCTGAACATTACATTGACACATTGCAGGAGCAGCAGCGAGTTCACGACGAACTGGCTCACATCGAGATTCTGAACCTGCCGCTTGACCGCCGTGTAACCCACATGGTGCTGCATTTCGCGAAGTATGCCGGCCGACTCATTGCCGGCGATCGGACAACCGAACAGGAGTATCGAAAGCTCGTTGTAGATACGGCGATTATCTGTCTCGCAACGGCCAATGCATTGGCGATGAGACTGTCCGTGAGTCCGCTGGTAACGAAGGCTGTGTCTGCAGCCAGCAACGATCTGAAAGATCCGCGAGAAATGGGTTTGGCGCTTGCAACGCCCATGAGCGAGATGGCCAAGGCAGTAGAGTCACTCGATCATCTGGAGGACTACCCTTACAGGCGTGTTCTTGAAGACGGTACGGCCCGAATCGCCGCAATTGCTGTTCGTGCTGCGCGCTCACTCAATCTCGACTTGGAATCCGAGATTCGTGCTGCCTGGAAGACGATGGAAGAGAAT
Source organism: Woeseiaceae bacterium (assembly GCA_028277185.1). GTDB lineage: Bacteria > Pseudomonadota > Gammaproteobacteria > Steroidobacterales > Woeseiaceae > UBA1847. Next base: position 16,012 of record JANQGQ010000015.1, read on the forward strand.
CGGGATTGGCGAGACTCGAACCTGCTCCGTACAGCAACAAGCGTCTTGCGCGAAGCTAGCTAGGCAAGGCGCAGGTGTCTTTCCTAAGCGGCGAAACACTTACGAAACGACTGACTGAGCTCGTTCCTGAACTAGGAAAGGATAGCGTTGACTGCTCGGCAATTGCCTTGCGGATGGGGCCGGAAGTTGTAATCACCAACGATCGGTCCGGGAAGGAAACAGAGGTCAAGAGAAGGCTTTGCGAGCGCGAAGGGTTCACGATCCCGCCTGGACAGTACGCGTTTCTGCTGACGAAGGAATCGGTGCTTGTACCTTCGGACTGCATGGCGTTCATTTCGTTAAAAACCACCTACAAATTCAAGGGTTTGATTAACGCATCCGGTTTTCACGTGGATCCGGGTTGGGAAGGACGTCTGATCTTCACGGTCTACAATGCCGGGGCGAATCCCGTCACCATATCCGAAGGCGATCAGCTGTTTCTGATCTGGTATGCGATGCTGGATCAGAAAACGGTTCATACGTACAAGGGCGATGGCAGAGGTCAAAGCAGGATCGGTAGCGAATTGGTCGATAGGGCAATGGGACAAGTCTATTCTCCGCAGATTGTTGGTGCGAAGCTTCGGGATCTCGAAGCGAAGTACGAAACTACAAGAAGGTTGTTTTGGGGGATCTTCGTGCCACTGGGTCTCGCGTTTGCCGCGACAGTTCTTCCAGTACTGTTTGAGCTCGCTTTGGAGAACTGGACTGGTTTGCTGTCCCACAGTCCGACGACTTCATCGGTTCCTTCTACGTCAGTCGAATTACAGCTAAGTGTCGAGAGCGGCGAGTCGGTGGAACAGACTTCGGTCGACTCCAGTCAGGCAAGCGAAGATGATCAGATCGATTCTGCAAACGAGCCCGTTGAGCCGGCAAACTAAGCGGACGCTCCGGACGTTGAGGGTTCGGTTACATTTCCGGAAGACTAATGGTGCTACGCAAGCCGACTACTCGCCGCTCGCTCTCTCTTCGACAATCCTCAGAACAAAGCAGCACATGGGCCTGCCAGCCTGTCTACAAGTGACTGTTCTGTACACCTTGGGAAGCAACTAGCAGACAATGACGCGGCCGAAGTCTTATTCCAGCGTACCAACTAGTTCGGCAACCGAATTCATGCTGTGGCGCTCGAGATAGTCCAGAATGCCGGCATTGATCTTCTTGCAGACGAGCGGATCGTAGAACAGCGCGGTCCCGACGCCGACTGCCGTCGCGCCCGCGATGATGAATTCGAGGGCATCCGTGGCCGATACGATACCGCCCTGGCCGATGATGGGTACGTCGTGCGGTTTCGCGACCTGGTAAACCTGATGTGTCTTCAGTAGCGCGATCGGCTTGATCGCGGGTCCGGACAATCCGCCCTGACGATTCCCGATCACCGGCTTGCGCGCCTCCGCGTCGATAGCCATGCCCGTCACGGTGTTGATGACCGCGAAGCCGTCGGTACCGGCTTCGATGCAGCGGCGCGCGTTCTCCTGAATGTCGGTCTGGTTCGGGGACAGCTTTGTGACGATGGGCTTGGACGTCTGCGCGCGGCAGGCCGCGACGACGCGGGCCGACATCTCCGGATCGTTGCCGAACTGAACGCCGCCTTCCTTGACGTTTGGGCAGGAGATGTTGATTTCGATGGCATCGATGGGCGAATCGTCGAAACGCTTCGTGACGCGCTCGTACTCCTCGATCGTCGATCCCGAGACGTTGGCGAGAAAGCGCGTCTCGCTGAAGTCGAGGCCCGGAAGGATGTCGTCGACGACCGTGTTCACGCCGGGGTTTTGCAGGCCGATGGCGTTCAGCATGCCATCATGGGTTTCGTAAACGCGATGCGCGGGGTTCCCCAGGCGCGCTTCGCCGGTCGTACCTTTGAGCACGACCGCGCCCACGTCGGCATTGGAGAAACCTTCGACCCGGGTGTACTCCTCGCCGAAGCCGACACAGCCCGACAGCAGCACGATCGGCGTTGTGAACGGCAGGCCGCAGAAATCGACGTGCAGCGGACCGCGCAATTGTTCGGCAGGAAGGCTCATGAGCACGAATTTTACCGCCTTGCGCCGGGCACATCAGCATTGGCGCGTAAATCGGCACGCCGACGGCCGTGGACCCTCACCAGACTCAGGCGGAGGCTCCCTAGCGGTAGCCTTCGGCCTGGAGGCGAAAGAGCTTCGCGTACTGACCGTCCTCGGCCATCAGGCTCTCGTGATTGCCCTGCTCCAGCACGCGGCCCTCGCCGAGCACGATGATCTGGTCGGCCTTACGGACCGTCGAGAAACGGTGTGAGATCAGGATCGTCATCTTGTCGCGGGACATCGTCCGGAAGTGCTCGAAGATGTTCGCCTCGGCCGCGGCGTCCATCGCGGCCGTCGGCTCGTCGAGCACGAGTATGTCCGCATCGCTGCGCATGAACGCGCGCGACAGCGCGATCTTCTGCCACTGTCCGCCCGACAGCTCGCGGCCGCCCTTGAACCAGCGGCCGAGTTGCGTCTCGTAACCTTCGGGCAGGTCCTCGATGAACGGCGCTGCCATGCCGGTTTCCGCGGCGTCGCTCCAGCGGGTCTTGTCGTCGATGAAGCGCACGTCGCCGGCGCCGATGTTCTCGCCGACCGAGAACTGGTAGCGGCCGAAGTCCTGGAAGATTACGCCGGTACGCCGTCTGAGCGCCTCGACGTTCCATTCCGCGAGTTCGAGCCCGTCGAGACGGATCGTGCCGCGCGTCGGTTCGTAGAGCCGGGTGATCAGCTTGATCAGCGTCGTCTTGCCGGAGCCGTTCTCGCCGACGATCGCGAGGCTTTCGCCCGGCCGGAGCGTCAACGACAGGTCGGAGAGTGCGTCGCTCGTCGCCCCGGGGTAGCGGAACGAGACGTTCTCGAGCTCGAGTCCGCGCGCCGGGTCCGGCCCCTCTTCGTAGTCGCCGGACTGCGCGAGCACGGGCTGCTCCAGGTATTCATAGAGATTCGATACGTAGAGGTTGTCCTCGTACATACCGCTGATGCTGGTGAGGATCGCGGCGACCGTGCCCTGGCCCTGCCGGAACAGCACGAGGTACATCGTCATGGCGCCGAGCGTGATTTCCCCATTGACCGTTGCCAGCACGATCCAGACGTAGGCGCCGTAAAACGCCGCGGTCGAGATCAGACCGAGCACGAAACCCCAGCCGTCGCGGCGCAGCGTCAGCCGGCGGTCCTCGGCGAAGAGCTTCCTGAAGATCTTGCGGTAGCGCTCGAGCAGCCGCGGTCCGAGCTGGAAAAGCTTGACCTCCTTGACGCCGTCCTCCCGCGCCATGACGGTTTCCAGATACATCTGCATGCGCGTATCCGGCGAACGCCAGCGGAACAGGCGGAACGCGTCGCCTGAGAATTTCGCTTCGGCGAAGAACGACGGCAAGCCCGCGAGGATCAGAATCAGCACCGCAAACGGTGAGAACGCGAGTAGCAGCGCCGCGAAACTCGTCAGCGACAGCAGGTTTTGCACGAGCCCGAAGGTCTGCTTGACGAGCGACAAGGGCCGGCTCGACGCCTCGCGGCGAGCCTGCGTCAGCTTGTCGTAAAACTCCGAGTCCTCGAAGTGGGTGAGCTGCAGCGTCAGCGCCTTTTCGAGGATCATCACGTTGACACGCTGGCCCAAGAGCGCCCGCAACAGCGACTGGCTGGCCGAGATGCCGCGCTGACAGGCCGCAAGCGCAATGACGATGCCGGCTTCGAGCGCCAGCAGTTCGATGATGCCGCGAATGTCGGGATCGCTGGCGTCGATCGCCGCGACTACCGCATCGACGATGAGCTTACCGACCCACGCGATGCCCGCGGGAAGGACGCCCGCGAGAATCGTCAGGACCGCAAGCGTCAGCGTCAGCGGCCGGCTCGTCGTCCAGACGAGTTCGAGCGCGCGGCGGCTGTACGCAAAAACGCCCAGCGCGCGACGCAGAAAACCGGCATCGTTGTCGTTGGCTTCGGTCGTATTCGTTTTGGCCAGGCTGCTTTCGGCCATCTCGATTTCTGCTAGTGGGGAAACAAGGGGGGTGTGTCTGTCGATTGAGGCACAATGGCGGCACCGGCCGCAAGCGAGAGAGCGTCCTGTTCCACGTCATTCTGTACGAACCCGAGATTCCGCCGAATACCGGCAACGTCATCCGGCTCTGCGCCAATACCGGCTGCTCGCTACATTTGGTTGAACCGCTTGGTTTCAAGCTCGAGGATGCCCGGCTGCGTCGTGCGGGACTCGATTACCGCGAATTCGCTTCGGTTCGGACCTGGCCCGGGCTCGACGCTTGTCTGGACAACCTGGCCGGGTCACGGGTCTACGCGTTCGAGACCGACTGCCCGCTTCGGTACACCCAGGCCGGCTTCAGTCCGGGCGATGCGCTCCTGTTCGGCCCGGAAACGAGGCGCCTGCCGCAAGCCGTGATCGACACGCTGCCGGCCGCACGGCGCCTTCGTTTGCCGATGCTGCCGGGCAATCGCAGCCTGAATCTGTCCAACGCAGTCGCGGTCACGGTATTCGAAGCCTGGCGTCAGCAGGGCTTTGTGGGGAGCGTCTGAGCCGGCGCGACCCGGCGAACGCGCCGGGCTTACCCCAGACGCCTCACCACGTCGTCGTGTTCCGCGTGGCTCAGCCTGAGTCCACGCAGCAGGACGATGCCGAGCAGCGCGCCGACCAGCGGCGGCAGAGCCATGGCCCACGCGAGGCCCGTGAGAGGGGCCGCCGCGTCACGGGCCGATTCGTAGCCGATGAGGTCGAGACTCCAACCGGACATGGCGACCGACACTCCCGAGCAAACCTTGATCACGAGCAACAGCAGGCCGAATGTCGCGGCCTCATAACGATGTCCCGACTGTTGCTCCGTGTATTCGATCGTATCCGGCACCATGGCCCAGGTCATCGTGTTCACTCCGCCGAAAGCGAAACCGGCCAACGCAAAGCAAATCGCCGTCGACAGCAGGTCCGAAGCGGGGTGCCACAGAAACACGAGGCAGGTTGCCGCGAACAGCGTCAGCGCAAATATGGCCGCCCGCTTCTTCTCGGTCCGGTTCGACACCCGGAGCCAGAAAGGCAGCGACAGGATCTGCGCGACGACGAACACGATGAAGAGCGTCGATGCGTGCGCAGCGTCTCCAAGCCATGACTTCGCGTAGTATGTCGCCAGCCTCGAGAAAGCGGGCAGGCACAGCGCGACGATCCCCGCGACGATGACAACCCGGACCAGTCGTCTGTTGCGAAGGATGTCGCCGACGACCGATCGAAGCGACCTTGGGCAAGCTGTCGTCGCCGCTGCCGGCGCGATACCGCGTGCCCCAAACGCGCTCGTCCACATTGCCAGCAGATAAACGCCGCTGACGACGATCGCGAACACGACAAAGCTCGACACCGGGGATGGCGCGTCGGTGCGCAGAGCGGGAATGGCGGCGACCGAAATGACGATCGCTCCGACGGAGCTGAAGAAGAAGCGGTAAGCGGAGATCGACGATCTTTCTCTGCTGTTGTTGCTTATCTGCGCCAGTAATGCGTTATGCGGGATATCGACCAGGGTGTAGCCGGTTCGAAACACGATTCCGGCGATCAGCGCCCCCAACAGGGGTTGCTCCGTCAGAGAGACCGGAATCAGGAAAATAGCGACGAACCCCAACATGCTCAGCGGAGCCATGAGCAGGATCTGGCGCTGGTAGCTTCCGAACGTCGTTCGGTAACGGTCGATGACGAAACCGGCCGCCGGGTCGGATATCCCATCCCAGACGAGCGAGACGAGTATGACGAGACCGGCGTCCGCGGGACTCAGGCCGACGACTTCGGTCAGGAAGAACAGGTACAGCAGGTCGACGGCATTCCACTGAATGCTCTTGCCGAGATTGCCGGTCGCGTAGGCAATCTTGGTGGTCTCGCTGAGCTGCGCTCCCCCGCGGGAGGGCGGCGAAGCAGAGGTCGCTTCCGACACAGGCTATCTCCTCTCCACCTGGTGTCCTGTCCGGTTAATTCGTTGAACGATTCGCCGCGTCTTTTCGCGTCTGGCGGCGTTGCGGCTCCTCGCCATAGCCCCGCTATGACTCGTCGCCGCGCCTTGCCAGCCACGAAAATCCGCTGTC